>NZ_JBLJBW010000008.1:0-77651 GCF_047638095.1 Azonexus sp.
AGACTTGCCGGCAATCGCTTGCGGCGTCAGCTTGGCGTTATTGTCGCGTTTCGGGAATTCCTGGTGCGAATCAAATGTGAGTGCCAGAAATAATAGGAAAAAGAACACCGTTCCCCCGTAGAAGATGTTCCGTGCCATCGATTTAGTAAAAATACCGCTCATGGTGCCCTCCTTTGTGACGGTGCCAGAATTCTCGGATTCGCTAGGCCGCGAATCCATGATGCGGATCAAGGATGCACGTTTACCGCAACAAGGGTTTGGGGCCGAATGGGGCAACCCCGAACAAGTTTGATGTTTGTCAAAATTTCCCAGAAACCCCTCGGAGAATTCCGAAAAAGCCCTAGTTCGGGTGGTGTGATTTAGGAATCATCAAAGACAGGCTGCGCGCCTCCCGGGAAACTTGCTCTCATTGCTCCGGGGGTTCGGTCGCAATAATTTTCCATCAATAGGAGAGTAGACATGAAGATGAAGTCGTTAGGGGTACTCGCACTGACCGTCATGGCAGGTGCCATGAGCTCGGCTTTTGCTCAATCCGCAGCACCGGCCATGACCGATGCTGAAAAAGAGCAGGCCAAAAAGATTTACTTTGAACGTTGCGCCGGCTGCCACGGCGTGCTGCGTAAAGGTGCCACGGGTAAGAACCTGGAACCGCACTGGACGAAGAAAGACAAGGACGGCAAGGTGACCGAGGGCGGTACGCTGAAGCTGGGCCAGAATCGTCTGGAAAAAATCATCGCCTTCGGTACCGATGGCGGCATGGTGAACTTCGACGACATCATGACCAAGCAGGAAATCAACCTGATGTCGCGTTACATCCAGAACGTGCCGGACGTTCCGCCGGAATACAGCCTCAAGGAAACGATGGATTCCTGGAAGGTGATCGTGCCGGTCGACAAGCGTCCGACCAAGCAGATGAACAAGATCAACCTCGAGAACGTCTTCTCCGTCACCCTGCGTGACACCGGCGAAGTGGCCTTGATCGACGGCGACACCAAGGAAATCCGCTCCATCGTCAAAACCGGCTACGCCGTGCATATCTCGCGCCTGTCGGCCTCCGGCCGCTATGTGTACGTGATCGGCCGTGACGGTCGCCTGAGCCTGATCGACCTGTGGATGGAAAAACCGGCTGTCGTCGCGGAAGTGAAGATCGGTTTTGATGCCCGCTCGGTGGATACCTCCAAGTTCAAGGGCTTTGAAGACAAATACGCCATTGCCGGTTCCTACTGGCCGCCCCAGTACGTCATCATGGATGGCGATACGCTCAAGCCGCGCAAGGTCGTGTCGACCCGTGGCATGACGGTGGATGGTGAGTACCATCCGGAGCCGCGCGTGGCGTCCATCGTTGCTTCCTTCATCAAGCCGGAATGGGTGGTGAACATCAAGGAAACCGGTCAGATCCTGCTGGTCGATTACTCCGACATCGAAAACCTGAAGACCACCACCATCGCTTCCGCCAAGTTCCTGCATGACGGCGGCTGGGATGCTTCCAAGCGCTACTTCCTGGTGGCCGCTAACGCCTCCAACAAGATCGCTGCGGTCGACACCAAGGAAGGCAAGCTCGCTGCCCTGGTTGATGTCGCCAAGATTCCGCACCCGGGTCGCGGTGCCAACTTCGTGCATCCGAAGTTTGGTCCGGTCTGGGCCACCGGCCACTTGGGCGCTGACGTCGTGACCTTGATCTCGACGCCGTCTGATGATCCGAAGTTCGCCCAGTACAAGGAGCATAACTGGAAGGTCGTGCAGGAAATCAAGCACGTGCCGGGCAACCTGTTCGTCAAGACGCACCCGGTTTCCAAGCACTTCTGGGCTGATGCACCGCAGAACCCGGACAAGGATCTGGCGGAATCGGTTGCGGTGTGGGATATGGCCGATCTGTCCAAGCCGAAGGCCATTCTGAACGTGGCGAAAGACTCCGGTCTGCCCCCGACCAAGGCCGTCAAGCGCGCTGTGCATCCGGAATACTCGAAGGATGGCAAGGAAGTGTGGATCTCGCTGTGGGGCGGCAAAACCGACCGTTCCGCTGTCGTGGTGTATGACGATGCTACGCTGAAGGTCAAGAAAGTGATCACCGATCCGAAGATGATCACCCCGACCGGCAAGTTCAACGTCTACAACACCCAGCACGACATCTACTAAGCCTATTTCGTGCCTTTGATGTGACGCAAGGATACGGGGGCGCAAGCCCCCGTAATCTCTTGTGCGTGGGGTTTATTCTGTGAGAGGTGAAGAATGAAATATGCAGTGCATGGTGCCGCCCTCCTGATGGGTGGCTTGGCCCTGTCTCCGCTGGCGCTGGCTGCGCCGGACTGGGCTTCGGTGCAGGCGACGACGGTGCATGTTTTCCATCCCGGCGCAACGCCCTGGGAGTGGATCGAGAGCAAGGGCAAGCACGGCGGCAGCCGGGGCCTGAGCCGAGGCGAGAGCTGCGCCGGTTGCCACGTCGAGAATGGTGAGATCAACGTCGATCTCGAGCGCATCGCCAGCGAGCTCGATCCCAAGGGCGCTCCCAAGGTGAAGAGCTTCCCGGTCAGCGTGCAGGCGGCCTACGATGCCGGCCAGCTCTATGTGCGGATGAGTTTCAAGGCACCAGAAGGCGGTGTCGACAAGTCGGACAAGGAAAATGCGGTGAAGGCCACCGTGCTCTTCCCCAGCGCCGAAGTGCCGATGGCTGAACAGGTCGGTTGCTGGGCGACCTGCCACCAGGACGCCAAAACCATGCCGGAAGGCAAGGATAAAACCAAGTACACCAGCGCCGGAGCCTATGAGCTGATGCAGTGGACGAGTTCCGGCAAGGTGGTCGACGGTAGTGTCACCGACCAGCGCCGCATGGACGGCGGCCAGGCCGGAGTGAAGGCGGAAGGCAAGAAGAACGGCGACACCTGGACGGTGACCTTCAGCCGCAAGCTGCCGGCCAGCCAGGCGGTGCACTTCGGTATCGCGGTCCATGCCGACCATGCCGGTGGTCGTTTCCACCATGTTTCCTTCGGTCATACGATCGGTTTGGGAGCCGAGGGCGATGTCAAGGCCAAGAAGTTCTAAGGCGGCATTGCGCCGCAAAGCACTCTGGCGCTGGCGGGTGCAATCCGCGCTGGCGCTGGCCGGTGCCTTGTTGATGCTGTTTCAGGCCACGGCGGAGGCAAGCGAAGCCGCCGCCGTGCCGAGCCTCGAACGGCAGAAGCAACTGGTGCACATGGTGCGCCAGGAGTGCGGTTCCTGTCATGGCATGAGTCTGCAAGGTGGCCTCGGCCCCGCGCTCTTGCCGGCAGATTTGCAAGACAAATCCAGCGAAGGGCTCGCGGCGACCGTGTACCACGGCCGCCCGGGGACGCCGATGCCGCCCTGGCAGAGGTTTTTGAACGAAAACGAAGCGGCCTGGATTATCGAGCGTTTGCTGGCGGGTTTTCCCGAGTAGACTGCGCCGGCGCGTAGTGCGCCCGGCGCTTGCCGGAGCTGCCTTCTTCGCAGAAAGAAGCAGATCAAATACACATTGGAAAGGCGTTTTGCCGCGCTTTTTTCCCCAGAGAGGTGTTTTCATGCGTAGCCTGTTTATTTTGTTCTTGGCGGCTTTTCTCGGCGCTTGCGCCCATACGCCGCCGCCGGGGGCGGCCAGTGCAAATTCTGGCGCACCGCGTGCCACCGGTGATCTGGCGCTGATCATCGAGCGCGCCAGCGGCCATGTGACCCTGGCCAACACCACGAACCGCCAGCCTTACGCCCGCATTGGCGGCCTGGGCGATTTGTCGCACGCTTCCGCCGTGTATTCGCGCGATGGCCGTTACGCCTATGTTTTTGGCCGGGACGGGGCGATGAGCAAAATCGATATGCTGGAAGCGCGCCTCGTCAAGCGCGTGGTGCAAAGCGGCAATGCCATTGGCGGTTCGATCTCGCAGGATGGACGTATCGTCGTCGCGCAAAACTACACGCCGGGCGGCATCAAGGCCTTCGATGCCGAAACCCTGGAGCTGCTTTCCGAAGTTCCGGCTGAATACGCTCCGGGCCAATTTTCCAAGGTGGTCGGCCTGGCCGATACCGCCGGCAACAAGTTTGCCTATGCCTTGTTCGAGGCCGGCGAAATCTGGGTGACCGATTTCAGTAATCCGCGGGCACCGACCACCCAGCGTTTTCCCGCCGGCAAGAACCCTTACGACGGTCTGGTGACGCCGGATGGGCGTTATTTCATGGCGGGCTTGTTCGGTGAAGATGGCATCGGCTTGCTCGATCTGTGGCAGACCGAGAAGGGCGCGCGGAAAATTTTGCAAAACTACGGGCGGGGCGAACAGCGCTTGCCGGTCTATAAAATGCCGCATTTGCGCGGCTGGACCATGGCGCAAGGCAAGGTTTACCTGCCGGCGGTCGGCCGTCATGAAGTGTTGGTGGTGGATGCCAGCACCTGGCAGGAAGTCGGGCGCATTCCGGTGCGCGGTCAGCCGGTGTTCGTCATGGCGCGTCCGGACGGGCGGCAGATCTGGGTGAATTTCTCTTTTCCGGATTACAGCAAGATCGACGTCATCGATACCCTGCAGGGCAAGGTGGTGAGCCAACTGGAGCCGGGCAAGGGCATCCTGCACATGGAATTTACGCCGCGCGGCGAGCACGTCTGGCTGTCGGCGCGCGATGATCACAAAATTTTGATTTACAGCACGGAAAACCTTACTCAGATCGGGGAAATTAAGGCCGATGCGCCCTCGGGGATTTTCTTCACGAGCCGCGCCCACCGTATCGGCTTCTAAATGACTCAGGATTTTACTTTTCGTCTGCTCAACGATTTCCAGCGCGACTTCCCGCTCTGCCCGAAACCCTACGCCGTTTTGGCGCAGCAGCTCGGGCAAAGCGAAGCGGCGGTGATCGAAACCTTGCAAAGCTTGCAAGACGACGGGCGTGTTTCGCGCATTGGTGCCGTGCTGCGCCCGGGGTGTTTCGGTGTCTCTACGCTGGTGGCCATGGCGGTGCCGGTAGAGCGTTTGCAGGAAGTGGCCCTTTTGGTGAACACCTTTCCCGGGGTCAATCACAATTACCAGCGCGAGCACGAATTCAATTTGTGGTTCGTGCTGACGGCCGGCGACGCCCCCGCTTTGGCGCGCAGTTTGCGCCAGATCGAGGCGCAAAGCGCTTTGCCGACCTTGTCGCTGCCCATGGAAAAGGCTTACCACATCGATCTGGGCTTTCCACTGCAAGGTGGGGCGGTGCGCCGCCATAACAATTTGCCGGCCGCGCCGCAGTCCTTGTCGAGCGAACAAAAAGCCATACTGGCGCGCGTGCAGGAAGGCATTCCGCTACTTTCTGAGCCCTATCGAAGCATGGCTGAGGATGTCGGCGTGACGCAAAGCGTCTTCGTGCAGCAGCTGGAAAACTGGCTGCAGGCCGGGGCGATCAGCCGCTGGGGCGTGGTGGTGCGCCACCGCGAGTTGGGTTTTGCCGCCAACGCCATGTTGGTGCATGACATTCCCGACCAGGCCGTCGATCGCATTGCTGCCGCCTTGGCCGAAGAAGATGCGGTCACCCTGTGCTACCGCCGCCCGCGCCATTTGCCCAATTGGCCGTACAACTTGTTTTGCATGATCCACGGGCAATGCCGCAGCAAGGTCGAAGCCACGATTGCGCATCTGCGCGAACGCCATGCCCTGGGGGATACGGCGCACGCCGTGCTCTTTTCGCAACGCTGTTTCAAACAGACTGGAGCGCGCTATGTCTGAACCGCAGGCGCTCGATCCGCTCGAACGGCGCATCATCGATCATCTGCAAGGCGGTTTTCCGCTCGTTTCGCGCCCCTATGCGGCGGCGGCGGCGCGTTTGGAGATGCCGGAAGCGGCGCTGATCGAGCGTATCAAAAGCTTGCTGCAACGCGGCGTGCTGACCCGTTTTGGGCCGATGTTTCAGGTCGAGCGCGCTGGCGGAGCCTTTGTGCTGGCGGCGCTGGAAGTGCCGGAAGCGGATTGGGAGCGCGTGCTCGCGGCAGTCAATGCCTTGCCACAGGTGGCGCACAACTATCGTCGTGAGCATCGCTTCAATATGTGGTTCGTGCTGGCGACGGAAACCCCCGCCGGTATCGCCGCCGCCATTGCCCGGATCGAGGCCGATACCGGCCTTAGCGTGCATGCCTTCCCGAAGGAAAAGGAGTATTTCGTGGAGATGAAACTGGCCAGCCGGGGAGGCAGCCATGGATGATTTTGCCCGCCGTTTGATTTTGGCCACGCAACAGGGTTTGCCGCTCGTGCCCGAACCTTATGCCGAGTTGGCGCGCAGCTTGGGTTGTGATGAAAAAGCGGTGCTGGCCGGGCTCGAAGATTTACTGGCGCGCGGTGTGATTCGCCGCATCGGCGTGGTGCCCAACCATTACGCCATTGGTTATACCGCCAACGGCATGAGCGTGTGGGATGTCGATGATGCCAAGGTCGACGCCCTGGGTGAGCAGATCGGCCAGATCCCCGGCGTCACCCACTGCTACCGCCGCCCGCGCCATCTGCCCGGCTGGCCGTATAACCTGTTTGCCATGGTGCACGGTGGCAGCCGTGAAGAAGTTCTAGCCCAGGTCGAGGTTTTACGCGCCGTACTCGGGGAGGCCTGTCGCGCCAGCGATATTTTGTTTTCCACCCGGATTCTGAAAAAAACCGGCTTGCGGCTCACCGCCTGAATGGAGTAGGCATGTTTCGTATCAGTCATTTCATTGCCGAACTGGATACCCCCACGCCGGTCGGCCCGCATCGTGCGCCGCCTGGGCCAGTGGTGATCTGGAACCTTTTGCGCCGCTGCAATCTGACCTGCCGCCATTGCTATTCGGTGTCCACCAACACGCATTTTCCGGGCGAACTGAGCACCGAGGAAATCTACCGCGTGCAAGACGATTTGAAAGCCGCCCGCGTGCCGGTGTTGATTTTGTCTGGCGGCGAGCCGCTCCTGCATCCGGATATCTACGCCATTGCTAAACGCGCCAAGGCCATGGGGTTTTATGTTGCGCTCTCCTCCAATGGTACCTTGATCGACGAACACAACATCGCCGACATTGCCGCCTGTGATTTTGATTATGTCGGTATTTCGCTCGATGGCCTGGGCGCGACGCACGACCGTTTCCGCCAGCAGCAGGGCGCGTTCGACGCTTCCCTGCACGCCATTCGCCTGTGCCGCGACCGCAATCTGAAAATCGGCGTGCGCTACACCATGACGCGCGATAACGCCGATGATCTGCCCGGTTTGCTGGCCTTGGTGGAAGAAGAAAAAATCGACCGTTTTTATTTTTCACACCTGAATTACGCCGGGCGTGGCAACAAAAACCGCGCCGAGGATGCGCAGTACAAACTGACGCGTCAGGCCATGGAACTGCTCTTCGATACCTGCCTCGATTATCGTCAGCGCGGCATACACAAGGAATTCACCACCGGCAACAACGACGCCGATGGGCCATTTTTTCTGCATTGGGTACGCCAACGGTTCCCGGAAAAAGCCGCGCACATCGCCGGGAAACTTGCCCAGTGGGGCGGCAATGCCTCCGGTCAGAATGTGGCCAATATCGATAATCTGGGCGTGGTGCATCCGGACACCATGTGGTGGCATTACCCGCTGGCCAATGTGCGCGAAAAAGCCTTTGGCGAGATTTGGGCGGATATTTCCGATCCGCTCATGGCTGGCCTCAAACAGCGTCCGCGCCCGGTCGAAGGACGCTGCAAAAGCTGCGCGCATCTTGCGATCTGCAACGGCAACACGCGCGTGCGCGCCCAACAACTCACCGGCAATCTGTGGGCGGAAGACCCCGGTTGCTATCTGACTGATGAAGAAATCGCGGCCTGACCATGCGTAAATCGACGACCACTTTCCTTGCCTTCTATGCCCTGCTTGCAGGCCCGGCCTTGGCCCAAGCCCCGGCCGTACCCAAGGCGGCGACCGAAGCGCTCTATCAGCAACACTGCGCCAGCTGTCACGGTGTCGAGCGTTTGGGCGGTATGGGGCCGGCCTTGTTGCCGGAAAATCTTGGGCGCTTGCGTAAGGGCGAGGCGAGCAAGGTTATCGCCGAAGGCCGCCCGGCAACGCAGATGGAAGCATTTGCCGGTAAGTTGAACGCGGCTGAAATCGATGCCTTGCAGGCCTATATCTACACCCCGCCGGCGGTCAGCCCGCGCTGGGACGCAGCGGATATTCTGGCCTCGCACATCGTGCACGCCGATGAGAAAAAATTACCGCATCGACCTTCTTTCAGCGCCGACCCGATGAATCTGTTCATCGTCGTGGAAAGTGGCGACCACCATGTCTCGGTGCTCGATGGCGACAAGCTCGAACCCATCCACCGCTTTCCGTCGCGTTTTGCCCTGCACGGCGGGCCGAAGTTTTCACCGGACGGGCGCTTTGTTTATTTCGCCTCGCGCGATGGTTGGGTGACCAAGTACGACATCTGGAATCTAACGCCGGTGGCCGAAGTGCGCGCCGGCATCAACACGCGCAATGCGGCGGTTTCTGCCGACGGCAAGTTTGTGGCGATTGCCAATTACCTGCCGCACAGCCTGGTCATTCTCGATAGCGATTTGAAACCCCTGCGCGTGCTGCCGGTGCAAGACAAGGACGGGAAAAAGAGCTCGCGGGTTTCGGCGGTTTATGATGCCGCCCCGCGCCAGAGCTTCGTGGCCGCTTTGAAAGACGTCAATGAAGTCTGGGAGATTTCCTACAACCCTAAACATCCGGACATCCCGGCCGGCTGGATTCATGATTTTCAGTACAAGGAAGGCGCTTTCATTGCCGGTTTTCTCAATCCGCAGCGCACCAAGACGGAAGATTATCTCGATGATTTCTTCTTCACCCAGGACTACAACGATTTGATGGGAGCCTCACGCGAAGGCGGGCGCGGGCAGGTCATCAATCTCGATGCGCGCAAAAAAGTGGCGGAATTGCAGCTGCCGGGCATGCCGCATCTGGGCTCGGGCATTACCTGGGCCTGGCAGGGTAAAACAGTGATGGCCACCCCCAATCTGAATGAGGGCTTGGTGAGCATCATCGATACCGACAACTGGCAGCTGGTGAAAAGCATCCCCACCCTGGGGCCGGGGTTTTTCATGCGCAGCCACGAAAAGAGCCGCTACGCCTGGACTGATTCGATGATGCACCGCGAGCACCGCGATACCTTGCAGGTCATCGACAAAGAGAAGCTGGAGATCGTCGCGCAACTGCGCCCGGTGCCAGGCAAAACCCTTGCTCACGTCGAATTCACCCGCGATGGCCGCTATGTCTTGGCCAGTTTGTGGGAGCGCAAGGCCGCCGGCGGTGCCTTGATTGTGTTCGACGCACAAAGCCTGAAGGAAGTGAAGCGCATCCCGATGGACAAGCCGGTCGGCAAGTACAATTTACACAACAAAATCACCCGCTCGGAAGGCACCAGCCACTGAACGCGGGCGGCACAGGCAGCAGATCAACGGAAAAAAGGGGAAACGTCATGTACGGTAAAGTCAGTCTGGTGGGCGCAGGCTCGGGGGATCCGGAGTTGCTCACATTGCGGGCCTACCGCTTGATCAAGGAAGCGCAAGCGGTGGTGTACGACAATCTGGTCGGGCATGAGGTGGTCGCCTTGATTTCGCCCTCGGCGCGCACGGTGTACGCGGGCAAGGAGGCTGGGCGGCACGCCTTGCCGCAGGAGCGGATCAATGAACTCTTGGTGGAGCTGGCGCGCCAAGGTTTGCATGTGGTGCGCCTGAAAGGCGGCGATCCCTTTATTTTTGGTCGGGGCGGTGAAGAAATGGCGGCGCTGGAAGCGGCGGGCATTCCTTTTGAAATCGTTCCCGGCGTGACGACCGCCTCGGCGGTCGGGGCTTATACCGGCGTGCCGATGACGCACCGCTCGTACGCGTGCAGCCTGGTGCTGACCACCGGGCATTTGAAAGACGGCTCGCTCGACCTGGATTGGGACGTGCTCGCCCGCGAACGGCAAACACTGGTGGTGTACATGGGTTTGGCGGCCTTGCCGAAAGTGTGCAGCCAGTTGATTGCGCACGGTCTGCCCGCCGATACGCCGGGTCTGGTCGTGCAATCGGCGACGACACGCGAGCAGCGCAGTGTCGCCGCACCGATTTCTTCCTTAGCCGAAAAAGTGGCCGCGGCAGGCTTGCAGTCACCGGCTTTGATCGTGATTGGGGCGGTAGCGGGTACTTACTGCGCACAGCGTGAGGCGGCACTGCTCGCCGCCCGCTATGGCGCGCTTCATGGCGAGGACATCGCTGAAATGGCGGCCGTCCTTGCGCCTCCCGCCCCGCGTTTTGACTGCGCGGCCAGCCCGGCCTGAAGTTTAGCCAGGCGCGCCAAGCACGCCCGCGCCGCAGCGCGGGAAGCCGCCTACCCGTAACTTGAATTTGCCGTCAGGCTTTGGAGCGTTGGGCCATTGTCAGGGCGGCAGCAATGTCGTCCACCAGTGCGTCGCACTCATCGCTGCGCAGAGGGGTGCTGCCGTGGTAGCCGTAAGGCACGCAATACACCGCGCAGCCGGCGTTACGTGCGGCGGCGATGTCGTGGCGCGAGTCGCCGATGTGCAGATTGCCGGAGAGCGGCTGCCCCATGGCGGCGCAGGCATGGATGAGCGGTGCGGGGTGGGGTTTGCGCTGCGCCGTCGTGTCGCCGCCCACCACGACCGGGAAAAATCGGGCTAGATCGAGTTTTTCCAGCAGTTGATGGGTGAACGCTTCGGGTTTGTTGGTGACGATGGCCAGCGGCGTACCCAGTGCACTCCAGGCGCGCAGCGCGGCGCTGACGCCGGGGTAGATGCGGCTATGCTGGCCGTTGGTGTGCGCGTAATGCCGGCGAAAAACCGTAATGGCGTGCGTCAGTTGCTCGGCAGCGGGTGGGGCAGAAAAAGTCAGGCAGCGCTCCACTAGCACGGCCATGCCTTGCCCGACAAACTGCGCAATTTCGACCGAGCTGCGCGTGGGCAGTGCCAGCTCGTGCAGCATCGCTTGGCACGCGCTGGTCAAGTCGGGCAGACTATCGACCAAGGTGCCATCGAGATCAAAGGTAACGGAAGTAAAAATTTTGTGCATCCTCGAAAAATCAGGGGGGCAGCTGCTTTGCTGTCTCTGGGCGGGCGGCGCTTTGTTACACTGTGGGCATTCTGGGTACAACGAGCGGGAGAGCCGATTATGCAGGAAAACATGAGCAAGGTCGGGCTCGACCTGGAGGCGTTACAGGAGTTTGCCGACGCCTTGTACGACCGCAGCCCGGCGATCGAGCGCGATGTGGCGCGCCTGCGCCAGGGCGGAGCGCAGCGGGAGCTGACGGCGGACCTGTTTCGCGCCATGCACAACATCAAGGGCGACGCTGCCCTGTGCAAATTCGAGCTGGGTGTGGCCATTGCGCACCCGGTCGAATCCTTGATGTCGCGTTTTCGCGACGGTGAAATTCCCTTTTCCGATCTGCTTGCAGAAACCATTTTGCTCGCGCTCGACCGTCTCGAATTGGCGACCGAAGCTATGCTGCACGGGCGCTCGACAAACAGCCTGCACCTGCCCACGCTGCTCGAGTATCTGGGCAATCTGGCCCAAGCGCCGGTCGATGCCATCGATGCGCGCTGTGCCGAACTGATTCAGGCGGTGACGGGTTTCAACCCCAGTGCCGGCGGTTTGACGGCAAGCAGCGCCGGGCGTTCGACGAGCGGGCATGTGCGACTCAACGAAGACCTCGCTTTTTTCCGTTCGCTGGCCTTGCAACTGGAAAACCGCTCGCCGCTGTTCAAGGGGCGCACCATGCGCATTTTGCGTCTGGCCCTGGAAACCAACAAGGCGGGCGGGGGCGTGGTGGATACCTTGCAGCTGGAGGCGGCCGTTTATCTGCACGATGTGGGCATGATGTTTTTGCCGGAGTCGGCCTGGCTCAAAGTGGGCCGCCTGACGGACGCCGACAAGGAACTGCTGGCAGCGCACCCGGGTTTGGGGGCAGGACTGTTGCAGCGGATGCCGGGCTGGCCGGGGGCCGCAGAAATTGTTTTGCAACACCACGAAATGCCCGATGGACGCGGCTACCCGCAGCAGTTATCCGGCGAAGCCATCTGCCCTGGAGCGAAAATCCTTGCCATTATCGATGCCTTTGAGGCCGTTATGCTCAAACATAGTGACCGGGGTAAAACCCGTTCCGTGCTGCGCGCCATTGCTGAAATCAATGCCTGCGATAAACAATTCGCGCCGGAATGGATTGCGCCATTCAATACGGTAATCCGTAAGACCATAGAAACCTGATGTCTGAAAATTTCGATTTTGCGCGCCGTTTTGGTGGTGTGGCGCGTTTATATGGCGCGCCGGGGCTGGCGCGTTTGCAGGCGGCGCATGTGGCGGTGATCGGCTTGGGCGGCGTCGGCTCCTGGGCGGCGGAAGCCTTGGCGCGCACGGCTGTTGGGCGGTTGAGCTTGATCGATCTCGACATGGTGGCGGAATCCAATACCAACCGACAGATTCACGCCCTGGGTGAGGTGTATGGGCAGGCGAAGGTCAGCGCCATGGCCGAGCGCATCGCGGCGATCAATCCGGCCTGTGCGGTGCAGTGCATCGAAGATTTTGTCACGCCGGAGAATCTTGCGCAGTTGCTGCACCCTGAGTTTGATGTGGTGATCGATGCGATCGATCAGGCACGGGTGAAGGTTGCCTTGATTGCGCATTGCCAGAAGGAAAAAATTCCCCTCGTCGTGGCGGGGGCGGCCGGCGGGCAGCTCGATCCGACGCAAATTACGCTGGCCGATTTGAGCCAGACCACGCAAGACCCGCTATTGGCCAAAGTGCGCGCCAGTTTGCGCCGCGCGCACGCTTTTCCCCGGCAGGGAAAATTTGGCGTGCCGGCGGTGTATTCGACCGAGCCGCTGCGTTACCCGCCACCCGCGCCGTCCTGCGCGTTGGATGCCGCGCCGCAAGGTTTGAGCTGTGCCGGTTTTGGTTCGGCAGCCTGCGTCACTTCCGTGTTTGGCATGTTCGCCGCCAGCTGGGCCATTCGGCGCATTGCCGGGGTGTAAGCCGGCGGCTTTGAAATCAATGGGCGGCAGGTCAATGAGCGGCAGCCTGCTGGTCCAGCCAGACGCCCAAACCTTGGGCATTTAATTCGAGGTCGGTGGCCCAGAGCTGAAGAATTTCTGCGTCAGGCAAGGTGCAGCCGTGGCGGCGCACTTCAGCCAACAGGTAGGCGCTCAGGTCAGCGTGGATGCGGCTGTGGCGGAGTTCGCCGGCGTCTTTGTGGCGCAGCGCCAGTTGTACTGAGAAATCGAGGTGGCGCAAGAGTTCTGCGGCCTGTTTTTCGACCTCTGGCACCTGGCTGTAGTGCGTCAGATACATGGCATCCGGTTTGAATTCGAGCAGGCGCTCGATGGAACGGCGCATTTCTTCCGGCTCGAACTGGCTGGGTGAGGTGGTCGGAAAGATGAATTGACGGCCCGCCACGTCGAGTTCGCGGTAAGACAGCCCGAACATGTCGCCGGTGAAAATCGCTTTGGCCTGCGCATCGACGATGCAAATGTGGTGGCGGGCGTGCCCCGGTGTGTCCAGGCAGAGGAGTTCGCGCTCGGCCAGCCGGATGCGCGTGCCTTCGCCGGCTTCGATGATGCGTTCGGCCGGAATCGGCAAAATTTCGCCATAGACGCGTGCGACATATTCTGCGCCATAGACTGCCGTGACGCCGGCCACCAGTTTCGCCGGCTCTGCCATGTGGCGCGCGCCGCGCGGGTGCACGACGAGACGCGCCTTGGGGAATTCGCGCATGAGGTGGCCGGCGCCGCCGGCATGGTCGAGGTGGATGTGGGTGAGGATGACGTAATCCACGGCATCTGCCGTCAGCCCGAGTTTTTCCAGGGCGGCACGGGCATGCGGTAAAGAATCCTTGCTGCCGGTGTCGATAAAGGCAACCCGGCCATGGTCGACGATGAGATGAATCGCCGCCAGAATTGGCCGCACATAGCCTGCGTCAAAGGCGTAAATGCCATTCCCGTAATCGCGCCAGTCGAACATGCCCGCTCCTTTTCGTGAAAAGGCCGATTATAGGGGAAGGGGGAGTCAGATCACTTGCAGCAGCTTGCCGCGCAAGGCTTCTGCTTCGCGCCGGCCTTCGCGGGAATTGACCAAGGTGTGAAACCACTCGTCGAACAGGGCGCGCAAATGTTCGTGTGTTTGTGCCTGGGTAATGCGCTGCAGCAGGGAACTTGCGCCCAGTGTGCCGATGAAGGCGTTCAAGGTGTTGGTCATGAAATTGCGCGCTTGCTGCAAAAGGACCGGGTCGACTTCGTTCGGTAGAGGGCGAAAGGCGGTGATCGAGGTGGGAGTCGGGTCGGGCGGGCGTTTGCCGTTACTCGATTGAATCAGCTCGATAAAACCGGCTTCTTCCAGGTGGCCGAGGGTGATTTGCAGGTCGTCGGCACTGACCAAGCCGCGTAAGTCATCGACGCTGCGTTTGCCGTCGATAAAAATCAGCACGCGGCGCACGCGCGGCGTCAAGCCTCCGGCTTTGCTGGTGATTTCAGCTTGGCCTTTGGCAGTTTTGGCGAAAATGGCAGCCATGTTGTCTCCATTAAATTAAATATTATTCAATGGATTTTACATAAAAATAATAGCCCGCCAAGGGGCGGGCCATGTTTTTGGCACTCAGGGTGCCAGTGATCCAGGAGGAATCAGGCGGCGGCTTGCACCGGGATTTTGTGGCCGCGGCGGGCAATGCGGTTTTGCGAGTCGACGTAGATCAGATCGGGTTCGTAACGCGCCAGTTCGACTTCGCTGTACGTCGCAAAGGTGGCGATGATCAGGATGTCGCCGGGGGCGGCGCGGCGCGCTGCCGAACCGTTGACCGAGATCACACCCGAACCGCGCTCGGCGCGAATGGCGTAGGTGGTGAAGCGCTCGCCGTTGTTGACGTTCCAGATGTCGATCTGCTCGTACTCTTTGATGTTGGCAGCGTCCAGCAGATCTTCGTCGATGGCGCAGGAGCCTTCGTAATGCAGATCGGCATGCGTGGTGGTCACGCGGTGCAGTTTGGACTTCAACATAGTTCTCTGCATGGTGTTAACTCATCCAGAAAGTTGGGGGAAGCGCATTGTAACGGCAATCGACGTGCTGTCAACCGCTCATTTCAAGCATGAAAAACAGCCTGCCAGGCCGCGTCAAATCTCAATGTTGTCGATCAGCCGAGTGTTGCCCAGACGGCTGGCGGCGAGCGCCACCCAGGGGCCGTTATCGACAGTGGCGGCGCTGAGATCGGCCTGGCTGCACAGCGCGATGTAATCGCTTTGCCAGCCGTGCGCGGCCAGTTCGGCCTGTGCGTTGTGCTCGAGTTGGGCGAAATCGGTGTTGCCTGCGTGCAAGGCGGTGCGCAGTGTGTTCAGGCAGCGATACAGACGCGGCGCTTCGGCGCGTTCGGCAGCGCTCAAATAGCCATTGCGCGAGGAAAGCGCGAGGCCGTCTGCAGCGCGCACGGTTTCACCGCCGATGATTTCGATGGGCAGCGCCAGTTGGCGCGTCATGTTGCGCAGCACCATCAACTGCTGGTAATCCTTTTTGCCAAAAAGCGCGACTTGCGGTTGCACGCAGTTGAACAGCTTGAGTACCACGGTGGCGACGCCGCGAAAATGCCCTGGGCGGAATTGGCCGTCGAGCAGGTTTTGAATGGCGGGCGGTTCGACGAAATACTCTTGCGGTTCGGGGTAAAGGTCGCGCTCGCTGGGGGCAAACAAAACATCGACGCCGGCGGCGCGTAATTGGTCGCAATCGTCCTGGAAGGTGCGCGGATACTGGTCGAAATCTTCGTTTGGGCCAAATTGCAGGCGATTCACGAAAATCGAGGCGATGACGGTGTCTCCGTGCGCCCGCGCCTGGCGCATCAGGCTGATGTGTCCGGCGTGCAAATTGCCCATGGTCGGCACGAACACCCGGCCGGTGCGGGCGGCAAGTTCAGCGCGCAGGGCGGCGATGTCGGAAAAAATTTTCATGGGAAAACTCCTGCAAATTTTTGTAATTGGTGGCGGGCAGTGCCGCAATCGTGCGCCAGATAGGGGGGCGTGCGTTCAGATTGCGGGCCAAATCGTCAGGCCAGGCCTCAAGCAGAATAGGTATGTTCCGGCCCGGGATACTCGCCGCTTTTGACTTCCGCGACGGCTTGGCAGGCGGCTGCGTGCAAGGAGCTTGCTCCGGCCATGAAATTCTTGACGAATTTTGCTTTCTTGCCGGGGGGGATATCGAAAGCATCGTGCATCACCATCACCTGGCCGGAGCAGTCCTTGCCTGCGCCGATGCCGATGGTGATGATTTTCAAGGCCGCCGTGACTTCTGCGGCCAGCACGGCAGGAATCGCTTCCAGCACCAGCATGGTCGCACCGGCCTCCTGCAAACGCAGCGCGTCGGCCATCAGCCGTTGCGCCGCGGCCTCGCCTTTGCCCTGCACCTTGTAGCCGCCCATGGCATGCACCGATTGCGGCGTCAGTCCGAGGTGGCCGCAGACCGGCACGCCGCGCTCGACCAAAAAACGCACCGTATCGGCCATCTCGCCGCCGCCTTCGAGCTTGACCATTTGCGCACCGGCCGCCAGCAAGGTGGCGGCATTGCGAAAGGCATGCTGGGGGGATTCCTGATAACTGCCAAAAGGCATGTCGGCGATGATGAAAGGTTGCTCGCAGCCGCGTTTGACGGCTGCCGTGTGATAAGCGATGTCGGCTAGGCTGACGGGCAAGGTGCTGTCATGGCCCTGGATGACGTTGCCTAGCGAATCGCCGATGAGCAGGCATTCGACACCGGCCCCGTCGAACAGGCGGGCAAAGCTTGCGTCATAACAGGTGAACATGACGATTTTTTCGCCGGCGGCGTAACGCTTGCCAAGATCGATCTGGGTCAGGCGGCGGGTAAGGGTTTGAGCGGACATTTATGACCTGAAGACGAAATAAACAGCGCCTAGGATACACAGAGCCGCCCACAGGTAGTCAAGCTTGAGCGGCTGCCCCATGTAGAAAATGACGAAAGGCACGAAAACAGAGAGGGTAATGACTTCCTGCAGGATTTTTAGCTGCGCCAGAGAAAGCGCCGTGTAGCCGATGCGGTTGGCCGGCACCTGCAACAGATATTCAAAAAGGGCAATGCCCCAGGAAACGAGTGCCGCCGCCCACCAGGGTTTGCTGTTCAGTTCTTTCAGGTGGGCGTACCAGGCAAAAGTCATGAAGACATTCGACAGGGCAAGCAAAATCGCCGTTTGCCAGAGTACGGGCAGGCCGCTCATTGCCGGGTGATGCCTTGTGTGGCGACGGCGGGCAGCCAGGCGGCGAGCCGGCCGCGTCCCGGCAAGGCGAGTTCGGGGGCGATTTCAAACAGCGGGTGCACCACGAAGGCGCGCAGATGCAGGCGCGGGTGCGGCAGGTGCAGGCGCGGCGTGGCAATCTGCAAATCGTCGTAGAGCAGTAAATCGAGATCAAGCGTGCGCGGGCCGTTATGCAGGGTGCGCTGGCGGCCAAAATCCTGTTCGATGTCGTGCAGCCGGTCGAGCAGGTTTTGCGCTGGCAAATCGGTCTTCAGGGCCGCCACGGCATTGATGAAATCGGGCTGCTTGGTGAAACCAATGGGGGCGGTGCGGTACAAGGCAGAGCGGCGCAACAGGTGGCTCTCGGGCAGCTTGCCGAGCGCGTCAAAAGCAGCATTTAGCGTTGCCGCCGGGTCGCCGAGATTGGCCCCCAGCGCAATATAGGCGAGGCTCATGCCGGGTTGGCAGGTTTGGGTTTTTTGCGCCGGCGGCGGCGCTTTTTGTCGTCGTCCGACACGGGCAGGAGCATTTGCGCGCGGGCTTCGCCGTCGGCGTCTTGAAAATGCGTCCACCAGGTGGCGAGCTCGGGTGCAATTTCGCCGGCCTGGGCGCGTAGCAGCAGAAAATCGTAGCCGGCACGAAAACGCGGGTTTTCGATCAGCGCATAGGGGCGTTTGCCGGTGCGCTGCTCGAAACGTGGCTGCAAGGACCAGATTTCCTTGATGTCGCCGGCAATGCGCCGGGTAATGGCGAGCTTCTCGCCCTGCACGTCGAGCACATGGTCCATGGCCTGAAAGAGCGCCGGAATTTTCGGTTCGCCAGAAGCCTCGATGCGCGCCCAGTGCACCAGCACTTCGTGCCAGAGCAGGGTGGCAAAGAGAAAGCTGGGCGAGACGCTTTTTCCCCGGCGCACGCGTTCATCGGTATTGGCGAGCGCCTGCAGAACGAATTTTTCGCCTAAAGGCTGCTCCAAAATGACATCGAGGAGTGGCAAAAGGCCGTGGTGCAAACCTTCGTCGCGCAGCTGTGTGAGGCATTTCACGGCGTGGCCGGAGGTCAATAGCTTGAGCATTTCATCGAACAGGCGCGCCGCCGGGACGTTTTCCAGCAAGCCGGCCATGTCGCGGATGGGGCGGCGCGCTTCTGGGTCGATCGACAAGCCCAACTTTGCCGCCAGTCGTACGGCGCGCAACATGCGCACAGGGTCTTCGCGGTAGCGGGCGCGCGGCTCGCCGATCATGCGCAGGGTTTTTGCTTTTAGGTCGCCGACGCCGTGGTGGTAGTCGATGACATTTTCGCTGGCTGGGTCGTAATACAGCGCGTTGGCGGTGAAATCGCGGCGCGCCGCATCTTCCGCCTGGCTGCCGAAAACGTTGTCGTGCAGTACGCGGCCATGTTCGTCTTTTTTGGTATTGGCATCGAGTTTGCCGCGAAAGGTGGTGACTTCGATCACTTCTTGCCCGAACAGGGCGTGCACGATTTGAAAACGGCGGCCGATGATGCGCGAGCGGCGGATGCAGCGGCGCACTTCTTCCGGGGTGGCATTGGTGGCGACGTCGAAATCCTTGGGCTGTGCGCCGAGCAATAAATCGCGCACGGCACCGCCGACGACATAGGCCTCAAAACCCGCGTGCTGTAGCGCTTCACAGGTCCGTCGGCTGGCGCTGGACAAGCGGTCGCGGGTGATGCCGTGGCTGGCCACAGGAATGACGGCAGCAGCGTGTGGGGCGGATTTTTTCTTTTTGCCGCGAAAAACGCGGGAGATGAGCTTGCGGATCACGAAATAAGGGGGGCGAGTGAACGCAGTGCGAAAAAAGTGAGCGATTTTACCGCAGGCTAATGATTTTCCAGCCCAATTTCTGTGCCTGTTGACGCAGGCTGTCGTCCGGGTCGACGGCCACCGGGTCGCTGACGCGCTGCAGGAGCGGCAAATCGTTGCGCGAATCGCTGTAAAAATAGGTTCGCGCAAAATCGTCCCACCACAGCGCCTGGCTTTCCAGCCAGTCTTCCAGGCGCGCAATTTTGCCGTCCTGAAAAGCCGGGGTGCCGGTGGGGCCGCCGGTCAAGCGTCCGGTGCTGCGATCAAGGGCAGGAATGGTGGCGATGAGGTGGGCAATGCCGAGTTCGCGAGCGATCGGCCCGGTCACGAAGCTATTGGTGGCGGTGATGATGACGCACAAATCACCGGCTTGGCGGTGTTGCGCCAGTAACGCGGGCGTGCCCGGGGCAATCATCGGGCGCACCTGTTCTTGCATGAATTCGGCGTGCCAGGCGGCGAGTTCTTTACGGTCGCGCCCGGCCAGCGGCGCCATTTGAAAATCGAGAAAGGCCTGGATGTCGAGCGTGCCAGCTTTGTAATCTTCGTAAAACTGCGCGTTCATGCGGGTTTGGCGCTGGGCATCGACGATGCCGCGCGAAATGAGAAATTGCCCCCATTGGTAATCGGAATCGCCAGCCAGCAGGGTGTTGTCGAGATCAAAAAGTGCCAGATTCATGCGCATTTCTCCTGCAACAATAGGTCGCGCAGCAGCGGCAAAGTGACGCTGCGTTGATGTTCGAGGGTGTAGCGGTCGAGTGCCACAATGAGCGAAGACAGGGCGCGCATGTCGCGCGGTGCGTGCTGCATGAGGTAAGTGAGCGCTTCCGTCGGCAGTTTCAGCGCGCGCGCTTCCGCCTGCGCGCTGAGGGCGGTCATTTTTTCGCTGTCGGAGAGGGGATGCAGGCGGTAGATCAAACCGGAGCCGAGACGCGTGCGCAAATCTTCGCGTAAATCGAGGGCGGCGGGCGGTTGCCGGGCCGCGGTGAGCAGCTTGCCGCCGCGCTGCTTGCAGAGATTGAAATAATTGAAGAGGGCAATCTGCCCGGCAAAGCTCAAGGCTTCGACGTGATCGATGGCGGCACACAGGGGTTGGGAAGCTGTGCCGAGCGCGCCGAGTGCCTGGAGGTCGCTGTCGGTGCGGGCGTCGTGATAAATCCAGCCGCTGGCGCGCAAGAGGTGGCTGCAACCGCTGCCTTCCATGCCGTAGAGATGAAAAGCGGTTTCTGCTGAAGCCTCCAGCCAGGCGCGAAAAGCCGCCAAGGTTTCGCCGTTGGCGTGACCGGCGACGAAATTACACAAGCTGGGTGGATTGTCGGGAAGCAGATCGAGCAGAAGCTGGCGCATGGCGTGGCAAAACAAAATCCCGGTCAAAACAAATGAAAACGGCCCGGATGCAGCAGGCTGCGGGCCGTTAACGATTGCGCGCGAGGGGCGTAAAAGCGACGCAAAATGGAGATTGGCCCGCCCGGCGCGATTCGAACGCACGACCCCTGCCTTCGGAGGGCAGTACTCTATCCAGCTGAGCTACGGGCGGAAAGGCGGGAATTGTACCTTGCGGGAGGGGCTGCGGTCTATTTTCCTGCGCGGTGAAATGTAGGCTTTTCTTAAAAAGAGTGAAGATGTGTAGCAGCGCGCGAGGCGTGGGCACAGGCTGCATAAAATGCCGGCTCTTATCAAAGGAGCAGCTGTTATGGACGCAACGACTTTGTCTCGTTATCAGGATTGGCTGATGGCCGCCGCCGCTGATGTGGGATTCAAGATATTGGCGGCGATTTTTTTCTGGGTGGTTGGGCGCTGGTTGATCGGCATTGCGGTGAATATGGTGCGCGGCGCGCTGGAGCGGCAAAAGGTCGATCCGACGGTGTTGCGCTATGTCGGTTCGATCATCAACATCACCTTGAATATCATCCTCGTGATTGGCATTCTCGGTTATTTCGGCGTGCAGACGACGACCTTTGCCGCCTTGATCGCCGGTGCGGGCATTGCTATTGGCGCGGCCTGGGCCGGGCTATTGGCGAATTTTGCGGCAGGCGCTTTTCTCATCGTCCTGCGCCCGTTCAAGGTGGGGGATTTTGTGACGGTGGCCGGGGTGACTGGTACGGTGACGGAAATCGGCCTGTTTGCCACCACCTTGAGCACCATGGATAACGTGGCAACGGTGGTCGGCAACAACAAGATTTTTGGCGACAACATCCAGAACTACACACACAACCCGTTTCGCCGGGTGGACCTGAAATGCCAGCTGGCGGGGGCGGCAGATCATCGGGCGGCGGCAGCACTGCTCAAGGAAAAAATTGCAGCGCTGCCCAATGTCTTGCAGGAACCGGCGGTGGATGTCGAAATTCTCGAATTCAATCTGGTCGGCCCGGTCCTGGCGGTGCGCCCGTATTGCCATAACGACCACTACTGGCAGGTCTATTTCGACACCAATCGCATCATCCGTGAGGCGCTGGCCGAAGCTGGTTTCCCCGCGCCCATGCCGGCACAAAATGTGCTGATCAGCCAGTCTTGAAATGGTTCGCGCTGCGGCCTTGCGCTGCGCGATGAACGCTTCGGGCTGGGCTTTGCAATGCTTGGCCCGAAGCCGGTTTCAAGTTTGCCGGATCAAGCCGTGGACTGGGTTAAGCCCAGGCGTTGACAGATCTCACGGGTCAGCACGGATTGATTCATGCTGTAGAAGTGCAGCCCCGGAGCGCCGCCCTTGAGCAGGCGGGCGCACAGTTCGCTGACGAGATCGAGGCCGAAGGCGCGGATCGAATCGCTGTCGTCGCCGTAGCTTTCGAATTTTTTGCGCATCCAGCGCGGCAGGTCGGCACCGCAGGCATCGGAAAAACGGGCGAGTTTGGTGAATCCGGCGATCGGCATGATGCCGGGCACGATGGGGATGTCGACTCCGAGCGCGCGGCTGGCGTCGACGAAGTGGAAATAGGCGTCAGCGTTGTAGAAATATTGGGTAATCGCCGAATTCGCTCCGGCCTTGACCTTGCGGGCGAAATTTTGCAAATCGTCTTGCGGCGTGCGCGCTTGCGGGTGCCATTCCGGGTAGGCGGCGACTTCCAGGCTGAAGTGCGTGCCGGTTTCTGCGCGGATGAATTCGACCAGCTCGTTGGCGTAACGGAATTCACCGGCTTCCGCCATGCCGGAAGGCAGGTCGCCGCGCAAGGCGACGATGCGCCGCACGCCGGCGGCTTTGAACTCGGCCAGGATTTCGCGGATATTTTCCCGGGTGGAGCCAATGCAGGAGAGGTGCGGCGCGGCATCGTGGCCTTCGGCGGCAATTTCCTTGATCACCGCAAACGTACGCTCGCGGGTCGAGCCGCCGGCACCGTAGGTGACCGAGAAAAACTCCGGCTTGAGTTGTGCCAGTTCAGCGCGCGTGTTGCGCAGTTTTTCCAGGCCTTCGGGCGTTTGCGGGGGGAAGAATTCGATGGAGATAGGGGTATTCATGGTTTGAGCCAGATGAAAAATTCGCGATTACCTTCGATATTGCCGACACCTGCGCCGGTAATTGGGCTCTCGAACCAGGCTTTGACGCTCAGATCGAGTTTTTGGGCCAGTTCCCGGAAGCGGGTTTCGAGGGCGCGATACAGTGTGGGATCGCGCACGACGCCGCCTTTGCCGATGTGCTGCGGACCGACTTCGAATTGCGGTTTGATGAGGAGAAGCAGGTCGCCGTTTTTGGCCAATAAAGCGGGCAGTTGCGGCAGGATGAGCGACATGGAAATGAAGGACAGGTCGCCCACGATTAGATTGAAACCGCCACCAGGCAGGGCAGTGCCAAGTTCAGAGGCGCTCAGGCTGCGGCAGTTGATGCCTTCCAGCGCGGTGACGCGAGGGTCGCTTTGCAAGCGTTCATGCAACTGGCCGTGTCCGACGTCGACGCCGACCACGCCAGCCGCCCCGGCGTGCAGCAGGCAATCGGTGAAGCCGCCGGTGGACTGGCCGACATCGAGACAGATTTTATCGGCAGCGCAAATACCCGTTTGGGCCAGCGCCCCGGCCAGTTTCAAGCCGCCGCGCGAAACGAAACGGTCGCTGTCATCGGCGCGGACACTTATGGCGGCGAGCACAGGGAGTTCCAGCGCGGCTTTGCTCACGGTTTTGCCCTCGGCGCAGACGCGGCCGGCTGCGATCAAACGCTGTGCCTGGGTGCGCGAGCTGGCCAGGCCGCGCTGCACGAGTAGCAGGTCGGCGCGCAGCATAGCGCGGCACTCCGGCAGTTCTTGCGCTGCCGGAGTGTGCGTTTTGCCCGGGACGGCTCTGCCCTGGCGGGCATGAAAAGAATCCATGGCGCGCGGCGGTGTCGAGGCTCAGTAACGGTAGTGATCGGTCTTGTAGGGACCGTTGACCGGGACGCCGATATAGCTTGCCTGCTCTGGCGAGAGCGTGGTCAGTTCTGCGCTCAGCGTTTTCAACTGCAAGCGGGCAACCTTTTCGTCCAGATGTTTGGGCAGCGTATAGACGCCCACCGGATAATCGGCAATTTTGGTGAATAGCTCGATTTGCGCAATGGTCTGATTGGCGAAGGAGGAGCTCATCACATAGGACGGGTGGCCGGTGGCGCAGCCCAGGTTCACCAGACGGCCCTTGGCGAGCAGAATGATGCGGTTGCCGGAGGGCAGCGTGATGTGATCGACCTGCGGTTTGATTTCTTCCCAAGGATAGCCCTCGATGGAAGCGACGTTGATTTCGGAATCGAAATGGCCGATGTTGCAGACGATGGCGTTGTGCTTCATCTTGACCAGGTGTTGATGGTCGATGACGTGGTAATTGCCGGTGGCAGTGACGAAAATATCGGCCTTGTCGGCGGCGTAGTCCATGGTGACCACGCGATAGCCTTCCATCGCCGCTTGCAGGGCGCAGATCGGGTCGATCTCGGTGATCCACACCTGCGCGGAAAGGGCGCGCAGGGCTTGCGCCGAACCTTTGCCGACGTCGCCATAGCCGCAGACGACGGCAATTTTGCCGGCGACCATGACGTCGGTGGCACGCTTGATGCCATCGACCAGCGACTCGCGGCAGCCGTAGAGGTTGTCGAATTTCGATTTGGTAACGGAATCATTGACGTTGATGGCCGGGAATTTCAATTCGCCGCGTTCGTGCATCTGGTAGAGGCGATGCACGCCGGTGGTGGTTTCTTCGGTCACCCCCTGGATTTTTTCCAGGCGGGTCGAATACCAGTTGGGGGCGGTTTGCAGCTTGGCGCGGATGCTGGCAAACAAAACGCTGGCTTCTTCGCTGTCGGGTTTGTCCAGCACCGATAAATCCTTTTCGGCGCGGGCGCCGAGGTGCAAAAGCAAAGTGGCATCGCCGCCGTCGTCGAGGATCATGTTGGAGAAACCGCCGTCGGCCCACTCGAAAATGCGATGGCTGTAATCCCAGTACTCTTCCAGCGATTCGCCTTTCACCGCAAACACCGGCACGCCGGTCGCGGCAATGGCGGCGGCGGCGTGGTCTTGCGTCGAGAAAATATTGCAGGAAGCCCAGCGCACCTCGGCACCGAGCGCCGTCAGCGTTTCGATTAGCACGGCCGTTTGAATGGTCATGTGCAGGCTGCCGGTGATGCGCGCGCCTTTGAGCGGCTGGGTTTTGGCGTATTCCTCGCGGATCGCCATCAAGCCAGGCATTTCGGTTTCGGCAATGGCAATTTCCTTGCGCCCCCAGGCGGCAAGGGAAAGATCGGCGATGACGTAATCGGGGGTTTGAGCCACGGTAACACTCCTGTATCAGTGGCCGGGCGCGGGCGCGCGTGTGGTGAATTCAGCAAGCTCACCGTGCGCCCCGCCGCCGGCAGGGTTGGACAGTGAGCGCCGTTATCCACCGAGCCTGAGGGATTTCCCCTTGCAGCGCCCCTCGGTAAGCGGCGGATTATAAACCGGCTTTACTGCGTTTCGGCCACCCAGAAGCGGTTGACGTCGGTAATCCCCCATTTTTCGGCATCTTCCCGGCCGGCGATTTTTTCGGCGCTTTTCGCCAGATCGACGAGCAGGGGCGGAATGTAATTGCGCGATTTGGTCGAGTAAAACACCTTGATGCGCGGTTTTAACAAGGATTGTTCGTTTTGTTCGATGACCACGCCGAGTTTGCCGGACTCCAGGCGAACCAGCGAGCCGATGGGGTAAATTCCCAGGCTTTTGACAAAGGCTTGGAACACGACGGGGTCGAAATGCCCTTTCCAGCTCGCCATGCGCTGCAGCGATTCGGCGGGGTCCCAGCCGGCTTTGTAGGGGCGGTTGGAGGTGATTGCGTCATACACGTCGCAGACCGCCCCCATTTTGGCGAAGAGGCTCATGGTGTCGCCGTTCAGGGCTTTGGGATAACCGCTGCCGTCGACCTTTTCGTGGTGATGCAGGCAAACGTCTTTCACCGTTGCGCTTGCCCCGCTGCCTTCTTCGAGCAGGCGATGGCCTTCTGCCGGGTGGCCCTTGATGATGTCGAATTCAGCGTCGGTCAGCCGCCCGGGCTTGTTGAGGATTTCCGGCGGAATCATGGCCTTGCCCATGTCGTGTAAAAGCCCGGCCATGCCGGCTTCGCGCACTTCAGCTTCAGTGAGCTTGAGTTGGCGGGCCAAAGCAATCATCAGCGCGCACACGGCCACCGAGTGCATGAAGGTGTAATCGTCTGCCGTTTTCAGGCGGGCGAGGCTGATCAAAGCGCCGGGATTACGCAATACGGAATTGGAAATTTCTTCGACCAGCGGTGCCGCGGCTTCGGCTTCGATGGCCTTGCCCATGCGCACTTCCTGAAACATCGAAATGACGGCTTCCTTGCCTTTGCCGACGATGCGTCCGGCGCGTTTGATTTCGTCGGCGTAGCTGGTTTTTTCTGGCGGCGGCGGGGGTGCTTCGAGAGGGACCTCGGCGACGACTTCATAGACGACCGCACCGGCATCCGCCGGGCGCTCGACGTCCAGCCCCAGTTGCAGGTTGATCCATACCTCGCGTACGGCGCTTTCGCGGATCAGGCCGAGGTCCTTGGTGTCTTTCAGGACAAAACGGTTGCGCCAGAAAGGATGGTCGATCCAGGCCCCGCAAAAACCGTGGATGTGCATGCCCAGGCGGACTTCGGTGACGGGGATTTTTTTCAGCATGGTCTGTAAAAACGCTTCGGGCGGCGATGACGGCCGCCCGAAGGGATAAATATAACGATGTCCTCATTTTGTCATAGGGCATCGTTATTTGTAAGCATTAATGCTGTTTTTTACAAACCCGCGTCATTTTTTAACAAGCTTGCACGATCGATATTTTCCCAGGTGAATTCCGGCTCGTCGCGGCCAAAATGGCCGTAGGCGGCGGTTTTCTGGTAGATCGGGCGCAACAGGTCGAGCATGTTGACGATGCCTTTCGGGCGCAGATCGAAGTGCTTGCGGATCAGCGCAGTCAAGGTTTCGTTGCTGACCTTGCCGGTGCCGTAGGTTTCAACCATGATCGAGGTCGGCTCGGCGACGCCGATGGCGTAGGATACCTGCACCTGGCAGCGCGAGGCCAAGCCGGCGGCGACGATGTTCTTGGCGACGTAGCGGGTGGCGTAGGCGGCGGAACGGTCGACCTTGGACGGATCCTTGCCGGAGAAGGCACCGCCGCCGTGCGGCGCGGAACCGCCGTAGGTGTCGACGATGATCTTGCGCCCGGTCAGGCCGCAATCGCCCTGCGGGCCGCCGATGACGAAGCGCCCGGTGGGGTTCACCAGATATTTGATGTCGCCCTTGATCAGTTCCTTGGGCAGGACCGGTTTGATGATTTCCTCGATCGTTTGCTCGCGCAGCGCATCCAGACTGATGTCCGGCGCATGCTGGGTGGACAGCACCACGGTATCGATGGCGAACGGCTTGCCGTCGACGTAGCGGATGGTGACCTGCGATTTGGCGTCCGGGCGCGCCCAGGGAAGCCGCCCGTCCTTGCGCAGCATGGCCTGACGCTCGACCAGGCGGTGCGAGAGGTAAATCGGCAGCGGCATCAGCGAGGGCGTTTCGTCGCAGGCATAACCGAACATCAAGCCCTGGTCGCCCGCGCCCTGGCCGAGATTGTCGTCGTAGGCGGCGTTCACCCCTTGGGCGATGTCCGGGCTTTGCTTGTCGTAGGCGACCAGCACGGCGCAGCCCTTGTAGTCGATGCCGTAATCGGTGTTGTCGTAGCCGATTTGCTTGATGGTGTCGCGCGCCACCTGAATGTAATCGACGTTGGCATTGGTGGTGATTTCACCGGCGAGCACGACCAGGCCGGTATTGCACAGGGTTTCGGCAGCGACGCGCGAATGCTTGTCTTGCGCCAGGATGGCATCGAGAATGGCGTCAGAAATTTGGTCGGCGACCTTGTCCGGGTGGCCTTCCGAAACCGATTCCGAGGTGAAGAGATAATCGCTCATGGGTTTGCTCCAGTGGTCCTTGAATCCGGCGTAACCGGCTCCGGACCACGAGCGGGAGACGCTTTAGCGGTATTTGTATGCTTCGGCATTTGCCTCGGCTTTCGCCCCGCAAGTTGTCTGATTAACTCGGCGATTCGGTAATAATAGGCATTTTTTTGCTGGACGCAACCCCGCTCACGCCATGGTTTTTATTTTTCGCCTGCTTTCTTTTTTGCCCTTGCGCTTCGTGCATGGTCTGGGATCCGTGCTGGGGCGGCTGATTTACGCGCTCTCGCCGACTTACCGTCGGCATTTGCAGGACAACATGGCGCAGGCGGGGATCGATCCGGCGCTACGCACGATCGCAGCGGCAGAGGCGGGCAAGCAGATGCTGGAACTTTCACGCATCTGGCTGCGCACGCTGGAAGAAGCCAATGCGCAGGTGGTGGAAGTGGTCGGGCAGGAGTATCTCGATGCGGCGCGCGCTGAAGGGCAGGGAGTTTTGTTTTTGACGCCGCACCTGGGTTGCTTTGAAATCACCGCGCAGTATCTGTCGGCCTTGGGGGATATCACCGTGCTGTATCGCCCACCCAAGTCGGCTGGCGCGCAAGCCTTGATTTTGACCGGGCGCAAACGCGCGCAACTGCATCTGGCTCCGGCGGATTTGTCTGGCGTGCGCGCTTTGATCAAGGCGCTGAAAAAAGGCCAGATGGTCGGCATGTTGCCCGATCAAGCGCCAAAAACTGGCGAAGGCATATGGCGCGATTTCTTTGGCCGCCCGGCCTACACCATGACCCTGGCCGCGCGTCTGACGCAGACGGAGGCGGTCTCCTTGCTCACCTGGGGCGAGCGTTTGCCGCAGGGGCGCGGTTATCGCATCCATTTTCAGCCGCCGCGCCAGCCTTTTGCCGGCGACACTGCGGCGCGCGCGCAGCAGATCAACCACGAAGTCGAAGCCTTGATTCGCCAGTGTCCAGCGCAATACCTGTGGGGCTATAACCGCTACAAACGTCCCCGTGGGGCCGAGCCTGCGCCGGAGGGGGTAAAATTTCAAGAAAACACTTTAGAAAATTGAGATAAATCCCTGTCTCTGCTATTCTTTTTTCGTTGAATTGTGGCGTTTCTACGCCGTTTCCAGAGAGGAAGAAGCGCATGTTTCCCGACGATATTGCCGATTATCTAAAAAATAACCCCAGTTTTTTCGAGCAGTACGCCGATTTGATGGCGCAAATTTTTTTGCCCCACCCGCACGGCGGGCGCACGGTTTCTTTGGTTGAGCGGCAAATGCTCACCCTGCGCGAGAAAAACCGCGCCAGCGAAAGTAAGCTCGCCGAGCTGATCGCTTTCGGCGAAGAAAACGACCAGATTTCCGAAAAAGTGCATCGCCTGGCGGTCGGTTTGATCGCCGCCGAAACCTTCCAGGCGGTGATCCACCTGCTCAATTTTCATCTGCGCGATGATTTTTCCGTGCCGCACCTGGCCTTACGCCTGTGGCACAAGCCGGACGAGGTTTCCGATTTGCCGGAATTCGCTGCCGTCAGCGAAGAACTGCAGGTGTTTGCCGAAACCTTGTCGCGCCCTTACTGCGGCTCCACCGCAGGCTTTGGCACGGCATCCTGGTTTGGCGAGGCGGCACCGCACATTCGTTCGCAAGCCTTGATCGCGCTACGTAACGGCGGCGGCACCATCGGCATGGTGGCCCTGGGCAGTGAAGAAGCGCAGCGTTTTTACGCCGATATGGGCACCCTGTATCTGGAGCGCATCGGAGAAATGGTCTCGGCGGCCCTGGCGCGGGTGACGAAGAGTGCGCTGTGAGTGAGGTTGGGCGCGAGGTTGGGCGCGTATTCGAGGCAAAAAACCGGGAAGAAGATACGGCACCCGTGGAGGCCTATCTCGATTTTCTCGCTGGACAGCGCCGGGTGGCCGCGCACACCTTGAATAATTACCGGCGCGATCTGGCGCGCCTGCAATCCTGTTTGCCGCCGGCGGTTACAGACTGGTCGCGGGTGCAGGGGCAGGACATTCGTCGCTGCGTCGCCAAACTACATGGTGAAGGGTTGTCCGGGCGTTCGCTGGCGCGTTTGCTGTCGGCTTGGCGTGGTTTTTTTGCCTGGCTGGGAGAAGCGGGGCGGGTCAATAGCAACCCCTGCCTTGGCGTGCGCGCGCCAAAATCGCCACGTCGTTTACCCAAGGCGCTGTCCGTCGATGAAAGTGCTGTGCTGTTAAAACCAGGCGAAGCCGAAGCGGATATTTTGCAGGTGCGCGACACGGCGATGTTCGAGCTTTTTTATTCCTCCGGGCTGCGCCTGTCCGAACTGGCTGCTCTGGATCTGGCAGCTGCGCAAGATATTCTCGGCGAGGGTGAGGTCCGGGTTTGCGGTAAGCGCAACAAAGAGCGCCTGGTACCGGTGGGCGGCCCGGCGCGCGCGGCGCTGGCGCAGTGGGTGCACTCTCGGGGGAGGCTTGCAGCGAGCGCAGAAAACGCGCTGTTTACCAGCCAGCGCGGTACCCGACTTGGCGTGCGCGCCATTCAGCAGCGATTGGCCGCATGTGCGCGCCAGAAAGGCTTGGCGCAGCATGTTCATCCGCACATGCTGCGTCATTCATTCGCCTCGCACCTTTTGCAATCTTCTGGTGATTTACGCGCCGTGCAAGAAATGCTTGGCCACGCCAGCATTGCCTCGACCCAGATTTACACCCACCTCGATTTTCAGCATCTGGCGAGCGTGTACGACCGCGCGCACCCACGGGCAAAACGTTGAAATAACGGAGAAAACGGTGGCAAAAATGGCGGCAAACCGTTGACCGTGGCAGGGGTAGCCCGCATAATCCGCGTTTTGCTTTTTTCGCATACCGGAGTTTTTCATGGCTATCAACCGCACCCGCCGTAACATCCTGGAACGCCGCTGCGTTTCGAAAACCGTCAAGCGCCTCTTCAAGGGTGATGGCAAGACCAGTTTCAAGACACTGTACGCGGTTGAGTGCCACCAGCGTAATCGCAAGACCTTGGGCAACTAAGCGCGGGCAACTCGGTCGCCTCGCCGCTGCGTCGGCCAGAAAAATCCTCGCGCTTTGGGCTGCGGGGATTTTTTTTGCCCAAATTTTGCCCCTTGGGTTTGGCAGTGGCCGCGCGTCCAGTCTTTGTATCAGCGGCGCTGCGCTGGGTCCGGCAAGATGGCTTAAATCTCGGGCAAGTCGTTGCGGTAACTGGCGAGGCATGCTAAAAACTGCCTTCCCCACGCGGAGTCGTCATGGTTTTCTCTTTCTTCAAAAAAGCGCCTCAGAAAATGCCCGAGCCGACGGCGGCGCGTCCGCGCATGCCGCTGCCGGAAATGAAGCTCAAACAGGAAGAAGCACAAACCCCGGCTGCTCTGAGTGATCCTTTGCCGGATCTGGATTTCGTTACCGACAAGGCAAAGGTTCCGCCCGCTGCCAAAGCGCCGCTGGCCTTGAGTGCGATTGACGAATTCGAGGCGGAATTCACCGAGTCGAGCGTCATGGCGATCGACGTTGAGCAGGATGTCCCGCCGTTACAGGCTGATGTCGAACAGGTCGTGGTGTTGTTTGCCAATGACCAGGATGCTGCGGCGCGCAGTGTGCTGGAAAGTCTTTTGCCGGCCTATTCGGGCAGCGACGGTATTCGTTTGTGGCGCTTGCTGTTTGATTTGCTGCAAGTGCAGGGCGAGCAGGCGGCGTTTGAAAAGCGCAGTGTGGAATTTGCCCAGAATTTTGAAATATCCCCGCCGGCTTGGCGCAGTTACGATGCGCCGGCAAAAACTGCTGTTGCCAGCGGTGCACAGGTTTTTGCCTTGCACGGCGTGTTGACCGAAGAGCATCGCAGCGTCTTGCTCGAGCTCGGCCCGCTGCTGGGCAAGGGGGGCGCGCTGCATATCGATTGCAGCAAGCTGGCCGGTTGTGACGATCATATTGCCGGCATGCTGGCCGATATGCTGATTGCTGCGCGCCGCCTGGGTAAGCAATGTCAGTTGTTGGCCGCAGAAGGTTTCATCAAACGTCTGGACGAACGTTTGCAGGCCGGGCAGCCGGAGCGGGAGGCGGCTTGGCGGCTTTTGCTCGAGCTCTTGCAATGGCAAGGGACGCAGGCGCATTTTGAAGAGCGCGCGATTGATTACGCCGTGACCTTCGAGCGCTCGCCGCCGTCTTGGGAAAATCAGCCGCCGCGCCGGGTGGCGGCAAGCGAGCCCGCGCCGGAGACTCCGGCCGATGCGGCGATTTATCTGGTCGGGGCTTTGCGTAATCAGCGCTTTGCCGAGTTGCAGGACATCATCGACACGGAAGCGCAGCCGGTCATCGATTTTTCCGGCGTTTCGCGTCTGGATTTTTATTCGGCCGGTCAGCTGGTCAATCGCCTGAGTCCGTTCAAAGCGGCCGGTAAGGAAGTCGTCATTCGCAGCCCCAATCATCTGGTGGCGGAATTGATGGCCGTGGTCGGCCTGAACAAACAGGCCCGCATCATCGTTCCCAAGTCCTGAACGCCTTGCGGTATTGGCGCTGACAGGCGCATACCCGGCGTTTCATTTTTCCAATTTCTTTGGCACGCGAAAATCATGGAGCAATATCACGGTACGACCATTCTCTCAGTGCGGCGCGGCCGCACCGTGGCGATGGGCGGCGACGGGCAGGTGACCTTGGGCAACATCGTCATCAAAGGCACGGCAAAAAAAGTGCGCCGCCTGTATCAAGGCCGCATTCTGGCGGGCTTTGCCGGCGGCACGGCAGATGCCTTCACCCTGTTCGAGCGTTTTGAAGCCAAGCTGGAAAAACATCAGGGCAATCTGGTGCGCTCGGCGGTCGAACTGGCCAAGGATTGGCGTACCGACCGCGCGCTGCGCCGGCTGGAAGCCATGCTGTCGGTGGCAGATAACGAGTCTTCCCTGGTCATTACCGGCAATGGCGATGTGCTGGAGCCGGAGTATGGCATCGTCGCCATTGGCTCTGGCGGCGCGTATGCGCAGAGCGCGGCGCGCGCCTTGCTGGAAAATACCGCACTCAGCCCCTTGGAGATCGTCACCAAGTCGCTGGAAATCGCCGGCGACCTGTGCATCTACACCAACCGCAATTTCACCCTGGAGACGCTGGAATGAGTGGCGCGCTGATGACACCCAAAGAGATCGTGTCGGAACTCGACAAACACATCGTCGGCCAGGACAAAGCGAAAAAAGCGGTCGCCATTGCCCTGCGTAACCGCTGGCGGCGCAGCCAGGTGGCCGAGCCTTTGCGCCAGGAAATCACGCCGAAAAATATCCTGATGATCGGCCCGACCGGCGTCGGCAAGACGGAAATCGCCCGCCGTCTGGCGCGGCTGGCCAATGCGCCTTTCATCAAGGTGGAGGCAACCAAGTTCACCGAGGTCGGCTACGTTGGCCGCGACGTTGAAACCATCATCCGCGACCTGATCGAAATGGCGGTGAAAAACCAGCGCGAAAAGGCCATGCAGGCCAACCGTCACCGCGCCGAGGACGCTGCCGAGGAGCGCGTGCTGGATGCCCTGCTGCCGCCGGCGCGCAGTCCCGGGTTTTACGCCGATGACAGCGCCGCCAATGCCGACAATGCGACCCGCCAGAAATTTCGCAAAAAATTACGCGAAGGCGAGCTGGACGACAAGGAAATCGACATCGAAGTCGCCGCTCCCGGCATGCAGGCCGAGATTTTCGCGCCGCCGGGCATGGAAGAGCTGACGCAGCAGATTCAAGGCATGTTTCAGAATCTGGGCGGCGGCAAAAAGAAAACGCGCAAGCTGAAAATCAAAGAGGCTTTCAAGCTGCTGGTGGACGAAGAGGCAGCCCGCCTGGTCAATGAAGAAGAACTCAAACTCGCGGCGGTGCAGGCCGTCGAGCAGAACGGCATCGTCTTTCTCGATGAAATCGACAAGGTGGCGAGTCGCTCCGACGTACAGGGGACCGACGTGTCGCGCCAGGGCGTGCAACGCGATCTGCTGCCGCTGGTCGAAGGCACCACGGTGTCCACCAAGTACGGCATGATCAAGACCGATCACATCCTGTTCATCGCCTCCGGCGCGTTTCATCTGGCCAAGCCGTCCGACCTGATTCCCGAATTGCAGGGCCGTTTTCCCATTCGCGTCGAACTGGAATCCTTGTCGGTGGCGGATTTCGAGTCCATCCTGACCCAGACCGATGCCTGTCTGACCAAGCAATACCAGGCGCTGCTGGCGACCGAGGGCGTGCGCGTCGATTTTACCGATGAGGGCATCCGCCGGCTGGCCGAGATCGCCTTCCAGGTGAACGAAAAAACCGAAAACATCGGCGCGCGCCGCCTGCACACGGTGCTGGAAAGGCTGCTGGAAGAAGTGTCCTTCACGGCAGGCTGCGGCGGGGTGGCGGAATTGCAGGTCAGCGCCGCCTACGTGAACGAGAAACTCGGCGACGTCGCTGCCGATGAAGATTTGTCGCGCTACGTGCTGTGATTTACAGACGGCTTCCGGGTGGGCGCTCAGGGTAATTCGATGAATGCGGCCCCCTTCTCCGGCATGGGGAAACCCGTGCTTGGGCAGTTGATGATGGAAGGCTGCGGCTTTCGACGCCTCCGCCATGCCTGACGACAGCCTGAGCTTTCGCCTGCTAGCGGTGCTGTTCCCGATTTTCGGCATCGTCGCCGCCGGCTATTTTTATGGCCGCAAGCACAGGCCGGAAATGGCGGTGGCCAACCGCCTGAACATGGACGTCTTCGTGCCGGCCCTGGTGTTCGCGGCAATGGCCGGCAAATCCTTCGATCTCACCGCTTACGGGCCGCTCGCCCTGGGCGCTTTTCTGCTGCTGACGACCTGCGGTCTGCTCGCCTGGCCGGTGGCGAGGTTGTGCGGCGTCCAGCCGAAAACCCTGGTGCCGCCGATGCTCTTCAACAACTCCGGCAACATCGGCCTACCCTTGGTTCTGCTCGCCTGGGGCGAAGCGGCGATGCCGGCGGCGGTGATTTTGTTCATGGTGGAAAATACCTTGCACTTCACCTTCGGTGCGCGCTGGCTCGACCCGCAGGCCCGCCTGTTATCCCTGTGGCGCATTCCGGTCGTTTTCGCCGCCATAGTCGGTATCTTGGTGGCGTCTTTGAAAATCAGCTTGTGGGCACCGCTCGTTACTGGCATCAAGATGCTGGGCGATATTTCTGTGCCGCTCATGCTTTTTTCTTTGGGTGTGCGCATGACGGGCTTCACCCTGAACGACTGGCAACTCGCCGTCGGCAGCGCCGTATTGCGCCCGCTGGCCGGTATGCTGATCGCCTGGGGCATCATCCACCTGCTCGGCCTGGAAGGGCGCGATGCCGCCATGCTGCTCGTTTTCGGCGCGCTGCCGCCCGCCGTGCTCAACTTTCTCTTTGCCGAACGCTACCAGCAGGAACCGCAGCGGGTGGCTTCCATCGTGCTGATCGGAAATCTGGCGGCGCTGATCTTTCTGCCGCTGGCGCTCGCGCTGGTGTTGTGATTCATGTCAGAACCTTCAGGCCGTGCTTTTCGACGATGGAGAGCAGTTTGAGGGCCATGCCGCTCGGACTTTTGGCACCGCTTTCCCACTTCTGGACGGTCGATTCGCTGGTGTTGAGGTAACGCGCAAAAACGGGCTGGCTGACATGCTTGTGTTCGCGGATCGCCTTGATCTTCTCCGGCTCGATCCGCTCCGGCATGGCAAGGCAGGATCGATCGAAGTATCAGTGGCTGAAGCGCGCCATCTGCCGCCGATCTCGCTTGCTTGGCCTGCCATGAATCTCGGCGGCGGGTTCCTGGGTGAATCTGCGGCGCATTTGCTCGGCTTCGCGGGCGGCGATGCTGTCGGGGCTTTCTTCGTAGAGCAGGCGCGCTGAACTGGCCGGGCCGCGTTTGTCGGAGAGGCCGAGAATCGTGATTTCCCAGCGGGTGTCGCCGTTGAAGATGGCCAGCCGGTCGCCGATTTTCACTTCACGCGCCGGCTTGCTGGCGCTGCCGTTGAGTTTGACCTTGCCGCCGCTGAGCGCATCGGTGGCGAGGCTACGCGTTTTGAAGAAGCGCGCCGCCCATAGCCACTTGTCGATGCGGATGCCTGTCACTCGGGGAGCAGGGATTCGCCGGCGTAGAGCTGTTCGACGGTTTCGCGCTGGCGGATGAGATGCACTTGGGCGCCATCCACCATCACTTCCACCGCGCGCGGGCGAGCGTTGTAGTTGGAGGCCATGGCCATGCCGTAGGCACCGGCCGACATGACGGCCAGCAGGTCGCCCGGCTGCACGTTGAGCGGGCGGGCCTGGCCGAGAAAGTCGCCGGTTTCGCAGACCGGGCCGACCACGTCGTAGTCCTGCGTTGCGCCCTTGCGCGGGGTGACCGGTTCGATGTCGTGCCAGGCTTCGTAAAGGGCCGGGCGCATCAGGTCGTTCATGGCGGCATCGATGATGGCGAAATTTTTTTCCTCGCCGGCTTTCAGGTATTCGATGCGAGTGAGCAGCAGACCGGCATTGCCGACCAGTCGGCGGCCCGGCTCCAGAACCACCTTGAGGCCGCGCCCCTTGAGTTTGTCGAGCAGCGGGTTGAGGTAGGCGGCCACCGTCGGCTGCACCTGGTCGGCGCGATATTTGATGCCCAGACCGCCGCCCAGGTCGACGTGGTGGATGCGGATGCCTTCTGTCGCCAGCTGGTCGATGAGCAGCAGAATGCGCTCGAGCGCTTCGGTGAAGGGCGAGGGATCGAGCAGCTGCGAGCCGATGTGGCAGTCGATGCCGGTGATTTCGATGTGCGGCAGCGCGGCGGCGCGGCGGTAGAGCGCCAGCGCATCGTCGTAGGCGACGCCGAACTTGGCGGCTTTCAGGCCGGTGGAGATGTAGGGGTGGGTTTTTGGATCGACGTTGGGGTTCACCCGCAGGCTGATTGGCGCTTTTTTGCCGAGTTCGCCGGCAACTTCGTTGAGGCGGTCCAGCTCGGGGATGGATTCGATGTTGAAGCAGAAAATGCCGGCTTCGAGCGCCTGCCGCATTTCTGCCGCAGTTTTACCGACGCCGGAAAAGACGACCTTTTTTGGGTCGGCGCCGGCGGCCAGGACACGTTGCAGCTCGCCGCCGGAAACGATGTCGAAACCTGCGCCCAGGCGGGCGAACAGGTTGAGGATGGCAAGATTGGAATTAGCCTTGACGGCAAAGCAGACGAGCGCATCCTGCCCGGCCGGGTGGGCGGCGAGCGTCTCGTGGAATTCTTGCAGGGCTGCGCTCAGGGCGCTGCGGGAATAGACGTAGGCCGGGGTGCCGAATTGCTCGGCGATGGCGGGTAAAGCGACGGATTCAGCGTGCAAAACGCCGTTCTGCAGAGAAAAAGCAGTCATGGTTGGGTGCCTTTGTTGGCGGAGGAGGAAGCGGGAGCGGGCGTGCTACCATCGCCGCCCGGCATGGCTGAAGTCGGGGCGGTGTCCGGGGCGCGAGTTTGCGCCGTTTGGGTGGTGGCCGGCAGTTCGAGCGGGCCTTTCATGCCGCAGGCGGCAAGGCCGAAAATCAGGCTGAGCGATGCAAGACGGAGCGTGCGAAACATGGCGCGGGGGCGGCTGAGGGCCGCATAAAAAATCGGGAAGGGATGGTAGCACAGCATGGAAGAGCGCGAATTCAATGATGTGAGCGAGCAGGTTTTTGTGCAGATCGAGCGCAGCCTGGAAGCCTATGATGAACACTTTGATTGCGAACGCTTGGCAGGCGGTAACCTGGAAATTACCTGTGCCGACGATAGCGTGATCATCATCAACCGGCATGCGGTGAATCGTGAAATCTGGCTGGCGGCGCGCGCCGGCGGTTTTCATTTTCGTTACCAGGGCGGTAACTGGAGCGACACGCGCGATGGTGGTGAATTGCTGCAAAAACTTTCCGCAATATTGCGTCAGCAGGCTGGAATAGAAGTCGTTTGGGGCGCTTGAGCGTTTGCCGGACCATGCGCCCTTCACGCTGCGGCGCAGGCGGCGCTTCCCCTTGCTGTCTTGCTTCAAGTTTGGCTGGACGGGTTGGCAAGCCCTGGGATGTATCTTTTGTCCGGCCGCAGCAAGGGCGGCGTTTAGCGTCCGTAAACCGTAGGCTGCTCAGCGGTGGTGGCCGGCAACGGAGCATTGGGCCGTGGGGGAGCGGGGATGCTGACGGGGGCGGATTCCTCATCGTCTTCCGCGTGGGTTTCGAGCAGGGGCAGGTTTTCGCTGTACATCAGGCTGCGTCCGTCACCGCCCGGTGCGGCGCTCAGGCCGGCGGGCGGGCTGGGAATTTGTTCTGGCACGCCGCGCAGCGCCGTTTGCATGTAGCCGACCCAGATCGGCAGTGCCGCAACACCGCCGGTTTCCCGGCTGCCCAGTTTTTTCGGCTGGTCGTAGCCCATCCAGGCGCAGCCGGCGACGGAGGCCTGGTAGCCGCAGAACCAGGCATCGTAATAATCGTTGGTGGTGCCGGTTTTGCCAGCCAGATCGCGGCGTTTCAACTGCACTGAGGCGCGCGCGGCGGTGCCGGAAATGGTGACATCGCGCAGCATGGCATCCATTAGATAGGCATTGCGGGCATCGATGGCGCGGATGCTTTCGTCGCCCGCCTTGGGAACGCTGCTGCTGGCAATGACGCGGTCTTTGCTGTCGCGAATTTCCTTGACGATGTAAGGCGTGACGCGAAAGCCGCCGTTGGCAAAAATCGCATTGGCCGCCACCATCTGCCAGGCGGTGACGGAGCCCGCGCCCAGCGCCATGGTCAGATAGGGCGGATGCTTTTCGGCATCAAAGCCGAAACGGGTAACGTAATCCTGCGCGTAACGGGTGCCGATGGCTTGCAGAACGCGGATCGACACCAAATTCTTCGATTTTGCCAGTGCGGTGCGCAAACTCATCGGGCCGTCGTACTTGCCGTCATAGTTTTTCGGTTCCCAGGCTTGCGAACCGGTTTCGCCGGCAGAAATCACCAAGGGTTCGTCGGCCACGATACTGCCCGGATTGAAGCCTTTTTCCAGCGCGGCGGAATAGATGAAGGGTTTGAAGCTCGAACCAGGTTGCCGCCAGGCCTGGGTGACGTGGTTGAACATGTTGCGGTTGAAATCAAAACCGCCGATCAGGGCGCGGATCTGCCCATCTTGCGGGGCAATGGCGACAAAAGCGGCTTCGACTTCCGGCAGTTGGCTGATTTGCCAGTGACCGGCATCGTCCTGGATCAGGCGCATGATGGCACCACGGCGCAGGCGCTTGTTGGGCGGAGCCTGGTTGTCCAGCATGCGGGCGGCAAATTTCAGGCTGTCGCCGCGCAAAATCACGTTTTCCCCGCCTTTGACATAGGCACGGATTTCTTTGCTGTCGGCGGCAAGAACGAGCGCCGGGCGCAGATCGCCGGCGTCGTTGATGTCTTGCAAGAGCACGTCGATCGCTTCGTCCTGGTCGGAGCTGACGCCTTTCAAATCGAGATAGGCTTCGGCCCCGCGGTAGCCGTTACGCCGGTCGTAATCGAGCACGCCCTTGCGCAGTGCACGGTAAGCGGCTTCTTGTTCGGCCTTGATCAGCGTGGTGAACACCTTGATGCCAGCGGTGTAGGCGCTTTCCGGGAAGCTGTCGGCGGCGATCTGACGCGCCATTTCCGCAGCGTATTCGGCGTGCACGGCAAATTCGGCGAGCTCTCGCTTGATGATCAAGGGTTCTTTCAAGGCGCTTTCATATTGCGCGGCGTTGATGTAGTTGAGGTCGCGCATACGCCGCAAGACATATTCCTGACGAATTCTTGCCCGGCGCGGGTTGGCAATCGGGTTGTAGGCCGAGGGCGCCTTCGGCAGCCCCGCCAGCATGGCCGCTTCGGCGATGGAAATTTGCGGCAGCGGTTTGCCAAAATAAATCTGGGCAGCGGCGGCAAAACCATAGGCGCGCTGGCCGAGGAAAATCTGGTTGATGTACAGCTCGAGAATTTGATCCTTGCTCAGGCTGCTCTCGATCTTGAGCGAAAGCAGGGCTTCGTACAGTTTGCGGGTATAGGTTTTTTCCGAGGTCAGGAAAAAATTGCGCGCCACCTGCTGAGTGATGGTCGATGCCCCCTGCTTCTTGCCCCCGCCCAGGAGATTGGCTGCGGCGGCGCGCAAAATCCCCATGTAATCGATGCCGATGTGCTGGTAGAAACGGTCGTCTTCCGCCGCCAGAATCGCTTGTTTCATCACCGTGGGTACGGCATCGATCGTCACTACGGCGCGGCGCTCTTCGCCGAATTCGCCCAAGAGGAAGCCGTCTGCGCTATACACCCGCATCGGGATTTTTGGGTGGTAGTCGGTGAGGACTTCCAGCGAGGGCAGATTGGGATAGGCCAGCGCAATCACGATGGCGGCAACGGCGACCAGCACGGCAACCAAACCCAGAAGAGCGAGCAGGGGATAAACGAAAATGATGCGAAGCGCGAAAGGCATGCCGGGCTGGAGCCAGAAAGAAAAATGTGGCGGAATTATACGCCCTGCCTTAAGGTGGGGTTGAAAGTGCTTTACAGGCTTTGAAAGTTGCTGTTAGCATCTCAAGTGAATTATTGATTTTGTTTCTAACGCCGTAATCTATAAGTATTTTTGGGGGTCAGGTGGGCTTCGACATCTCCGCTTTATTAAATCCCAAGGCGCGCACTTTGCTCGGTCTGGACATCAGTTCGTCCGCCGTCAAGTTTGTTGAGCTGTCCGCCAATGGGAAAGAGGGCTACCGCGTCGAACGCTATGCGATCGAGGTGTTGCCCAAAGATTCCGTGTCCGACGGCACGATCGCCAATCTCGATGTGGTGGTGGATGCCGTCAAGCGCGCCTGGAAGCGCTTGGGGACATCGACGCGTAACGTCGCGATGGCCTTGCCGGCGTCTGCCGTCATCACCAAAAAGATCATTGTCGCCGCCGGTCTGCGCGAAGAAGAGCTGGAAGTGCAGGTGGAAACCGAGGCCAACCAGTACATTCCTTTTCCGCTCGATGACGTCAATCTCGATTACCAGGTGATCGGCCCTGCCCCGTCCATGCCGGACGAGGTCGAGGTGCTCATCGCCGCATCGAAAAAAGAGCGGGTCGAAGATCGTGTCGCCACGGCCGAGGCCTCCGGTCTCAAGGTTTTGGTGGTGGACGTCGACTCTCTGGCCAAGCTTGCTGCCTTTGAATTGATCGAGCGTCAGTTGCCGGAAGGTGGGCGCGATCAAATCGTCGCCTTGATCGACATCGGGGCCAATGCCATGCATCTCACCGTGCTCAAAAACGGGCAGCAAGTCTATGCGCGTGAGCAGGCCTTTGGCGGCAATCAGTTGACCCTGGACATTGCCCGCCACTACGGCATGAACCAGGAAGACGCCGAAGCCGCCAAGCGCACGGGTAATCTGCCGGACGGCTATGAAACCGAGCTTTTGGTGCCCTTCATGGAAAACCTGGCGCTCGAAGTTTCGCGCGCCTTGCAGTTTTTCTTTACGTCTACCCAGTTCAGCAAAGTGGATCACATCGTGCTGGCCGGTGGTTGTGCGGCCATTCACGGGATCGACGAGGCGGTGGCAACGCGTACCCAGTTTGATACCCTGGTGGCCAATCCGTTTGCCAACATGGTGCTCTCTGACCGGGTGCGCGCTCGCGCCCTGCTGGCAGATGCGCCCGCGCTGATGGTGGCCTGCGGCCTGGCATTGCGGAGGTTCGATACAGCATGATACGCATCAACCTGTTGCCGCACCGCGAGGCGGCGAAGAAAGCCCGGCGCGAGCAGTTTTACGTGCTCTTTGCTCTGGTGGCTCTGTTGGCGGGCGTTATCGTCTTTGCCGTGTACTCTCTGATCGAAACACAAATCGAGCAGCAAAACAGCAAAAATACTTTCCTCAAGCAGGAAATTGCGGTGCTCGACAAGCAGTTGGAAGAAATCAAACAGCTGCGCGAAAAAACCCAATCGCTCTTGGCGCGCAAGAAAGTCATTGAAGACTTGCAGCGCGACCGTGGCGAAACCGTGTATTTGCTGAGCGAATTGACGCAGCAGGTGCCGGAAGGGGTGTATTTGAAATCGCTCAAGCAAGACGGTCTCAAGGTGAATATCACGGGCTACGCCCAGTCGAACGCCCGGGTGTCGACCTTGATGCGCAATATTGAAGCCTCGCCCTGGTTGGAAACGCCGGTGCTCATCGAAACCAAGGCGGTGGTGCTGGAAGGGCGGCGGGTCAATGAATTTGCCATGAGCTTCACCCTGACGCGAGTTGCCGCCGAAGAACAGAAAGCTGGAGGGAAAGCGCAATGAGTGCCAAAACGCCCAACCTCAAGGACAAGCTGGCCAAGATCGATCTCCAGGCCGCACTGGAAGACTTTCGCCATCTGAACCCGAATGATCCGGGGGCATGGCCGCTGATTCCGAAAATTGTCATCTTGCTGGCCTTTTTGCTGCTCTTGCTGGTAGGCGGCTGGTGGTTCCTGTGGGACGACCAGCTGACCACGCTGAGTACGGCAGAAAGCGAAGAGCAAACGCTGAAAGACCAATACCTGCTGAAAAAACGCCAGGCGGTCAATCTTGATCTCTATACCCAGCAGCTGGCGGAAATCGATCGCTCTTTCGGTGCGCTGCTCAAGCAGTTGCCGAACAAGTCGGAAATGGAAGCGCTGTTGATCGAGGTCAACCAGGCCGGTCTGGGGCGCGGTTTGCAGTTTGAGCTGTTCCGTCCCTCGGCCGAGCAGGTGAAAGACTTTTATGCCGAATTGCCGGTGACGGTCAAAATCAACGGGCCCTACCATGATATTGGCGCATTTGCCGCCGATATCGGCAAACTGCCGCGCATCGTCACGCTCAACGGTATTGCCATTACGCCGGTCAAGGGCGGCGCGCTGACGCTCGATGCGACGGTCAAAACATTCCGCTATCTTGACGAAGCCGAAGTCGCGCAGCAAAAACAAAATGAAAAGAAAGGGGCGCAAAAGTGAGTAAAACACTGCTCCCGGCCCTGGGTTTGAGCGCCTTTTTGCTGGTCGGCTGTGCCAGCGGCGAGCACGAAGATCTGCGTCAGTGGATGGAAGAAAACAGCCGCGATTTGCGCGGTCGCGTCGAGCCGCTGCCGGAGGTCAAACCCTACGAGCCGATTCCCTACGAAGTAGCGGACCAGGTCGATCCTTTCCAGAGTAGCAAAATCGAACCCACCTCCCGGCGTGGTCAGGGCGGCGGGAGCGGCAGCCCCGATTTTGAAGCGCGTGAATTGCGTAACAGCGTGCTGGAAAAATATCCGCTCGAATCACTGACCATGATCGGGCGCTTGAATGTCAATAAACAGCCGATTGCCGTCATCAAGTACGAAGACAACGTTCGCCAGGTCAAGGTGGGCGATTACATCGGGCTGGATTTCGGTATGGTGACGCAAATCACCGAAAACGAAGTGAAATTACGAGAATTGATTCAGGATTCTGCGGGCGATTGGACCGAACGCCAGAGTTCCTTGCACCTGCAGACGACGGAGGGAAGTAGCCAATGAAATGGATTAATTATGCAGTCGCAGCCTGGATGGGTTGCGCCGCGCTGGTCTCCGGCGCGCAGGCCGAGGAAGCCAAGACGGCCGCCGGCGCAAGTGCCAGTGCCAATGCCATCGAAGCGATCAATACCTCGCGTAACGGTAATGAAATCGCCATCAAGATCGACTTGAATAAGTCGATGAGCTCCCCTCCCGCCAGCTTTGCAGTCTCCAACCCGCCCAAGGTGGCGCTGGATTTCCTGGGTACCGCAAACGCCTTGGGCAAGAATACGCAGATGGTCAACGAAGGCGATCTGCGCAGCCTGAACGTGGTGCAGGTGGGCGATAAAACCCGCGTCGTGCTGAACCTGGTGCGCTCCATGAACTACAACACCCGGGTCGATGGCAACTCGCTCTACGTCACCCTGACCCCGATCGAGCGAGTCAATGCCGTGGCGGCAGAGCGCAGCCAGCGCTTCCAGGAAGCCAATCCGCTGAGTACCGGCCATGCCGTGCGCGATTTGGTGTTCCGCCGTGGCAAAGATGGCGAAGGGCGCGTCGTGGTCGATCTGAGTGATCCCGGCACGGCGATCGACATCCGCAAGCAGGGCGAAAATCTGGTGGTGGACTTCATCAAGACCACCCTGCCGGATAATCTGCGCCGTAAGCTCGACGTCACCGACTTTGCGACCCCGGTATTTGCCGTCGAAGCCAAGCCGGTGGGCCAGAACACCCGCCTGACGATTTCGCCCAAGGGGGCCTGGGAGCACAACGCCTATCAGGCGGATAACCAGTTCATCGTCGAAGTGAAGAAGATCGTCGAAGATCCGAACAAGCTGGTGCAAGGCACCAAGATTGGTTACCAGGGGCCGCGCGTCAGCATCAATTACCAGAACGGCGACGTGCGCGCCCTACTGCGTCTGATGGCGGAAGAATTGGGCCTGAATGCCGTCATCAGCGAAACGGTGACCGGAACGACGACCCTGGTGCTGAAGGACGTGCCGGCCGATCAGGTGATCGACATCATCTTCCAGCAAAAAGGTCTGGACATGCGCAAGAAGGGCAACATCATCATGATTGCCCCGCGCGATGAAATTGCGACGCGTGAGAAACTCGATTTCGAGGCGCGCCAGCAGATCCGTGAGCTGGAGCCGCTGCAGACCGAGCAGTTTGCGCTCAATTACCAGAAAGCCGCCGAAATCGCCGCCTTGCTGGCTGGTCCTGGCAGTGGCAGTGGTTCAGAGGCAGAGTCGGGGAGCAGCGCTTCCCAGCGTATTCTGAGTAAACGCGGCAGCGCGGTGGCGGACAAGCAATCGAACATTTTGTTCGTTTCCGATATTCCGTCCAAGTTGGAAGAAATTCGTACCTTCATCAAGACCATCGACATTGGCGCGCGTCAGGTGCTGATCGAAGCGCGGATTGTTGAAGCGCAGGATAGTTTCCAGAGAGAGATAGGGGCGAAACTGGGCTTAATTAATACAAAGACGTCCAGGTTGGGTAACTCGCAATGGGGTGTTGCTGGTGGAAATATGGTTCCCAATTACACCATTCCATCAAATACGGGAGCGCCTCTAATCGTTGATCCTTTAAAAGTGACACCAAATGGCACCCCGGGTTCTGTTGGCGGGGGGACTATTCCGGGTACAAACCTGCCGGCTGGAGTGGCCGGCGGATTAACGGCGGCCACGCAGATGCTGGGTACTAATCTACCTATACCTACGAAAGGTGGAAGTTTTGCTCTCTCTCTCTTTAATTCTTCTCTCACACGAATTCTCAACCTTGAAATCGCTGCCATGGAAGGCGATGGCCTAGGTAAGATTGTTTCTAGTCCACGGGTTGTTACGGCGAATAACGTCAAGGCGAAGATTGAAGATGGTACGGAAATTCCGTACGTCACAATTCAAAGCTCCGGTGGAACAAGTACGGCTACGGTGAGCTTTAAAGCAGCCAAATTGTCACTTGAAGTGGTGCCGCAGATCACGCCGGAAGGAACGGTGAGCATGAATCTTGTCGTCAAGAAGGAAGAGGCCGACTGGACCAAGGCGGTAGTGTTAGGTGGATATGCCAACCCGCCGATCAAGAGCTCCATCGTCGAAACCAACGTAGTGGTCGATAACGGCGGTACCGTGGTGATTGGTGGGGTGTTCATCACCGACACCCAGCGCAAGGTGGAAAAAGTGCCGTTGCTGGGCGATATTCCGGCGCTGGGCTGGCTGTTCAAATATCGGCAGGATGATTCCAAGCGCCGGGAATTGCTGGTCTTCATCACGCCGCGCATCATTTCGGACAAGATGAATCTGAACTGATCCTCGGGCGAGAGTCGCTGCAAAGGGCGGAGCTTTCCGCCCTTTTTTTTGTGAACCGCAGCGCCTCGGATAAAATCGCGCCGTGGATACGAATACCAATATTTATCTCGTCGGCTTGATGGGGGCCGGCAAAACGACGGTGGGGCGGCAGCTGGCGCGGCGGCTGGGGCGGCATTTTTATGACTCCGACCATGAAATCGTGGCCCGCACCGGCGTACCGATTCCGACGATTTTTGAAATCGAGGGCGAAGCCGGTTTTCGTCGGCGTGAATCACAAACCCTTGCCGAGCTCAGTCAGCAAAAAAACATCGTCATGGCGACCGGCGGTGGTGCAGTGCTGGCGGAAGAAAACCGTGCCTGCTTGCGGGCCAGTGGCTGGGTGGTCTACCTCAGCGTGCCGCCTGTGCTTTTGCACCAGCGCACGCGACATGACCGCAACCGGCCGCTGTTGCAGGTCGATAACCCCTTGGCCAAGCTCGAAAGCCTGCACGCCGTGCGCGATCCGCTGTATCGCGCCGCCGCGCACTTCGTCGTCGAAGGTGGCGTCATGGTGGCCTCAGGCATTACGCATCATATTCTCCGGGGGTTCAATCAAGCATGTGCGCGCAACTCGTAAGCCAGACGGTCGCCCTCGGCGAGCGCAGCTATCCCATCCATATCGGCAGCGCTCTGCTGCAGCGGGGCGATTTGCTGCTGCCGCATATTCGCAGCAAGAAGGCGGTGGTGGTGAGCAATACCACTGTCGCCCCGCTCTACCTGGAAACGCTCAGCGCCACCTTGCGCGCGGGGGGGGTCGAGGTATTGCCGGTGATTCTGCCGGATGGCGAGCAATACAAAACCTGGGAAACGCTGAACCAAATTTTTGATGCGCTACTTCGCCAGCACTGCGAGCGCAAAACGCCTCTGCTTGCATTGGGCGGCGGGGTGATCGGCGATATGGGCGGTTTTGCCGCCGCCTGCTACCAGCGCGGCATGCCCTTCATCCAGATACCGACGACGCTGCTGGCCATGGTGGACTCCTCCGTGGGCGGCAAGACGGCGATCAATCATCCGCTGGGCAAGAACATGATCGGCGCTTTTTACCAGCCGCGTCTGGTGCTGGCAGATATCGATACGCTAAACACGCTGCCCGAGCGGGAATTGCGGGCGGGAATTGCCGAGATCATCAAGTACGGTTTGATTCGTGACGCCGGCTTCATCGACTGGCTGGAAGCCCATCTCCCCGCCTTGCTGGCGCGTGACTCCACCGCCTTGATGCAGGCCGTGGCGCGCTCCTGCGCGCACAAGGCTGAGGTGGTGGCGGCCGATGAACGCGAAAGCGGCGAGCGCGCTTTATTGAATTTGGGCCACACTTTCGGTCATGCCATTGAAACCGGTCTGGGTTATGGCAGTTGGCTGCACGGTGAAGCCGTGGCGGCGGGCAGCGTGATGGCGGCAAGGCTCTCGCAAAACCTGGGGTGGCTGAGCTCGGACGAGGTGGCGCGGGTGGAAGCGATTTTTGCTGCCGCCGGCTTGCCGGTGCGTGGTGCAAAATTAGGCGCGGCGCGTTATCTGGAACTGATGCGGCACGATAAAAAAGTCGCCGATGGGCGCTTGCGCCTGGTGCTGCTCAAAGGGCTTGGGCAGGCGGTTTTGAGTGAGGCGGCAAGTGAGGCGCAGATTTGCGAGGCGATAGCGGCCTGTTGTTGAGGCGGGTTTTGTCGCAACTTTTCGCCTTGCCCCCTGTCTTGCCCTCTCTTCTGCGCCAGCTTTCATGCGCGGTAGCGCCGGGCAGTTCACGCATCGCTCGCCTCCCAGCCGGAAGCTTCCTGCCATAGCCGTCGGCGCTCGGCAAGGCGTAGCAGGGGGGTGACTTCGCAGTAGGCGAGCGCGTTTTCATCGGCAAAAACCACGGCGGCGGCACCGTGTTCGATTTCGGCGGCCAATTCGCAGATGCTGTCGCGCCAGTGGGCGAGCAAGGCGGGCCAGTTGTCGAGGCCGCTTTGCAGATAAGGTTTGTTTTTTTCGTGGTTGACGGCCATGACCTTGGGTAATTGTTCAGGCACGGCAGAAACGCCGCTAAAGCCCGGTTCGTCGAGCACGACGCGGGCGAAACTGACGCAGGCCATGGGCGTGTCGCCAAAGGCGGCGTAAAGCGGTAATTGCGGTTCGCTGATGCGGGCATCGACCCAGCTGTGCGTCTCCACCTTGCCGGTTTTGTAATCGAGCACCGCGCAGCTGCCGTCGGCGAGCTGGTCTACCCGGTCGATCACCACGCGGATGCGCAGATTGCCGACGGCGAGCGTTTTTTCTTCTTCGCAGCTGAGTACCGTAAAGGCGCTCGGGCGCTCGTCTTCAAGTTTTAACCAGCGCAGTAGCAGACGCTGCAGACGCGCAGCCTCGAGGCGGCGAAAGTTGGCGGGCAGGGGGGTATCGTCGTGCGCAGCGAAATCGTTCAGGGCGTTTTCGATCGCTGCAGCCAAAATCTCGTGGCGCGTGCTTTCGTCTTGCGCGCGCAGCCTGTCCTGATCGCGGGTGCTCTCCCAGAAATGCTGCAGCGCCAGATGGACCAGACTGCCGCGCAAACGGGAGTCGAGCCCGTCGACCGGGGCTTCCAGGGCGGTAGCGCCCAGCCGGTAGCGGTAGTAGGCCCAGGCCGGGCAGAGGGCTTGGGCGCGCAAAACGCCGCTGCCGCCTTCAAGTAATTCGCCCGCGGCAAGCCCCGGTGCCTTGGCATCGTTAAGACGGGCCAGCGGTGTGCAGGCGGCGCGCGCGGCGGCCAGTGTAATGACGCGAACCGGGTCGGCGCGCTCGGTGTGGGCCAAAGGTTCGGCGTTTTCCTTGGCCTCCTCGGCTTGCAGCAAAGGGCTGGGGCGCAGGATGCGGTTACCATCGTTTTCCGCCCATGAAAGAGTGATCTGCGGAGCGGCGCGCAACAGGCGTTTTTGTACCTGCCGAGCAAAGCTGAGCTCCACGCTGGCGCTGGCGCGATTACTGCCGGCCTCTTGCTGGATGGCGGCAGGCAGGAGGGCGTTGAGGCGCGCCGGCGGCGGCCAGCGGTCATCATTCATGCCCAGGAACCATAGGGCATCGAATTGCAAACCGGCGCTTTCGAGTACGCCCAACACTTGAATGCGCGGCGTACCCAGGGTTTGTGGCTGAAAGAGACGCTTGCGGCAGCGCTCGCTCAAGCGTTGCAGGGCGGCGGAAAAGCGGATTGGACCGAGCAGTTCGTCGTATTCGGCAAACTCGCCGCACAGTTGCAGAAAAGCATTTTGTGCCTGGAACTCTACCGAATTCAGGGTGCGCTCGCCCGGCCAGCCGGCGCTTTGCAACAGGGTTTGGAAACTGTGCGCCCATTGGCTGGGGGTTTGTTTGCCTGCCAGTGTCTGGGCGTTCATGCGGGCGGTGCGCAGCGCGTGCAGGCTCAGCGGACAGTGGGCCTCGCCCAGGTGTCGCCAAACTTTTTGCCAGGTGGTCGTGCTCGGTTGATTACGGCGCAGACGGGCATCGGCCAAGGCGCGGGCATCGGCCTCGCTGTCGTCGCCTGCCCAAAAGGCGCTCAGGAGCAAGGCGGAAAGTTCATCTTGGGCGACCTGCTCGCGCCCCCGCCCGAGGAGACGCAGCAAGGCGAGTGCGGTGGCGATGAGCGGTTGCTGGGCCAGCGCTTCGCCCAGGGAGAGGTTGTAGCTGCGCGCCATGGCGGCGGAATCCGGGCGCAGGCTCAGTGGGTGTAACGCGGCATCGAGTAGATGGCTCAGTGGGCTGCGCACGGCGGCGAGATCCGGGGTGACGATGGCCAGGCGCGCTTCAGGTTTATCTGCCAAATAGGCGCTCGCCCAGGCGACGGCGGCGTGGCATTCGGCGAGGCGATCGGGGTAGTGGCGGTGGCGGATTTGCGCCTCGTGCGGCAAGGTGAAATCAGCGTAAGTGACCGTACAAGCGCGCGCTTCAAAGGCGGCGATGAGCATTTTTTCCAGCGCCGTGAAACGGTCAAATCCGGCGAATACGATGTGTTCTGGCAGTTGGACATGGCCTGCGCCGATACGCTCAACCAGGGCGCGTAGCTGATCGGCTGCGCTGAGGCGCTGCAGTTTTTTGCAGCGCTCCAAGAAACTCTGTTGCCAGCGGACAAAGGCGCGGCCCTCGTCGCTGCCTGCAAGCGAATGGGAGGTTAGTGGCAAATCCCAGTGTATGCACAGGGCGTGCGCGGCTTGCGCTTCTTCGGCCAGGCCGGGCAGGTCGAACAGTGCGCTGCCGTTTTCTTCGCCGAGCGCCGAAGCCAGTACGATTTCCCACAGTAGGCGTTCGCTTTCGGCGCTCAAGGCGGGCGGCAGATCAAGCTCGCCGGACAGCAGCAGGGCTTCGGCGCATTGCGCCTGCCATTGGTCCAGGGTGAGGGCCTGGGGGGTACGCCAGAGGTTTGTTTGCCCGTGGCTGCCCGGCAGATTGTGCTGGCGCAGGGTTTGCGCCAGGCGGCTGGTGGCGCACAGGTAAAGGGTGTTGAAACTCATGGGGTGCCGATGAATAAAAAGAGGTTGGTGACGCCGCTGCCGGAATGGCCCAGGCCGATGTAGGCCGGCCCGAGTGGGGTTTCGCCGCCGAGATAGAGGGCGGTGGAATCGATCCAGTCATCGCGGCGGGTTTCGCTAAAACGCTTGCCCAGGCGCGCCGCTTCGAGCGCGACGCCGATACGCAGATCGCCGCGCAGGCCAAGCGGCAAACGGCCGACGATTCTCTCCATGCGCAGCCCGGCATAGCGCACCTTGTCGCCCAGCAGTTGGTGGGTGGCAAAGGCCGTCATGTTGAGAAAACCGCCGAGACGGCCGGCGGCGTAGATCGGCAAGTCGCCGCGCGGCGAATCCACCGTCGCCAAACGGGCGTTGAAAACAGTGTCGTCGAGCGTGAATGCGCCGCGCAACTCGAGATCGAGACGGCTGTAATTTTGTTTTGGTGAAGAAAAATAGCGCAGATTCGCCGACCAACCCCGGCTGGGGAAGTACAGGCGATCGAAGCGGTCGATCTCGGTATCGAACTGCCAGCCACCAAAATTGGCGCGCACATTGGGCAGCTCGAGTGCGCCGATGTCCGGTGTATAGCGCTGCCGGGCTTCCAGCCAGCCCAGGCGCAGGACGCCATAACTGCGCGCGTTATAGCCCAGCCAGAGGCCAAAACGGTCTTCGTGTGCTTTGTATTGGGCGGTGCGCCGGTTGTTTTCGTAGAGGCTGAGGCGCTCTTCAAGCAAGCCGATTTCGCTTTCGGCAAAAAAACGCTGCGTTTCCTCCAATGGCTGATAGAGATTGGCGAGCAGGCGATTTTGCGTACCCAGCTCGCCATGCGCCAGAAATTCGCCACCCAAGGCATTCAGCTGGGTGCGGTGATAGGCCGCCCGCAGCCCAAAATTGCTGCCTTCGCGGGTGTCGGCCTGTAGTTTCAGGCCAAAGCGCAGGTAATCCGGTCCCCAGGGTTTTTCCACCGGCAAGATACGCAGTACCTTGCGTTCGCGCTCGTGCCGCACGGTGTAATCGACGCTTTCGTAGTGGCCGTCGCCGTAGATGCGCAAGAGATCACGGTCGATGCGCTGCGCCGAAGGCGTGTCGCCCGGTGCGATACTGAGAAAACGCGTGAGCGCCGATGCGCGGGTGTGGCGCAGGCCGGCAATTTCGATGGCGGCGATGGGCTGCGGTGCCGGCAGCGGCGCATGTAGTTTTTCTCTCCAAGCGGCGTGCTCTGCGGCGTCTGCACGCAGGTGGCGCAAACGCTCGCGCAGGGCGTGCGCGGCGGCGCGGCCCTGCGCGATGGCTTCGTCGTGGCGCTGAAAGTCGACGCCGCTGATATTTTCCAGCGCCGGCTGGATGAGGATATCGCCAGCACCGAGCAGGGCGCGTGAGCGTTGCGAGTTTTGTTGCGTCAGGATGCCGATCATCTGCGCCGACACCGTGAGCAAGGAGCCGACCGATTCGCTGGGCAGCAAAGGCGAACTGACGTCGACGGCGATCACCACCTCGGGCTGGCAGCGCTCGCGCACCTCGGTGACCGGTAGGTTATCGACCAGACCGCCATCGACCAGTTTATGCCCGGCGTGCGCCACCGGAGCGAGCAGGCCGGGCACCGACATGCTGGCGCGCATGGCCGTGCTCAGCGGGCCGTCGCGTAACACCACCCGTTCGCCAGTGCCAATGTCGGTAGCGAGAATGGAGAGCGCCAAGGGCAGGCGGTCGATCTGGCGTTCCAGGCGTTCGGCACCGATCAGGCGATTGAGAAAAAGTTTGATTTTTTGCCCGGATAGCATGCCGGATTGGTAACGCAGCCCTTCCGGGCCGATGCCGGTTTCCGTGCCGGGCAGGTAACGGCGCTGGATTTGCCGGTGGCGCTGGCTCATTTGCGCCGATTCCGGGCTGTCGATGAAAATATCGCGCCAATCCACGGCCGCCAGATTGGTGCGCATCTCTTGCGGCGTCAGCCCCGCCGCCCAGGCCCCGGCAACCAGGGCGCCCATGCTGGTGGCTGCGACGCAACTGACGACGATGCCTTCTTCCTGCAATACCTCGAGGACGCCGATATGCGCTGCGCCGCGCGCACCGCCGCCGCCCAGCACCAGCCCGACACGCGGCGCGGCCAATGCGGGCAGCAGCCAGAACGTGCACAGGACGGCGCAACACAAACTTTTACGAAGACGATAAAAATCCGGCAAGAAAGGCATGGCACACTGGAAAAAGCAGTCAGCTCCCGATGCGCCGCGCCGCGGCCTGGCAAGAGAATGCGCTGCGATTGATCAATTATTGCGGGCGGCAGAAAAATTGCATGCCGTCCGTCGGAGTCTATCCCATGCGCCGCCTCGGTTCTGCATTTCTCGCCCTCTTCTGCAGCGTGTTTCTGCCGGCTTGCGATGTTGTCAATCTGCCGGAAATCAAACCGGGCATCACCGCACAAAGCGAGGTGCGCAGCCGCATGGGCGAGCCCGGCTTTGTGCATCACGATGCGGACGGCAGCATCGTTTGGGAATACACTCGCCAGCCTTCCGGGCGCAGCTGTTACATGATCCGTTTCGATGCTCAAGGTGTCGTCAGCGAAATGGCTCAGGTTCTGAGTCCGCCGTATTTTTCCCGCGCCCTGCCTGGCATGAAACACGAGGAAATCCGCCGTCTGCTCGGGCAGCCGGCGCGCAAGCAGATTTTTGAAAATCTCGGCGAAGAAGTCTGGGAGTGGCGGGTGACGGGAGAAAATCCGCTCGATGACAGTTATTTCAATGTGTATTTCAATCTGCACGATGGGCAAGTCAAGAAAAGCGGTTTTCGCATCGAGCCCAAGGGGTGAGTCATTGATGCGCGCCAGGCCTTCAGGCCGGGGTGTTCATTTTTGGCTCCGCCTCTGTCGGTGCGCGCGGCGAGCCGCCGTCTTGGGCAGCGAACGGTTATCATCGCCCTTCTGTTTTTTGCCGGTAACCGCGATTGAAACTGCTTTTTTCCCAACTGCTACGCCGCCTGCGCCGTCAGGATATCGATCCGCACCAGCGCCTGCATAAGGCGCTCAATGATTTTCGCCATCCCGAGGCCGATGCTCTGGGGCTGTGTCGTCGGCTGGTGGCGGCTTTGCGCCCGGACGACGGGGACTATGTCGCCTGCCGCGAGCGTTACGAAAGCATGCTGGTTACGCTGGAAAATGACGCCGAATTACTGGCGGATTTTCGTCAGCACATGCTCAATTTTGTGGTGCAGCGACGCGCCCTGAGCTTTTTTACGGACAGCGGCATTTTGCCGGGAACCGGTTTTTTTTCCGAGTGGTGGCATATCCTGGGCAGCCGCTTGCTGCCGGAAGTGCCGGACGAGCAGCGTTTGATCGATGCCCTGCATCTGATTTTTCATCGGCGCGACGATTGGGAGTGGCTGGAGGCGATTCCGGCCAATTTTTCACAGCGGTTTTGGGGTTTGCTGACGCTGCCGGAAATGGCGCAGGACATCAGCCAGCGCGGTTTCGTGCAGCAGGTGCTGGATGCGGTGCTCTTGCTGGCGCATCGCGTCAGCGGCCTGGGGGTGGAAAGTGAATTGCTGCGCGCTTCGCCCAATCCGGATCTCGATACGCCGCGTTTTATTGCCTTGTCGAGCGAAGCACAGGCTTTTGTCGATGCCTTTCGGGCGGGGCTGGAAGGGCAAAGCGAAGCGTTTGACGATGCCAGTCAGCTTTTGGTGATCGTCGATCAATGTCAGGACAGCCTGAAACGCATCCGCAAACGTGCGCTGACGGTGGGCACCAGTTTGCGTCTGTCGTATTTTTTGACGCGCTGCGAGCAAAGCCTGCAGCGCATTACGGCCTTGGCCGAAATTCTCACGGCGCGTTTGCGTGGTGTGCCGCAAGATGAACGTCTGCGCCGCTGGGGTGCCTTTTCCCGCGCCGCCTTTCTTGCCGAAAACCGCCGCTTGAGCCTGCGCCGCTACTGGCAGCAGCTCTCCGGGGTGCTGGCCGTGCGCGTCACGGAAAATGCGGCGCAGTCGGGCGAGCACTATATCTGCGAGAGCCGTGCCGATTACCGCAAGATGTGGCGGGCCGCCGCTGCCGCCGGGGTGATCATCGCCGGCATGGCGTTTTTGAAGATTCAGGCGAGCACGCTGCACGCCCCTTTGCTGATCGAGGCGTTTTTGTTCAGCATGATTTACGGCCTGGGTTTCGTGCTGATTTATCTGCTCGATTTCACCGTCGCCACCAAGCAGCCGGCCATGACGGCGCAGACCCTGGCCGGTCTTCTGGGCGATTTGAAACCGACGCGCAGCGCCGAGCTGGAGCGCATTGCCGATGTGGCGGCGGCGGTGAGCCGCAGCCAGTTGGCGGCGATCGGCGGCAATGTGATGCTGGCCTTGCCCATCGCCTTGCTGATTAGCTTTGCCTTGTCGTATGGCTTGGATGCGCCGGTGATTACGCAGGACAAGGCAGCACATTTGCTGGCGGATCTCGATCCGCTTTCCTGGGCGGTGCCGCACGCGGCGATTGCCGGGTTTTACCTGTTTCTGGCGGGTTTGATCAACGGCTATTTCGACAATCAGGCGGCCTACGCCAATATCGGCGCGCGCGTCGGGCGTTTGCGCTGGCTGCAGCTCTTGCTCGGCAAACAGCGGGCGGCGAGCGGCGGTGCTTATGTTGGCGACCATCTGGGGGGCATCATGGGGAATTTTCTTTTTGGCTGCATGCTGGGCTCGACCGGCGTGATTGGCAAAATGCTGGGCCTGCCGCTGGACATTCGTCATATCGCGTTTTCTTCGGCCAATGTCGGCTATGCCTTGAATGGCTACGAATTCCAGCTGGCGTGGCAGGCCATTGTGCTGGCCTTGCTGGGGGTGATGTTGATCGGTTTGACCAATCTGGCCGTGAGTTTTGCACTCGCTTTGCGGATGGCGCTGCGTGCCCGGCAAATCGAATTCACGCATTGGGGGCCGTTGCTGGGGGCGGTGTGGCAGCGTTTTCGCGCCCAGCCGCGCAGTTTTTTCATGCCGCCGCGCGCCCCGACGGGCAGCGATCCGGCCTGATGCGCTGGTGGGCGCTCGGCCTTTGCTGCAGCCTGGGGGTGGCCCAGGCTGAGGTGCGCCTGGAGGCACCGGAAGAACTGGCCTTGCGTTTGCGCCCCTATCTTTCCGTAGAAAACGGCGCGCGGCGGTTGCGCCAACTCAGTGCGGACCTGCTCGCCACCGAAGGCTATTTTTCGCCGCAGATCACGCTCGATGAAGCAGAAGAAGGCGTGCATCTGCGCATCGACCCCGGCCCACGCACGCGGGTGCAGCGTCTGGACATTGTGATCAACGGGCCGCTATCGCTGGAGCGGCGGGCGGCCCTGCTGGCGCAATGGGGTTTGCCGGTGGGGCAGGCGTTTCGTCAGGAAGACTGGAATCAGGCGAAAACCCAGCTGCTCGATGCCCTGCTCGCCGAAGATCACGCCGGGGCGCGCCTGCTAGACAGTCTTGCCGATATTGATCCGCAGCAGCAGCGCGCCGCCTTGTCGCTCGATGTGGACGCCGGGCCGCGCTATGTTTACGGTGATTTGCAGATCGAGGGTTTGCAGCGTTTTCGTCCCGCCTTGATTGCGCGTTACAAGCCCGGCCTGCGCCCGGGGCAGCCCTATCGGGCAGAGGATGTGCGCGCCCTGGTGCAGGCCTTGCAGGCCAGCCCTTATTTTTCCCGCGTGCAGGCCGAGCTCGATCTGGAACAGGCGCAAACACTTTCAGCGGACGAATCGACCGCGCACACCCGGCAAGCGCCCTTGCGTTTGCGCGTGCAGGAGCAGCCGATACATCGGGCGCGCTTCGGCCTGGGGGCAAGCTCCAATACCGGGGCGCGGGTGGAGGCCGCCTACGGCAACATCGATTTTCTGCGCCGCGCCTGGCAACTGGAAACGGGTTTGCGTCTGGAAGAAAAGCGGCAAACTTTTTTCAGCGATGTGTTTTTGCCGCCGACGACGGACGGTGTGCGCTATGGCGGCGGTTTTGTCGCCGAACAAAGCGATATCGAACAGCTGCGCTTACAGCGTCAAGCCCTGGGCTGGCAGCGCAGCGAACAGCGTGGACGCCTGGAAGAACGCTGGTCCGTGCAGTGGCAGCACGAAAAACGCCAACCCGGCGGGCAGGGCTGGACGACGAGCCGCGCCCTGGCCCCGAGCGTCAGCTGGACTTGGCGCGAACTCGATCAACTGATCGAGCCGCGCCGGGGCGTGGTCTTGCAAGTCAGCCTGGGCGGTGGCAGCAAGGTCTTTTTCTCGGACCAGAACTTTTTGCGCTTGTATGGCCGTGGGCAGTTTTATGTGCCGCTCGGTGCGCGCGATAGCCTCAGCCTGCGTCTTGAACTCGGGCGCACTTTTGCCGATGCGCGCCAGCATGTGCCGCAGGATTACCTGTTTCGCACCGGGGGCACCGGCAGCGTGCGCGGCTATCCCTATCAGAGCCTGGGCATCAAGGAGGGTAACGCCGTCGTCGGCGGGCGCTATCTGGCCACAGCCAGCCTGGAGTACACACACTGGCTGAATGCGCGCTGGGGCGTGGCGGCTTTTGTCGATGCCGGCGATGCGGTCGATGCCTTGCAAGACGCACGACTCGCCGTCGGCTATGGTCTGGGCGCGCGCTGGCGCAGCCCGGCCGGGCCGCTGGGTGTCGATCTGGCCTATGGCGCGCGCGATGAAGCCTTGCAGTTGCATTTTTCCCTGCTCATTCCTTTTTGATGTTTGCCATGCGCCGCCTCGCCCTCTTCTTGTTTTTTGGCTTTTTTTTGCTCTGCGCCGCAGCCGCCTGGTTGTTGGGCACGCAAAACGGTTTGCAGATGAGCCTGGCCGGGCTGGAAAAAATCAGCGCCGGCCGTTTGCAGGTGCAGGGCGCGCAGGGGCGCTGGTTGGGTCCTTTGCACATCGAGGAGATTCTCTGGCAGGAAAGCGGGGCGCGTTATCAGGCACGGCAGCTGGTATTGGCCTGGCAGGCCAGCGCACTTTGGCGCTCGGTGCTCGATGTGGCCACACTGGAAATTGGCGCCATCGACATCAAAACCGCGCCAGACGACGATACGCCTTTCGTCATGCCGGAGGATTTGCGTTTGCCGCTCGATGTGCATCTGCCCGCCGTGCGCGTGGGTTTGCTGCAGATCGATGCTTTACCTGCCGTGCATGATCTGGTGGCGGGGGTGTATGGCGATGAGCAAGGGTATCGGCTGGAAAATCTGAGTTTTTCGCTGGATAAAACCCATATCGCGGCTTCGCTGCATCTGGCCAATGTGGCTCCGTTTGCCGTAGAGGCCGATGCGCAGTTGCGTGGGGTTTTGGCCGAAGATTTTTTGCGTGAGCAGCCGCTGGCGGCGCAGCTGCAGGCCAGGGGGACGTTGGCGGCAATCGATTTGATGCTGAACGCGACGCGCGGCCTGCGCGGGCAGGCAGAAATCAGGCTGACGCCGTTTGCCGCCCAGCCCTTTGCTCAGGCAAAAATCGATCTGGCCGAACTGAACCCGGCCGACTGGTTGCACGGCGCGCCGCAAGCCGCACTCAGCGTGCAGGCCGATGTGCAGCCTGTGGAAAATTCTGCGACGGCGGCCAAAGGCCTGCACGGCACTTTTTCCATCCGTAACGCGCAGCCCGGGCCGTTCGACCAAAAACGCCTGCCCATCGCACAGTGCAGTGGGTCGTTGGTTTGGCAGGAGACGGCCTTGGCGTTTCCGAGGCTGCATCTGCGTTTGGCCGGCGCAGCGGAGCTCAGCGGTCAGGGGCGCTGGCAGGAAGATGCGCTGAAGGTCGAACTCGTGGCACGCGCGCTCGATGCGCGCGGGCTTTGGTCGACGCTGGAAAAAACCCGCCTCGACGGGCCGTTGCACGCCGTGCTGGGCGCAGACAAGCAAAGTTTGGCAATGCAGCTGGGCGATGCGCGCTTTAGCCTGGCGGCAAAGTTAAGCCATGCCGACGGGGTGATCGATATTCCCCGCCTGCATTTGGCATCCCGGGGGGCGGGGCTGAGCGCAGAAGGGCGGGTGGGTTTGGCCGGGCAAGGTGAATTTGCCTTGGCTGCGCAGCTGAAAAACTTCGATCCGCGTGCTTTTGCGCAGTGGCCCCAGGCGCGCCTCAATGCGCAACTCAAGGCGCACGGGCAATGGCGGGAAAAGCCGCAGCTGCAAGCGCAATTCAGCCTGCAGGATAGCCATTACCGGCAGGCGGCGCTGGCCGGTAATGGCAGGCTGCATCTGCGCTGGCCGCAGGTGTCGGCGGTCGATGTTGACTTGAGCTTGGGAGAGAACCGGCTGACGGTGCGCGGTGCGCTGGGGCGCGCGCAAGACCGGCTGCATCTGACACTGGCCGCGCCCCGGCTGGAAGATTTTGGCGGACAAGGCGCGGTGCAGGGGGATTTTGAGCTGTCCGGGGCGCTCGATGCCCTGCGTTTGCGCGGTGAGTTGGCTGCGCCACGGCTGGCGTGGCCAGGCCGTTTTGCCGCGCAAACGCTGCGATTGAAAGCCGATCTGCCTTACGGAAAAACTGCCTCTGAGGCCGCTTTACTGCTTGATTTTTCGCTCGCCAAACTCGATCTGCAGGCGCAAACGGCGGTGGCCGAGCAGCTCGTGTTGCAGTTGAATGGCACGCCGGCGCAGCACCGTTTGCAGTTGCAGACGCAGATTTTTGGGGGCGACAAATTGGCGCTGCAAGCCAGCGGCAGTTTGCGCCAGGCCCTCACCTGGGATTGGCAGGGTGTGCTGACCCAGCTTTCGCTGGCGAGCCCGAATGCCGCGCGTCAGCTGCGCTTGCTGGCCCCGGCCAGTTTGCAGATCAGTCCGGCGCGCTGGCAGCTGACGGAACTGCAGCTGGGCGGTGAAACACTGGATTGGCGCGCGCGGCTGGCAGCAGAAATGCAAGGCGCGCGGGCGCAGTTGCGCTTGACGGCGCAAGGCGAGCGTTTGGGCGCGCTGGAGGCGGATTTGGCAGTGGGCATGGAAAATGCCTGGCATCTGGCCCGACATGCGCCGTGGCAAGGCGCGCTGACTTGGGATACGCCGGATTTAAGTTGGCTGGGCGAGTTTTTGGGAGAGGGATGGCGCACCGGCGGGCGCTTGCACAGCAGGCTGCAACTTGCCGGGCAACCCGCCGCAGCGCAGTTACGCGGCACTCTGGCCGGGGAGAAATTGAGTTTTGCCCTGCCCGAGATGGGCTTGCACTTGGAAAAAGGCATCTTGCGCGCACAGTTGCACGGGCAGAGCTTGCGCGTGGACAGCCTGTATTTCGAAAACCCGCACCGCCCTTTGCCGCGCGCCTTGAAGAAAGCGCTGGGTGAGGCAGCGAGCCAGTATGCCGCGCCCGGCAGCCTGAGCGCCCAGGGGGAATTGCACCTGGATCAGGCGCAAACCGGGGCAGCGGCGCAACTGAGCTGCAAGCTGGAGCGGCTGGGCGTGTGGCAGTTGCCGGAGCAATGGCTGAGTTTGTCCGGAGAAACGCAGCTTAGCTGGCAAGGCGGGGCTGCGGGTAGCCAGCTCGCCGGACAAGGCGCGCTGAGTATCGATGCCGGCTACTGGCAGCTCGCCCCGGCGGGTGCGCCGCGTTTGTCGGATGATGTGGTGGTGCGGCGTACGGCCGATCGCGCCGCGCCGCTTTTACGGCCCAAACTCAAGCTGGATTTGGCGCTCGATTTTGGGCCGAATTTCTTGTTCGAAGGCGCCGGTTTGCACAGTCAGCTTGCCGGGCAGATTCGCCTGAGCGCCGACGGGCGTGATTTGCCGCGCGCGCAAGGCAGCATCCAGACCCGCGCCGGGCGTTTTGCGGCCTATGGACAAAGTCTGGAAATCGAACGCGGCAATCTGAATTTTCAGGGTTTGCCGGACAATCCGGCGCTCGATGTGCGCGCCATGCGCCGTGGTTTGGCGGTGGAGGCCGGGGTAGAAGTGCTCGGTACGGCACAAAAACCGCGTGTTCGTCTGGTTTCCGAGCCGGAATTGCCGGATGCGGAAAAATTGAGCTGGCTGATTCTCGGGCATGGCCCGGAACGTGTCGGCAGCGCCGATGCCAGTGTCTTGCTGGCGGCCGCCGGCGATGTGCTGGGGCAAGGGGCGGGGAATGTGGTGAATCAGCTGAAAGCGCACTTTGGCATCGATGAATTCGATCTGCGCCAAGGCCAGCTTGGCGGCAGCCGGCGTTCTACCGGTAGCCGTGTGGTAAGTAGTGGAGCGAGCGAAGGCGGTGGCGTCGATCAACAGATTTTGAGCGTGGGCAAGCGCCTTTCCAATCGCGCCAGCATCAGTTACGAACAGGCCCTGGGTACGGCAGAAAGTCTGGCGAAATTAAGCTTCAGCCTGACGCGGGAGCTGACTTTGATCGGGCGTGTCGGCAGCGACAATGCCATCGATTTGTTCTACGGCACACGCTGGGGCGGCGCGCCGGCGCGTCAAACCAAGGCTCCCGAGGCCGCCCCCGAAGCCGCCACCGCGCGGCCGTAAACCTTCGCTTAACGCCGCGCTTTTGCCCCCTTGCGCGCGCTGCCATTGTTGCCTGCGCCGGCATTGCCTTGCAGTGCCGCCTGCTGGCGAGAGAAGGCTGGCGTGTTGCGCAGGCTCTGGCTTTCCAGGGCGTCAAATTTGTCGCTCATGCTGCTCGCCAAGCGTTCCAGGCGCTCGCCGGCGGCGGGGTGGGTGGAAAAGAGCAGGTCGAAACCGGCTTGCCCGGCATTGCTGGCGTACATCTGCAGGACGCGTGCCAAGCCGAAAGGATCGTAGCCGGCGCGGGCAGCAATAACGACGCCCATGCGGTCGGCCTGGTATTCGTCATCCTTGTCCAGCCCGGAGCTATAAACACCGCGCCCGAGATTGACCAGCGCCGTGTATTGCCCCTTGCCCTGGCTTTGCGCGAGGCCACTGGCGAGGTTGCCGAGCGCGGCGGCGCGGTCTTTCTTGAGCATGGTTTGCACGTAATGGCCCATCAGAACATGGCTGATTTCGTGGGCAATGACGCCGGCCAGTTCGGACTCATCCTGCAAGCGCACGAACAAGCCACGGGTAATGAACACGTAGCCGGCCGGCGCAGCAAAGGCGTTGATGTTGGGGGTGTCGAGCACGCCGAAACGCCATTGAATATCGCTGCGCTCGGTTTGTTGGGCAAGCCATTGGCCGACTTGGTTGACATAGCGTTGCACGCCGTCGTGTTTGACCAAGGGGGCGGCACCGAGCAGCAAGGCGGCCGACTCGTCGCCCATGCGTTGTTCTTCCTGCGGGCTGACGCTCTGGTTGAAGCTGCGGGCGACTCCGCCGCCATGTTCGAGCGCGGCCTGAATCTGTTCCGGTTTGCAGGCGCTGAGGCTGAGCACGGCGCAGCTCAGGGCGAGGAGGTGTACGGTTTTTTGTAACATGCGTGCGCTCCTTAATTGCGTTTGCCGTCGCTTGGATCGAGGTAGGCCATCTTGCGTTTTTGCAGGCGCTGGGCCTGGGCGTGTTTTTCTGCGTCCTGAGGCGTACTGGCATAGCGCGCCAGACGCTGTACCTCTTGCGGGTTGGGGGCGGCTTGGGCGAGGTCATCCTTGCTGATGCCCTTGGCTCCGGTGGTTGCCGTTGCGCCGGAACTGCCGGTGCGCGCCACGTTACCCAAGGTGTTCAAACTGCTCAGGGCGTTGCCGCTGCCGGCGCTGTCCGGGCGCACGTTGAGTAGGCGCACCCAGCCGGTTTGCCCTTGCGCACTTTTGACCTGCGACCAGCCGCCTTCGTTGGCCAGAATGTCGACCTTGGATTGTTCGGGCAGCTGGGCTACGGTGGCGGCATCGATGAAGGGCTTGGCTTTGAGCTCGCTGGCGCGGGTCAGCGTACCCGGTGCGGCCAGTGCGGGCAGGCTGAGGGCCGCGAGCAGCAGGGCTGAGGTAAAAGGCAGGGTTCTCATGCAGGGCTCCTGGGTTCGTAGAGGCGGACGGGTTTTTCGCGCCCCTTGACGGGAAATTCACCATGGTCGATGAAGGTAAAACGCTTGGGGTCTTCGGCTAGGCAGGCCTCGCGCGTGCTGGCTGAAACCAGGATGCGGGCCACGCCCTTGGTCAAACCTTCGATGCGGCTGGCCAAGTTTACCGTGTCACCAATGGCAGTGTAATCGAGGCGGCGTGCCGCACCGAGAAAACCGACCACGGCCGGTCCGCTGTGTACGCCGATGCCGACGTCAAAATCTGCGCCGTCTTCACCCAATTCCTCACAAAAAGCGAGTAGGCGTTCTTGTAGCGCGAGCGCCGCCGCAACCGCCTGGCTGGCATGTTGCGGGCTGGCGACCGGCGCTCCCCAAAAGGCCATGATGGCGTCGCCGATGAATTTATCGAGCGTGCCTTCGTGCGTGAAGACGATTTCGGTTTGCGCTGCAAAATAACGATTGAGCAGGCGCACGATTTCTTCTGGCGCGCGGCTTTCCGACAAACGGGTAAAACCGCGAATGTCGGAAAACAGCACGCTGATTTCCTGGCGCTGCCCTTCTTGCGCCACGGCCAAAGCCTTGCCGGCCACCAAGGAGTCCACCACGCGTGGATCGACGAAGCGGCCAAAGAGCTGCAAGGCGTATTCGCGTTGCTGGCGTTCGCGTAAGTAGGCGTGGAGTGCGCAGGCGGCGTAAAAAAGCCAGAGGGTGAGCAGGGTGGAAAAAGGCAGCCAGAGGTGGTTGTAGTGCAATAAGAAATAGGCCGCCAAAACACACACCAGACTCAAGAGCGCCAGGCCGGTGCCTTGCAGCAAAGGATTGATTTGTCGCCGGGAAGCCAAAGCCAGCAGGCTCAGGCACAGTGCGCCCAGCCACGGGGCAAGGCTGGGCGGGAGCGGGCGCAGATAGTCTTGGTGGATGAGATTGCCCAAGGCCGTGGCAAGAATTTCCGGCCCCGGTGTGGCGGCCCCCAGCGGTGTTGGGCGCAGATCGTGTAGACCGGGGGCCGCGGCACCGATGAGAATGATTTTGTCGCGCAGATCGGGTAAGTCTCCGGGGTTTTCTTGCAGACTGGAAAGAAAGAGGCTGGCGTAGGAAAGGTGGCTGAATGGCTGGCCGTAAAAGTGCAGAGGCAGGCGTTCTTGCGCGGGCACCGGCAAGCCGAGATCGGCGGCCACGCGTGCGGGGAGCGAGGGCAGGCTCCAGCCGGCGTGCGGGTAGTTGAGCCAGTAACTGCGGCCCAGGCCGTCGCTGTCGGCAAGGAAATTGATCAGGCCGGTGCGCCAAACCTCGGGCGATAAGGCCTTCGGGGCGAGTAGCGCCAGCCCCGCCTCAGGATCGGCTTGTCGGCCGGGGCGTATGCCGAGCAGGGGCGGCAAATCGGCCAGACGCGAGGTTTCGCCGTTGGTGACGACGAGCGGCAGGTAAGCAGGCGTTTGGCGTAGCGCATCTTCCAACACTTGGTCGCTCGCCGGGCGAAAGTGATCGGGCTCGCTGAAAATCAGGTCGAAAACGATGGCGCGCGGCTGCTGGAGTGCGAGAAAAGCCAGTAATTCGCCGTGGATCGCGCGCGGCCAGGGCCAGTTGCCGGCCAGCTCCAGCATTTGCGGGTGGTCCAGGCTGGCTTGGTCGATGTCGATCAGGACGATTTCCGGTGGCGGCGGGCGCGTTGCGATGGCGCGGCGCATGAGAATGTCGCCCAGGCGCAGGTCGAGATCGTGCCAGGGGTGGGCGTAGGCAAGCAGCCCCAGCCAGATGAGGGCAGCAAAAAACAACAGCGGAAGGGCAGCGGTGTGCTGGCTGGGGGGGGCAGTTTGCATAGGCAGTGGCGCAAGAAGAAGGCGCATTATGCCCGGGCTTTTCGGCTTTGTTTTTAGCTCGCGCTTTCTGAATAAGCTTCTTCGGCCATGCAGTAACGGTTGCGACCGGCAGCTTTGGCGCGGTACATGGCGGCATCGGACTGACGGAAAATCTCGGTTTCGCTGCCCAGCGCATCGAACAGGGTCATGCCGATGGAGGCCGTGCAGCGGTGTTCGATGCGTGCGCTGTCGGCATCGAGTTGCAGGAGGTAGGGCGCGCCCAGGCTGACGAGTGTTTTTTGCGCAATGCGTTCCATTTGCTGACAGGCAACGGCGAGCTCACGATCCAGGCCGTCGATGATGATGACGAACTCATCGCCACCAAAACGCCCGACGGTGTCGCTGTCGCGCACGCAGGCGGTCAAACGTTGCGCCACTTCTTGCAGCAAAAGGTCGCCCAAAGCGTGGCCGTGCTGGTCGTTGAGCGGTTTGAAATTGTCCAGATCGAGGAAAAGCATCCCGCCATAGCCGCCGTCTCGGCGCAGGCGGCGCAGCTGGCGGTCGATGCGGTCGTGCAGCAGGCGGCGGTTGGGTAGCTGGGTGAGTGGGTCACGAAACGCCATGCGCCGGTTTTCTTTTTCCAGCTGCAGGCGCTCGCTGATGTCGATGGCCAGAGAAATGTTGCAGGTGGGGCTGTCCGCAGCGGCCGGTACTTTGGCATTGCGCCATTCGCAGGTGAGGATGCGCCCATCGCGCGTCAGGTTGTTGTTGATGCTGTGCGGCAGGCTGTTGTCTTGCAGACGCTCCAGACTTTCTAACGACAGGCCTTGTGCGCCGGGGGCGACCATGAAATCGATGAAGCGCCGGCCAATCACCTCTTCCCTCGTCCAACCAAAGAGGCGGCTGGCTTCCTGGTTCCAGTCCAGTATGGTGAAATCATCGGACCAGAGTACGCCGGCGGCAGGATTGGTTTCGAAGATGACGCGATAGCGCGCTTCGCTATTGGTTTTGTCGGCCAGCACCCTGGCCATTTTGCGGTTCTGGCGGTAGATGAAGAGCACCAGAAGGCCAGCAAAAATAAAACTGGCAGTGACGGCGAGCAAGATGCGCTGCAGACTTTGCCAATCAATTTCGCTGGGCATTTGGTAGAAAAAATCCGTTAGCGATTGCTGACCTTGTACCAGGCCAAAGCGGCGGTACACCTCAACAATATGCTGCCAGCGCCCGGGGTTGCTATGGCCCAATTCAATGACCTGGTGCTGCACCAGAGTGCTCAGGGCCTGGGCTTCAAAGGCCAGATGCGTGCGGCTTTTGCGCGCGCTGTTGTAGCGTGCGAGGATCAAATCGATGATTTCGTCCGGATGACTCAACGCGTAGTGCCAGCCACGCAGGCTGGCGGCACGAAAGGCGGCGACCAGGGCGGGTTGTTCGGCAGCCAGAGCGCGCCGGGTAAAGAGCAGGTCACCGTAAAAATCGATGCCGTAAGTCTGCGGTTTGAAGCTGGTGTAGGGCATGCGCAGCTGGTCGAGCAGATAAGGCTCGTTGGAAACATAGCCGTTAAAGGCGTCGATGCGCCCGTTCATGAAATCTTCGAGATGACGCGAGGAACTGCTGAGATTGAGCTTGTCGAGGGCAATGCCTTCATTGACGAACATGGCTTTCAGTTCGGCATCCTGATGTCCGACCATTAGCGCAATGCGGGCACCGTCCGCCAGATCGGCCAGATGCCGGTCACGCCCGCGCGTGATCAAGGTGTTGGGCGAATGCTGGAAGATATTGGCCAGCATCACCACCGGCGCGCCGTTCAGGTAATCGAGCACCAGGCTGGAGACGCCAACGCCAAAATCGCTGCGCCCGGAAACCACCTCGTCGGTCACGTTGATGTCGGGGCCGCCTTCCTTGAGGCGCACGTTCAGTCCGGCGTCGCGGTAATAGCCTTTTTCGATGGCGGCGTAATAACCGGCGAATTGGAATTGATGCCGCCAGCGCAGTTGTACATCGATGTCGGTCTGCGCCCACACCAAGTTGCTACCTGCAAACAGGTAGGCGGCAAGTAGTATGAGAAAACGGCCGAGATGGCCGTAGATACTCCGTGTGTCGTGCATGCCGCATGCTTTATAAGAATGGGGTGTGGAGCGGGTGATGGGAATCGAACCCACGTATGCAGCTTGGGAAGCTGCCGTTCTACCATTGAACTACACCCGCCCGGGTGCGTGCGGGCGAGATTTTATGTGGGTTTTTAATTTATTCCTAATATTTCCAGACTATTTTTATGCATTTTCTGCCAGAGCCCGGTATTGCCCGGCGTGGAAGAGGAGCGGCGCGCGTTGTGCATCGGCTGAAAAGTGCTCGATGCGGCCAATGAAGAGGCTGTGGTCGCCGCTTAAATGGCAGGTTTCATTGGCGACGACGAAGTGCGCGCAGCAGCCGCTGAGCACCGGTGCACCAAGGTTGGCGCACCATTTTAGACCGGCGAAGCGGTCGGTCGGCCAGGTGGCAAAGCGATTGGAGATGTCTTCTTGCGCACGGGCGAGAATGTTGATGGCGTGGTGAGAGGCCCCCTGGAAGGCGGCCAGGTTGTGGGAGCGGTTGTCCAGACACCAAAGGACGAGCGGCGGCGTGAGCGACACGGCGGAAAAAGAATTGACCGTCAAGCCGATGGGCTGGCCTTGCGTATCGAGCGCAGTGACGACGGCGATGCCGGTGGCAAACTGCCCAAGCGCCTGACGCAGGGCGCGGCTATCGATTTCGGCCGGAGGCGGGGAGGTTTGGCTCATGGTGGTGAGGGCAGAGAGGAGGCCAGATAATGAAAAACTGCGTATTATCCCCGCTCATTTTCCTTAAGTCGAACCAGAATTGTCCGAGATCGATTTTTTTGCCCCGGCGATTGTGCGCTGGCAACGCCAAGCCGGGCGTCATGACCTGCCCTGGCAGAATACGCGCGATCCTTACCGTATCTGGCTTTCGGAGATCATGCTGCAGCAAACCCAGGTGGCGACGGTGCTGCCGTATTACCAGCGATTTTTGCAGCGCTTTCCCGATCTGCCCAGCGTGGCGGCGGCCCCGCTGGAGGATGTGCTGACGCTGTGGGGCGGGCTGGGTTATTACGCGCGCGGGCGCAATTTGCATCGTTGCGCGCAGCTGATTATGGCGCAGCACGCGGGAAAATTTCCGGCGACGGCGGCGCAGCTGGCTCAGTTGCCAGGCATCGGGCGCTCTACCGCAGCGGCGATTGCAGCGTTTGCACAGGGTGAGCGGGCGGCCATTCTCGATGGCAACGTCAAGCGCGTGCTGTGCCGTTATTTTGCTATTACCGAAGATGTTTTTCGAGCAGCGGGCGAGCGTGCGCTCTGGGAGTTAGCCGAGCGTCTATTACCGGCCAGCGGCGTGATGGCGGAATACACCCAGGGCATGATGGATTTGGGGGCAACCCTGTGTACCCGTCGCCAGCCGCAGTGTGTCGCCTGCCCGCTGCATGCGCACTGTCGGGCGCGTCAGGAAAATCGCCAGCATCTCTTGCCCGTGCCGCGCATCCGGCAGAAGCGGCCTGAGCGGCAGGCGTCTTTTTTGTTGCTCAGCGATGGCCAGGGAATTCTGTTGGAGCGCCGTCCGGCGCAGGGCATTTGGGGTGGTTTGCTGGCCTTTCCGGAGGCTGAGGCAGCAATTTTCTTGCCGAAATTGGGCGTGGAGGTGCTGGAGGTGCGCCCCTTGCCGAATTTGCAGCATGGTTTCACCCATTTTGTTTTGCAGATCGCGCCGCAGCTTTGTCGTATCGCTGCGCCGCCTGAGTTGGTGCAGGAAGGGGCGTATTGCTGGCTGCCCTTGGCGGCGGCGCTCGATGCCGGCACACCGAGTCCGGTGCGTAAATTGCTGGCTGCTTTGCCTGAGATTTTGGCGCAACCGGCGGCGTGAGCCGCTTTTTACTGGATGCGCCAGCCAGTAAGCCAACTTACGGTGCTTGGCTTGCTTCTTTATTTTGCCGCTCGGCTTTGGCGGCTTTGGCTTCGGCACGGGCTTTTTTCTTGGCGAGGCGGGCTTCGTGATCGGCGATTTTGCGCTGGTGAGCGGCGTTTTGTTCGGCGTTTTTCTGTAAACGCTCGGCGCTGGTGGTGTTTTTGCGCTGGATTTTTTCTTCGCGTAAAGCGGCTTCTTGCGCGGCAGTTTGTGTTTGTGTTTCGGCGCGTTCGGGCAATTCAGCCTGACGGGCGCTGGCGCGGGTGTTTTTTTCTGCCTTGCGCAGATCGCGTTGCTCGGCTTTTACGCTGCGCTCGATGCGGTCGGCCTCGATGCTGCGCTGCCGGTTTTCCCGGCGTACCAGGAGATGCTCCTGTTCCGCCGCCTTGACGCAGGCGTTGACCTGGAACTTGTGCTGGCAGGCGGCTTTGGCTTCGTTCAGCACGGCGTCGGCTGCCTGTATTTTTTGCGCATTTTCGGCGCGCAAGCGGGCGGCTTCAGCGAGTCGCGCCTCCCAGTCACTCTGGTTCGCTTGCTCGGCGAAGGCGCAGCTCGCCATCAGGTAGAAAATGCTGCTCAGGCTCAAGCCTGCAGCCAGCGATAGGGGTCGATTTGCCATGTTTCGGGATTTTCGTAAGCGGTGATTTTGATGCTGTCCTGCGCGCTGAGGTCGAGCATGTAGGGTTCGATATAGGCGCGCCGGCTGGTGTTGAAAAAAACACAAAGCATGGGCTTGAGCAGATCGTCTTCGTGCTGCTCGGTGACCACCGCCAGGCAGTCATTGTTTAGCGCAACCAAGGAACCGCTGGGGTAAATGCCGACGGCGCGGATGAAACTTTGCACCAGAGCGGCATCGAAATGGTGATTGCTCCATTCCAGGAGCTTGCGCAGCGCCAGCGTGGGCGGAATCCCCTTGTGGTACACGCGATTCGAGGTAATGGCATCGTATACATCGACGATGGCGGCCATTTTGCCGTACAGGGAGAGGGCGTTTTTGTCCATGGCCTGCGGGTAACCGGAGCCGTCGCAGCGCTCGTGGTGTTCGGCGGTGACTTGCAAGGCAATGTCGCTGATGCGCTTGCTGTTGCGCAGCACCTCCAGGCCTTCGTCGACGTGGCAGCGCATGCGGGCAAATTCCTTGTCGTCGAGCTTGCCCGGCTTGTTGAGGATGTTTTCTGCGATGCGGGCTTTGCCGATATCGTGCAGGAGGCCGCCCAAACCTAATTCGCGGGCGATTTCGCGGCTCAAGCCCAGGTGGCGGGCAAAGGCGGCGAGCAGGGCGGCGACGCTGACGCAGTGCTGAAAGGTGTATTCATCGTGGCGCTTCAGGCGCAGGATGGGCAGAAGGGCATCGCGGTTGGCGAAAATGGAATCGACGATGTTGCTGACCATGGGTTCAGCGTGCTCGATTTCGATTTGCCGGCCCAGGCGAACGTCGTGCATGAGATTGAGCACGATACGATTGGCTTCGCCGCGCAGACGCCGGGCGCGCAGGGCTTCGGTGCGCAGCGGAACGTGGGCCGGCGGTGCGGCAGCGGCCTGGGCGATGTGCTCGAACTGCTCATCGAGTGCGGCCTCGATTTCGTGTTGCGTGGGGGCGTTGTGCACATCGTCGCCGCGCGCGGTGTCGATGTAGAGCTCGCGGATGCCGTGGCGCACGATTTTTTCCACGCTGGCCAAATCGCCGACATGGAAGCTGTTGCTGAGGAAGGGGTGATCGAGCCAGCCGCAGTTCAGATCGTGGATGAACATCCCGGGGCGCAGCTGGTCGACGCGGATCTTCTTGATCATGCGGGCGATTCTAGCAGCGCCCGTTATAATCCGCCGCCTCGTTAAAACAAACCCCGGCCAGAAAACCTCTCTTTTTTAAGAAGTTTTGCCCGGCAAGCAACGTGGATCGGAAATGATTGCCTTACGCCAACTGACTTTTGCTCGCGCTGGCCGCCCCTTGGTGGTGGATGCCAGCCTGCAGCTGCATGCCGGCTGGAAGGTCGGTGTGGTGGGCGCTAACGGCAGCGGTAAATCCAGCCTGTTCGCGCTGGTGGCGGGCGAGTTGCACGCCGAATCCGGCGACCTGGAATTGCCGCCGAACTGGCAGATCGCCCGTGTTGCGCAGGAAACGCCGGCCTTGCCGACGCTGGCGCTGGAGTTCGTGCTCGACGGTGACAGCGAATTGCGCCGCATCGAAAACGAATTGCGCGCCGCCGAGGCTAGCGACGACGGCGAAGCCATCGGCCGCCTGCACGCCCGCTATGCCGACATCGACGGCTATGCCGCCAAGGCCCGCGCCGCCGAGGTGCTGCACGGTCTGGGCTTTACCGATGCCGATTTCGACCGGCCGGTGGCGGATTTTTCCGGTGGCTGGCGGGTGCGCCTCAACCTCGCCCGCGCCCTGTCTTGTCGCGCCGACCTGCTGCTCCTCGATGAGCCGACCAATCACCTCGATCTGGATGCCGTGCTGTGGCTGGAGGGCTGGCTGAAAACTTCGCCGGCGACCTTGTTGCTGATTTCGCATGATCGCGATTTTCTCGACGCCGTGGTCGGCCACATCATCGCCATCGACCAGCAGCGCCTGAGCCTGACCAGTGGCGGCTATTCCGAATACGAAAGGGCCAAGGCGGCGCGGCTGGCGGCGCAGCAGGCCACGTTCGCCGCGCAGCAGCGGCAGATCGCCCGCCTCACCCGCTTCGTCGAACGCTTCAAAGCCAAGGCGAGCAAGGCGCGCCAAGCGCAGAGCCGGGTCAAGATGCTGGAGCGCATGGACGTGGTGGCGGCGGCCCATGTCGATTCGCCGTTTACCTTCAGCTTTCGCGCGCCGGACAACCTGCCCGATCCGCTCCTGGTGATCGAGGACGGCGCGGCGGGCTACGGGGAGCGCAAGATACTCTGCGAACTGCGCCTTACCCTGCGCCCGGGCTGCCGCATCGGCCTGCTCGGGCGTAACGGCGCAGGCAAATCGACCCTCATCAAGCTCCTGGCCGGCGCGCTGGCGCAGGAAGGCGGCGAGCGCAAGGAAGCCCGGACGCTCAACATCGGCTATTTCGCGCAGCATCAACTGGAACAGCTGCGCCCGGAAGAAAGCCCGCTCTGGCACCTGCAACATCAGGAGCCGCTGACGCCGGAACAGGAATTGCGCGACTACCTGGGCGGTTTCGATTTTCGCGGCGACATGGCGACCCGCCCGGTCGGGCCGTTCTCCGGCGGCGAAAAATCGCGCCTGGCCCTGGCGCTCCTGATCCGCCGCAAACCCAATCTGCTGCTGCTCGACGAGCCGACCAACCACCTCGACCTGGAAATGCGCGAGGCGCTGACCTTTGCCTTGCAGGATTACGAGGGCGGTATGGTCGTGGTCTCGCACGACCGCCATTTGCTGCGCAGTTGCAGCGACGAGCTGTGGCTGGTGGACGCGGGCCGCGCCAGCCTCTTCACCGGTGACCTCGACGACTACGCCGTCTGGCTGGCCGAACGCCGCAACGCCGCGCCGCAGGAATCGCCGCAGGCGGCGAGCGTACAAACAAACGGCAAAACAGAACGCCTGCACCAGCGCGCCACCGCCAAGGCCAACCGGCAGGCGCTGTTGGCCGAGCGACGCAAATTCAGCAAGGCCATCGAGCAGATCGAAGCGGAACTGGCTGGCTGGCAGGAAGAAAAAGCAGCGCTCGATGCGCAATTTGCCGATCCGGATTTTTATACTCGGGTGGCGCGCGAAGAAAGTGAGCGCCTGCACCGGCGCGCGGCCGAGTTGAGCGAAAGGATCGACGCCGCCGAATTGCGCTGGCTGGAATTGCAGGACGGCCTGGACGCGCTGCCGCAAGCGGATTGATCGCCGGGGTGGAATGCACTTGGAATTTCTGCTCGAACCGCCGCTTGCCCTGAGTTTTCTCGCCGCCGCCGTGCTGCTGACGCTGGCGCCGGGGCCGGACAACCTGCTGGTGCTGGCGCTGGGCATGGCGCGCGGCAGCCGGGCGGGGGTGGCGTTCGGGCTGGGTTGCGCGCTGGGTTGCCTTAATCACACCGTGCTGGCGGCGCTGGGGGTCAGTGCGCTGATTGCGGCCTCGCCGCTGTGGTTCAATCTGTTGCGCGGCGTGGGGGCGGCCTATCTCATCTGGCTGGGCTGGCAGACTTTGCGTAGCAGCGGCGCGGCCTTGTTGCGTCCCGATGCGGGCGATGAGGCTTCGCCTTGGCAGCTTTTTCGCCGGGGCTTGCTCGCCAACGCGCTGAACCCGAAAGTGGTGCTGTTTTTCCTGGCTTTCCTGCCGCAATTCGTGTCTGCGGGTTCGCCAGCGAGTTACCAGATCGTGCAGTTGGGCCTGTTGTTTACCCTGCAAGGAGCGCTCATCTTCAGCCTCATCGGTGCCAGCGCCGGGCGCTTGGGGGCCATTTTGCAGCGCCACCCGCGCTGGGCTTTGTGGCTGGATCGCCTGGCCGGTCTCGTGTTCATCGGCCTGGGTTGGCGTTTGCTGCTGGTCTGAGGTTCGCGCTGCAAGCCGTGGCGGGGAGAAGTGCGCTTTCGTCGACCTCGTCGATCTGTGCTTCGGCCAGATGGGTTCTGGCGTAGTGCAGATAGACCTGCTGGCGCACGAAAACCGCGAACAAATCCGGGTCGATGTGGCCGTTGCGGGCGAAATTGGCCATGATGCCCATCGCCTGCGACAGTTTCATGCCCGGCTTGTAGGGGCGGTCGCGTGCGGTGAGGGCTTCGAAGATGTCGGCGATGCCCATGATGCGCGCCTGCACCGACATTTCTTCGCGTTTCAACCCCTTCGGGTAGCCCTTGCCGTCCATGCGCTCATGGTGGCCGCCCGCGTATTCCGGCACCCGGCGCAGGTGCTTGGGCCAGGGCAGTTGCTCCAGCATGCGGATGGTGGCGACGATGTGGTGGTTGATGATTTCGCGCTCTTGCGCCGTCAGGGTGCCGGCGCGGATGGTCAGATTGGCGATTTCGTCGGCGTTCAGCAGCGGGCTTTCTTCGCCCGCCGGGTCACGCCAGCTGCGGCGCGCGGCGATGTCGCGCACGGCGTGCTGATCTTCCTCGCGCATGGCTTCGCCGCCGGTATTGGTGCGGCGCAGAAAATCGCGCTCGGCGTCCAGTTGCGCGCTTTCTTCGGCCAGTTGCCGGGCCAAGGCGGCCTCAGCCTCGGCGTCGAGCGGTTGTCCGGCAGCGAGCTGGGCGCGCAGCAGGCGGATTTCGGCGTCGCGCTTGAGCACTTCGTAGCGGGTGTCGATCAAGGCGATGCGGTCGAACAGGGTTTCCAGCTTGGTTGCCTTGTCCACCACATGTACCGGCGTGGTGATTTTGCCGCAGTCGTGCAAAAGGCCGGCAATTTTCAGTTCGTAGCGGTCTTTGTCGCTCATGCGAAAGCCGGCCAGTGCACCTTGTGTCGTGGCGTTGACGGCTTCCGCCAGCAGCATGGTGAGGACGGGAACGCGCTGACAGTGGCCGCCGGTGTAGTGCGATTTTTCGTCGATGGCGAGGTTGATCAGGCCGATGAAGGATTCGAACAGATTTTCCAGTTGGTCGATCAGTTGCCGGTTGGTCAGCGCAATCGCTGCCTGCGAGGCGAGCGATTCGACCATTTGCTGATCGGCGCGGGAAAAGCGCACGACCTCGCCGCTGTGCAGGTCGGTGGCATTGATGAGCTGCAGTACGCCAATGATGTGATCTTCATGGTTTTTCATCGGCACGGTGAGAAAGGAGCGCGAACGATAGCCTGTCTGGGCGTCAAAGCGGCGGGTGCCGGAAAAATCGAAACCTTCTTCGCAATAGGCATCGGCGATGTTGACCGTTTCTTCCTTGAGCGCGGCGTAGGCCGCCACCAGGTTGAGATTGGGCTGTCCGGCGGCGTTGGTCAGCGGCAGGTCGGGCAGGTCGATTTTCTTCCCCGTGGTGCCGCCCAGGGCAAGACCGAGGGAATTGGTGTGCATGATCTCGAAGCGTAAGTGTGTGCCCGCTTCGTTCATGCGGTAGAGCGTGCCGCCATCGGCACCCGTGATGCCCTTGGCGGCAAGCAGGATGTCTTCGAGCAGGCGGTCGATATTGCGCTCGCGCGATAAACCGACGCCGATGCGGTTGAGCTGTTCCAGGCGATGCAGGAGTTCGTCGTTGTTCATCTTGGCCTCCTTTGGGCGTGTCTCATTTGATGCATACCGTGCGCACCTGTTTGAGATCGGTGATGCCTTGCAGGACTTTTTCCATACCGTCCATTTTCAAGGTCAGCATGCCGTCAGCGAGTGCTTGGGCGAGCAGCTCGGCGACACGGGCGTGTTCCTGGATGCGTTTTTTCAAGGCGTCCGAGCCGAGCATCAGTTCGTGCAGGCCGACGCGTCCCTTGTAGCCGCTGCCATCGCAGGCCGGGCAGCCTTGCGGGCGCTGCAAAACAAATTTTCCGTGGCTGCCGTAATCCGTCAGCAGACGCTGATATACGGCATTTTCGGCAGTTTTCCGGTCAGCGAGAAAAGCCGGTGTGTGCTGCAATTCGCTGCAATATTCGGCCATGAATTCAGCCATTTCGGCGGCATCCGGGGTGTAACTTTGCTTGCACTGGCTGCACAGCCGTTTGGCCAGGCGCTGGGCGAGGATGCCGAGTAAGGCGTCAGAGAAATTGAACGGGTCCATGCCCATGTCGAGCAGGCGGATGATGGATTCCGGCGCGCTGTTGGTGTGCAGGGTGGCGAACACCAGGTGGCCGGTGAGCGAGGCTTCGATACCGATTGCCGTGGTTTCGGCATCGCGCATTTCGCCGACCATGATGATGTCCGGATCGGCGCGTAAAAATGCGCGCATTACGGTGGCGAAATCGAGCCCGGCTTTTTTATTGACCTGCACCTGGCGCAAGCCTTTTTGCGTGATTTCCACCGGGTCTTCTGCCGTCCAGATTTTGGTTTCCGGGCGGTTGAGATAACCGAGCACCGAGTGCAGGGTGGTGGTTTTGCCGGAGCCGGTCGGGCCGCAGACAAAAAAGAGGCCGTAGGGTTTTTCCACCGCGCTTTTCAGGCGTGCCAGATTGCCCGGCAAGACGCCCAGCTTATCGAGCGCTATGGGTTCGCCGGCAGCCAGGATGCGCATCACCACGTCTTCGACACCGCCCGCCGAGGGCAGCGTGGCGACGCGCAATTCGATGTCGAGCGGGCCGAATTTTTTGAACTGAATCTTGCCATCCTGCGGCCGGCGTTTTTCGGCGATATCGAGGTCACACATGATCTTGATGCGGGCAACGATGGCGCTGCGGTAGCTGGCCGGAATCTCGATGTATTTTTTCAGCGAACCGTCTTTGCGCAGCCGTACCAGCACCTTGCCCTTGCCTGGCGCAGGTTCGATGTGGATGTCAGAAGCACCTTGCTGGTGGGCATCGACGATGATTTTATTGACCAGTTTGACGAGTTCGTTGTCGGCCGCCGCCGATACCGTCTGGGCAGCGGATTCGCCGTGCTCTTCGCTGCTTTCTTCGTCAAGCGCGGAGAGCAGGTCGTTTACCGTGCCGCCGGGCAGGTCGGCCGCGTCCGCCTTGCCGAAAAAAGCATCGAGCATCTGCGCGAAATCGTGCTCGGTGGTGACGTGATGGATGAGGCGGCGGCCGGGAAAAAGCTGGTCGATCAGGCGGTTGCTGCGCGCTTGCTCCGGGTCGAGACTGACGAGCGTGATGCCGGCGTCGCTTTCATCGAGCGGCAGCCATTGGTTTTGCTGCAGGTAATCGCGTTTGAGGTTTTGCAACAAATTTTGCGGTTTCGGCTGGACTGCGGCAAAGGCGCTGTACGGCGCGTGAAAATGCTCGGCCAGGGCCGCGCCCAGCTGTGCGTTGCCGATGCCGTATTGCGTGCGCAGCAGGTTTTCCAGCGAGCCGGCGCTGTCCCGGGCGGCGCGCTGGGCTTCGGCAAGATTTTCTGCACTGAGTTTGCCCTGCGTCACCAAGGCGCCATAGCGTATTGGCAGCGGCGGTTTGCAGCGCTGGGCGAAAGCAATCGCCAGCGTGGTGCATAGTTCGAGCAGGCCTTCTTCCACCGTCGCCGAAAAAGGGTGGCCGCCGCGGTTGTTGATGAGCTGGATGACGCCTTGCAGCGTACCGCCGGCGGCATCGATGATGGGCGCGGCAAGTACTTCGCGGGTGCGAAAGCCGGTGCGTTGGTCGACGGCGTGCAGAAAGCGCAAATCGGGATCGATGCGCAGCAAAGCGCTGGCGTCATAAACATCGGCGATATTGACCAGGCGGCGCTCGCTGGCGACATAGCCGGCGATGCTCTGGGTGTTGATCGGCAGTTTCAGGTTAGCGAAAGAGTCCAGGCCGGTTTTTACCTTGGCAACGATGCTGTTGCCGTCGTCACCGAGTACGTACAAGGTCAGCCGCTCACAGGCGAACAGTTCGCAAATGGACGAGGACAGGCCGAGCATGATTTCATCCACATTGTGAGTGGCGTGGATGCGATGGGTCAGCGCGTGCAAATCTTTGAGAAAAGTGAGACGGCGGACGACGTCATTCATGCGGTTTTCTGAATTGCTGTCAGTTTGAATGTTCATTGAATCCCCTCGCAACTTTCGCAATGTTAAACGTTTTTTGCGGCTGCCGGCCGCGGCGTAGCGGCCAGGCATCGGTTAGAATCCGCCTTTTCTGCGTCATTTTTAGCCGCTTTTGCGGCATTTACCGGGGGATGTGTCGTGCAAATCGTTTGTCTTGACCTTGAAGGGGTGCTGGTTCCTGAAATCTGGATCGAATTTGCCGAGCGTACCGGCATTCCGGAACTCAAGCGGACGACGCGCGACGAGCCGAATTACGACACGCTGATGACCTACCGCCTGAACATTCTGCGCGAGAAGAAGCTGGGCCTGCCGGATATTCAGAAGGTGATCGGCGAGATGGGGCCGATGCCCGGCGCGCGTGAGTTTCTCGACACGCTGCGCGAGGATTACCAGGTCGTCATCCTCTCCGACACCTTTTACGAATTCGCCCACCCGCTGATGCGCCAGTTGGGCTGGCCGACGCTGTTCTGCCACTCGCTGGAAGCCGACGCCGACGGCATGCTGGTCAATTACCATCTACGCATGCCGAACCAGAAGCAGGAAGCCGTCAAGCGCTTCAAGGAACTGAAGTTCAAGACGGTGGCGGCGGGCGACTCCTACAACGACACCGCCATGCTCGGCGAAGCGCACGGGGGCATCTTGTTCCACCCGCCGGAAAACGTCATCCGCGAATTCCCGCAATATCCGGTGGTGCGCGATTACGCTGCCCTGCGTGCTGAAATCGACCAGGCTTTCGCCCGCGCCTGAGGCTGCGGCCGCAAGTCTTGCGGCCATCTGCGCCATTTTCGCGCGTCAGGTTTCATCCTCCTTCGCGAGGGCTCATTACTTCATCTAGCATCGGCCACCATGCACCGCGACCGTTTTTACACACTTTCCGCTTCCTGCCCCGATCAAGTCGGCATCATCGCCCGCGTCACCGGCTTCATCGCCGAGCATGGCGGCTGGATTCTCGAATCGAGTTTTCACGCCGACGAAGTGACCGGGCGCTATTTCATGCGCATCGAAATCAAAGCAGATTCGCTGCCTTTCCTGCTCGCTGAATTCCGCGAGCGCTTCAAGGCAAAGGTTGCCGAACCGCTGTCGATGGCCTGGCGGATCGCTGACAGCGCCGTGAAAAAACGTGTCGTGCTCATGGTGTCGAAGCAGGAACACTGCCTCTACGACCTGCTGGCGCGCTGGCAGTCGAAGGAGTTGGACATCGAGATTCCTTGCGTCATTTCCAATCACGACAGTTTCAAGGGTTTCATCGAATGGCACGGCATTCCCTTCATTCACGTGCCGGTGAACAAGGACAACAAGGCCGCAGCCTATGCCGAAATCGCCCGCATTTTCGACGACGTGCGCGGCGACACCATGGTGCTGGCGCGCTACATGCAGATTCTGTCGCCGGAGTTGTGCGCTGCGCTGGCCGGACGCATCATCAACATCCACCACAGTTTTTTGCCTAGCTTCGTCGGCGCCAAGCCCTACCATCAGGCGTATGAGCGCGGCGTCAAGCTGATCGGGGCGACCTGCCACTACGTCACCAGCGAGCTCGACGCCGGCCCGATCATCGAGCAGGACGTGATCCGCATCGACCATTCCGATGCGCCGGAAGACATGGTGCGCTACGGTAAGGACATTGAGAAAACCGTCCTGGCGCGCGGCCTGCGCTACCACCTGGAAGACCGCGTGCTGGTGCATGGCAACAAGACGGTAGTGTTTCGCTGAATGCCGCGCATAGGCGGTGGAATCAGTGGTGAATCAGTGATGAAATAGCTCGTGTGTCGGCAGTAAAAATTTGCGTGCAAATTATTGACGCCAGCCGCGCCGATCCGTAGAATCGCGGTCTTTCCTGCTGTGTAGAACTGTTTTGTACATTGATTTTCTTGGTACACGACAGCATCAGTGCGAAAAATCTGGGTCGTTAGCTCAGTTGGTAGAGCAGCGGACTCTTAATCCGTTGGTCGTAGGTTCGACCCCTACACGGCCT
>NZ_JBLJBW010000009.1:0-72801 GCF_047638095.1 Azonexus sp.
CCCGCGCTGCGCGCTTGCGGATCCTCCGGGAAAGCCATGGCCAGTGAAAAAGTCTGTGTCTGCGCGCCGAGAATCTGCGGCTCAAGCGGGAGCTTGAAATCCTAAAAAAAGCGACGGCGTACTTCGCAAGGGATGTTCTGTGAAGTACGCCTGGATTACCGAGCAGGGCAATGCATTTACCTTGGCCGAAATGTGCGCGGTTCTTGACATCAGCATCAGTGGTTATCGGGCCTGGAAGCGAGGCGGCACGCCGGATCGCAAGCGTCTGACTGACAGCCAGATGTTGGCGCTGATCCAGGCCATTCATGCTGAACTCAAAGGTGCCTACGGCAGCCCGCGCATGGTGCGTGAGCTGCGAATCAGAGGCTTCTCGGCGAGCAAGGAACGGGTGGAACGATTGATGCGCGAGAACGCCATCCATGCCCGCCACAAGCGGCGCTACAAGGTGACGACGGACTCGAAGCACAACCTGCCCGTCGCAGAGAATCTGCTCGCCAGAAATTTCACGCCAACAGCGCCGAATCAAGTGTGGGCCTCGGACATCACTTACCTGTGGACCGCTGAAGGTTGGCTGTATTTGGCCATCGTGCTCGACCTGTTCAACCGTGAAGTCGTCGGCTGGTCGCTGAAACCGCGCATGACGGCGGAGATTGTGACGGATGCGTTGAGCATGGCTTGGTTCCGTAAAAAACCCGCACCCGGCGTGTTGCACCACTCCGACCGAGGCAGCCAATACGCCAGCCATGCGTTTCAGGACAAGCTCAAGGAATACGGCATGACCTGCTCGATGAGCCGAAAGGGGAATTGTTGGGATAACGCACCGACGGAGAGCTGGTTCAACAGCTTCAAGAACGAGCGGGTGCATGGCATGCGCTATGCCACGCATGCCGACATGAAAGCCGCCAGCTTTGAGTACATCGAGGTTTTTTACAACCGAAAAAGGCAACATTCAACCCTCGGCTACCAATCGCCTGTGCAGTTCTTGGCGAACTGGATCAGCCGCCAAGATCAGGAAAAACTGGTAGCATGAAACCCATCCTTTGGCAGACGAAAAACCGAGGGAAGCTCAGTCGCTGAGTTGCTGGTTTTGCCGCCACTGAGTCTGCTTGTTGCCTGGGGGGTGCCGTGGTTGGCTACTGCATTGGCCTGGTTGGGCGGCTGGATGGCTATTTTTGCGCTGGCCTATCTGGCTGCGTTGCTACTGGCGGCGCTGCTTGTGATGCCCTTGCTGCTACGGCATCTGGCAGCGACCGAATACCGTGATTTGGCGCAGCTCGGTGCCGATAGTTTTGTTGCGGCCAGCATGAACAGCCTGGGAGCGGCGCTGTTGTTTGTGCTGCTGTGGGTGCTGACGATTCCCTTATGGCTGATTCCTGGCCTATCGTTGGTGGTGCCTCTGCTGCTGATGGCTTGGCTCAACCGGTGCACCTTTGCTTACGATGCTTTGTCGGCACACGCCAGCGAGGAGGAATGGCAGATGTTGTCGGCGCGCCACAAAGCGCCGTTGCTGTTGCTGGGTTTTTTCATGGCCTTGCTCGCGCACGTGCCGTTGCTTGGCTTGCTGGCACCTGCCCTGGCAGCGCTGGCCTTCGTTCACTACGGTCTGGAAAGCCTGCGCCGTTTGCGACAGGAGGCGCTGCCGGGCGAGTGACGCAATGAGCATGAATAAGAAGGTCTGACAGCCCCAGTCGTGCTACGGATTCCCGGAGAAAAACGGGCGGCGTATGTCGATGATTCGCAACTTGCCGTTTTCACGACGCAGGATCAGCTCACTCGTGCCGTTGGCTTTCTGGGGTTTGCCCTTTAGGTCGTTCCAGCGTTGCCACCAACTGACGGAAACATTGACCAGGTTTTCTTGTTGCAGGATGCGGTTGATCAGGAGTTGCACGTCAAAAGCCAGTTTGTGGCGGCGCTGGTTGTCGAAATGTTCACGCAAGTCGTTCAGGTAGCCGCGGTAATCAGGAGAAAAATAGGGTTCGACCGCACTCCAGCCACCAAAGCGCAAACTGCGTTCGAGTTCGTTGACCAGATCTTGTACTTCAGCGCGCAAGGGGTCGGGGCGGCCTGGGCGAATTTCGGCCCCACAGCCGGCAAGCGTAAGGGTGCCGACGAATAGGCCAAGCATGCGCCGGCGCAAGTTGGAGGGGGTGCTGTTCATCGTGAGCCCTTTCGTGTCGATGTCAATTTACGGGTAGTTTTTCCAGCCAGTCTTTGATCCGTTTAAGCACCAGAAATTCCACGCCAAAGCGCCACAGTACGATGCCGCCGCCGCCCAGTAGTATGGGGAAAAAGAAACGTGGGCCGAGGAAGATAGGGGTGGCGAAGAGAGCGATGCCGTAAAAGCGTAGGCTGCGTTCGTTGAACCAGCCACGGCGGATCATGCGCTGTTGGTAGTTTTCTTCGAGCAGGGGGCGAATGCGTTTGGTGATGGGTTCTAGGCGCAGAACTTCGGCGCGCAGGTTTTGGTAGGCCGGGCTGCTGTCGTCGTGGGCGCGCACCTGTGCGGTGACGGCGGCGAGTTGGTCGAGTGCGCTGTCGAGTTCATCGAGCGTGTTTTGCCGCCAGAGCCCTTTTTGCCCGAACAGCGCAAGGTAGGCGGCGGCTTGGCGGGTTTCCCGCTGTAGGCGTTGGGTGGTTTCCTGGCGCTCGCGTGCGGCGTTTTCTTGGCGGCTGAGGTTTTTTTTCGCCTGGCGCTGGGCTTCCGGGAGCAGGGCTTCGAAAACCAGTAAATCCCCGGCCGCTGCGTGGGCCAATACTTCTGGCGTGGGCAGCCAAGGGCAGTGCGGGCGTAGGCTTGCGAGCTGCTGTGCGAGATGTTGTCGCAGTTTTTCGCGCCAGCCTTCGTCGTAGGCGAGTGCCAAAAGGCGTGGGTGCAGGGTGCGTGCGCCGGGGTGTTTGGGGCCGCCCTGGCCGAACATCAATTCGTGGAAATCAGGGTTTTCGCCGGCGGGGCGCTGGGCTTTCAGGGCGGAGAGCGTGCTTTGCCAGACGCGATTGAAGCTTTCTTCTGCGCTGCGCCAGCGACTGGCGATATCGGTCATTTCGGCGTTACCGGCTGCGGCGTAGATATCGAGTACGCGTTGTTGCGCCAGATCGAGCAGAAAGTCGAGGGCCGGGTCGTCGTTTTTCAGGGCGTGATCGACGATGCCCAGGAGTTCGCGCAGCCCGATGCGTTGCCCGCGCCAGACGGGGGGCAGGCCCGGTGCCAGATCGAGGATGAAGCGCAGCAGGCGGCGATCCGGCGGCAGACCACTGTCGAAGTTCAGATCGATCAGGAAACGCACCCGGTTCATGTCTTGCAGATCGTTGCGCAGCCAGTGCATGAGCAGGCCGTTGTCGAGATCGGCACGGGCCTTGTCCCAATGGCGGGCGAGCGCGGCACCGAGTTGTTCCGGGGTGTGGCAAAGGGCCTCGCCGATCTGGTAGGGGCGAATGGCGGCGGGCGCGTGCTCATCGCGTGCGAGGGTGAGGTTTTGTTCGCCGGCCAGCCAGCGTTTGATTTCGTTCTCGCCCCAGCGCGCTTTCGGGTCGCGCAGCAGCAAGCCGCGCAGCAGCATGTGTTGCGCCGGGTCGCTGATGGCGCTCAGGTCGATGGAGCGGGTGGTCAGGTGGTGCAGCATGACCGCATCCGAGAGGCCGGCGAAGGGGTGACGGCCCAGCGCGGCTTCCAGCAGGATCATGCCCAGCGCCCACCAGTCGGCTTTGGCGTCGAGCACGCCGGAGAGCGCTTCCGGTGCGCTGTAAGAAAGCGTGCGCGCCATGCCGGTGAAATGCAAGGTGGCGTTGGTGAGAGAGGCCCCGCTGAAATCGGTGAGTACGAGATCAAGCGGTGCGGCGCTGCGTAGGAGTACGTTTTCTGGTTTTAGGTCGCGGTGGATGAGTTGTTCGGCGTGTACTGCGCTGAGTGCTGCGCTCAATTCTTGCAGGCAGCCGCGCCATTGCACTGGGTTGAGCGGAGCGTGGTCGCGCAGCCAGTCGCGCAGGGAGCCGGCCCGGCAGTATTCCATCAGCTCGAAGGCAAAGCCGTCGGACAGGCCGCGTTCGATCAGGCGCACGCAGTGTTGCGGGTCGATTGCGGCGATGCGTGCTTGGACTTCGGCGTCCGGGTGGATGCCGTGGCGATAAATTTTGGCGACGTATTCGTTTGCCGCGTTGTCCGGTTCGGGCGTTTGTGGGACGACGATGAGTAATTCGGCTTCCGAACCGGCGGCCGGCAGGGCGCGCAGGATGCGGTAGCGCGTGCGTAGGGCGCTGGGTAGGTTGATCAGGGTCGGCGTGCCGGGCTGAGGCCCGGAAAGGCCGCCGGTGCGCGGGGTGTCAGCGTTTTCTTCGGTGGCGTCCTTGCTGGTGAGCGGTCGGTCGCAATAGAGGCAGCGCAGGCTGTCGGGCGGGTTCTCCTGGGCGCAGTCGGCGTGCGGGCAGCGCAGCTTGTCCGGCACGGCGGAGGCTGCGGTGTCGGCGGCAGCGGGCACCGCGCTGTCGGTGCTGGGGGGCTCTGGCCTTGGTGCGGCAGGGGGACTGAGGTCGATGCCAAAGAGCAGCGCGCCGCAGGTGCAGCGCATCTGCTCGGGCGGGTTTTCCTCGGCACAGGTGGGGCAGCGGCGGATTTGCTGGGACATGGGCGGGGGATTCAGGGTTTCCAGGAAACCTGCGCGAAGCTTAGGCCGCGCTGGGTTGCCAGGTTTTCCAGCTGTTCGAGATCACCGCGTGCGGGTAGGCCGATGCTCCATAAACGCTGGTCGTCCACGTTGATTTGCAGGCGTTTGCCGAAGGTGGCGGCGGGGCTGTCCAGAAATTTGTCGTAACGTGTGTGGCCGCGTGCCGAGAGCGGCACCAGCGGCTGGTTCTGCGAGCCGCGCCAGAGTTTGTCCAGGGGCAGCTTGTCGATATAGGGTTCGGGAATCAGGGCGTCGAGTTTTTTCAGGATGGGGGCGTGGCGCTCACGCAGGCGTTTGAGCGGGTAGCCGCTGTAGCAGAGGATGTCGAAATCCAGCGCGCGCTCGTTGCGCCAGGTGTGCACGGCCTCGAGTAGCGCCAAAAGGGCGTGCGGCTGGTCGAAAGGCTCGCCGCCGCTCAAGGTGATGCCGTCCAAACCCTCGCTGGCGACCTGGCGGCACCAGGCAAGCAAGTCGTGGAGAGGCATGTTCTTGCTGGCATCATTGGCCCAGGTGTCTTGCGACACGCAGCCCGGACAGTGGATACGGCAGCCCTGAAACCAGATGCCGATGCGCTGCCCTGGGCCAAGCACGGTGACCGGGAAATGGGCTTTGTTGATAGCGATGAGCACGGTGGCGGTTTAGCTCAGTGCGAGCTCCAGGTGCACCACCTTGTCTGTTTCGCTGAGGGCGGTGACGGTGACGCGCTGGTGGCCGCTCAGATCTTCCAGGAACAGGGCGCGCGATAAAGGGTTGATGAAATCGGCTTCCAGGCGGTTGCCGATGCCGCGCCCGCCGTTACTTAAATCCGTCAGACAGCGTTTGACGAGTGCTTCTTGCGCGGCTTGGGAAAGTGCAAGCTGGAGTTTGAATTCTTCACGCAGACGGCGCGCGACGTTGTTCAACATGCCGGCAAGGATTTGTTTGCCGACCTCTGCCGCGATGAAATTGAAGACGACGATGTTGTCGCCGATGCGGTTCAAAATTTCCGGGCGTGCCAGACGGTATTTGAAGTAGTCGCCGATAGCGCCGCGCACCCGTTCCTCGACGACTTCGTAAGGATCGTCCGGGCGCACGTTTTGTTGTCGGCGGCCATGTTCATCTTCGACGTAAATACCGAGGTTGGAGGTGAAGATGAGGATGGTTTCGGAGAACCAGGCGGTGTCGCCGCGCCCGTCGGTGAGGCGGCCGTCTTCGAGAATCTGCAGGAATTTGTCGAGAATGCGCGGGTGGGCTTTTTCGATTTCATCGAAGAGCACGACGGAAAAAGGTTTTTCGCGTACCGCGTTGGTCAGTTCGCCGCCGGCGTCGAAGCCGATGTAACCGGGCGGTGCGCCCAATAGGCGAGCACCGGTGTGTTCCTCGGCAAACTCGCTCATGTCGAAGCGGATGTAGGCGCGTTCATCGCCAAAAACCAGTTCGGTCAGCGTTTTGGCCAATTCGGTTTTGCCCACCCCGGTCGGGCCGGCAAAGAAGAGCACGCCGCGCGGCCGGCTGCCGCCGCTGCGCGCTTGCGCACCGGTGAGATTCATTACCGAACGCTTGAGAATGTCGAGTGCCTTCACTACTGCCTGCGGCTGGCCTTTGACCCGTTGTTCGATGAAACTGCCGGCGTCGCGGATGCGCTGGCGCAGGTAATCCTTGCGCCAGGGGTTGTCGAGCGCGCCGACCTTGTAACAGCGCACGGCATCGTCGATGGCGGTCAGACCGAGCTGTTGGTGGTTGGCAAGTTCGGTGATGTCGGCCAGGGCGGTCAGGCCCATGCCTTCGGTGCCGTTGGCAAAGCTCTTGATGAATTGTTCGCGGGCCGCTTCGCTGGCCTCGGCGTGACCGGCAAAGAGCGGTGCCAGCTGGCGGGCGGCAGCTTGGCGGGTTTCGTAATCGGGACGGCCAACGGTGAGGCTGGCGACCCGTTCGCTGTCCAGCGTCAGCCAGGAGGGCAGGTCTTGCGGCCGGTTGAGCAGCCACAGCACGGGGTTGAACAGGGGCTTGCCGGGCGCGGCAGGCGCGTTTTCTTCCGGGGCGGGCGGGCGCGGCACGATGGGGGCGGCAGTCAGCGAAAGTTTCTCGGCGGCAACGAAAAAACGTTGCTCGTTTTCATTGAGATGATCCGGTTGCCGGGCGAGCCGGGAGGCAAAATCAATCAGCAGGGCGCAGCGTATTTCGCGCGTGCTGCTGACGGCCTGCATCAGTTTTCCCAGGCTTTCCAGGCTGATCATCTGGCTGCCGCTGGCGAGCTTCAGGTCAAACAGGCGCTCGGCCAGTTCGCGGTGCGCCGCGTCATCGGGGTAAACGCGTACGCCGTCGCAAGGGTCATAGACCAGGAGGCAGCGGTAGCCCTGGCGCTGCAGTTGCTCCCAGCTGGCGCGCAGCAGCGGTACCAAGGCGGGGCGGCCAGCGAGTGGTACCAGAACGCTATCGCGGATGTTGCCGGAAATGACAAATTGCGAGCGGATGGGCAAAAGGCGCTCGAGGTCGAGTAGCCAGCGGGGAAAAAGCGTGTTCATCGGCGTTCTCGGGCAAGCGGCGCGGCCTGCGGGCGGGTTTCTTCGGCATCAGTAAACTGCGGTAACTGATGGCGTTCGACGAGTTGTACCGGTAATTCACCGGCCTCGAGGCGGCGGCTGACCGTGAGCTGCACGCCGCGTGCGGCCAGGGCGTTCAGGAGAGCGGGGAACTCGGCGCACCAGCGGTCTTCGGCGATGTGATCGAGTGCCGAACGTTCGTTGTTGCCGGTATCCACCGCCCGCACGACGTTGAAATTGACCGTTTTGCTGGCGGCATTCAGGCGCAGGCGCACCTGATAATCGCCCCAGCCGGCACGGCGAAAATGCACGACGCCGCCTTCGACGAATAAGGTGTCGCGAATGGCTTCCACCTGATAACCCAGCTCGTGCAGGCTGTGTTCGAGAATGCGGGCGCTGGCTTTTTCGGCGGCCTGTTGTTGGTACAACTGAATGGCGCGGCGCAGTTCGATTTCCAGCAACTCACGCCGCTCCAGGCTGGGGGCGGCAGCCCATTCGGCTTCCAGGGCGAGAATTTCGGGCGGCAAGCTGTGTACGCCGCCCAAAATTTCGCTCAGGCGCGCGGTGAGGCGCGCCGCCCGGCGGGCGCTGCGGGTGGCTTCGTTTGCCGTCGTGTCAGCGATGCGCTCGGGCGCTGTTTGCAGCATGTCGGCAGATAAACCGAGTGACAACTCAGTCGGCGTATCGGCGGCGGTTTGCTGCAAAAGCCGGCTCAGACTGCGGTTTAAGGCGAGCAGTTGTTCCAGGTAATGCGCTTGCGCCGCCTGCGAAATGTCGGCGGGAGCGGCCGGTTTGCTGTGCTGCAGCGCGGCGCTCGCCCCATAGGGGGCGGCAGCGAGGCAAAGTTGCTGGTGCTCTGCTTGTGCGCTGGCAATGCGCTCGGCCAGGGCGGCTTGCCCGGCGGCTGCGGCCTCGCTTTGTTGCTGTTGTGCGGCAAAACGTTGATCCGCCTGGTTTTCGCGCGTGTTGGCGGCGTTTTGGTAGCCTTCCCGAACGGCTTGGGTGGCTTGCAGGGCCGCTGCGGCAAGCAAAATGCTGACCGGGTCGAGGCCGAAAATGGCTGTGGTCGGGCCGCTCATCGTGATCTATGTTTTAGTGCGTGCAGTGCCTGTAGTGGGGGGGCTGCCCGGTGTGTTCCGGGCAGTTTGAGCCGGTCAGGCGGCGGGGCGAACCGGCGGCATCATCAGGCACTCGCCGTCGATCACGGTTTTGCCGGCGACGGTGCACACCGTGTCGAGAATGACGCGGTTTTTCTCGACATTGACTTCGCGCACGGTGACGGTGGCGGTGACGGTGTCGCCCGGCTTCACCGGGGCTTTGAATTTCAGCGTCTGTGACAGGTAGATGGTACCCGGCCCCGGCAGCTTGTTGGCCAGGGTGGCGGAAATGAAGCCGGCGGAGAGCATGCCGTGTGCGATACGGGTGCCGAACATCGTGCCCTTGCAGTATTCCTCGTCCAGGTGTGCGGGGTTCACGTCGGTGGAGATGCCGGCGAAAAGGATGATGTCGGTCTCGGTCACGGTTTTCGAGGTGCTGGCCGACATGCCCGGCTGCAGTTGATCGATGTAATAGGTCATGCTGGACTCCTGGGTGATGTTATGGAAGTAAAACAGGGTGTGACTGTAGCACGCAGCGCCCGCTTCGCTTCAGCGAAAACCCGGCAGCCAGCCGCTTTGTTCGTGCCGCTGCTGCGGCGTCAACACGCCCTGGTAGAGCGCTTCGATCACCGGCGGTTCGCGCCAGGGTTCGTCCATGAAGGAGAGGCCGACTTCCTCCACGGTTTTGCCCGACCAATAGTAATCGGCCACCTCATCCAGCGCGCTCAGCGACAGGCTGTGCGGCAGGCGCAGGTAGTCGAGCCAGCTAGCATCGTGAAAAGAGCAAATGTAGGCCCCCTGGGTGCGCGAGCAAGAGAGGTTTTTGCCGAACACCCGGCTCGGATGTTTGTGGCGAAAGGTCATCGCGTCGGTGCGCGTGGCAAATTGCGACAGCGCGTGCAGGCGGCTGGGAAAGTGGCTGTAGCGGCGTTGGCGAAAATATTCCAGATGATATTCGGCAAAGTAATTTTGCACCGACATCAGCTGGTCGCCGGCTTCTGGCGGCCCGCCCTGCGGTGCTGCCAGGCTGGAGCCGAAAGGGCTGCCGTTGAGAATATCCCAGCCCGGCAGCTCGGTGCCGGGATCGAGCCAGGAAAACAGTTCCAGCGTCGCGGTGTCCTTGATCAGGTTATCCATGCGCGGTGTCCAATGGCACAAGAATTCAGCACAAAAGCTGACATTGTTACTGATTGCGCGCGGAAATAAAACGGCTGGTTTTTTTCTCTGGCGGTGCTAAGCTGTGCCTCATGTCGGAAATGCAGCAGCTCCGGCATCGGTGGGCCACCAGAGGCCGCCGCATCATGCTGCGCTTGAGGAGAATCTATGGTTGCTTCCCTTGTTGCCGTAGGAATTTTTTCTTGAGATTACCGAGCTCTACCCTCGATACGGCGTAAGCCGTTTGCCCCAGCCAGGTGCGCCGGGGTTGCAGCACCCGAAGCCCATGCCCGAACGCATGGGCTTCTTGCGTTTTGGGTAGCGGTAGGTGGCGGTAAAGGTAAATGTTATGGATCGAACGGCGGTCAGTAGTGGTAACGCCCCTGCAGAAATTCGATTTGATCGGCTTGCACCAGATAGACGCAGCGGTGCTCTTGCGTGATGCGGCGTGACCAGACATCCGAGCCCAGGTACTTCAGCGGCTCGGGGTTGCCGATACCCTTGAAGGGATCGCGCAGTATCGCCTTGACCAGTTCCAGCAAGCGTTTGGCCGTGCGGCGTTCCGTTTCCACCCAGTAACTCAGGTCTTCCAGAAACTCGGGCTGAAACACTGCGACGCGTTTGGCCTCAGGCTTGGAGGCCATAGTGCTTCTCAAGGGCATCGACCGCAGTCGGGGCGACATCGCCGGTCCGTGCCCGTGCTAAGGCGGCCAGCAGGCGCTCGGCGTTTTTCGGTGAGCGCAAGAGATGCGCCGTTTCCATCAGGCTCTGCAACTCGTCGGCGGCAATCATGGCCACAGCTTCCCCGGAGCGACGGCGCACCAGAACTACTTCACGGTCATCCACCGCACGATCCATAAGTGACTTGAACTGCTCACGGGCTTGGCTGTAGGTGGTTTCGATGGTCATGGCGACCTCCTTTTAATTGGACAGACTTATTGTACAACTATGTCCAAACAAATGCTCGCTGACAAACTCGAACGTTGGCCGGGCCGCTGGCTGATTTCGTATGCCAGCAAGCCTGGCATGAATCCGGACGGGAGCGATGAGAGTGGCGAGCAACAGGGAGGGCAGAAAATTTCTGCCGCGCGCATGTGATGGCAGCAAATTCCCGCCTAGAATTCAGGTTTTCATCCTCTTGGCATTCGATTATGTTCCGCAAGTTTCGCATTCTCCTGCTTCTTGTCGTGCTGGCCACGGTGGGGTTGGCCAGTTGGCGTGCCAGTAGCCGCCTGACTGCCTGGCAGCACACCGTACATGTGGCGCTGTATCCGGTGGCGGCGGACGATTCGCCGGAGACGCAGCGTTATGTTGCCAGTCTGAATCAGGAAAGTTTCGAGGAAATCGGCGAGTGGGTGGCGGCGCAGGTGGGGCGCTACGGTAAAACGGTGTTGCAGCCGGTGGTGATCCGCGTGGCGGCACCTTTGCGGGAGTTGCCGCCGGCGATTCCGGTGCGCGGTAGCGGGCTGGACAATATTTTGTGGAGCTTGAAATTGCGCTGGTGGGCCAGCCAGAACGATGCCATTGCCGGGCCCAAGCCCATGGTGCGGCTCTATGTGCTCTACCACGATCCCGCGCGTACGCCGAAGGTGCCGCATTCGACCGGCCTGGAGCGTGGCCAGATCGGCATCATCCATGCGTATGCCGCACGCCAGCAGCATCGCCAGAATGCGGTGGTGATTGCCCACGAAATGCTGCACACCTTTGGTGCGACGGACAAATACAACTTGAGTACCTTGCAGCCGATTGCCCCGGATGGGCTGGCGGATCCGCAGCGTACGCCGCTGTATCCGCAGCGTCAGGCGGAAATCATGGCGGGGCGCATCGCGCTGGCGGTGGATCGGGCAGAAATTCCGCCGCGTTTGGCCGATACGCTGATTGGTTCAGCAACGGCGCGTGAAATCGGTTTGTTGAATTAACGGGGCGGGCTAGGTGCGCGGGGGGCCGGGGCGGGTGGGGGCCTGGTGCACGATGGCACCCTCGGTGAAGCAGCACAGGGTGCCGGCGGGGAGCGGCGTCCAGGCCTCGTTGTCGGTCAGCGGCAGGGTGGCGATGACGGCGACGCGGTCGTTGGCACCGGTGACTTCGCGAAAATCGATATTGACGTCTTGATCCATCAGGTGCGCCTCGGCAAACGGTGCCTGGCGCACGATAGAGTGCAGGCGGGTGGACGCATGCGCGAACAGGGCGTCACCGTTGGAGAGCAGGAAATTGAATTCGCCGTATTCGCTGATCTTGAGCGTCAGCTGATGCAGTTTCTGGAAGAGTTCAGCGGTGCCGGGCAGCTGCTCGCCGAACGCCTGGCGTAATTCCTGCAGCAGCCAGCAGAAGGCGCGTTCGCTGTCGGTATTGCCGACCGGTTGGTAGGGGCCATCGAGCGAGGGGGAGAAATCGATGAGATTGCCGTTGTGGGCAAAAATCCAGTAACGGCCCCACAGTTCACGCATGAAGGGATGGGTGTTTTCCAGCCGTACCGAGCCTTGCGTTGCCTTGCGGATGTGGGCAATGACGTTCTTCGAGCGGATCGGGTAACGGCTGACCAGTTCGGCGATGGGCGATGCGGCGGAGGGTTGCGGATCGAGAAAGATGCGGCAGCCGTGGTCTTCGAAAAAGGCGATGCCCCAGCCGTCGGAATGCACGCCGGTCGCGCCGCCGCGTGCCTGAAAGCCGGTGAAGGAAAAGCAGATGTCGGTGGGGACATTGCAGTTCATGCCCAGGAGCTCACACATCGGCTTACTCTCCGGCTTGCAGGGTGGGGCGTTTGCCGATGCGGACCGGCAGTTCCTGGATGCTGGTGTCGCGGCGCAGGCGAAAACGCGCTTCGGATTCGGGGGCCAGGCCGGCGATCAGGTCGAGCATGACTTGCGGGTCGGTGATGGTGGTGCCGTTGATCGACAAGAGCACGTCGCCGGGGCGGATGCCGGCGCGATCGGCCGGGCTGGCGCGCACCACACCGGCGATCAGAGCGCCGGCGGTGTCGGGCAGGTTGAAGGAATCGGCCAGTTCGCTGGTGATTTCCTGCGCCTCGACGCCAATCCAGCCACGGGTGACGGCACCGGAGGTAATGATCTGCTCCATGATGCTGCGCGCGCTCGATACCGGAATGGCAAAGCCGATGCCGTGGTTGCCGCCGGTACGCGAGTAGATGGCGGTGTTGATGCCGATCAGGTTGCCGGCGACATCGACCAGGGCCCCGCCGGAATTGCCCGGGTTGATGGCGGCATCGGTCTGGATGAAGTTTTCGAAGGTGTTGATGCCCAGGTGCGAGCGGCCCAGCGCCGAGACGATGCCCATGGTCACCGTCTGGCCGACGCCGAAAGGATTGCCGATGGCCAGCACGACATCGCCGACGCGCAGGTTTTCCATATGGCCGAAAGTGATGGCCGGCAGGTCTTGTGCGGTAATGCGCAGAACGGCGAGATCGGATTCGGGGTCGGTGCCGACGGTGGTGGCCTTGTAGGTTTTGCCGTCGTTCAGGGAAACCTGGATGTCATCGGCGCTTTCGATGACGTGGAAATTGGTCAGGATGTAGCCGTCGGCGCTGACGATGACACCAGAGCCTAAGCCGGAATTGCGCTCTTTGCGGCCTTCCGGGCGTTCGCCGAAGAAGTGGCGGAAGATGGGGTCGTCAAACAAGGGGTGACGCTGGCCGCGCACGGCCTGTGTGGTATAGATATGCACCACCGCGGGCAGTGCAGCGCGGGCGGCTTCGCGGTAAGAGCCGGCGGGGGGCGGGCCTTCGCCGTCGCTACGCGGTGCGCTGTTGAGCGTGAGTTGCGCTGGCGCGGCGGGAGCGGGCTGTCCCAGCCATTGCGGTTTCAGGGTGTTGAGCGTAAAGAAAACCGCCAGCGCAACGGTGACGGTTTGTGCAAAAATCAACCACAATCTGTGCATGTTTTTATCCACCGCCCGGGTCGGTCAAATACAGCGTATTTCAGCTGGCGCGCGGGTTATGAGCGGAGCAAATGTTAATGAAACTGGAATTATTGGTGCAGTATCTGGATAGCCTGCTGACACCTGAAAAACTGCGTGATTATTGCCCAAACGGCTTGCAAGTGGAAGGACGCGCCGAGGTCAGAAAAATCGTCGCCGGTGTCACCGCCAGCCAGAAACTGCTGGATTTTGCCGTAGCCGAGGGGGCCGACGCGGTACTGGTGCATCACGGTTATTTCTGGAAAGGCGAGGAAGCGCGCATCACCGGTATGCGCAAGAAACGCCTGGCCACCCTGCTCGCCAACGACATCAGCCTGATCGCCTACCATCTGCCGCTCGATGCCCACCCGGAACTGGGTAACAACGCCCAGTTGGCGGCCCGTTGCGGCTGGCTGCCGGAAGGGCGTTTCGGCGAGCAGGAGATCGGCTGGCATGGCCGTCTGCCGGAGGCTGTGCCGCTTGCGCGTCTGATGTCGGATGTGGCTGCCGTGCTCGGTCGTGCGCCGCTGGCCATTGGCGATCCGACCCGGCAGGTGGCGCGCATTGCCTGGTGCAGCGGCGGTGCGCAGGGGTATTTCGAGCAGGCCATTGCCACGGGGGCGGACGTTTATCTTACCGGCGAAATTTCGGAACCCTGCTTGCATCTGGCCGAGGAAAGCGGTGTCGCGTATCTGGCTGCCGGGCATCACGCCACCGAGCGCTATGGGGTGCAGGCGCTGGCCGCGCATCTGGCGGCCCGGTTCGGACTGGCGGCGCATTTCGTCGATTTCGACAACCCGGCGTGATGGAGGTGTGAGGGGGGCAAGGCGGAGGCGGGTTTCTTTTTTCATCCCGGGCCTCGATAATTCTGCCGATGACGACTTCTTGCCTTTTTCCGCCGCCCGCTCCGGTCACCGTGCCGGTCGCCGGGCTGAGTGCCGCCTTTCCGGTGCGGCGTATTTTTTGTGTCGGCCGCAACTATGCCGAGCATGCCCGCGAGATGGGCGCGCACGATCAGGCGGCCGGGCTGGAGCCGCCCTTTTTCTTCAGCAAACCGGCCGATGCCCTGGTCAGCGGCTGCGGGGAGCTTGCGGTGCACTATCCGCCGCAAACGGCGAATCTGCACCACGAAATCGAACTGGTGGCGGCGCTGGGGCAGGGCGGGGCCGATATTGCCGTGCACGACGCGCTGGCTTGCGTGCTGGCCTATGGTGTCGGCCTCGATCTGACGCGGCGCGACGTGCAGGCGCGGGCGAAAGAAAAAGGGCATCCCTGGGATATGAGCAAGGGTTTCGATCACTCAGCGGCGTGCGCGCCCTTGCGTCTGGCGAGCGAATGCGGGCATCTGGGGCAGGGGCGAATCTGGCTGGAGATCAACGGCGCGCTGCGTCAGGAGGGCGATCTGGCGCAGATGGGCTGGTCGGTGGCGCGGATCGTCGCTGAATTGTCGAGCTGGGTGCGTCTGGCCCCCGGCGATTTGATCTATACCGGCACCCCCGCCGGTGTGGCGGCTTTGCAGCGCGGCGATGTGCTGCGCGCCGGGGTGGTGGATTTGCCACAGCTGCATGCCCGCATCGTCTGAGGTGGCGGCCTCCATGTTGACCCTGCCGGCGGCGATGCGCCGTCTGCTGGCGCAGGCGACGCCGATTCTGGTGGCGCAGCTGGCTTCGATCGGCATGATGCTGGTCGATACCGTGGTCTTGGGCCACGTCAGCCCGGAGGATCTGGCGGCGGTGGCAATCGGCAGCGGCATCGTGATTTCACTGGTGTTCGCGCTGGTCGGCATCGTCCAGGCGGTGGCTCCGGTGGTGGCGCATCTGTACGGTGCGCAGCAAGAAAACGAAATTGCCGGGGTCTTGCAGCAGGGTTTCTGGTTGGCGGCAGCGCTGGCCTTGCCGGGCATGGCGCTCTTGTCTTTTCCGCAATTCATGCTCGCCCCTTTCGGTCTGGATGCCGTGGTGAGCGGCAAGGTGGTGCAGTACTTGAATTTGCTGGCCTGGTATTTGCCGGCCTCCTTGTTTTATCGCACCTTTTATGCTTTTTGCAGCGCGCTGGGACGCCCGCGCGTGCTGATGGGTATCGGCCTGCTTGGTTTGCTGGTGCATGCCGTGCTGGCCTGGGGGCTGGCGCAGGCGGGCTGGCTGGGTGAGCCGCTGGGGGTGGTGGGTTGCGCCCTGTCCAATGTGGCGGTGGTCTGGCTGGAATGCCTGTGCGCCGCACTGTGGTTGCATCTGGGGCCGCTCGGGGCGCGCTACCAGCCGTTTCGTCATTGGGCCAAACCGTCCTGGCGGCGCTGGCGCGAACTCTTGCGCCTAGGCTTGCCGATGGGCTTGTCCAATTTGATCGAGATTACCGCGTTCACCTTGGTCAGTCTGTTCGTCGCCGCATTGGGCGCGGCCGTGGTGGGCGGGCACCGCATCATCGCCAATGTGTCGGCGCTGGCGTACATGTTGCCCTTGTCCTTGGGGATTGCCAGCATGGCGGCGGTGGGGCAGGCCTTGGGCGCGCGCGCCTGGGCGCAGGCGCGCATGCTGGTGCGCGCCGGTTTGTGGCTGGCGAGCCTGAGTTCGGTGGGCACGGGTTTGCTCCTCTGGCTTGCCGCGCGTCCGGTGATCGCGGCGTATACCGACGATCCGGCGGTGCAGGCGGTAGCGTTGGCGCTGATTGCTTATGTCGCGGTGTATCAATTCGTCGATGCCTTGCAGACGATTGCCGGGCATGTTTTGCGCGCCTGCAAAGTGACTTTCGTGCCGATGCTGATCCAGCTGTTTTGTTTTTGGGGTATTGCCCTGGGCGGCGGGGCCTGGCTGTGTTATCGCTGGACGCCGCCGTTTGGCGTGGCGGGTTTCTGGCTTGCCGCCGTCTTGGCCTTGGCCGCTGCCGCAGTTTTACTGTTGCCCTTGATGTATCGCGTGCTCGCTGCGGTGACGGCGGAGGCTGCGCCGTAGCTAGCGGGCCTGGCGCTGCGCCGGGGGCGTGAGCCACAGGCGGGCGCGGCAGCCGCCGTGCGGAGGGTCGAGTAATTCCAGCTGGCAGGCGCACTGCTCGGCCAACTCGTCGACGATGGCCAGCCCCAGACCACTGCCCGGGGTGTGTTCATCGGCCCGGCGGCCGCGCTGCAAGACGAAGGCGCGCTGTTCTTGCGGGATGCCGGGGCCGTCGTCGTCGATGTCGATATGGTCGCGCCCGGCATCGGTGCCGCTGTGGATGCGGATGCGCCGCTGGGCCCATTTGCTGGCGTTGTCGATCAAATTGCCGAGCATTTCCTGCAGGTCTTCCGCCTGGACACGGCAACTCAGGCGGTCATCAATTGCGATGACAAAATCAAGCGTCCGCTCGCCATGGACTTTTTGCATGACGCGTACGATGCCTTCGACCAAGGGCCTGACTGCGCATTGCCCAATGCCGTGGCGGGCGCGGGCGGCGTTGCGGGCGCGGTTGAGGTGACGGTCGATTTCAGCGTTGGCGAGCGCCGTTTGTGCGCTGACCAGTTGCCCGAGCGCGCTGGATTCGGCGCGGGCGGCATTGGCAATGACGGCGAGCGGCGTTTTGACTGCGTGGGCGAGGTTGCCGGCTTGCTGGCGGGCGCGTTCGGTAAATTCGCTGTTGTTGTGCAAGACAGCGTTGAGTTCATCGACCAGGGGTTGAATCTCTGCCGGATGTGTTTGCCCCAAGGTGCTGCGTTCGCCGGCGCGCAGCGCACTCAGTTCGCGGCGCAGGCGGGTCAGTGGCTTGAGGCCCGCCCAAACCTGGAAGAGCACCGCCAGCAACAGGCCGCCGGCCAGCCCCGCGAGGCTGATGAAGAGCGGCTTGCGCAGTTCTTGTACAGGTTTTTCCAGCCAGTTTTCGTTGGCGGCGACGATCAGGCGTAAAGGCACTTCTGGATGTTCATCGAAGCGAAAAATGCGCTCGCTCATGCGCAGCATTTCTCCCTTGGGGCCGAGTACGCGATGGGTGTGGCGTTCGCCGTCATCCAGGCGATCTTGCGGCACGTGCAACACGCTGTCCCACAGGGAGCGCGAGCGCTGCACGGCCTGGGCACCCGTTTGGGCGGGGCTGGGCATGCGGTCGATTTGCCAGTACAGCCCGGAATAGGGTTGTTGCAGGCGTGGGTCGCTCAAAGGCTGGATGCGTAGCGCGTCCTGGGCGTCAAATTCCAGATTGGCGGCCAGTTGGTTCAGGTGTAGTTGCAGTTCCCGGTCGAACTGGCGGGCGAGATGCTCGGTAAACAGCCGCTCCAGCAGCCAGCCGGTGGCGGCGATGCTGGCCAGCATCCACAGCAAAGTGCCTAAAAGCAGGCGCTGGCGCAGGGAAGCGGCGATGCGGCGCATGTTTCAGGGAGTTTTACTACTGGTAGAAGGAAGGTTCGGCGCGCGCAGGCGATAGCCAAAACCGCGCTGGGTTTCGATCCAGCCTTCCGGTAGTTTCTTGCGCAAGCGGCCGATGAAAACCTCGATGGTGTTGGAGTCGCGTTCGTTATCGAGCGGGTAGATTTGTTCATTCAGCACGCTGCGCGTGACGACCTGCCCGGGATGGCGCAAGAGGCAGGCGAGCAGCAGAAATTCGTGATGGGTGAGGGTGATTTCCTGGGTGGCCAGAAACACCTGATGGTTTTGTAGATTCAGCCGCAACTCGCCGCAGCGCAAAAAATTGTCGGCCTGCCCGGCGCTGCGCCGGATCAGCGCGCGCAGGCGGGCCAACAATTCTTCCATGTGGAAGGGCTTGGCAAGATAGTCGTCCGCCCCGGCATCGATGCCGGCAACCCGCTCGTGCCAGTTGCCGCGTGCGGTGAGAATCAGCACCGGCAGGCTGCGTTCATGGGCGCGCCAGCGTTTCAGCACACTGAGCCCATCCAGCCCGGGCAGACCAAGGTCGAGTACGGCGGCGGCAAACATCTCTTCCAGGCCCAGATGCAGGGCGTCTTGCCCTTGGGTAACGGTTTCCACCAGATAACCCTCGGCCCGCAAAGCCGTGGCGATCTGCAGGTTGAGGGTGGGTTCGTCTTCGACCAGCAGAAGGCGCATCAGCGTTTGTTTTCCGGTGCGCGCTCCTTGCTGCGCAAGAGGCGGCCATCGCCTGCATCGAGAATCAGTTTCTGGATCGTGCCGTCGGCTTTGAGGATTTTTATTTCGTAAATCCATTGCTTGTCTTCACGCTCGAGTTCGATCTCCAGCGGCTCGCCCGGATGATTGCGTTCGACCTGTTCGAGGATGCGCTTGAGCGGCAAAATTTGGCCCGCCGCCAGTGCCTGCCGGGCAACGTCGTGATCCAGGTGGCTGGCGAATGTCGCCGTGGCGGGCAGACTGAGTGCTGCGGCGAGTAGCAAGGCGGAAAAACGGGTTTTGTCCATGATGTATTCCTGTGGGGGGGATGAAGGAGTCGTCTTTGTAGCAAAATGAGCCTGAATTTTGTCTGAACGCTGGCTTTCAGCTTACGTTCATCTGGGCTGCCTGACAATGTACGCATCAGCATGAAAAGCGCATTGACAAGGAAAGACGATGTCTCGTGTATCTCAAGTTTTGTTGTGTTTTGCCGCTGTTTTTGTTGGCAGCGTTCAGGCGGCAGAGATTGCTATGACGGTGGCGCAAAGCGAAAAGCTGGGCATCGTCACCCAGAATTTGGCTGACTTGGCGCTGGCGGAAGGTTTGCATTTGCCGGCGCAGGTCGTCGTGCCGCCGGCGCAGATCGCGGTATTGGCGGCGCCCATGCCGGCCTTGGTCGGCCGGGTGCATGTGGCGTATGGGGAAAGCGTGCGCGCCGGGCAGATCGTGGCGGAACTGCAGGGGCCAGCGTTTCTTGAAGCATACAGCGCGCATGTGCAGGCGCAGAGTCAGGCGGCGCTGGCAAGCGAAAATTGTCAGCGTGATGAAAGCTTGCTGGCCGATGGCATCATCGCCCAGTCGCGCCTGTCAGCCAGTCGCGCGGCAGAGCGCCAGGCCAGGGCGCTGGCGGCCGAAAAACGCCAAATCGTGCAAACAGCGGGGATCACGGCGAAAGGCACGGCCGTATTGCGCTCTCCCTTCGCCGGCGTCGTGCTGGCCGCGCAGGCCGAGCCCGGGACACAGGTCGATGCGCTGACGCCGCTTTTCAAGCTCGCGCAAGTCTCACCCCTGTGGCTGGAAATGCAGGCGAGTGCGGCCCAGGCCGAGGCCGTGCCGCTGGGGGCGCAGATCAAAGTCAGCGGCTGCCCAAGGCCGGCGCGGGTGACGCTGGTGGCACCGGCAGTGCAGGCGGCGAGCCAGTCGGTGCTGGTGCGCGCTGAATTGGCCGACCCCGGGGGCTGCGTTAAGCCTCTGGCGTTTGTCAGCGCGCAGCTGGTACCGGCGGCGCTGCCCAGCGGACAATGGCAGGTACCTTTGGCGGCACTGACGCGTGCGCAAGAAAAAACCTGGTTATTCGTGGCCCAGGCGGCGGGTTTTCGTGCCGTACCGGTAGAGGTGCTCGCCGAAACCGCGGGGCAGGCACGCATTGCGGCAGATTTACCGGCCGGTACCCGCATCGTGACGCGCGGCGTGGCGGCGCTCAAGGGGCAGTGGCTGGGCCTGGGCTCGGGACAGGAGTGAGGTGCGCCGATGTGGCATAAACTGACCGAATTTGCCTTGGCGCAGCGTGCCTTTGTGCTGCTGCTCAGCGTTTTTCTGGTGGCGGCAGGGGTAATGGCCTTTCGCGGCTTGCCGATCGATGCCTTTCCGGATGTCTCTTCGACACAGGTGAAGATCATCGTCAAGGCTCCCGGCATGACGCCGGAAGAAGTCGAAGCGCGCATCGTCACGCCGATCGAACGGGAACTGCTCGGTATTGCGCAGCAACGTGCGCTGCGCGCCGTTGCAAAATACGCGATTGCCGACATCACCCTCGATTTTGCCGACGGCACGGACATTTACTGGGCCCGCCAGCAGGTCAGCGAGCGTCTGACAAGTGCCATGGCCGAGTTTCCGGCCGGCGTTTCCGGTGCCTTGGCCCCGATGACGACGCCTTTGGGCGAGATGCTGATGTTCACCGTTGAAGGCGATGTGTCGCTGGCAGAAAAACGCAGTCTGCTCGATTGGGTGATCCGTCCGCAATTACGCACCCTGCCCGGAGTGGCCGATGTGAACGCCCTGGGGGGTGCGGTGCGCAGCTTCGAAATCGTCCCCGATCGCACCGCTTTGCAGGCGCGCGGCCTGAGTCTGGCCGATCTGCGCGAGGCGCTATTGAACAACAACCGCAACGATGGGGCCGGACGCTTGACGGAGGGAGAGGAGAATCTTCTGGTGCGTATCGAAGGCAGCGTGCAAACACTCGATGATTTACGCGCCATCGTCGTCAAATCCTTGGCGGGCGCACAGGTGGTGCTGTTGGCCGATGTGGCCGAGGTGCGTATCGGCAGCCTGACGCGCTACGGTTTCGTGACGCGGGGCGGTGAGGGCGAGGCGGTGCAAGGTTTGGTGCTCGGTTTGCGTGGAGCCAATGCCCATGCGCTGGTGGACAATGTGCATAAACGGCTGGCAGAAATCGAAAAATCCCTGCCGCCGGGCGTTAGCACCCACGTTTTTTACGACCGTGGGGCGCTCGTTGATCGCGCCGTCGGCACGGTGGCCAAAGCCTTGCTCGAGGCCATCGTGTTGGTGTTGATTTTGCTGCTCGCTTTTCTCGGTCAATTGCGTGCGGCGCTGGTGGTCGCTGCCGTGCTGCCTTTGGCCGCGCTGCTCACCTTTGTCTTGATGCAAGTGTTTGGTTTGTCGGCCAATCTGATGAGTCTGGGCGGCTTGGCGATTGCGATCGGGATTTTGGTGGATGCGGCGGTGGTGGTGGTCGAAAACATCGAAAAGCATCTGCACGCCCCGCAGGGCGGTGAACATGCTGGGGGGAATGCGGCCGGGAGCGTTGTTTCGCGCTTGCAAACCGTGCGATTGGCAGTACGCGAGGTGAGCGTGCCGGTGGTGTCGGGCATGCTCATCATCGCCATTGTTTTTTTGCCGCTTCTCAGCCTGCAGGGGCTGGAAGGCAAGCTCTTTCGGCCGGTGGCGCTGACCATCGTGTTCGCCCTGCTCGGCTCTTTGCTGCTCTCCTTGACCGTGATTCCGGTGCTGGCTTCGTTTCTCATTCGTCCCGGCGAGGCCTCTGCGCAGCCTTGGCTGCCGCGCCAGGCGGCGCGTATTTACGCCCCCTTGCTGGCCTGGAGCCTGCAACATGCCCGGCAGGTGATCGTGCTGGCTTTGCTCTTGCTCGCAGCGGCGGGCGGTGCTTTTTTCCTGCTGGGAAAAACCTTCATGCCGACGCTCGATGAAGGTGACATCCTGATGCAAAGCGCCAAGCTGCCTTCGATCAGCCTGGAAGAAAGCGCGCGCATCGATCTCGCCGTGCAAAAGGCCCTGCGTGAACAAATTCCTGAAATCCGTGACATCGTGGCCCGTACCGGCTCCGACGAACTGGGCCTGGACCCGATGGGCTTGAATGAAAGCGATCATTTTCTCGTGCTTGCGCCGCGCGCCACCTGGCGTAAACCAGACAAGGCCTGGTTGACTGACGAAATCCGCAAAGTCTTGGCGGATTTTCCCGGGATGGACATTGCTTTTACGCAACCCATCGAAATGCGGGTCTCCGAAATGCTCACGGGTACGCGCGGCGATTTGGCGGTGAAGATTTTTGGCGACGATTTGGCGGCGCTGAACCGTTTGGCCGAAGACATCGCTGCGCTTTTGAAAACCCTTCCCGGGGCAGAGGATGTGCTGACGGTAAAGAACGAGGGCGTGCAGTATTTTACGGTGCGTATCGACCGGCTGGCGGCGGGGCGTTTGGGTTTGAGCGTGGCCGAGGTGGGGCAGGCGCTGCGCACCCAGCTCGAAGGTGAGCCCCTGGGCTTGGTGCTCGAAGGCAACCGGCGCACGCCCTTGTTGTTGCGGGGTGCGCCCGATGTGCAACAGGCACCGGCCGTGTTTGCCGGGTTGCAACTGGCCTTGCCCGCGGGGGGTAGCGTGGCCTTGTCGAGCATTGCGCAGTTGGAGCGGGTGCAAGGGCCGGTCAAGGTCGATCATGAAAACGGTGCGCGTCTGGTCTTGGTGCAGGCCAATGTCAGCGGGCGTGACCTGGTCGGTTTTGTCGAAGAGGCCAAGGCGCGGGTGGCCAAAGAAATCCAGCTGCCTGCCGGTTATCACCTGAGTTGGGGCGGTGAATTTGAAAACCAGCAGCGGGCGGCGCAGCGTTTGACGCTGGTGGTGCCGGTTGCCCTGTGCCTGATTTTCTATTTGCTCTTTGCGACCCTGGGTTCGTTGCGCCAGGCGCTGCTGGTTTTCGTCAATATTCCCTTCGCCTTGATTGGCGGCGTGTTTGCCTTGCTCCTCAGTGGCGAGTATCTTTCCGTGCCGGCCTCGGTGGGGTTTATCGCCCTGCTGGGGATTGCGGTGTTAAACGGTCTGGTGTTGGTGAGCTGCTTCAATCAACTGCGCAGCCAGGGTATGGCGTTGGCTGAGGTGGTGGCGGAAGGGGCCAGGCGGCGCTTGCGCCCGGTGTTGATGACGGCTTCCATCGCCGCTTTTGGCCTGCTGCCGCTTTTGTTTGCCAGTGGACCAGGTTCGGAAATTCAGCGCCCGCTGGCGATTGTCGTGATCGGCGGCTTGTTTTCTTCCACCTTGCTGACGCTGGTGGTTCTACCTATTTTGTATCGTCGTTGGGAAAGTAAAGCATGAATGTGACGCATCGATTGACGGTGTTTGCCGTCGGTTTGCTCGGTGGTTTTTTTGTCCTGGGTACGGCCGCCGGGGCCGATGCCGGCCGGGGTTTGGGCGTGGCTGAGGCAGATCTGCCGCCGCTTGAGCAGGTGGCCGCGGTGTTGCACGCCCATCCTGCGGTGCTTGCCGCCGGGGCCGGGGTGCGCGAACAGGAGGCGGTGCGCGATCGTCTGCGGGCGGGGCCGTATGAATTGACAGTGACAGCGGCAACGGCACGGCGCAAGGACCGCAATGAGCAACTGCGTACGCGCGAACATGAAATCGGCATCGAGCGTAGTTTTCGTTTGCCCGGCAAAGCGGCGCGCGATGCGGAAATCGGTGCCCTCGGTATTAGCGAAGCGCGTTTTGCTCTGGGCGATGCGCGTCACGAAACGGCGCGTTTGTTGCTGGCCCGCTGGTTCGATTGGCAACGGGCGGCAAGTGCCGTCAGCGATTGGCAGGCGCAGGGCGAAAATCTGCGGGCGCAGCGCGTGGTGGCCGAGAAAAAAGTGAAATTGGGCGAGGCGGCCCGGCTGGAGCTTTTGCAAACCGAGGCGCAGCTCTTTCAGGCCGAAGCGGAAACGGCCCGCGCGCATAATGAAGCAGCGCAGGTGGCACTCGAATGGCAGCAAAATTTCCCGGGCATCGATTTGCCGCAGCTTCCGGTCGTCGTGCTGCCGCAGGCCTTGCCAGTGGATAGCCTTGAACATGCCGCCTGGCGCGCTCGGATGCTGGAAGAAAACCATGAATTGGCCGTAGCGCGCAGTGCCGCCCGCAAAAGCCGCGTGCAGGCCGGGCGCCTGGATGCGGAGCGTTTGCCAGATCCCAGTTTGGGGGTGGCGCTCGGGCGCGAAAACAATGGTGCGGAGCGGGTAGTTGGTGTTCAACTGAGTATTCCCCTGCCCGGCGCAGGGCGCGCCGCCGATGCGCGTGCCGGTCAGGCAGCCGCCGAAGCGGCCAGCGCGCGTGAAGCGCAGGCCTTGATCCGCGCCGAAAGCACGGCTCGGCAAACGATACAACGGGCTTTGAGCAGCTACACCCAGTGGCAGCGTCTGGCCGAAGTGGCGGAACGCCTGGATGAAAATTTGCGTCTGCTGGAAAAGGCCTGGCGCTTGGGAGAAGGGCAATTCAACGAATTACAGCAAACCCGCCGTCAGGCGATCGAGGCGCGCCTTTCAGCCAGCCGCGCTCGGCTGGATGCCAATGAAGCGCGCTATCGTTTGTTGCTCGATATGCACGTTTTGTGGGCCGATGAGGAAGAAGAAAGCGCGCATGAAGCAGGCTTTGGCGAGCATCAGCACTGAGTTTGCTGTGCTTGGATCGCTGCGCGGCAGCTTGGTCAGGCGTTGCAGCGGCCAAAATAGCGCGCCAGCCGGGTGACGGCTTCGTTCAGGCGGCCGATGTCGGTGGTGTAGGCAAAACGCAGGTGTTTTTCCGGGGCGTTGTCGCCAAAATCCAGCCCTGGCGTGCAGGCGACACCGGTTTTTTCGAGCAGGTCGCGGGCGAGCGTGAAGCTATCCGGGGCGAGCGCCGAGCTGTCGCAGTAGAGATAAAACGCGCCTTCAGGTTTGGCGGTGACGCGCAGGCCGAGTTTTTCCAGGGCCGGGGCGAGAAAGTCGCGGCGACGACGAAATTCGGCGCGGCGCGCTTCCAGGAGGGCAATGGTTTCCGGATGAAAAGCGGCAAGCGCCCCGTATTGCGCCGGTGTCGATGGGCAGAGCACGAGGTTTTGCGCGAGTTTTTCAATGTCGCGCACGTAAGCCTCGGGGACGACCATCCAGCCCAGACGCCAGCCGGTCATCTGGAAGTACTTCGAAAAACTGTTGATCACCCAGAGTTCATCGCCGACGGTGCAGGCGGTGGGGGCATCGGTTTCGTAAGTGAGCCCGTGGTAGATCTCATCGACCAGGAAATGCCCTTGGCGAGTGCGGCAGACTTCGGCCAGGGCGGCGAGTTCGTTGTGGCTTAGCAGGGTGCCGGTGGGGTTGGCGGGCGAGGCGACGAGCAGTCCGGCGGTGCGTTCGTTCCAGGCGGCGGCGACCTGTTCCGGGGTGGGTTGAAAATTGCTTTGCGGCCTAACCGGCAGGGCCACGGCATGCCCTTCGTAACAGCGCAGGATGTGGCGGTTACAGGGATAGCCGGGGTCAGTCAGTAACCACTCGCTGCCGGGATTGGCGAGGCAGGCAAAGGCCAGATTGAGTGCGCCGGAAGCGCCGTTAGTGACTGCGATACGCCGGGCTGGAACCTCTGCGCCGTAGCGGCTGCGGTAAAAATCGCTGATGGCTTGACGCAACTCAGGCAGGCCGAGCGCCTGGGTGTACTGGGTTTTGCCCGCCCGAATGGCGGCCATGGCCGCGTCGGCAATCGGTTCGGGGGTCGCAAAATCCGGTTCGCCGATTTCCATGTGGATGATGTCGCGGCCTGCGGCTTCCAGTTGCCGGGCGCGGGTGAGCAGTTCGACGACGTGGAAAGGGGCGATGTCGCTAAGGCGTTCGGCGGAAGGGCACATGGAAAATCCTGAGGAAAGAAAAGGCCACCCGCAGGTGGCCCGGTGTGACGGCTTGCCTGAAACTCAGGCGGCGTTGGCTTCTTCGTCGCGGTAGATGCCCATTTCGAAGAGTTCGCGCTTCAAGACCAGTTCGCGCGGCATTTTCTCGCCCATTTTGTCGAACCATTCCTTATGGCCGACCAGCTCGGATTTCCAGGCATCGTAGCTGATGGTGGTGAGCGCTTCGAAGGCTTCGCGGTCGATGTTCAGGCCGCTCCAGTCGATGTCCTCGAACTTCGGCATCCAGCCGAGTACGGTTTCCTTGGCGGCAATTTTGCCTTTGCAGCGATCGACGATCCATTTCAGCACGCGCATGTTGTCGCCAAAGCCCGGCCACATGAAATCGCCGCTTTCATCCATGCGGAACCAGTTCACGCAGAAAATCTTGGGCGTGGCATCGACGTTCTTGCCCATTTGCAGCCAGTGGTTGAAATAGTCGCCCATGTGGTAGCCGCAGAAGGGCAGCATGGCGAAGGGGTCGCGGCGCACCACGCCTTGCTGACCGAAGGCCGCGGCGGTGGTTTCGGAACCGAGGGTGGCGGCCATGTAGACGCCGTAGTTCCAGTTGAACGCCTGGTACACCAGCGGCACCGTGGTCGGGCGGCGACCGCCGAAGATGAAGGCCGAGATCGGCACGCCGGCGGGGTCTTCCCAGGCGGCATCGATCGACGGACATTGGCTGGCCGGGGCGGTGAAACGCGAGTTCGGGTGGGCGGCTTTTTTGCCCGCCTTGCCGTCTTCCGGCGTCCAGTCATTGCCTTGCCAGTCGATCAAATGGGCCGGGGCTTCCTTGGTCAGGCCTTCCCACCACACGTCGCCGTCATCGGTGAGCGCGACGTTGGTGAAGATGATGTTTTCCTTCAGCGTGGCGAGTGCGTTGTAGTTGGTTTTTTCGCTGGTGCCGGGGGCGACGCCGAAGAAGCCGGCTTCCGGGTTGATGGCGTAGAAGCGGGTGACGCCGTCAGCATCGACGCGCGGTTTGATCCAGGCGATGTCGTCGCCGATGGTGGTGATCTTCCAGCCGTTCATCGAGGCCGGCGGAATGAGCATGGCGAAGTTGGTTTTGCCGCAGGCCGACGGGAAGGCGGCAGCGACATAGGTTTTTTCACCTTCCGGCGATTCGACGCCGAGAATGAGCATGTGTTCGGCTAGCCAGCCTTGTTCGCGTGCCATGCTGGAAGCGATGCGCAGCGCCAGGCACTTCTTGCCGAGCAGGGCGTTGCCGCCGTAGCCGGAACCGTAAGACCAGATTTCGCGGGTTTCCGGGTAGTGCACGATGTACTTGACGGTCGGGTTGCACGGCCAGGCCACGTCTTTCTGGCCAGCTTCGAGCGGCGCGCCGACGGTATGCACGCAGGGCACGTATTCGCCGTCGCTGCCGAGCACGTCGAAGACGGCCTTGCCCATGCGGGTCATGGTGCGCATATTGGTGACGACGTAGGGCGAATCGGTGATTTCGACGCCGAGCTGGGCGATCGGCGAACCGAGCGGGCCCATCGAGAAGGGGATGACGTACATCGTGCGCCCCTTCATGCAGCCCTTGAACAAGCCGTTCAAGGTGCTGCGCATTTTGGCCGGGTCTTCCCAGTTGTTGGTGGGGCCGGCGTCTTCCTTGTTTTCCGAGCAGATGTAGGTGCGGTCTTCGACGCGGGCGACGTCGGAAGGATCGGAGAAGGCGAGGTAGGAATTGGGGCGTTTTTGTTCGTTCAGCTTGATCAGGGTGCCAGCCTTGACCATTTCGGCGCACAGGCGATCATATTCTTCCTGCGAACCCTCCGCCCAATAGACGCGATCGGGCTGGGTGAGCGCCGCAATCTCAGCGACCCACTGCTTCAGGCCTTCGTGTTTGACGTAATCGGGGGTGTTCAATGCGACGGTCATGGGGTGTCTCTCTCCAGGTGACTGAAACAAAAGAAAAATCCAGTCTCCGGGTGCTTACGCCATGTTGCAAAAGAGGTTTGACCGTCGGCTGGTAAGCAAGTAATTATGCCTGAAACAGGCTTTGATTTCCAGCAAAAATAAGGCATGGGACGATGTTGGGGGTTTGCTATTTCCCTGGTTCAGGCCGATTCGCTTTCTACCTGCGCCGTGCAATCACAGCCCGCGCCGGCGGCGATTTTGCGGGCAATGAAGGGGCGTAAACTGGCCGCCCAGCGTTCCGGTAAGGGCAGATGGTTTTGTGGGTGAAGCAGTAAACCACAGTGGTAGCGCATCTCGTCTGCCGACCAGTGCAGTGCCGGACAGGGCCCCGCAATCTGCCAGAAACGCAGTCGCCCCAGGGGGCAGGTGCTCAGGCTGCAGCACACGCCGCAGCCATTGCAGGGCGCGTCGACGGGAGGCTTTTCTGGCGCGGCAGCAACAAGATGCAGAAAAATTGAGGACGGCATATGAAATTTGGGGTTTGCCCCATAAAATGAGCGTTTTGCACATTTTACGGCGCATTGCTCATGTCACTTTCAGAAAATCGCTTGGTCATCGGTACCGAAGACATTTTGTTGAGTTTGTGTAATTCGGTGGTCGACGTACTCAACGTTGCCACGCAAAGCCCTTTGCACTATTCCGGCATGGTGCAGCGCATCACCAAAACCTGCCTGAAGCCGGATATCGGTTGTTTCGTGCTCTTCGACGGCGGTTTTACCGGCCTGGTCGTGCTCAATTTTTCCGCTGCGGCGGCCATGGAATTGTACGAAAGCTACCTGACCAGCATGGGCATGGCGAAATCGGAGCTGGCCTCGAGCCACACGGCCGATGAAGTCGGCAATGTGATGGGCGAGTTGATGAATCAGATCGTTGGCAACTTCACCGGCAAAATCGGCCGCGAATTGCAAACCCACATCACCCAGAATCAGCCGAAAATGCTGGTGCTGAACAAGCAGGTGATGTTGAGCGTGGATACCAATCTGGATTGCCCGCAGGCGCGGCGCGTCACTTTTTATACGGCGCGCAACAATATTTTTTATCTGGAAATGGCGATCGACGGCACCGAATTCATCAAGCTGCGCGAATTCGATGCCCATGAAGCGCCCGATCCCGATCTGTTGATCGCCCAGGCGGCAGCCGATGCCGCGCCCGCGCTGGCCCCAAGCCTGCATACGGAAGATCAGGATGAACTGCTGAAATCCTTGGGTATGTGATTCTGCTGCGTGGGCTGGCGCTCAGCGGCCCGCCCACCAGAGGCGCAGGCGCAGCCCGAGTTCGCTGGTGTAACCGACGGCAACGAAGCGGATCTCGCCATCCGGCGCGATGACGACGAAACCCGGGGTGCCGGGCAGGCGGTAGTCTTGCATGATCTCGCCGCCCTGATCGGCCAGGGTCGGCCAGCGGTAGCCCTTTTCCTGCATGAAGCGCTGCACGGCGGCGGCGTCGCCGCTTTGCGTGGCGATCGTCAGTAGCGGCCTGTCAGCGGCAATGCTGCTGACGCTGCCGGCGGTGGTTTTGCAGACCGGGCACCAGTCGGCCCAGAAATACAGCAAGAGCGGCTGGCCGGGGTGGGCGGCGCGGTACTCGCGCAAACTGAAGGTCGTGCCGTCGAGCAGGATACCGTTGAATTCGGGTGCCTGCCCGCGGGCGGTGTCGCGCAGTTGCCAGGCCTGGAAAGCGGCAAACAGAGCGAGGAAAATGGCGATTTCAAACAGCCAGCGCCGCCAGCGCGGCGAGTTTTTGACGCCGGGGTTCACTGCGCCAGGTTCACAACTGGCGGCTGTTGAAGGTGTTGCACTGGTTGAAGTCGCCGCTGTCGAAGCCGCGCTTGAACCAGCGCATGCGTTGCTCGGAGCTGCCGTGGGTGAAGCTTTCCGGCACGATGCGGCCCTGCGCCTGCTGCTGCAGGCGGTCGTCGCCAATGGCGGCGGCGGCCTTGAGGGCGGCTTCCAGATCGCCGTGTTCCAGCACCTGGGCCATGCTGTCGGTGCGTTTACCCCAGACGCCGGCCAGACAGTCGGCCTGCAATTCCAGACGCACGGAGAGGGCGTTGGCTTCTTTCTCGCCAGACTGCTGGCGGGCGCGCTGCACTTGATCCGAAATGCCGAGCAGGTGCTGGACATGGTGGCCGACTTCGTGCGCCACGACGTAGGCTTGGGCGAATTCGCCGGGCGCGCGGAATTTTTCCTTCATTTCGCGGAAAAACGTCAGGTCGATGTACACCTTCTGGTCGCCGGGGCAATAGAACGGCCCCATCGCCGACTGGCCGGTGCCGCAGGCGGTGGGCGTCATGCCGGAAAAGAGGACGAGCTTGGGTTCCTGATATTGCCGCCCCATTTCGCGGAAGGCGGTATTCCAGGTGTCCTCGGTGGAGGCCAGTACCTTGGAGACGAACTGCGCGGTGGGATCGTTGGCCGGCGGCGCGCTAGCCGGTGCTTGCTGCTCCAGCGCCGGCATGCCGCCGCCGGCCAGCATGTTGATCACCGTCAGCGGATTGACGCCGAGGAAATAGCTGGCGACCAGGGCAATGGCGATGGTACCCAGGCCCATGCGCCCGCCGCCCAGGCGCAGCCCGCCACCACCGCCACCGCCGCGGCGGTCTTCGACGTTGTCGCTGTTACGGTAATCATCCATGCGCATGGCGGTTTTTCCTTATCGGTGCGGGTTGATGGCCTTGCGGGTTTCTTCTGCCACGCGGCGGGCGGCGCTGGCGAAATCCTCGTCCTGGCCGGCGTAGAGAATGGCACGCGAGGAATTGATCAGCAAGCCCGCGCCGGCGGCGGTTTTACCGGCTTTTACAGTGGCCTCGATGTCGCCGCCCTGCGCCCCGATGCCCGGCACCAGGAGCGGCATGTCGCCCGTCAAGGCACGCACACGGGCGATCTCGGCGGGAAAGGTGGCACCGACCACCAGGCCGATCTGGCCGGTCGAATTCCATTTTTCTGCCGCCAGCCGGGCGACGTGTTCATACAATTTTTCACCATTCTTATCTTGCCGGCTGTTGTCCTGCTCCAGGTTGAGGAATTGCAGGTCGGAGCCGCCCGGATTCGAGGTGCGGCAGAGCAGGAAGACGCCCTTGTCGGGATAGGCCAGATAAGGCGTCACCGAATCGTGGCCCATGTAGGGGTTGATGGTGACGGCATCTGCCCGGTAACGCTCGAAGGCTTCAATGGCGTACTGCTCGGCGGTGGAGCCGATGTCGCCGCGCTTGGCATCGAGCACCACGGGAATGCCGGGGTGTTTTTCATGGATGTGGGCGATCAGCGCTTCCAGTTGGTCTTCAGCGCGGCGTGCCGCGAAATAGGCGATCTGCGGCTTGAAGGCGCAGACCAGGTGGGCGGTGGCATCGACGATGTCGGCGCAGAAGTCGAAAATCGCCTCGTTGCGGTTTTTTAGATGCGCTGGAAACTTGCCGGGATCGGGATCGAGGCCGACACAGAGCAGGGAATCGTTTTTCTGGCGGGCGGCGGCGAGCTGGTCGGTAAACGTCATGCGGATTCCTTGGCGGGGGGCGGTGAATTCGGCGGTAAAAAACGGGTGAAGCTGTCAGGCAGCAGACAGGTTTGCAGGCTGCGCTGGGTGAATAGGTAGCGGCCATCGCAGACGAAACCGAGTTCCTGCCAATCGACTTCATGGTTGAGCATGGTCGTGCAGGTGATCAGCTCACGGCGGGAAATCTGCTCGTGTTTGGGAAACAGGGCGAGCACCGCGCCGTCGAAATTGCGGCAGTCGTGAAGAAAGAAGGGGGCCGCTTTGCGCGTGCGGCCATTGACGTAGATGCGCGGCAAATCATTGCGGGGGAAATGCCGGCCCCAGCGCCACCAGTTGCTTTCGTCGAAGCTGCGCACGCGGCGGGCGAGCAGTTCTGCCTTGTGCTTTTGCAGATGGGGGTGCTCGATGTCGTAGAGCATGCGGCGCGTCTCGCCGGTATCGACGGTTTTCGAGCAGACGAATTCCAGATTGCCCGCCGGATGCGTGTAGATCTCATCGGCCCCGGAGACGCCGCCGACCTTGACCGAAAAAAGATCGGCCAGGCGGATGCCATGTTCCGCACGCAGGAACATCAGCTGGCCGCTGACTTCGGTAAAGCTGCGGCCATCGGCCATCTTGCGCTCGCTGCGCCCTTTCTCGAAGCGGAAAATGGCGCAGTTCGGGGTGTGTTCGCCAAAGATGCGCACGTCGCCGGTTTCGTAGAAGTGCGTGATGCTGCCCTGGGCGTACAACCAGGCATTCAGCTTGCGGGCGGCGGTCAGTTTGATGAATTCGCGCGGTACGATGAAAATCAGTTCGCCGCCGGGATTCAGGTGGCGGATGCATTTTTCGATGAAGAACAGGAACAGGTTGCTGCGCTTGTCGAAGCGTTCAAATTTCAGCTTGCAGCGCGTCTCGGCGGCGATGTCTTGAAAACGCACATAGGGCGGATTGCCGATGATGGTGTCGAAACGCTCGTTGTCCGGGTAATCGAAAAAATCCATGACTTGGACGCCGGGCGGCGCGACCCGTGCGTCGAATTCGATGCCGACACAGGCGGCACCGCGCGCCGCCAGCGCCGAAAAAAAAGCGCCGTCGCCGGCCGAAGGTTCGAGCGTTCGCCCCCGGTTCTGACATAAATCGAGCATGAATTCGACGACCTTGGGCGGTGTGAAGACCTGGCCGAGGGTAATGACGTCGCGTTCGCTCACCGATGATTTTCCGTTTCTTCAGGTACGATCGGCAGCCCCCGGCGCAGCCGTTCGTGGCGTTCGCGGGTTTCCGGGGTTTGCGCGAGCAGCGTGAACTGGCGGGCGGCCTCCACCCATTCCAGGCGCTGCATGTCGGTGAGGCGGGCGAAGGCGGCGAGCTGCTCGTCGCTGACGTAGTAGCTGAAGCCGCCGGTGATGGGGGTTTTGGATTCAGCGGTCATGTAGACGCTCCAGATGTTCGATGTCGCTGGCGTCCTGGGCGCGTCCGGTGTCACGTTTGAGGGCGATCATGTCGTCGACGGCGGCGAGCGTAACAGGGATGCCGTCGAGGTTACGGGTGAGGGCGCGCTGGAAGGCGGTGGGGAGGTCGATGCCGGGAGCGATCAGCACGTCGACCAGGGTGGCCGCGCCGATCTTGGGGTTGACGAGGCCGAAGGCGATCATGTGTTTTTCTTCGGCCCAAGCCTTGCGTTGCGCGGGATCTTTCAGGGCGGCGAGCTGCACTGGTACGCATGGGGCAAGGCCCAGTTCCCCGGCGCAGGCGATGAAACGGTCGAGATTGTCCTCATCCATAACGATAATGAGGTCGACGTCCATGGTCATGCGCGGCACGCCGTGCAGGTTCATGGCGAGGCCGCCGACCAGCAGGTAGCGAACCTGGTATTTTTCCAGCGCGCGAAAAAGCTCTAGATAGATCATTTCGGTGCTGCCTCGCTGCGTTCCGCTGCGGCTTTCTCCCGCGCCTTTTTCTCCCAATAGCGTTCGTTCTTGCTTTCGTCGACGAAGCGGAAGCGGCCGGCGAGTTCGCAGCCTTTCATGCCGGGGTCACAGGGCAGGTTGTTGATTTTGCTGCAGCGGTCGTCGATTTCGTGCGGGCAGCCCCAGCTTCCGGCCATGTCAGCCTCCTTTGTGCGAGGAATCCTTGAGAGTCAGGGCGCGGTTGAAGACGGGCGCGCCCGGGCGGGAATCGATTGGATCGGCAATGAAATAGCCGTGCCGCTCGAACTGGAAGCGCTGTTCCGGCAGCGCGGTTTTGAGCGCGGGTTCGAGTTGTGCCGTGATCAGATGCCGTGAGTTTGGGTTGAGATCGTCGAGAAAATTGCGTTCAAGCTCCGGCGCATCGCCTTCGCGCCGTGCGCCGGGGGCGGGGGCGGTGAACAGGCGCTCGAACAGGCGGATGTCGGCAGGGTAGGCGTGTGTGGCATCGACCCAGTGCAGATTGCCCTTGACCTTGACGCTGTCGGCCCCTGGCGTGCCGGATTTGGTGTCGGGCAGATAGGTGCAATGCACGGCAATGACCTTGCCGTTGGCGTCCTTCTCGCAGCCGGTGCATTCGACGACATAGGCGTAGCGCAGCCGTGCTTTGTTGCCGGGAAAGAGGCGGCGGAAACCTTTTTCCGGGATTTCCTGAAAATCTTCCGCCTCGATCCACAGTTCGCGGCCAAAGGGCAGAGGGCGCTCGCCCAGTTCCGGTTTGAGCGGGTGGTTGGGGGCGTGGCAGTCTTCGAACTGGCCGGAAGGATAGTTGTCGATGATGAGTTTCAAGGGATCGAGCACGGCAACGCGGCGCTCGTCCATTTGGTTCATTACTTCGCGCTGGGCGTCTTCGAAAACGCTGTATTCGATCAGCGAATCGGCCTTGGAAACACCGATGCGCTCGGCAAAGAGGCGAAAACCTGCTGGCGCGTAGCCACGCCGGCGCGCGCCGGCGAGTGTCGGCAGGCGCGGATCGTCCCAGCCATCGACGTGCTTTTCGTCCACCAACTGAATCAGCTTGCGCTTGGAGAGCACGATGTAAGTGAGGTTGAGGCGCGAGAATTCGATCTGGCGCGGCAGCGGGCGCTGCAGCAGGCCGCCTTCGGCGAGGCGCTCGTTCACCCATTCGTAGAAGGGGCGCTGATCCTCGAATTCCAGGGTGCACAGCGAATGGGTGATGCACTCCAGCGCGTCTTCGATGGGGTGGGCGAAGGTGTACATCGGATAGACGCACCATTTGTCGCCAGTGTTGTGGTGCGTGGCGTGGCGGATGCGGTAAATGGCCGGGTCGCGCATATTGATGTTGCGCGAGGCCATGTCGATTTTGGCGCGCAGGACGTGCGCGCCGTCGGCGAATTCGCCGGCCTGCATGCGCTTGAACAGCGCCATGTTTTCTTCGGTGCTGCGCTCGCGGTAGGGCGAATTTTCGCCCGCCTGGGTCAGTGTGCCGCGCCGGGCACGCATGTCTTCTGCGCTCTGGCTGTCGACGTAGGCGTGACCGGTCTGGATCAGGTATTCGGCAAATTGCAGCATCCAGTCGAAATAATTGGAGGCGTAGTAGAGGTTGTTTTCCGTGGCATCCTGCCAGGAGCAGCCCAGCCAGCGCACCGAATCGAGAATGGAATCGACGTATTCCTGTTCTTCTTTTTCCGGATTGGTGTCGTCAAAGCGCATGTGGCAGCGCCCGCCGAATTCCTGGGCCAGGCCGAAATTGAGTAGGATGGATTTGGCGTGTCCAAAATGCAGGTAGCCATTGGGTTCCGGCGGAAAGCGGGTGCGGATTTTGGCGGCATCGAGCGGTGCGCCAGCGTGGCCTGCCGCCAGCCCCGGCTGCCCCGCCCAGCGCCGCTGCGCATGTTTGCCGGCGGCCAGGTCGGCTTCGATGATGTTACGGATGAAATTGGCAGCGGCAGGAGTATCGGACATGGGGCTTGGACGCGCCATAGGCGCAAATGAAAAGCCGCCATTCTAGCAAGCCAGGCGCGCAACGGGCATTTTGCCCGGCATAAGGCGCGGCTTTTACAGGATCAGCTGCCCCATGTACCAGGCGAGCGCGGCCATGATGGCGCTGCAGGGAATGGTCAGAATCCAGGCCCAGACGATGCCGCCCGCCACGCCCCAGCGCACCTGCTTGGTGCCGCGCGTGGTGCCGACGCCGGCAATCGCGCCGGTGATGGTGTGGGTGGTGGAGACTGGAATGCCGAAGGCGGAAGCGATGAACAAAGTGAATGCGCCACCACTGTTGGCGCAAAAGCCGCGCGGCTGGTTCAGCTTGGTGATGCGGTTGCCCATGGTTTTGACGATGCGCCAGCCGCCGAACATGGTGCCCAGGCCCATCGCCGTGTAGCAGGCGAACACGACCCAGCCGGGAATTTCGGATTCGGTGGTGGATAGGCCGGCAGTAATCAGGATCAGCCAGATGATACCGATGGTTTTTTGCGCATCGTTGCCACCGTGGCCCAGGCTGTAAGCGGCGGCAGAAAGCAACTGCAGGCGGCGGAAGGTTTTGTCCACCTTACGCGGTGCGGTGTTGCGACAGAGCCAGGAAATGATGACCATCATCAGCCCGCCAAAAACAAAACCCAGCAGTGGTGCAATAAAAATGAAGGCAATGATCTTCAGCACGCCGGAGGCGACCAGACTGCCAAACCCGGCTTTCACCACGGCTGCGCCGACCAAGCCGCCGACCAGGGCGTGCGAAGACGAGGATGGAATGCCGTAGTACCAGGTGATGATGTTCCAGGCGATAGCCCCGATCAGCGCGCCGAAGATGACGTAATGGTCGACGATGCTGGGATCGATGGTGCCTTTGCCGATGGTCGAGGCAACTTTCAGGTGAAAGAAAAAATAGGCCAGAAAATTGAACGAGGCCGCCCACAAAACCGCGTGATGCGGCTTGAGCACCCGCGTCGAGACGACGGTGGCGATGGAGTTGGCGGCATCGTGAAAGCCGTTCATGAAATCGAACAGCAAGGCCACGACGATCAGGGTGACGAGAACCCCGTAGCCGATGGTCAGATTTTCCATGGGGCGCTCAGGAGTTTTCGAGCACGATGGCTTCGATGCAGCCGGCCACGTCCTTGCAGCGGTCGGTGACAGATTCGAGCAACTGGTAGATTTCTTTCAGCTTCATCAATTCGCGCACATCCTGTTCCTCGCGAAAGGCCTTGGACATGCATTTACGCAGCAGGCGATCCACTTCGCCTTCGAGTTCGTCGATTTCCTTGCACAGGGCAAGAATCTGCGGCGCGTTATCCATATTGTTGAGCAGTTTGACCTGCTCGCCGATTTTGTTGCAGCTTTTTTCGGTGATTTCCGCCATGGCGCAGGCTTCTGCCGGTACCCGCTGGATGTCGTAAAGGGAAATCGATTCGGCCACGTCCTGCATCACGTCGAGGATGTCATCCATGCTGTTGATCAGCGCGTGAATATCGTCGCGGTCAAACGGCGTGATGAAGGCGCTGTGCAGCTGACTGAGCAGTTCGTGCGTTACCTTGTCGGCTTCGCGCTCCAGACGGTCCACCTCATCGGCCAGCGCCTGCACGCCACCGTGGGGATCGATGCCGGCCAGCGCTTCGATCAACTGGCGCAATGTCTTGCCGCCTTGACGGATCAAATCGCCGTGCGAATTGAAATAGTCGAAATACTTGCCCTCTTTGGGCATCAGCGCACCGAACATGGATGGCCTGTATGAGTTGTGTGACAGGCGGCATTCTACTCAGCGGCAAAGCATCTCTATATTCCTTGAAATAATATAGAGTGATTGAAAGTTGTCATTTTGTTTGTTTGTCCCCGCCAGCGCAGCGCCTCCGACTTGCTATCATGTCGCGCATCGATGCTTGAGGAAAACAGAAATGCCAGTGCAAGGAGTGCTCGCGGTAGGTTTGGGTGGCATGCTCGGTGCCGTCACGCGCTGGCTACTTGGTCTTGCCCTCAACCCGATTTACCCTGCTTTGCCGCTGGGAACGCTCGCCGCCAATTTGATCGGCGGCTATCTGGTCGGCATCGCCGTCGGCTATTTTCACCTGCACGCCGACCTGCCGGCCTATCTCAAACTTTTTGCCATTACCGGCTTTCTCGGCGGCCTGACCACCTTTTCCAGTTTTTCCGCCGAAGTCGTCGAGCGCCTGCTCGGCGGCCAACCCGCCCTCGCCCTGGGTTTGGCCTCGCTGCACCTATTTGGCTCCCTGCTCGGCACCTGGCTCGGCTTGCTCAGCATCGGCGCAGGCCGGGTGTGGGTTTAGGCGGCGGGATCGTCCCTGCCGTTTTTCCCGTCAGTTTCTTCACTGGGTTTTTCGTCTGCCGCGATCAGTATTTCCCTGGTCCGGGCGGCAATGGCGCTGCGCGCGGCGGCAGAAAGTGCATGCCAGTCGAGCAGGAAATCGGCGAGCAGGTCGTCGCGCGCGTAGAGATAAGGCGTCGGCACTGACAGCACCTGGGCCAGCCGCTCGGCGGTATTGAAATCCGCTTGGTGTTTGCCGCGTTCGTACTGATTAATGCGGGCGCTCGCCGAATACTCATCGATCTGCGCCAGCACGCCCAACTGCATCTGCGTCAATCCCTTGCGCACGCGTGCTGCTTTCAAGCGCATGGAGAAAACCGATGGGTCTGCCATTGAGCGGGGTTGAGGCCTGATTACGACATGAGACTCAAATAGTCTTAGTTTTCACTTGACCCTGAACTAAGGAGTTCTTAGTATTTGGCTTGCATTTTTTGATGCCGCTTGTTTCGGGTGGCTTTTCTTGGAGAGGATTGTGAAAAAAAGATTATTTGCGCTGGCCGCGCTCACCGCATGCCTTGGTTTTACGGGGTGTGCCGCGCGTTATGCAGACGTGCCGACACCGACGCGCTTTGCCAACGAGGAACAGCAAAAACTCCAGGCAGCCCGGCATTGGCAGTTGATTGCCGACCATTTCGCGAGCCAGATTCTGGGCAGCCTGGATGGCAAGTTGAACGGGCGTGCCTTGCATGTGCCGCAACCCGGTGGCGAGCAGGCCTTCGTCGAAGGTTTTCGTGAACTGTTGATTAGCGCCTTGGTGGCTCAAGGCGCGCCAGTCGCGCTCGATCCCAAAGGGGCGCTGGTAGCGGATGTGCGCTACAACATTTATGCCTTCCAGCCGGAGCGGGCGGCACAGACGCACTTTTACGGCAAAGCGACGCTTTTGACGGCGGGTTTGTGGGCAATCGGCGGTGTCGTTGGAGCCCCCGGGGCAAGTGCGACCGGCGTGAATGTGGGCTCCAAGCTGTTGGCTACGGTCGCGGGTGTAGAGGGATTTGCTTGGCTGAGTAACGAAGCTATGGGGGGCGGCCGCCTGGCTTCCGGTCCGGTGCCGCAGTCAGAAATTTTATTGACGGTGTCCGTTGCTGACGGTAGCCGCATTGCAGGTCGCCATTCCAGTATCTATTACACGGCAGATCAAGATGTTGGTCTGTACTGGAAAAAGCAAAGCGCTGGCAATGTCGTATCCGTTATTGGAGATTGTGGCCAAGGGGGTAGCAAATGCGCGCGTTGAAACTTTTTTCCATTGCTGCCTTATTGGCGGTAACGGCAGCGTGCCAGACGACCGAGGGCCCACGTCAGGTCGAGCCGACCTGGGAAGAGGCGCGTCAGGATCAATTGCGCGAAGCGAATTACCAGGCCGCCGCCGCCTTGATGGCGCAAGTTGGCCGCCCCGCTTCGGCCAGTAACCGCGATGGCGGCGGTTCGGCATTGATCGTGGCGACTCTGGCGAATGTGAATGCGCTGGAACAGTCTTCTACCCTGGGGCGCTTGGTGACGGAGCATATCGCCTCGTGGCTGACCCAATCGGGCCGCCCGGTGGTCGAGTTGAAGGTGCGTAACGGCATCTACATGAAGCGTAACGAAGGCGAATTCTTGCTGACCCGTGAAATTCGTGAAGTCGCCGCCGCACATAATGCTCAGGGCGTGGTCGTCGGCACCTATGCCGAAGGGGCCAACATGTTGCACGTGACGCTCAAGCTGGTCGATCCGTCGAGCAGCCTGGTACTTGCTGCGCACGATTACACCTTGCCGCTCAACCGGCAGGTCAAGAGTTTGTTGCGTACTCGCTAAGGCTGGCGGCCAGCAACCAAAACCCCGCGCGGTATTCAATGCGCGGGGTTTTTTATGCCGTGCTGACGTGAATCAGTCGCGCATCCTCTGCGTGTTCGATCAGCATTTGCCGTACGCGCTCCTGCCAGAGTTCGGCGAAACGTTGGTGTTCGGCGGGGCTGGCTTGGCCGGAGACGGCGCGGGGCATGAGGGTTTGCATTTCTGCGGGCCAGGGGACGCAGGAGGTGTCGAGGTCGAGGTGCACGGTTTGTTCCGTGTCGCGGCGGGTGAGGCTCAGGGCGGCGGTTTGGTTCTGGGCGGCGAATTGCAGGAGCTGGTAGCGGGAAAAACGGCGTTTGGGGCCGATGCCGTGAAAGCCGGTTTCGGCGGCGGCACCGGTGACCAGTTGCACGATGCTTGCGGTCACGCCGGTCGTGCCGCTGTCGCGGGTTTCACGCAGGCGGGCGGTGATCTGGCCGCGTTCTGGTGTGGCCTCGCCATAGAGCGCGCGCAGACCGTGTAGCGTCATGAGCCAGGCCGCGGCGACGGTGGGGCAGGAATGGCCGGCCAGGCGCACGGCGTCGCTGTAGCGGTATTCGATGAGTCCATCAGCAGCGCTGCCGAGGAAGGCAGCCAGCGGATCGTACAGGGTGATGCGAGGGGCGGCGGCGAAAAATTCTGGGAATTGTGTGGGCATGGCGTGGCGTTGTGGGAAATGGTGATGGGAGGTGGCAAGTGGGAGGTGACAAGCAGAAAATGGCAAGCAGGCAATGGCAAGCGATGTCGGGTGAGACCCTGTGTTGTCGCTGCGGGTTCCCGCTGCTTTCCGGGTAAACTGCGCCTTCTTGCCGAGGCGCGCAAGGTTTTCGGCTTTTTCTTTTTATTGCACCCCTGCTGGGTGCGGACGAGTTTATGAAAGACAGCATCCGCCAGAAACTGGCGTTACTGACCGATCGTTTGGGCGAAATCGATTTGTTGCTGGCTGCGCCGGAAACGGCGGGGGCGATGGATCAATTTCGTCGCTTGACGCGCGAGCGGGCGGAGGTCGAGCCGGTCGTTTTGTGCTATCAGGCTTTTTGTCAGTGCGAGCAGGATTGGATAGCCGCTGAAAATTTGCGGGACGACCCGGAAATGCGTGATTTTGCCGAGGAGGAAATCGCCGCCGCCAAGGCACGTCTGCCGGTGCTGGAACTGGAATTGCAGAAGCTGCTCCTGCCGCGCGACCCCAACGACGAGCGCAGTGTGCTGCTGGAGATCCGCGCCGGCACGGGGGGCGATGAATCGGCGCTGTTTGCCGGCGACCTGTTTCGCATGTATGCGCGCTATGCCGAAGGGCGGCGCTGGCCGGTGGAGATTCTGTCGGCCAACGAGTCGGAGCTGGGCGGCTATCGTGAAATCATCTGCCGCATCGACGGCGCTGGGGCGTATTCGCGGCTCAAGTTCGAGTCCGGCGGGCATCGCGTGCAGCGGGTGCCGGAAACCGAAACCCAGGGACGCATCCACACTTCGGCCTGCACGGTGGCGGTGATGCCGGAAGCCGACGAGGTGGAGGACGTGAACCTCAATCCGGCGGAGCTGAAGATCGACACCTTCCGCGCCTCCGGCGCGGGCGGGCAGCACATCAACAAAACCGATTCCGCCGTGCGCATCACCCACCTGCCGAGCGGGTTGATCGCCGAATGCCAGGATGGGCGTTCGCAGCACGCCAACAAGGCCTCCGCCCTGCGCGTGCTGGCAGCGCGCATCAAGGATCAGCAAATGCGCGCCCAGCAGAGCGCCATCGCCAGCACGCGCAAGAGCCTGATCGGCTCCGGCGACCGCTCCGAGCGCATCCGCACCTACAATTTTCCGCAGGGCCGGGTGACGGACCACCGCATCAACCTCACCCTTTACAAGATTGCCGCCATCATGGAAGGTGATTTGGACGAGGTGCTCGATGCGCTGGCCGCCGAATATCAGGCCGACCAGCTGGCCGAACTGGCGGGCGGCGCGTGACCCTGGGCGAAGCGCTCCTCTGGGCGCGGGCCTATGTTGATCGGCTAGATGCGCGTTTGTTGATACAAAGCGCGAGTGGGTGCTCACACTCTGATCTTTTGGCGCGCCCGGAAATACCGCTTATCGCGCCCGCCCAAGCGCAATTCATGGAATGGGTGCAACGTCGGGCAGCGGGTGAGCCGCTGGCCTATTTGCTGGGCGAAGCCGAGTTTCGCGGGCGCCTATTTCAGGTGTCGCCGGCGGTCTTGGTGCCGCGCCCGGAAACCGAGTTGTTGATCGAACTGGCGCTGGAGAAAAGCGCCGCTCTGAGGAGGTCGGCGCAGATTCTGGATCTGGGTACGGGTTCCGGCATCGTCGCCATTTCCTTGGCACTGGAAAGCCCGGGGAGTGTGGTCAGCGCGGTCGATTTGTCGTCTGCCGCGCTCGATGTCGCGCGCAACAATGCGGGCCGTCTCAAAGCCTCGGTCGCATTGGTTCAGGGGGATTGGTATGCGCCGCTGGCCGGGCGGCGCTTTGATCTCATCGTCGCCAATCCGCCGTATATCGCCGCGGACGACCCGCATCTTTGCGGCGATGGTTTGCCCTTCGAGCCGCCCATGGCGCTGACCGATAAAGCCGATGGCCTGGCCTGTATCCGCCAGATCGTCGCCGGGGCTGGTGCGCATTTGATGCCGGGCGGCTGGCTGTTGTTCGAGCATGGTTACGATCAAGGTCTGGCCTGTCGGAACTTATTGCAGGCAGCCGGCTTCCAAGACGTTTTTACCCACCCCGACCTCGCCGGCACGGATCGCGTGTCCGGCGGCAAGCTTTGAAACTGGAGTTTCTATGTCTGATACGCAACAGCAAATTCATGCCACCGTTACTGAAAATCCGGTGGTGCTTTACATGAAGGGCGACGCCCGCTTCCCGCAATGCGGCTTTTCTGGCACCGCCGTGCAGATTCTGAAAGCCTGCGGCGTGGAAAATTTCGTCACGGTGAACGTGCTGGCCGACGAAGCCATTCGCCAGGGCATCAAGGAATACGCCAACTGGCCGACCATTCCGCAGCTTTACGTCAAGGGCGAGTTCATCGGCGGCTGCGACATCATGCGCGAGATGTACCAGAACGGCGAGTTGCAAGATTTGCTGAAAGATTTGGCGGCCTGATCTGTCCGCCGCTGATCTGTCCGCCGTTTTGCACTGACAAAAAAACCCGCGCTACCGCGGGTTTTTTTGTCGGTCAAAGAAAATCACATTTCGCTGACGATGAACTCGACGTTGGGCCCATCTTTTACGATTTCCTTCACCGCACAGGCATTGATGCTGTTAATAATGACTCGCTTCTGTTCTGCCGTGAAATGCGCCGGAAAGTGCACCTCGGTACGGTAGCGCGATAGGGTCAGCGGGCCGCCCGCGCCGGCGAAGGGTTTGCAGTCGATGCTGATGCCTTCTGGCGACAGGCCCAATTCCTTGCAGGCTTTCTTGGCAAACACCCCGGCGCAGGCGGCCAGGCAGGCGTAAAAGGCTTCCAGCGGGTTCATCAGGCTGCCGTCCAGGGCGTAGGTGCTGACAAATTTGCCGCTGTTGACGGTGACGAGTGGGCTGTTATCGATGACGGTTTTGAACATGGTTTTCTCGTTGGGTAGGTTATAAGCAACCGGAGATATTAGCCTTTTCTAACTTTGCTGCAAAGCACAAATGCCGGCTTACGTCCGCAAAGCCTCTCGGGCGCGCTGGATTGCGGCGCGCACCTGTTGCGGGGCGGTGCCGCCGATGTGGTCGCGGGCAGCGAGCGAACCTTCCACGGTGAGCACGGCGAACACGTCGTCCGCCACCTGCGGGCAGAAGGCGCGCAGTTCGTCTAGTGTGAGTTGCGGCAGGTCGACGCCTTTGGCTTCCGCCGCCTTGACGGCCAGGCCGACGGCTTCGTGCGCATCGCGAAAGGGCAGGCCTTGTTTCACCAGGTAATCGGCGAGGTCGGTGGCGGTGGCAAAACCTTGCGTCAGCGCGGTGCGCAGGTTGTCGGCGCGTACCGTGATGCCGCCCGCCATGTCGGCAAAAATGCGCAAGGTGTCGGTCACCGTGTCGACGGCGTCAAACAGGGGTTCTTTGTCTTCCTGGTTGTCTTTGTTGTAGGCCAGGGGCTGGCTTTTCATCAGGGTGAGCAGGCTCATCAACTGGCCATAGACGCGGCCGGTTTTGCCGCGCGCCAGTTCTGGTACGTCGGGGTTCTTCTTCTGCGGCATGATGGAGGAGCCGGTGCAGAAACGGTCGGCGATCTGGATGAAGCCGACGCGCGGGCTCATCCACAGCACCAACTCTTCCGACAGGCGGCTGATGTGCATCATGAGAAGCGCGCAGGCAGAGGTGAATTCGATGGCGAAATCGCGGTCCGAAACGGCATCCAGCGAGTTTTCGCAAATGCCCTCAAAGCCGAGCTCGGCGGCGACGAAAGCGCGATCGATCGGGTAGGTGGTGCCGGCCAGTGCTGCCGCGCCGAGCGGCAGGCGGTTGACGCGTTTGCGGGTGTCGGTAAAGCGTTCGCTGTCGCGCCCGAACATTTCGAAGTAGGCCATGATGTGATGACCAAAGGTCACCGGCTGCGCCACCTGCAGATGGGTGAAACCGGGCATGGGGGTGGCGGCTTCCTTCTCGGCCAGATCGACCAGGGCGCTGCGGAAGGTTTTGAGCAGCATCTGGATGTCGTCGATGGCATCGCGCAGATAAAGGCGGATGTCGGTGGCCACCTGGTCGTTGCGCGAGCGGCCGGTGTGCAAGCGCTTACCTGCATCGCCAATCAGAGCGGTCAGGCGTTTTTCGATGTTGAGGTGTACGTCTTCCAGGTCGATCGACCAGTCGAGCGCGCCGGCTTCGATTTCCTGGCCCACCTGCGCCATGCCGCGTTCGATGTCGGCCAAGTCTTGTGCGCTGATGATTTTTTGCCGTGCGAGCATCCTGGCGTGCGCCAAAGAACCGCGAATATCCTGACGCCACATGCGCTGATCGAAGTCCACAGAAGCGGTGTAACGTTTGACGAGGTCGGAGACAGGCTCGGAGAAACGGCCGGCCCAAGTGTATTGATTGGCGTTGGAAGTCATGACTTAGGTCTACAATGCGCTGAAAGGAGAGAGCGGATTCGGTGTGATTCCGCCACAAAAATGGCAAGTATACGGCACTTTCCTGCCACACATCCCCTGCCCGACTGGCGTAATTTCGGCGTCATTCTGCGCGTTTTGCTCGGCGTCAATTTGCTGGCCGTGCTGGCGAGCCTGATCGATGCGCGTGACCTGGCGGACTGGAGTTTGCGTTTTGTGGCCGCTGCCTCTTTCGTCGAACCCTTGTTGCTGCTCACTCTGGGGGTTTTGGCGGCGCTGCGTGATCTGTTGTGGCGCTTGCCTTTGCGCCAAGGGCAGGCCTTGGTCTTGCTTCTGGTGGCGGTTTTGGCGGCAGCGATGTTGTCTTACGGACGCGGTTTCGGTGGTTTGGCGATCGGTAGCGTATGGGCCGGCATGCTGCTGGCGGTGGGGGCGGCGGCGTTGTTGCTGCATTATTTTGCCCTGCGCGCCCGTGCGCTGACGCCGGCGCAGGGCGAAGCGCGCTTGGCGGCACTCAATGCGCGCATTCGCCCACATTTTTTGTTTAATGCCTTGAATGCCGTGCTTTCCTTGATTCGCTCCCGCCCGCAGGTGGCGGAAGAGGCGCTGGAATCGCTGGCAGATTTGTTTCGCGCCGCCATGCGCGACCCCTCGGAGCAAATTTCCCTGGCCGATGAAATTGAATTGGCCCAGCAATATCTGGCGCTGGAAGCTTTGCGCCTGGGCGAGCGCTTGCGCGTGGTTTGGCAGATCGCCGCCGTGCCGCTCGCCATGCCGATACCGCCCTTGATGTTGCAACCCCTTCTGGAAAACGCCGTGCGTCATGGCATCGAAATGCTGACTGAGGGCGGCGAGATTACGGTCAGTATTTTTCGCCGTGGCGACGAGTTGCATATCGAAATCCTCAATCCCGTGGCGCCGTGCGCCGGTTCTGGCGGCGGGCATCACATCGCCTTGAGCAATATCCGCGAGCGCCTGGCCCTTTACTACGACCTGGAAGCGCGTCTGGAAAGCCAGGAAGATCAACAGCATTACCGCACCCACATCGTCTTGCCATGTCGTCACCCGTAAAACTTTTCATCGTCGATGACGAGCCCTTGGCGCGTGAGCGCCTGCGTGCGCTGCTGGGTGATCTGGCGGTGCTCTACCCGCACGAGGTCGTGGGTGAGGCGGCCAATGGGCGGGCGGCGCTCGAATTTTTGCGCGAGCAGGCGGTGGATGTGGTGTTGTGCGATATCCGCATGCCTGGCATGGATGGCATCGAGTTGGCCTTGCACTTGACGCGCCTGCCGCAGCCCCCGGCGGTGATTTTTACCACGGCTTACGATAATTTTGCCGTGCAAGCCTTTGAATTGAACGCCCTGGATTACCTGATGAAGCCGGTGCGCCTGCAGCGTTTGCTGGCGGCTTTGCAAAAACGTCCGCAGCCGGCCCTGGACGCGCAGCAGCTGGCGCAGCTGGGGCAGCAGCTGCGCGCGGGTGGGCGCAGCCATTTATCCTGCCACGAACGCGGGCGCTTGCTCTTGGTGCCGATCGATGAAGTGTTGTATTTGCGCGCCGATCTGAAATATGTTGCGGCGCGCAGTCTGGCGCGGGAATATTTGCTTGATGACAGTTTGGCGCAGCTGGAGGAAGAGTTTGCCGAACGCTTCTTGCGCCTGCACCGGGCCGTACTGGTGGCGCGCACGGCGTTAGCAGGTGTGGAAAAAGCCAGCGGGGACGATAGTGAAGCCTACGGCTGGGCGCTTCTGCGCGGTTTGCCGGAAAAGCTGCCGATCAGCCGCCGCCAGTGGGTCGCGGCAAAAACTGCGCTGACGCAGCTAGCGGATAGCGCTTGAGTTTTTGCTCGGCACTCAGGAAGCGCGCATCAGGCGGGGGGCGGCGTTGCTGCTGGCGGTGGTGCCGGATGCCGCATTGGCGGCGAGGAGTGTCCGGCGCGGTACGCCGGTGGCATCGAGCAGGCGGGTCATGCGGAAAAAAACTTCTTGCCGCGAGAAGGGCTTTTTCATGAAATCGTCGGCCCCGATGCGGGTGCCGAAAAACTGTTCGATAGCCTGCTCGTTGCCGCTCATCATGATGACCGGAATATTGCGCGTCGCCACGTCGCGGCGGATGGCGCGCAGGGCGGCAAAACCGTTCATGCCGGGCAGCATGATGTCGAGAAAAACCACGTCGGCACCGTGCTGCTGCAAGGCGTGCAGGCCGTGTTCCGCATCGAGGCATTCGATGGTTTCGTAACCGGCCGAACGCAGAAATTTGCGCAGCACGGTGCAAATGGTTTTTGAGTCATCAATGATGATGGCACGGGTGCCCATGCAGGCATCAACACGCTCGCCATGGCGGCGTTCGGCGGCTTTGGCGGGGGTGTCGGGCTGAGTGGTGGTCGGCTGTAGGGGAAGATTCGGCGTGTTGCCGAAGAGGCTTTTTAGTTGGTCGAGAATGCCCATGGTCGCTCCGTTGACACAGGTGATGCGGCTGCTTCAATGCAGTACGCATTGCACCATGATTGCATTTGCATGTCCATCGCTTTATGCAAAACGCGCTCTGGTGCAGGCAAAAAATCAGTTTTCGCTGAACTGCAGGGTGTGTAGGCGAGCGTAGGCAGCGTTGTGTTGGAGCAGCTCTTCGTGCGTGCCGCGTTCAATGATGCGCCCTTCCTCCATGACCAAAATGAGGTCGGCTTTTTCGATGGTGGACAGCCGGTGCGCGATGACCAGCGTGGTGCGGTGGGCGGTGGCGGTTTCCAGGGCAGCCTGGATGTGGCGCTCGGATTCGGTGTCGAGCGCCGAGGTGGCTTCGTCGAGAATCAGGAGTGGCGCGTTTTTCAGGATGGCGCGGGCAATCGCCAGCCGTTGCCGTTGGCCGCCGGAAAGCAGCACGCCATTTTCGCCGACCAGGGTGTCGTAGCCTTGCGGCAGGCGGCTGATGAATTCGTCGGCGTAGGCGGCTTTGGCCGCAGCAATCACGGCCTCGCGCGGGGTGCCGGCGAGATCGCCGTAGGCGATGTTGTTGGCGATGCTGTCGTTGAAAAGCGAAATCTGCTGGCTGACCAGAGCGATGTGCTGGCGCAGATTCTTCAGGGTGTAATCGCGCACATCCACCCCGTCGAGCAGGATGTCGCCTTCGCTGTGCGGATAAAAGCGTGGGATGAGGTTGGCGAGCGTCGATTTGCCGCTGCCGGAGCGCCCGACCAAGGCAATCATCTGCCCCGCCCGGGCGCTGAATTCGATGTCCTGCAACACCGGTTGTTCGGCACCAGGATAGGTGAAATTGAGCGAGCGCACTTCCAGGTGGCCGTTGATCTGTTCGGCGCTATAGCTGCCGTGGTCGGTTTCCGGTATTTCGTCGAGCTGGGCGAAAATGCTTTCCGCCCCGGCCAGCCCCTTTTGTATGGTCGAACTCACCTCGGAAAGTTGGCGGATCGGTTTGGGCAGCATGCCGGCGGCGGTGATGTAGGCCACCAGATCGCCCGCCGTGGCCTCGCCGCGCAGATAAAGTACGAGAAAAAGCACCACCGCCATGGCCGAGAAAGACACCATCTGCAAGGCCGGCGTAAAGAGCGCGCCGGTGCGCACCATGCGCAGTTGTTTGTGGGTGTTGTCTTCGCTGGCCTGCTTGAAGCGTTCGGTTTCGTAGGCTTCGCCGCCAAAACTGCGCACGGCGCGGTAGTTCTGGATGGTTTCCGAAGAGACATGGGTCAGTTCGCCCATCGATGCCTGAATCTTCTTGCTCTGTTTCCTGAACTTGCGGCTGGCGCTGCCGACCAGCACGCCGATGACGGGCAGAATGGCAAGCATCACCAGGGTCAGCTTCCAGTTCATCCACAGCAGATAGCCGAAGAGAAAAACGATGGTCAGCCCTTCGCGCACCACCACCTTGATCGCGTCAGTGGCGGCACCGGTAACCATGGTGACGTTATAGGTGATGCGCGAAATCAGGTGGCCGGAGTTGTTTTCGTCGAAATAGCGGTTAGGTAGGCGCAACAGGCTGTTGAACAGCGCCTGGCGCAAATCATTGACCAGGCCCAGCGAGACTTTGGCGAGATAGTAATTGCCCAGGTAAGAGCCCAGGCTGCGCCAGGCGACGATCATCACCATGAGGATGGGCACGCCCCAGATGAGCGGCACTTCGCCCAACAGCGGCAGATAGTGCACGGCATCCTGGCCCGGCGTATTGATGCCATCGACGAAATATTTCAATACGCCCGCCAGCATCGGTTCGGAGGAGGCAAAAATCACATAACCCAGCAAACTCACCGCGAAATAGCCGATGTAAGGGCGCACATAGCCCAAAAGGCGCAGGTAGATTTTCAGGGAGGAGGCCGAAGCGGCTTGGGTTTTGGGCATGTGGCGCAAGGTTTTCAGCGATTGCCGAGTCTACCACGCGCCGCAGCGGCGGATTTTCCCGCGCCGGTAGCCCGTGGCGAATGCGTTAAACTGCCGCCTTTCTGGGCAGTCGATGGGAGCGCCGGTTGGAGAAGTTGAGCGAAGCGGATTACCAGCGTTTACGGGCGGGGGCAGAGGTGCTGGAGCAAGACGGCTTTGGCGAAAAAGTCCTGCTGCTTGCCGATGGCCGCATTCTCAAGCTCTTTCGGCGCAAACGTTTTTTCAGCTCGGCGCTTTATTATCCCTACGCCCAGCGCTTTGCCGACAATGCCCGGAAACTCGCCGCCATTGGCGTGCCGGTGCCGGCGGTGGAAAAAGTCTGGCGCATTCCAAGCATCGAGCGCGACGCGGTGTTGTATACGCCGTTGCCGGGTAACTCGCTACGCACAATGCTGGGCGAGGATTTATCCGCTGAGCGCAAACAGGCCTGGCGTACCCAGTTGAGCCAGCTCGTTGCGCATCTGTTTGACCATGGCATGATTTTCCGCTCCCTGCACACGGGCAATGTGATCGTGATGCCGGAAGGGCAAATGGGGTTGATCGACTTTTCCGACATGCGTTTTTATCGTGCCTCGCTCGGACAGCGCCGGCGGGCGCGCGGCATCCGCAAAATGCTGGCAACGGAAGGCGAATGGCTGGATACGGCCATCGTCTTCAAAGCGTCTGCGGCCTGAATGATGAACAAGAGGGCGTGACGTGCGGCTTTCCTCATTTTCATTGACGGGTTTTTGCGGCAATCGCCTACGCGCCTTGCGCGAACGCGGATGGACGGCCATTTCCGCCGAAGACTATCGCGCCGCCTGGATGCGTTGGGGCGGCAGCGTGGCCACGCATCCGGAGGTGGTCAGTTCCTTGTCGGCACTGGCGGAAATCCCGGTTAGCTATCGGGGCTGGTTTGCGGGCGACACATTGCAGGCCGCCATTCCCACCTGGGGGCGGCATCTCGCGCTATCGCGGCAGGTGCTGAAAAAAGCCGGCAAGCGCGGCGTTTTCGATCTGGGCAATGCCGAAATCCTGCTGCCCCTTGCGCCGCAAAGCCAGGGGGTGACGCTGCGTCATCGGGCGAGCTATCTGGGCGATATCCACGCAGGCCAGGTCAATGGCTTGCGCGCGCAAGGCGAGCAGTTGATGCGGGCGCGTCCACCCGAGGAATACGGCAAAAAATTTCTCTACAACCAGCGCCGCGAGCGGCGTTTGCTGGAAGAAAGCGGCGGGGAAATCGTGCCGGTTCAGCATCTTCCAGCCGAGGAAATCGCTGCGCTTTACGAAAATCTCTTTGAAAAACGCTGGGGTTTTGCGGTGCCGGGCAAGGCCTATCTGGCACGCGTTTTTACGGCATTGCGCCCGTTCATGATCGGGCATTTCATCCGTATTGGCGGGCAGCCGGCGGCCATCCAGATCGTTTATCGCGTCGAAGCGCCCCATTGGCTGAGCGCGGAATACATCAATGGCGGCGTCGATCCGGCGTTCAACGCGCTGAGCCCCGGCAGCGTGCTGACCTTCGTCAATACCCAAAGCGCGTGGGCGGAAGCGCGGGCGCTGGGCAAGGATCTACGCTACTCCTTCGGCCGCGCCGACCGCGACTACAAGGCGCGCTGGTGCCGCAGCGTGGCGGTTTTCGAGAGCGGATGAGGCTGTCGGCATGATGGAACTTTCCCGCAAACAAACGCTGCTCAAACGCTATCGGCGCAACAAGCGGCTGGGCATGTTGGCCGTGCTGGCAGGATTGCTGGCCCTCACTGCCTGGCTTTCCTGGTGGCTGCTGCCGCTGGGCGTGCTGCTCGCCTGGGTCATCCATGAAGCCGCATTTGCCGACCATCTTTTTTATGCGCCGCAGGAAGATTACCGTTACCGCTTCCCGGAAGATACGCCTCGCTTCACCTGTGCGATAACGGGGGCTCATTTGCTGCTGCCGGCCGGGGTCGATGTGCCGGACATCGCCCAGGCCACGCTCATTCTGAAAATCCGCCTGCAGGGCCGCCTGCTCGGCCGCTGGTTCGATCCCGCCGTGATCGTTGGCGACGACGAACAGAGCTTCGAGCGCGGCCTGCGAGGCTGGCGCTACCTGAATCTGAGCGGGCAGGGAGAGGCACTCCAGGCGGGCAATTTGCGTATCGTCGGACGTTACTGCCGCCTGCCGGAACATGCCGAACTCCATGTTTTCCCGGCGCGCCCGCTGCCCGAGCGCACCATGATCCTCGCCCCGCATGCCGACGATGCCGAACTTGCGGCTTTCGGTTGGTACAGCAGCGCCGCGCAAACCAGCGAAGTCAGCATCGTCACCTTGACGCAAGGCGAAATCGAAGCAGAGCATTTTCGCCGTTTAGGGCGCGATTTTGCTTTGGATACGGCGCAGGCGGCGCGCCTCAAAGGCCGTCTGCGCGCCTGGGACAGCCGGGCCATTCCGCTCTGGGGCGGCGTGCCGGCCACGCACTGTGTGCAACTTGGCTATTATTGCCTGCGCCTCAAGGAAATGCAGGCGGCACCCGCCACGTCCTTTGCCTCACGCGAATCCGGCGACAGCGACACCCGCCCGGTGCGCCGCAGCAACCCCCTGAGCTTGCCGGGCGACGCCGACGGTCAGCCCACCTGGCACAATCTGGTCGCCGATCTGCTTGTCTGCCTGACCCACTACCGCCCGCAACGCATCCTCCTGCCCCACCCCGAACTCGACCCGCACCCCGATCACATCGCCACCGACCAGGCGCTGAACGAGGCGCTACACCATCTGGCACGCGCCGACGGCTGGCAACCCGAGGAATGTTTCCTCTACGCCAACCACCTGTCCGACAATGACCGCTGGCCCATGGGTGCCACCGGCACCGGTATCGCCCTGCCGCCCGCCCTGATCGACCTGCCCGCCGATGCCCTGTATTGCCACGTTCTGGATCGCGCGCAACAGCTCGACAAAGCCATGGCCTTACGCATGCAGCACGATTTGCAAACCCCTCTGCCCTTCAAAAAACGCTTGCGCCGGGTTCTGCAAGGGGTTTTATTGCGCCGCCGCTGGCCACTCGCGGGGGAAGATGAGTTTCAACGCAAAGCAGTGCGCCGCCATGAGCTGTTTTGGGTGCGCAAACCTGCGCCGCTCTGTGCGCTGCAAAAAGGCAGATCAGAGTAAAGCGCGGTCCCAGCGCACCCCGCGTTTGACGATTTTCCCCGGGACACCGGCAATGACGCAATTTCCTTCGGTAAACGCCCGGCTGACCAGGGCGCGCGTGGCGACGATGGTTTCTGGCTGCAACACCGTGCCTTTGAGCAGGGTTGCGCTGCGTCCTATCCATACCCGGTCGGCGATTCGGATATCTTCTGAGGGGTTGAGGCGCGCGCCGCTCTCCAGGTCGAGAATGGAATGCTTGTCGCCGGTGCGGATCATGATGTCGGTAGACAACATGCAGTCACGCCCGATATCGATGCTGGCGGCTTCGTCGATGAGCAGAAAAGCCCCTTGCACCGTGGTTTGTGCGCCGATGCGGATGTGTTGCCCGCTGGTATCAAAGAGATAAATTTTGCCGCTGGAAAAACGTGCATCATCACCGATTTCAATGCAGTTGTTGTCACCGTAGAGGCGAATTTCGCAGTGGGTCAGGGTAACGTTTTCGCCAATCAGGAGCTGATTGTTTTTCCCTCGCAGCTTGATTTTTACCTTCTTCAGCAAACGCGCACTGGAGGAAGGGAGCTGCAGCCGGTTGCCGGAGCTAATCTGAAAACGGTTTTTGTAGAGCAGGTTACGTAACCAGATCATGGGTTTTCTCCGGCACCCGCCGCAGTGGCTTGAAAAATCGGGGCAAACAAGGGGATCAACAGACGATTGCCGCGCATGCTCAGGTGGTCGTCGTCGACATAGAGCGGCACGCCGTCACGGGCACCGTAACAGCGCTCGTTATCGCAAAGGTAGGGGAGCGGGTCGAGTAGCGTGATGCCGCAGCGCTGTGCAGCCTCGGCCATGACCTCGCGCACGAAAGCATGGCGCGTATGGTAATCGGTCAGCGAAATTGATAATTCTGCCGGCAACTTACGCATGAGCGCCTTACCTATGGCCTTGGGAACGTCGGCAGGCATTTCGGGTACCGGCATCAAGGCGTAAACCTTGCGGGTCTGGGCAAGCTTGCAGGTGCTGGCCAGATAGTGTTGGCGGAATTCCTCGAGATAGGCGGCATCGACGCGTTGCGGTTTTTTCGAGAAATACAGCAAGGGCGTTCCGGGTTGGGCCGGGGTGTGGCTGGCGGAATCTCCGAGGGGGTAGGCGCTCAGGCGATTGATCAGAATCAGCGGGGTGCCTGGACGGGTTTTGTCCAGCTCAGTAAAAATGGCGGTGTTGAGTTCTTGGCAATCCTCACGTTTGCCCTGTGCCCATGTGGCACCTTCTATCAACAGGCAGCCGCCGGCGGCGTGAAACGCCAGCCCATCGCGTTCAGGGGCCGGCAAACTATCTTGCACAGCGGTGACGATGGAGTCGGCGTGGCTGTCTCCGGCAACGATGGCGCGTATCTCCTGACCGCCGAAAATGCAGCGGGCCTGGCTGTTCAGGCATTCGTCCTGACGCGGGTTGGTGTTGTCACGCTCGGCAGCAACGGCGGCGACTTTTTCTGGCAGGCGTTTGGGTAAGCCATTACGACGTGCGGCTTGCGCAAAGACACTCAGAATGATGATGGCCAGGAGAAGCCAGGCCAGCGCCTGCAGGTTGCCGCGCGCGTTCAGCCATCGCCGGGCGGGGTTTTCCACAGCGCGATAGGACAGTTCGCTGAGCAATAAGGACAGCGCCAGCGCCGCGCCCACCCAGAGCATGTCTTTTTGTGTGTCGAAGTACACCAGCGCCACGAAGATTGGCCAGTGCCACAGGTAAATGGAATAGGAGCGTAAACCCAGCCATTGCGCGAGCGGGTTACCCGTGCTTAAAGATTGTGTGCGCCGGGCCAGCAAGACCAGGGCCGCACCCAGTGTTGCCGGTAAGGCGAGCGCGCCGGGCCAGGAGTGCTGGGCGTTGATGAGTGTGATGCTGGCCAGAATCAGTCCCAGTCCCAGCCATTCTGCCGCGCGTTGTTGCGCGGGGCTCCATGCCAGGCGGCCGGCAAAAAAAACCAGGCCGCCGAGAAGCAATTCCCAGGCGCGTGCCGATAAAAGATAAAAAGCGCGCTCGGGTTTGATATTTACCCAATATACGGCGAGCCCGAAGGAAAGTAGCAGGGCCAAAATGTGTAGCAGCAGCAGAAGGCGCGGTTTCGGAAAGAAACGGTGCACCAGGGCGAGCAGGAGCGGATAGAGTAAATAAAACTGCCATTCCACCGCCAACGACCAGGTATGCAGCAGCCATTTTTCATGCGAGGCTGCATCGAAATACCCAGATTCCTTCAGGTAGCGCAGGTTGGACATGAAGAACAAGCTGTCCCGCGCGTGACGCCCCATTTGTTTGTAATCGGCAGGCATCAAAATCAGCGCGCCGACGACGAGTACGACGAGTACGACCAATAACAGCGCCGGGACAATGCGCCGCGCTCGCGCCAGATAAAAGCCGACGAGCGTGAAACGCCCCTTTTCTAGGCCGCCCACCACAATGCCGGCCATAAGAAAACCAGAGATGACAAAAAACACATCAACTCCGGCAAACCCGCCGGAAAATCCCGGAATGCCGAAATGATAAAGAACGACCGCGGCCACCGCCCAAGCGCGCAGGCCATTGAGATCGGGGCGGAAAGCGGTGTCTCCTGCGGCGGAAGATAGATTGTTTTGCGTCATCGATCGAATCGGAGGGAGGTTATTTTTGTGCGGATTTTCGTTCCCTGGCGTATGTCAGGAAGTTTTCAATGTCGGGGCTGCACAGCAGTGGGCTGATTGAGCGTATTTCATCTTCCGGCCAATCCCACCAGGATGTGCCAAGGAGCGCGGTGCGGGTTTCGGCATCAAAGCGCCAACCGATGGTTCTGGCCGGGTTGCCACCGACAATGCAATAGGCGGGGACGTCGCGGGTGACGACGGCTCCGGCAGCAACCACCGCACCATGGCCAATAGTGACGCCGGAAAGAATCATCACATTGCTGCAGATCCAGACATCGCTACCGATTTGTACGTTGCCTCGGCTGCCGCCGTAATCGGTGATGTGGCTGGCTTCGACGATTCTTGCCGGGAAGGGAAAGGTGCTCACCCAGTCGCTGCGGTGCTGGCCGCCCAGAAAAATCTCTACGCCAGTGGCAATTGAGCAGTAGGCACCAATACTCAGGGTGCTACCCTCATCCCAGTCGTGTACCACGGGCATTCCATAAGTGCCGCTGCCCATCTGGTAATTGGGATAGCGGCGCAAAAACTTGGCGCGGTCGCGTTGCAGTTTGGGCAGCTTGCTGATTTTGCGACGTTCACGTCGGTCGAGGTAGCGTTTCAACCAAAGGAGTTTCATGGTTCAGGGTTTTCCCGGCAGCCATAAACGCAGCAGTCCGCGCAGGGTTTTGCGCGTCCAGGCCGAGTACGGAATCTGTTTGAGCAACTCGCGTGCAAGTGTTTTGTCAGTGCGGGCGCATTTAAGAAACATGCCATTGAGAAAGTGCTGTCGCGCTTCTTCGTACAAAGGATGCTCGGCAAACAACGCATAGCTTTGCAGCACGTTGTCGATCATGAAGCGGTGGTTCTTGAAGGTGTTCGTAGGGTGTACACGGTACTGCGCGAGCACCTGCGGCAGGCTGTCAATGGTGTAACCCGCATGGGTGATTTTTAACCAGATCTGCAGGTCTTCCAGTCGAATTTCTGAATTAAATCCACCCGCCGCCTGCAGAGCGGATTTTCTGAACAGCATGGTTGCGGCTGGGGGTAAGGGGACCCGATCGAGAAAAATGTCGGAAAAATCGAAGCGGCACAACTGGGCTCGTTTGGCCTCAGGTTTTCCGATGGCCTCTCCGCGGCTGTCGATGAGCTGGATGTTGCCGGCGCAGATGCCCACTTCCGGCTTGTCCTGCATGTAGGCAACTTGCAGGCTGATGCGCTCAGGCAGCATCACGTCATCCGAACCAAAGGGGGCGATCAGGCTCCCGCGTGCGCGCGTAATTGCACGGTTGAGTGTGCTCGACAATCCTTGATTGCTTTGTTCGGTGAAATCAAAGCTATATCGGGCTTGCAATGCCTTGATGATCTTGGCGCTGTCATCGCTGGAACCATCATCGACCACGAGCAGTTCAATGTTTGGATAGGTCTGGTTTAGCACGCTCTGAATCGATTGTGCGATATAAGGCGCGTGGTTGTAGCAGGCGATGATGACCGTAACCAGAGGTGTTGTTTCAGGGCGCATCATGATCTATCCCGCTATCTGCCGATGGCCAGTACAGTTTCCCCCTTGCGATTGGAGAACTGCGCCAGGATTCTGAGTTGGTGTGCAGAGAGCCAGTCCTGAAGCCAGGTTTCGTTGGCTTTGGTTTCGAGCATCAGGTAGCGGAATCTTTCGGGTTCGTCCTTCGCCTGGGAGAACGTGACCATGGATTTGTAGCCGAAGCCGGCGTAATACTCGATACGCGGTTCATCGTAATAAATCACGTCAGAGGCCGCAGCATGTTCCGCCAGCCAGCGTCCGGCCTCGATGTAGTGTGTCTTTTTGGCGCTGAACGAAACCACGTTGGCGAGCATGACGATGAGGGCGAATCCCAGCAGCAGTTTGGCAAGCTTGCGGTGGCTGACGGAAAAATGCGCCAGAGCAAGGGCGGCAAGTGGCGTTAGCAGCAGATTCAGGAAGCTCAGGTAGCGCGAATTGACGAATTGTTCGTGAAAGAAAAAAATCAGCAAGACCACGAAATACAGCCCGGCTGCGATACAGGGGAGGGAAAAGACCAACGCAGCCTGCCTGAGCCCTTCTCGTCCGGCCGACGAAAATAGGGGAAAGATGAATGGGCCGAGTAATTTCATGAACTTGACACTGATCAGCCCGATGACACCCACAAGAACCACGATATGCGCGTCGTCTCGGGAGTATTTGTATTGCAGGCTGGCAGCGAATTGCTGGGTGATCGCTTGGAAATCGTTGTATACCTGCAATGGGCTGAGCATTGCCAGATAGTATTCAAGGCGAGAACTTGAGAGCTGTGTGGCAACCAGCAGCAGGCTGGCGACACCGAGCAAAGGCAGCCAGCAGAGTTGGGCGAGTCGCAGCCAACCCTCGCCTTGGCGCAGGCTGGGGGTAAGCCAGAGCACCAGGGCAAATTCCAGGAGTACGGCTTCCAGGCGAAAGACGATGGCGCCGCCAATGGCAGCTTGCACCAGCAGTGCGCGCCACCAACCGCCACGCGCCTGCCAGCGGTAGGCGAGCCAGAGGCTCAGCATGCTGAAAAACCAGAAACCGTGCTCACGGATAATGTCGTCGCGGAAACTGTTGAATGCTGGCATGGCGAGCGCTACTAGAACGATCCACCAAGTCGCTTGCGGGGCGCGTTGCAGCGTTAGGTCGACCAGTAGAGTGCAGGTGCCGGCCATGAACAAGGCGCAAAGTAGATAGGCGAGCGTTTCGATGGGCAGGTCGCTGAGTTGATGCAGCCCGGCCAGCACGGCCGGGAAGCCGATCCAGTTGAAGCGGGCGGCACCGGCGGCCAGGCCATGATCGACGATGGTACGGGCAATATCGACGTAGAGCGCCCCGTCTTTACCAATGGTGACACTGCCCAGATAAGCGATGAGAGAGAGCAGGAGGCTGGCAGCGAAGGTGCTGGGGATGGGGCGCAGGCCGCGGATGAGATCGGCGAAAGGGGGCATGGGTTTCCGGATGCTTGTGATCACGAACTGAGCAGCCAGCGCAATCCTTTGCGCAGGTAAGTCCACCGTAGCGCCTGCAGTGGATTTAGACGCAGTGCGCGGCGGTAAAAATAGCCGGCACGCGGCATTTCTCCGGCATTTAGTGCGGCACGAAAGAGCGATAGGTAACGCTGTGCGCGATAGCGCTGGCGCAGCGGTTGGCACTCGGTAGGCAGGCTGGAAAATACCTCGTCGACGATGGTCAGCGCGCGTTCCTCTTCGTCATCGCGTAAATGGCGCAGGCTGTCGGCGTGTTTGTGAATGCGCGCCAAGGCTTGTTCGGTAGTGAGCACGGGGGCGCTGACGAGCAAGTGGCAAAAAACCGGAATATCCTCGCCGCTGCGTAGGTTTTCTGGATAAGGGCGCTGCAGCAGCAGATCACGACGAAAAAGTGAGCAGCAGTGTGAAATTGAAATGCTTTTGCTCAGAAGGTAGCGGCGGGCCAATTCCTTGGCGGAAGCTTTTGGCACTGCCGTAGGCAGGCGTAGTCGTTCTCGACCATCTGGGTGTACGGAAATTTGTGCTCCGAGAACCATGCCGACCTCAGTGTCGCGGGATACGATCGCGCGCAATACGTTCAGTGCGTTCGGCATGAGTTCGTCGTCGGCATCCAGCAGCAGAACATAAGGGGCTTTGGCCAGTCTGATGCCGTGGTTGCGGGCGGCGGCAGCGCCAGCATTCTCCTGGTGCACAGCGCTTAATCTGGGATGTCGGGTGGTGTATTCCGCGAGACGCGTAGCGGTGTCGTCGGTAGAGCCGTCGTCGATGACGATCAGTTCATCATTTTCTGCAAGCTGAGGCAGCACCGAATCCAGCGCGCGCGGCAATAGGTGGCCGTAGTTGTAGCTGGGAATGATGACGCTGATTGTCGGGCAGGATGCATCCATGCAATCAGCGGCCCTTCATCACCAGCACATCCTGCATGATCAGATACTGCAGGTCTGACCCGAAGAACATGTTCAGGGCATCGGTCGGCGAGCAGATCATCGGTTCGCCGCGGCGGTTGAGCGAGGTGTTGAGTACCACGCCGTTGCCGGTGAGTTTTTCCATGGCCTGCATCAGGTCGTAGTAGCGCGGGTTGTATTCGCGCTGCAACACCTGGGCGCGGGAGGTGCCGTCTTCGTGCACGACTTCCGGCACGCGGGTTTTCCAGGCTTCGGCGACTTCGAAGGTGAAGGTCATGAAGGGGGCGGGGTGGTCGCTGCCGAGCATTTCTTTGCCGACCGTGTCCAGCATGGAGGGACAGAAGGGTCGCCAGCGTTCGCGGAACTTGATCTGCTCGTTGATCCGGTCGGCGACGCCGGGGGCGCTCGGGCAGCCGAGGATGGAGCGTCCGCCGAGGGCGCGCGGGCCGAATTCCATGCGGCCCTGGAACCAGGCGACCGGGTTGCCGGCGGCAAGGATTTGCGCGATGCGCTCGGGTACGGCGCTGTCGCCGTCGGCGATGACTTCGTATTGCGGCTTGGCCGGGTGGCGGGCGCAGGCGGCGATGACGTCCTCGTTGCTGTACTGCGGACCGAGGTAGACGTGTTCCATTTTCTCGACCGGCACGCCGCGTTGTTGCGAAACGTAGGCTGCCGCGCCGATGGCGGTGCCGGCATCGCCGGAAGCCGGCTGCACGAATAGTTCCTGCAATTCCGGGCGGGCGATGATCTTCTGGTTGAGCTTGACGTTGAGCGCGCCGCCGCCGGAAAAGGTGAGCTTGCCGGTTTCCTTGAGGATGTCGCCGAGGTAGTAGTCCATCATCTGCAGCGCCAGATCCTCGAACAGCTTCTGCATGCTCGCCGCGTAGTGGATGTAGGGGTCGTCGGCGATGTCGCCGTGGCGCATCGGGCCGAGCCATTCGATCAGCTTGGGCGAGAAGTAGTAACCCTTGCCCTTCTCCTTGTAGCGGCGGAAACCGACCACGTTGGCGTAGTCGGTGTTGATGACGAGTTCGCCGTTCTCGAATTTCGCCAGGCGCGAGAAATCGTAGCGGGTCGGGTCGCCGTAGGGCGCCATGCCCATGACTTTGTACTCGCCGTCGAGCATCTCGAAGCCGAGATATTCGGTGAGCGCGCCGTATAGGCCGCCGAGCGAGTCGGGGTCGTAGAATTCTTTGATCTTCGTGATCTTGCCGTTCTCGCCGACGCCGAAGAAGGTGGTGGCGTATTCGCCCTTGCCGTCGATGCCGAGAATGGCGGTTTTTTCCTTGAAGCCGGAGCAGAAATAGGCGCTGGCGGCGTGCGTCAGGTGGTGCTCGACCGGGACGACCTCGATTTTCTTGAGATCGAAACCCAGTTGCAGCAGGCACCATTCGATGCGCTTTTTGTAACGTTTGAAACGGCGGTTGCCGGCAAAAATCGCGTCCAGCGCCCGGTCCGGCGCGTACCAATAGCGCTTGGCGTAGTGCCAGCGGGCTTTGTCGGAAAGGCTGATCGGGGCAAACGGAATGGCGACGGCGTCAACCTCGCCCGGTTGGATGCCGGCGAATTCCAGGCAGAAACGCGCCGATTCGTAAGGCATGCGGTTCTTGGCGTGCTTGTCGCGCACGAAGCGTTCTTCTTCGGCGGCAGCGACGAGTTTGCCGTCAATATAGAGGGCAGCGGAGGGATCGTGGGTGAGGGCGCCGGAAAGTCCGAGAATAGTTAGGGCCAAGGCTCAGTCTCTGATGATCGGTAATGACGGCCAATAGGCGGCCGGAAAGGCTGAAGTATACCTGCTCAGTGCTTTATTGATCCGGCCAAATAAGGCTGAGCGTTCCGTTCGGGCGGTCTTTTGAAGTCCTTGGGCCAAGCTGGGGCAAACGACGGGGCATGACTTCAAACGCTCAGGCCGCAGGGGGTTGGGGCGATAATGCCGCGCGATGGGCGTTGAGCAGCACATCCCATTCGTTGGCGTTCCAGAGTCGCTGGTGGCGGCGCAGTTGGCTCAGGTCGTGGGCGGCAGCGCGCCAGGGCAGCGGCGGGCGGCGCAGTTTTTCCAAGTCGATGAAAGCGATTTCTGGCAGATTTTGCGCCGCATCGTCTGGCCAGCGGGCCATGACGTGTTTGCCGTAAAAGCAGCTGTGCTGCAAACCGGCGCGGTGCATGCGCCCGGCAGCGGTGCCGACGGCGACGGCCAGTTGCTGTTTTTTATCGCTGGCAAGCTCGCCCAAATCGTCGAGCGCGACAAATTGCACCAGTTCGCGGGTGACCAGCAGACCAAGAAAGCCTTCGCCAGTCTTGCGGCTGGCGTGAAATACCGGCTCCGGCACGCGAATACCCAGGGCGCTCAGTTGCTGGATGTTGGCGTATTCGCGCTCGGTGGTGGGGCGGCCGAAGGGGTGGCGCAGGCTGCGGTAGCAGTGATCGCTTTGTTTTTTGATGAAATAGAGCGTCTCGCCGATGCGCCGGGTGGCCATGCCGCTCCAGCCGGCGCGGCGCACGTTGGGCTCTTCGATCCAGGCGGCGGGCAGATTCCACCAGCCGTCAAAGTCGTCGGGGCATTGGCTGGCGGGTAATGGGGTGTGGGGCATGGGGCTCATCGATAAAGATTGGGGTCGGTGCGCAGCGGGCGCGTTTTGAAGCGGCGGTGCACCCAGTAATACTGGCTGGGCATGCGGCGAATTTCGTTTTCGATCCAGGCATTCATGCGCGCGGCGTCGGCGACTGGGTCGGCGCTGGGAAAATCCTTCCAGGGCGCGCCCAGTGTCAATTGATAGCCCGCGCCGCCCGGCAGCATGCGCGTGACACAGGGCAATACCTGCGCGCCGGCGGCTTTGGCCAGGCGCGGCAGGCCGGTGATGGTGGCGGTCTGAATGCCGAAAAATGGCACGAACACCGCATCGCGCCGGCGCGGGCTGATGTCGGGCAAATAGTAAAAAGGGCGGCCGGCTTTCATGGCTTTTACTGTGGGACGGGCGCTGTCATCGCGCGAGATGAGAAGTTGGTCGCCAAAACGGCTGCGCCCGCGCAGAACGGCGGCATCAAATACCGGGTTGCTCTGTTTCGAGTAAATGCTGACGATGTCAAAGCGCTGGGTTATGGCGACGCCACCGGCATCCAGACCGAGAAAATGCGGTGCCAGCAAAATCACCGGCTGTCCCGCGGCACGCGCGGCGTGGAGGTGTTCTTCTCCCGTAACCTGCACCAGACGGCGGATGCGTGCGGCGCTGCCCCACCACAAAATGCCGCGCTCCAGGACGCTGCGCCCGATGAGGGAAAAATGCTCGCGGGTGATCTGGCGGCGTTGTGCGGCGGGCAGTTCAGGAAAGCACAAGTCGATATTGCGCTGCGCCACCTGCCGCCGGCTGCGGGCAAAGTAATAGAGTAGCCGCCCTAGGCTGCGCCCAATGCGGGCGAGCACGGGCAGCGGCAGGTGGTGCAAGAGCCAGAGAATGCCCAGGGCAAGCTGGCTGGCGAGGCGGGAAAACATGGTGGCAGCAAATGATTTGGCCGCACGCAGCGGCCAAAATTGTCCTCAGAGGAGGGCGATTTTACCCGAACGCTCGGCTTAGACGCTGATCACCCGATTCTTACCCGTCTGCTTGGCCTGGTACATGGCGGCATCGGCGCGCTTGATGGCGCTGTTCTGGTCGTCTTGTTCCGTCATTTCCGTGACCCCGGCGCTGAAGGTGATGAGCACTTTTTCGTTGTCGTGCATGAAGAAACGCTTGGTCAGTTCGCGCTGCAGGCGGGTCAAGGCTTGTGTGGCGTCTGTGAGATGGGTTTCCGGCAACAAGATGATGAATTCCTCGCCGCCGTAACGGGCGATGGTGTCTTGCGGGCGCAGGGTTTGCCGGCAGACGGTGGCAAGGTGAATCAGCGCCTGATCGCCGGTGGCGTGGCCCATGCTGTCGTTGAGTTTCTTGAAGTTGTCGATGTCGAGCAGGCCGACGCACAATACGGTGTCGTGACGGCGGGCGCGGGCGATTTCCTTGGCGAACATGTCGTCCAGACCGCGCCGGTTGAGTACGCCGGTGAGCTGGTCGTGGCGCACCAGATCGCTGGTGGCTTCCAGCTCGTTTTCCAGTTCGTGGATGCGGTTTTCGGCCAGGCGTACTTTTTCCTGCGCCGAGCGCAGTTCTTCGTGCGAGCGCTGGGCGTTCAACTGCACGTTGCGCGTCTCGCGCATGACTTCGGCGATGACGTTTTCCAGTTCGTTGATGTCGTTGGCGGCGCTGATCTTGTCGGCGTAGGCTTCGATTTTGTCGTGGTAGTCCGAGGTGGTGTCGGCAAAATCGGCGAGCTGATCGACGAAGCCGGCGAGCATCTGCTTGATGGCGTCGCGCGCTTCGAAGAGACTGGCTTTCAACTGGCTTTGCTTGAACAGCACCTCTTTCAAGCGCCGTCCGGCATCGTCGAGACTGCGCTGCGACAAAGGTTTGTCGATGATTTCGCGAACCACCTCGATCTGGCCGTGCAGCCAGCGATCATCGATGACGAGCTCATTGATGTTGGTGACAAGTAATTGCAGGAGTTGCAGCAAACTCTGGCGCAATTCCTGATCGTCTTCGGCGAGCAACTCGAGCTTGAAGGCAAAGCGTTTGAACTGCCCCAAGCAGTGTTCGATGCGTTCGTTACCGTCGATCTTTCCGATTTCGCCGGCCAGGCGGCGTGCCTCCTCCGCCAGGGCGGGCTCGTGCGCCAGTTGCCCGGCGATCATCGTTTCCAGGGTGAAGCCGAGCAGGTTTTTCAAGGCGGCATCGAGACCTTCGCTGCTGCTGGGCAAAATACCCAGGAGCTCGCTGCTGGCCCCGGTAAATTCGCCGGTGATGCCCTCGCCCCAGGATTTGAGCAGGTTTTGCAGGCGGCCGTAGAGGGTTTCCGGGTTGCTGCTGCTGGCGCTGAGGACGTGTTCCAGCATTTCCCGCTTGCGGGCGGCGGTCAGCCCTTGGTGGCGGGCATCCCATTGCTGCAAAAGTTGATTGATGAGTTCCGACCAGCTTAATTTCTGCGCCTCGATCAAGTTGTTGATGAAGTCGCACAAGGTGTTGCGATAGGCGTCCCAGTTGTTGCTTTTGATGTGCTCTTCCAGGCGCCGAATCAGCCCCAGCTGGTCCGGGCTATTGCGCGGCAGCGCTGCCGTCAGGGCGCGCAGATGGTGTTGCGGAAAACTGTTTTGCGTCGGATCAGAGCCGGCGATTTCGTGATACAGCGTCAAATAATGGTCCGGCGTTGGCGCAATGCGCCGTACCGCCAGCTGTTTCAGCGTCTCGCGGGCGATGTCGAAGGGCGTACTCGGGTTGGCCATATTTTTACAAGGCTTTCTTCAGCTATAATCGCGCCCCGACCCTGCCCCCATAGCATGAAGGTCGTGCAGTTGATTTGTAATCATCAGGTGTTGGTTCGATTCCGACTGGGGGCACCAGGCAGTTTTTAAATAAAATTGATCGGGCTGCTCAAGAACCCTCTGTGTGACAGGTTTTTTTTGGGGGTTTATGCGTTTTTGCAACGTCAAAGAGTAGCAAAAAAGCGGCTGCGAGAAAGCCGTTGCTTGAGCTTTTTACCTGTGTTTTGCCTATGTGCCGGGTAAAAAAACAACAAAAAAGAAAGCAACAAAAAACCCGTTGATCACAAAAGATGCAACGGGCTTTTCGTGTTTTTCATGGTGCCCCGAGCCAGACTCGAACTGGCACGCCTTTCGGCGGCGGATTTTGAATCCGCTGCGTCTACCGATTCCGCCACCGGGGCCGGGGGGAGCGCGGATTATCCACGAATTGGCGAGGCGGTTCAAGCGTTCCGGAAGATTTTCTAGGGCCGCAGCGTCAAATTTTCCGTGTTGAGGCGTTGGTGAGGGGCGGCATGCGTGGTGGCATGTGTAGCGGCATTTGCAAGATACCGCTGGTGGCGCAGCGCGCTTGATCGATAGGCTTGGCGCGCTGTTTGCGGCATGAAAAAACCGCCTTGCGGCGGTTTTTTACGGGCGGTGCAGTGACGTTTAGCGTTCCATCGATTCCACCACGGCCAGCGCCGTCATGTTGACCAGGCGGCGGACGGTGGCGGTGGAAGTCAGGACGTGCACCGGGCGGGCCATGCCGAGCAAGATGGGGCCGATGGTGACGCCTTCGCCGCTGGTCATCTTCAAGAGGTTGTAGGAGATGTTGGCGGCGTCGATGTTGGGCATGACGAGCAGATTGGCTTCGCCCTTGAGTGCACAATCGGGGTTGGCCTGGCGGCGAATGGCTTCGTTCAAGGCCGAGTCACCGTGCATTTCGCCATCGACCTCGAGTTCGCCGGCCGACAGGGCGGAAATGAGGCCGGCGGCCATGCTCATCTTGCGCGCAGAGTCGGAGCTGGCCGAGCCAAAGTTGGAGTGCGAGAGCAGGGCGATTTTCGGCTGGCTGCCGAAGCGTTTCACCTGTTCGGCAGCCATCAAGGTCATTTCGGCAATTTCTTGGGCGTTCGGATTTTCGTTGACGTGCGTGTCGCACAAAAAGAGCGAGCGGCCCGGCAGCATCAGGTAGTTCATCGCGGCAATGGTATTGACCCCGGCGCGCTTGCCGATGACGTTGCTGACGACCCCCAGATGGTGGCTGTATTGGCCGGTCATGCCGCAGATCATGCCGTCGGCGTAGCCGAGCTTGAGCAGCATGGCACCGATCACGGTCGGTTTGCGGCGCAGCGCTTCCTTGGCGACCGCCGGAGTGACGCCGCGGCGCACCATGAGCTTGTGGTAGGCCGTCCAGCATTCGCGGTAGCGTTCGTCGGCTTCCGGGTTGACGATTTCAAAGTCGATATCCGGACGGATGCGCAGCCCCGCTTTTTTCAGGCGGTGCTCGATGATGTCGCGCCGGCCGATGAGGATGGGGCGAGCGAATTTTTCTTCGATGACGACTTGGATGCCGCGTAAAACGCGCTCTTCTTCGCCCTCGGTGTAAATGATGCGCTTGCCTTGCGCCTGGCGGGCCGCCTGGTAAATGGCGCGCATGCCGACGCCGGTGTGATAGACGAATTCCGAGAGTTTGGCGCGGTAAGCGTCCCAGTCGGTGATGGGGCGGGTGGCAACGCCGGAGTCGATCGCAGCCTGGGCGACGGCGGGCGCGATTTTGACGATCAGACGCGGGTCGAAAGGTTTCGGAATGAGATATTCCGGGCCGAAGGAGAGGGTGTGGCCGGGGTAGGCCATGGCCACTTCGTCGGTGACTTCGATTTCCGCCATTTCGGCAATGGCGCGCACGGAAGCGCGCTTCATTTCTTCGGTGATGCGGGTGGCGCCAACATCGAGCGCGCCACGGAAAATGAAGGGGAAACAGAGGACGTTATTGACCTGGTTGACGTAGTCGGAGCGGCCGGTGGCGATGATGGCGTCCGGGCAGACTTCCTTGACCAGTTCCGGCATGATTTCCGGGGTCGGGTTGGCGAGCGCGAAAATCATCGGTTTGGCGGCCATGGTTTTGACCATGGATTGCGTCACCACGCCGGCGGTGGATAGGCCGAGGAAAACGTCAGCGCCCACCATGGCATCGGCTAGGCTGCGCATTTCGGTTTCCCGCGCATAGCGCGCCTTGGTGTCGTCCATGCCGCCGGGGCGGCCGACGTAAATGACGCCCTTGGAGTCGCAGACGGTGATGTTTTCGCGCTTGACGCCGAAATCGCACCATAGGTTGAGGCAGGAAATCGCGGCCGCGCCGGCCCCGGAGCAGACGACTTTAATATCTTCGATTTTCTTGCCGACGACTTTCAGGCCATTGAGCATGGCGGCGGCGGAAATGATGGCGGTGCCGTGCTGGTCGTCGTGGAAAACGGGGATGCTCATCCGTTCCTTCAGTTTTTGCTCGATATAGAAGCATTCCGGGGCTTTGATGTCTTCCAGATTGACGCCGCCGAGTGTCGGTTCGAGCGCGGCGATCATGTCGATCAGCTTGTCTGGGTCGTTTTCGGCGAGTTCGATGTCGAACACGTCGATCCCGGCAAATTTCTTGAACAGGCAGCCCTTGCCTTCCATCACCGGCTTCGAGGCGAGCGGGCCGATGTTGCCGAGGCCGAGCACGGCGGTGCCGTTGGTAATGACGCCGACCAGATTGCCGCGCGAGGTGTAATCGGCCGCGCAGGCTGGATTGGCGACGATCGCTTCGCAGGGGGCGGCAACGCCGGGCGAGTAAGCGAGGGCCAGATCACGTTGGTTGGTGAGGCCTTTGGTCGGTTGTACGGCGATTTTGCCGGGGTTGGGCAAGCGGTGATATTCAAGCGCGGCGTCGCGCAGATCCTTTTCCACGGAAATTCCTTGGCTGATGAGATGGGAAGAAGATGAAAGAGCTGAAAACGGGCTGCGGGCGGTATTCCCCTAGAACGCAGCGGGCCATAATTATAAAGGAGTGCATGTGGGCTGCGGCGTTTGCGACAGGGCGAGTCTGTGACATTCTGTATCTGCTTGGGCTGGGTTTTATGGTGCTTGGTTTCGGCTGCCGGGGCAGTTAAGATGCTCCCCGTGCCCATACGCTACCGTTTGGTGGCGCGGTGCGAAATAAGGGAAAAATGACTCTAGGAGAATAAGCATGTTGTTGAAAGACAAAGTATTTGTGGTAACGGGCGGTGGTTCGGGTTTGGGCGCTGCAACGGCACGCGGTTTGGTTGCGGCCGGCGCAAAAGTGCTGTTGGCGGACGTCAACCAGGCCGCTGGCGAGGCGCTGGCGGCGGAGTTGGGGGCGGCGGCAAAGTTTGTGGAAACTGACGTCACCAACGAGGCTTCTGCCGTCAATGCGATTCAGACCGCTATTGGCGCCTTGGGCGGCATTCATGGCCTGGTGAACTGCGCTGGCGTCGCGCCGGCCGAAAAGGTGGTGGGCAAAGAAGGGCCGCATCGCCTGGAGAGTTTTGCCAAGGTGATCAATATCAACTTGGTCGGCACCTTCAATATGCTGCGTCTGGCCGCTGCCGAAATGCAGAAAAATGCGCCGGATGAGAACGGTGAGCGCGGCGTGATCATCAATACCGCGTCGGTTGCCGCTTACGAAGGTCAGTTGGGGCAGGCGGCTTACGCAGCATCCAAGGGCGGCATCGTGGCGCTGACCTTGCCGGTGGCGCGCGAACTGGCGCGCAGTGGCATCCGCTGTATGACGATTGCTCCGGGCATCATGGAAACGCCGATGCTCTTGGGTATGCCGCCGGAAGTGCAGGACTCCCTGAACAAGATGGTGCCTTTCCCCGTGCGCATGGGCAAACCGGCAGAATATGCCGCGCTGGTGCGCCACATTGCCGAAAACGCTTATCTGAACGGCGAGGTGATCCGCCTGGACGGTGCCGTCCGCATGGGCACCAAATAAACTATACTCGGACGCTGTCCTGGTTCCCAAAGGCACTTCGGTGCCTTTTTTGTTTGCATGACTGATGCTTCCTGTTACCACTGCGGTTTGTCGATTCCCGAAGGGGTCGAGATTGCCGTGACGATCGACCATACGCCGCGCGCGATGTGTTGCCCCGGCTGTCAGGCGGTGGCGCAGTCGATCGTCGATAACGGCCTGGGCGATTATTACCGTAGCCGCGATGCCCTGCCGGAATCGCCGCGCGAAGCGATGCCGGCAATTCTGGAACAAATGGCCTTGTTTGATCATGCCGAATTCCAGAAAAGCTTTGTCAAAGCCCTGGGCGAGCACGAGCGGGAGGCTTCCTTGCTGCTCGAAGGGATTACCTGTTCAGCCTGCATCTGGCTGAACGAGCGCCATATCGGCCAGTTGCCGGGGGTGCTGGCGGTCACCATTAATTACACCACCCGGCGGGCGCGGGTGCGCTGGGACGAGCAAAAAATCAAGTTGTCGGCGATTTTGCAGGCGGTGGCGGCTATTGGTTACCGCGCCTACCCCTACGATGCGGCAAAAAATGAGGAAATCACCCGCACGGAGCGCCGGCAAGCCCTGTGGCGCGTGTGGGTGGCCGGGTTTGGCATGATGCAGGTGATGATGTACGCCTTCCCGGTGTATGTCGCCAACGGTGAAATGAGCGCCGATATCGAAAGCCTGATGCGCTGGGCGAGCCTCGTACTCACCGTGCCGGTGGTGTTTTATTCTTCCGCGCCATTTTTCCGTAATGCCTGGCGCGACATGAAACTGCTGCGTGTCGGCATGGATGTGCCGGTGGCGCTGGGGGTCGGCGGTGCCTTCGTCGCCAGTTGCTGGGCCACCGTGCAGGGCGGGGGCGAAGTGTATTTCGACTCAGTCACCATGTTTGTGTTTTTCCTTTTGGGCGGGCGCTACCTGGAAATGACGGCGCGCCAGAAAGCCTTGAGTGTGACCGAGGCGCTGACCAAATTGCTGCCGGCTTTCGCGCAAAAGCTGACGCAATTTCCGCAAACGCGCGAAGCGCAGCAGGTTCTGGTGGCCGATCTGGCGGTGGGCGATCATGTGCTGGTGCGCCCCGGTGAAACCATTCCGGCCGATGGGGTGGTGGTGGAAGGCAGCAGTTCGGCCAATGAATCTCTGCTCACCGGCGAAAGTCATCCAGTAAGCAAAGTGGTGGGCGATAGTGTGACGGGCGGTGCGGTGAATGCGGAAAGCCCGCTCATCGTGCGCGTCGAACAGGTGGGCGAGGCGACACGCCTGTCGGCGATCGTGGCCTTGATGGAGCGGGCGGCGCTGGAAAAGCCGCGCATGGTCGAAGTGGCCGACCGCGTGGCGAGTTATTTCGTTGCCGTGCTGCTCGTGGTGGCTGCCGGGACGGCGCTCGGCTGGTATTGGGTTGATCCGAGCAAGGCCTTGTGGATTACGGTTTCCGTATTGGTCGTGACTTGCCCTTGCGCATTGTCTTTGGCAACGCCGATTGCGCTCACCGTGGCGGCCGGAGCACTGGCGCGCGACGGGCTGTTGGTGACACGCGGGCATGCCATTGAAACCTTGGCGCGGGCGACACATTTCGTTTTCGACAAAACCGGCACCTTGACGCGCGGCCAGATGCGCTTGGTCGATGTGCTGTGCCTGCGCGATGTGCCGCGCGAATCCTGTTTGGCGATTGCCGCGGCGCTCGAACAGGCCTCCGAACATCCGCTGGCGCATGCCGTGCGTGCGGCCTGCCCGGAGGGGCAAAGCCTGCCTGTGCGGGCTGCGGTCAATGAGCCCGGGCAGGGGATTGCCGGGGAAATTGCTGGGGCGAGCTATCGTATCGGCCGTCCGGCTTACGCTTTGGCGCTTTCCGGGCAGGGGTTGCCGGCGGAAGGCGAAGCTTGGCTAGAGAGTGGCGATACCGTGGTCGTGCTGGCCGATGCGGCGGGGGCGCTGGCCTTGCTGCGCATCGGCGATGAATTGCGCCCACAAGCCAAGGAAGTGGTCGATAAATTGCGGGCCCTGGGTAAGACCGTGGTGCTTTTGTCGGGCGATGCTCCGGCGGTGGCGCAACGGGTGGCGAGCGCCTTGGGGATCGAGGAAGTGCACGCCGGAGTGACTCCGAGTGGTAAGCATGCCTGCGTGACAAAACTGCAGGCGGACGGTGCCGTGGTGGCGATGGTGGGCGACGGTGTCAATGATGCGCCGGTGTTGGCCCTGGCGCAGGTGTCGGTGGCCATGGGCGGGGGCGCGCAGCTGGCGCGCACGCAGGCAGATTTCGTTTTGCTTTCAGAAAATCTGGCGCATTTGCAACACGGTGCGCAGCGCGCGGCGCTGACGCTAAGCGTCATTCGGCAAAATCTGTGGTGGTCGTTTGCCTATAATATCGTGGCCTTGCCGGCAGCGATTGCCGGCTATGTCACGCCCTGGATGGCGGGAATTGGCATGTCCTTGAGTTCCTTGCTGGTGGTGCTGAATTCCTTGCGTATCCAGCGTCTGGAGGTGGAGTGATGGAAAGTGTCTACTTGCTGATTCCGGTTTCGGTGGTGCTGGTATTCGGAATTGCCGCAGCCTTCTGGTGGTCGGTGAAAAGCGGGCAGTTCGATGATCTGGAAGGCCCCGCCTTCAAGGTGTTGATGGACGATGACGATGCGGCACAAGGGCGTTTGGCAGATCAGCAGGTTGCGCCGCCAGCCCCAGGTCCCGCCGAAAACCGCGATCCGCAGTGAAAAACACTGTTGCAGAAAAGCTCGCCTCAGTTGACCCAAGTCAACCGCAAGCGCGCCGCCCTCGCGCATCATGCGCAACCAGACGAGGCCCGCGTGCCTCGTGTCGATTCTCTGTTGGGGTTGGGGTGCGTTGCGACGCACCCTTTTTTTGCCTGTAAAAAACAGAGCTGTCGTAGGAGGGGTAGGAAAACATGAAGTATTTTGACCAGATAAATAGTAGATTGATCTAGGTCAAAACAGCTGGTCTGGGCTAGAATACCATCCGCGTTTAGGTGCTGCCTCGGGGTTTTTTGGGTGGGCGGCATTCCGTTTTTTATTAACGAGAGGTGGGTTCATGTCTGGAACACAAACCACATACAATGACAAAGTCATCCGGCAGTTTTCCGTGATGACCGTCATTTGGGGTATCGTCGGCATGCTGGTCGGCGTCATCATTGCAGCACAACTGGTCTGGCCGGAGCTGAATATTGGCCCCTGGCTGACTTTCGGGCGTCTGCGTCCGCTGCACACCAACGCGGTTATTTTTGCGTTCGGTGGCTGCGCACTCTTCGCCACGTCCTACTGGTGCGTGCAGCGCACCTGTCACACCCGCCTTTGGGGCGGTCCGCTGATCCCGCTGACCTTCTGGGGTTGGCAGCTGATCATCCTGCTCGCCGCCATCAGCTTCCCGCTGGGGATTACGACGGGTAAGGAATATGCGGAACTGGAATGGCCGATCGACATTCTGATCGCCGTCGTCTGGGTGTCCTACGCCGTAGTCTTCTTCGGTACCATCGCCACGCGCAAGGTGTCGCATATCTACGTCGCCAACTGGTTCTTCGGTGCCTTCATTATTGCGGTGGCCCTGCTGCACATCGTCAATAGCGCGGAAGTGCCCATCACCCTGACCAAATCCTACTCCGCCTACGCCGGTGTGCAGGATGCCATGGTGCAATGGTGGTACGGCCACAACGCCGTCGGCTTCTTCCTCACCGCGGGCTTCCTGGGCATGATGTACTACTTCGTGCCGAAGCAGGCCGGTCGTCCGGTGTATTCCTATCGTTTGTCGGTGGTGCACTTCTGGGCGCTGATCTTCACCTACATGTGGGCCGGTCCGCACCACCTGCACTACACCGCGCTGCCGGACTGGACCCAGTCGGTCGGCATGTTGTTCTCGCTGATCCTCTTGGCACCGTCCTGGGGTGGCATGATCAACGGCATCATGACCCTGTCGGGTGCCTGGCACAAGCTGCGCGACGATCCGGTGCTGAAGTTCCTCATCACCTCGCTCTCCTTCTACGGTATGTCTACCTTTGAAGGCCCGATGATGTCGATCAAGACGGTGAATGCCCTGTCGCACTACACCGACTGGACCGTCGGCCACGTGCACTCCGGTGCTCTGGGTTGGGTGGCCATGGTGTCGATCGGCTCCATCTACTACCTGCTGCCGCGTCTGTTCGGCAAGTCGGGCATGTATAGCACCGGTCTGGTGACGGCGCACTTCTGGATCGCCACCATCGGCACCGTGCTCTATATCGCTTCGATGTGGATTGCCGGTGTGATGCAGGGCCTGATGTGGCGTGCGGTCAATGCCGACGGCACTTTGGCGTACAGCTTCGTTGAATCGGTCAAGGGTTCCTACCCGTTCTGGGCGATTCGCTGGCTGGGTGGCGTGTTGTTCCTGGTGGGCATGATCATCATGGCTTACAACATGTTCAAGACGATGGTGGGCGGCAAGGTGCAAAACGCACCGGTGATCGCTCCGGCTGGTCATCACGCCTGATTAGGGGGAATAACAATGCTAAAGCATGAACAAATCGAAAAGAGCGTTGGTCTGCTGATCGTTCTCACGTTGTTGGTGGTGAGTGTCGGCGGTTTGCTGGAAATCGTGCCGCTCTTCTTCCAGAAGTCGACCACGACTCCGATCGAGGGCGTCAAGCCTTACTCTGCCGTGCAGATTGCCGGGCGTGATATCTACGTCCGCGAAGGTTGCTATCTCTGCCACTCGCAGATGATCCGCCCCTTCCGCGGTGAGACCGAGCGTTATGGCCACTACTCGGTGGCCGGCGAGTACGTCTATGATCACCCCTTCCAGTGGGGTTCCAAGCGTACCGGTCCGGATCTGCATCGTGTCGGCGGCCGCTATTCGGATGAATGGCAGCGTGCCCACCTGATGAATCCGCGCGACGTGGTGCCGGAATCCAATATGCCGGCCTTCGCCTTCCTTGCGGACACCAAGGCGAAAGCAACCGTCGGTGCCGATATCGAGAAGAAGATGGAAGTTCTGCGCATGTACGCCAATCTGCGCAGCCTGCCCACCTACTCCGATGACGACATCAAGGGAGCCAAGGCCGCCATTGGTGATATGAGCGAAATGGATGTTCTCATTGCTTACCTGCAGGGTATGGGTACGGCACTGAGCACCATCAAGTAATTCAACCAATGGACATCAACGATCTGCGTTCCATCGTCACGGTTGCGGGACTGCTCTGTTTTCTCGCGATCGTGGCCTGGGCCTACGGCAAAAGCAGCAAAAAGGGGTTTGAAGAGGCTGCCAACCTGCCGTTTGCAGAAGAAGATGATCACGGCCCGGCGGGTGACCGCCGTGCCATCGCTGAGACAAAGGAAAGCAAATGAGCGATTTCGTGAGCGAATTTTGGAACCTGTACGTCATC
>NZ_JBLJBW010000010.1:0-70280 GCF_047638095.1 Azonexus sp.
GGATCAGCCGCCAAGATCAGGAAAAACTGGTAGCATGAAACCCATCCTTTGGCAGACGAAAAACCGAGGGAAGCTCATGACGACATGCGAAAGCTGTTCTCTAGCGCAAAACCCAATCTTGGTCATGATGGGATTGCACTGCTGGAAATGCTGCTTCAGCCTGCCAAGGTCCAGGTAATTACTCAAAACATCGATGGTTTTCACCAAGAAGCCGGAAGTAGCTGGGTGCTAGAGATTCATGGCACGACGAGGCAAATTGTTTGCAGCCGAGAGTGTGGTTACGCTGCCGCTTGGACAGATGACTCTCCTCGCCTATGTCCAGTTTGCGGCGGCCGCACTCGACCAAATGTTGTCTGGTTTGGGGAAGCTCTCAACGAGATGCTATTCGAACTTGCTGAGGAGTCGAGCAAATCAGCTGACATCTTCTTTGCCGTTGGAACTTCAGGGGTAGTCCAGCCAGCTGCTGGTTTAGCACTGCTGGCTGGCAACTCAGGAGCCTTGACTGTGGAAGTGAATCTCTCGGAAACACCTTTCACACAATTTGCTGATCATTCGATTAGAGCGAGCGCTTCAGACTTCTTTCAAGAGCTGTGCAAGGCATTGCGCTCCAAACGTCTACGCCAGGTTCGCTAGCAGTTTGTCTCACCGGACGTACCTGAGCTTGGGTTTCTAAGCGAAGTGTTGCCTCTTCCTGGCAGGCGTAAAACCGAGAGAAGCTCAACGTGTGGCGGAAACTTTGCGGCGGAATTAGCACTCGAAGTCGGTGAGTGCTAAAATCACCTGTCCGTTGCTGGAGGATTCTTGCCATGACCCACACCGCCTCGTCCTCGCTGTCCATGTCTCTGCCTATGCCACTGGCGGCAGGCAATCTGGAGGCCTATATCCAGACCGCCAATCGCTATCCCTTGCTGAGCGAGGAAAAAGAACGCGAGCTGGCAGAGCGGCTGCGCGCACATGGCGATGTCGATGCCGCGCGCGAACTGGTCTTGTCGCATCTGCGCCTGGTGATTTCTATCGCCCGGGGGTATCTGGGTTACGGCCTGGCGCACGCGGATTTGATCCAGGAAGGCAATATTGGCCTGATGAAGGCCGTCAAACGCTTTGATCCGGCACGCGGTGTGCGGCTGGTATCTTTCGCCATGCACTGGATCAAAGCAGAAATTCACGAGTACATCCTGAAGAACTGGCGCTTGGTGAAAGTGGCAACGACCAAGGCCCAGCGCAAGCTGTTTTTCAATCTGCGCAGCCTGAAGGCCGAGTACGAAGGCGTCGATACGCTGTCTGTGCAGCAGGCTGAGGAAGTCGCACAACGCCTGGGGGTCAAGGCCGAAGAAGTCGTGGAAATGGAAACCCGCCTCACCGGCCGCGATCTGGCGCTGGAGGGCAGCCCGGATGACGGCGAGGAAGCCTTCGCACCCATCGATTATCTGGCTGATGCGCGCTACGAGCCGGTGCGCATGCTGGAAAACAAGGCCGCTGCGCACTTGCAACAAGAAGGTTTATATGGCGCGCTGGCAGGGCTGGATGCGCGCAGTCGGCGCATCGTCGAAGCGCGCTGGCTGGCCGAAGGCGAAGCGGCAACCTTGCATGAGCTGGCGGCAGAGTTTGGCGTTTCCGCAGAACGGATTCGCCAGATCGAAACCAAAGCCCTGCAGAAAATGCGCGGTTTGCTGGCCGCTTAAGGTTTTTCAGCGCTTGTTTGGCGCAAGCGCAAGCTCAAGAGGCATCAAACGTAGATCAAGAGCATCTGTAGGAGCAAAATCGCCACCAAAAGCGACAAATCGATGCCCGAAATCACCGGAACGATGCGCTGCAAAGGGGCCAACAAGGGGCGGGTCAGCTGCTGCACCGGCGCAGCGAGCGGCGAATATGGGTTTACCCAGGATAAAACCGCTTGCAGGATGAGCGCACCGATAAAAACATAGATGCCCAGGCGCAGTAGCGCGCGCAGCGCAAGCAGCAACAGGCTCAGCGGATTCAGCGCAATGAGCTCGCCCCCCCCGAGTAAAAGCAGCAATAGCGCGTGCAAGGCGAGTTGCAGCAAAACCGCCGCCAGTAAACTCGCCCAATCCAGGCCGCGCCAGCCAGGAATCAGGCGGCGCAAAGGTTTGACGGCCCAGTTGGTGGTGCTGGCGACAAAGCTGCCCAGTTGACCGGAAAACGACACGCGCAGCCATTGCATGAGAAAACGCAGGATCAAAAGAACGCTGAAAAACCCGGCAATTGCATCAAAAAGAAAAGAAATCGCCTGCATTAGACAGCCCCCAGCAATCGTCCGAGTTCCTCACTGCGTGCGGCCGCCGCATGGCAGCCGGCAATGATGCCTTGCGGCACTTCCCGCGCGCGCATGACCTCGAGGGCAGCCGCCGTGGTGCCGCCTTTGGAGGTGACGCGCTCGCGCAAAACGCTGACGCTTTCATCGCTGGCCGCAGCCAAAGCGCCGGCGCCCTGTACCGTTGCCAGCGCCAGCTGGCGGCCCTGTTCTGGCGTCAGCCCAAGTTCTTGCGCGGCGTGCTGCAAGGCTTCGATGAAGAGGAAAACATAGGCCGGGCCGCTGCCGGAAATGGCGGTGACGGCATCGATATGTTTTTCGTCCGCCACCCAGAGCGTCGCCCCCACGCTTTGCAAGAGGCGATCGGTCAGGGCGCGGGCGGCAGCATCGACCGCCGGGGTCGCGCAGCAGCCGCTGATACCGGCACCGACGAGCGCCGGCGTGTTGGGCATGACACGCACCAGGCGCTGATGCCCATCGAGCCAACGACTCAGGGTGGCAAGATCGATGCCGGCAGCAATGCTGATGACCAGACTATCGCCCAGACGCGAGCGCCAAGGCGCGAGTGCGCCCTGCATCTGCTGCGGTTTGACCGCCAGCAATACGACATCGGGCGTTTCAGCGGTCTCTTCTGCACAGGCAAAACAAGCGACGCCAAACTGCGCCTGCAGCCGTAGGCGCACTTCGGCAACCGGGTCGACCACGTGAATATCGCCCGCGCTCAGGCCGGTTTTCAACAGGCCACCGATCAAGGCATAGGCCATGTTGCCCCCGCCCAGGAAAAGAAGTTTCATCGTGCTTTTCTTTCACCAAAAATTGCGCTGCCGATACGCACCATCGTGGCTCCTTCGGCAATCGCGGCTTCGAGATCATCGCTCATGCCCATCGACAGGGTATCGAGCGGTAAAGCGGTACGTTCATGAATCGTTTGCGCGAGCAGGCGCAGGGTGCGAAAAGCATTCGCTTGTTTCTGCCGGTCGGCGCTGGCGGCGGGAATCGCCATTAAACCGCGCAGTTGCAAGCCCGGCAAGGCGGCCACGGCGACACACAAAGCCTGTGCCAGATCCGGTGCGCAGCCGCTTTTACTCGCTTCGCCCGAAATATTGACTTGCACGCAAACTTGCAAAGGCGGCAGGGCTGCCGGGCGCTGCTCGGACAAGCGCTGCGCCAGACGCAAACGGTCGATGCTGTGCACCCAGGCGAAATGCTCGGCAATGGCGCGACTTTTATTGCTCTGCAAAGGGCCGATGAAATGCCATGTTAAAATGCCATTGGATTTGAGTGCGGCGCATTTCTCCAAAGCTTCCTGTACATAATTTTCGGCGAAATCGGTTTGTCCGGCAGCAATTGCGGCTTCGATTGCACTGAGCGACTGGCTTTTGCTGACGGCGAGCAGGCGGACGTCTTCCGGCGCGCGGCCTGCCGCCTGCGCGGCGGCAGCGATGCGTCGGTGTACGGCTTGCAGCTTGTCAGCGATTGCACTCATAATCCATCGGGAATTTTGCTCCGGCGAAAAGTATACACAACCGCGGTAGGCACAACCGCGCCACACGCACGTAATCGGGGAATCTTTGCATGGACATCACTGAACTGCTGGCTTTTAGCGTCAAGAACAAGGCATCTGACCTTCACCTCTCCTCCGGCCTGCCGCCGATGATCCGCGTGCATGGTGACGTGCGCCGCATCAATCTGCCGCCGATGGAGCATAAAGACGTGCACGGCATGGTGTACGACATCATGAACGACGGGCAGCGCAAGGTTTTTGAAGAAACCCTGGAGTGCGACTTTTCTTTTGAAATTCCCAATCTGGCGCGTTTTCGCGTCAATGCCTTCAATCAACAGCGCGGCGCGGCGGCGGTATTTCGTACCATTCCGACCAAGGTGCTGACTCTGGAAGAGTTGAATTGCCCAAAAATCTTCCGCGAAATTGCTGAATATCCGCGCGGCATCGTACTCGTCACCGGCCCGACCGGTTCGGGCAAATCGACCACTCTGGCGGCGATGGTGAACCACGTCAATGAAAACAACTACGCGCACATTCTCACCATCGAGGACCCGATCGAATTCGTGCATGAATCGAAAAAATGCCTGATCAACCAGCGCGAGGTCGGGCCGCAGACGCTCTCCTTCTCGAACGCCCTGCGCTCGGCGCTGCGTGAAGACCCGGATGTGATCCTGGTCGGCGAGTTGCGCGATCTGGAAACCATCCGTCTTGCGCTGACCGCCGCGGAAACCGGCCACTTGGTTTTTGGCACCTTGCACACTTCATCGGCGGCAAAGACCATCGACCGCGTGGTCGACGTGTTTCCGGCGGAAGAAAAAGACATGGTGCGCGCCATGCTTTCTGAATCCTTGCGCGCCGTCATCTCGCAAACCCTGCTCAAAACCAAGGACGGCCAAGGCCGCGCGGCGGCGCATGAAATCATGATCGGCACCCCGGCCATCCGCAACCTGATCCGCGAAAACAAGGTGGCGCAGATGTATTCCTCGATCCAGACCGGCCAGGCCATGGGCATGCAGACCTTGGATCAATGCCTCGTCGACATGGTGCGCCGCAATATCGTCTCCAGTAACGAAGCCCGCCTGCGCGCCGCCAACAAAGACGCTTTCCCGGCGTGATCCGGGCCGTCCACATCACTTAGGAAAAACACCATGGAACGCGATCAGGCGATGAAATTCATGCACGATCTTTTGCGTCTGATGACGCAAAAGCGCGGCTCTGACCTGTTTATTACCGCAGGCTTCCCGCCCGCCATCAAGGTGGACGGAAAAATCACTCCGGTCTCCAATCAAATTCTCAATTCGCAGCACACCGCCGAACTGGCCCGCGCCATCATGAATGACCGGCAGGCTTCCGAATTCGAGGCCACCCGCGAATGTAATTTCGCCATTTCGCCCTCCGGCATCGGGCGTTTCCGTGCCAATGCGCTGATCCAGCAAGGGCGCGTGGCACTGGTTTGCCGCACCATCAACATGAGCATTCCGACTCTCGATGAGTTGGGGCTACCGCCGGTGCTGAAAGATCTGGCCATGACCAAGCGCGGCCTGATTATTTTCGTCGGCGGCACCGGCACCGGCAAAACCACCTCGCTTGCAGCGCTCGTCGATTACCGCAACGAAAATTCCTTCGGCCACATCATCACTATCGAAGACCCGATCGAATACGTGCATGAGCATAAAAACTGCATCGTTACCCAGCGCGAAGTCGGTGTGGACACGGACGACTGGGGGCCAGCGCTGAAAAACACCTTGCGCCAAGCGCCGGATGTGATTTTGATGGGTGAAATCCGTGACCGCGACACTATGGATTACGCCATTGCCTTTGCCGAAACCGGCCACCTCGCACTCGCCACCCTGCACGCCAACAGCACCAACCAGGCGATTGACCGGATTATCAACTTCTTCCCCGAAGAGCGCCGGCATCAACTTTTGATGGATTTGTCGCTGAATTTGCGCGGCTTGGTGTCGCAACGCCTGCTGCCGAAAAAAGACGGCAAAGGGCGTTTGCCTGCGATTGAAATCCTGTTGAATTCGCCGCTCATTTCCGACCTGATCTTCAAGGGCGAAGTCCATGAAATCAAGGAAATCATGAAAAAATCGCGCGAATTGGGCATGCAGACTTTCGACCAGGCGCTGTTCGATCTCTACGACAGCGGCCGTATCAGCTACGAAGATGCCCTGCGCAATGCCGATTCGTTGAACGATCTGCGCCTGCAGATCAAGCTCAATGCCAAAGAATCCCAAGGCCGCGATTTGACCGCCGGCATTGGCCATCTCGACATCGTTTAAGCCTGCACTTAACTCCCAAAGGAAACCCCCATGCTGCACCGTATCATTCGCGCTGTTTTGCCCTTGCTCGCTGTTTTTGCCTTCACCCAGGCGCAGGCCGGACTGGAAAGCATCAGTAATGCCGATGCCGGTTCCGGTGTGCGCGAAGCGCTCGCCAAAGGCGCGCAATTTGCCGTTTCTTCCCTGGGGCAGAGCAATGGTTTTCTTGGTAATGCCAAGGTGAAAATCCCACTGCCCGGCTATCTGCAAAAAGCAGAAAAAGGTTTACGCATGTTCGGCATGGGGAAACAGGCCGACCAACTGGTCGACACCATGAACCATGCCGCCGAAAACGCCGTGGCCGAGGCAATGCCGATTCTTTCCGACGCGATCCGTAAAATGACCCTGCAGGATGCCAAAGCCATTCTTACCGGCGGCGACGACAGCGTGACGCAATATTTTCAGCGTTCGTCGAGCGAGCAGCTGGCGACAAAATTCATGCCTATCGTCAAAACCGCCACGGCTAAATTACAGCTGGCCGAGCAATACAATAATTTTGCTGGCAAGGCCGCGGGCATGGGGCTGATCGACAAAAAAGACGCCGACATCGACAGCTACGTGACGCAAAAGGCGATGGACGGGCTGTTTCTGATGATTGCTGAAGAAGAGAAAAAACTGCGCAGCAATCCGCTGGAGGCCGGTAGCGCGATCTTGAAAAAGGTCTTTGGCGCGCTCTAATTCATTGAACGAATTAAAGTTTTTCTCTGAAATAGACGTAGACCGGGCCAGGAGGTCCGGTCATGAAAACATCCCGACTCGTTTCGACGACACAACAGCACAGCCCCGAAGCCACCGGGCGGGCCTTGCTGGCGCAAGCGCAAGCAGTACGTCGCGTCGAGGCGGCCGAAGGGGCCAGCAACGAGCGTGAGCGCTCACTGCAGCAGGAATTGGCCCTGATCGATCCGAAAGCGCTCGGCCCTTACCAGGGGATGGAGCGCCGCCAGCAGGAAGCCCGGCAGCTGGCGGGCGAATTGCTTGAACAGCGCAATTTCCATCAACTCTTGCGCGCCATGGATACCCGTGGTCGTCGGCCAGGGCAGATCGACGAGAGCATCTGAGCCAGCGCTTGCAGTAAAATCCTTTGCCCGGCCCGAGTGCCGGGTTTGCTTTTTATCGCCCCCTATTTTTTGCCATGCACGGACTCAACCCTCAGCAACGCGCTGCCATTCATTACCTCGACGGCCCTTTACTGGTCTTGGCCGGGGCCGGTTCGGGCAAAACGCGGGTGATTACGCAGAAAATCGCGCATCTGGTCACCGCTTGCGGCCTGCAGCCGCGCAACATTGCTGCCATCACCTTCACCAACAAGGCAGCGCGCGAAATGCAGGAGCGGGTAGGCAAGTTGCTGCCCGCAGCGCAAGCAGCGGAAGTACAGATTTCGACCTTTCACTCGCTGGGCGTGCGCATTTTGCGTGAAGAAGCGCGCGCGCTGGGTTACAAACCGCGCTTTTCCATCTTCGATGCCGCCGACTGCGCCGGCATCATTGCCGATTGCGCAAAAACCATCGACAAATCGACCCTGCGCCATCTGCAATCCCTGATTTCCAACTGGAAAAACGCCTTGATCAGCCCGGAGGCGGCACGCCAGCAGGCCAGCAATGCTCAGGAAAGCCTCGCCGCCGCCGCTTATCTAAGTTACGAAGCCACCTTGAAAAGCTACCAGGCGGTCGATTTCGATGATTTGATCGGTCTGCCGGTGCAGTTGTTCGCCCAGCATCCGGATATTGTCGAGAAGTGGCAAAATCGCCTGCGCTATTTATTGATCGATGAGTACCAAGACACCAACGCCTGCCAATATCAGCTGCTCAAACAACTGACCGGCGTGCGCCAACAATTCACCGCGGTGGGTGACGACGATCAGGCCATCTACGGTTGGCGCGGGGCGGACATCGCCAACTTGAAAAAACTGCCGGACGAATTTCTGCGCCTGAAAGTCATCAAACTCGAGCAAAACTACCGCTCTACCGTGCGCATTCTCAAAGCGGCCAACAACGTCATCGCGCACAATGAAAAACTCTTCGAGAAAACCCTGTGGTCCGAACTGGGCCACGGTGAGCAGGTGCAAGTGAGCGCTTACCGCGATAACGAAAATGAAGCCGAAAGCGTGGTGATGAAACTGCAGGCGCACCGTTTCGAGCAACGCGCAAAATACCGGGATTACGCGATTCTTTACCGCTCCAACCATCAGGCACGACTGCTGGAAACTCAACTGCGCAACCAGAAAATCCCCTATTTACTCTCTGGTGGGCAATCCTTTTTTGACAAGGCAGAAATCAAGGATTTGCTGGCCTATTTACGTCTTTTGGCCAATCTGGACGATGATCCGGCCTTCATCCGCGCAGCAACGACGCCCAAGCGCGGCATTGGCGCGGCAAGCTTGCAAGTGCTTGGCGAATACGCTGGCGAGCGCCATATTTCGCTTTTTCATGCGGCGATGGAAGAAGGTTTTGCTCAACGCGCCGCAGCGCGCCAGGTGGACGTTTTGCGCGAATTTTGTCAATTCATCGAACGTTTGCAAACGCGCGCGGCCTCTGAGCCGGCGCAGCAGGTTTTGCCTGATCTGTTGCAGGCCATCGATTATGAAACCTACCTCTACGACAGCGAAGAAGAGCGCAGCGCCCGTAATCGCTGGGCAAATGTGTGTGAATTTGCCGAGTGGATCAACAAAAAAGGAGCGGAAGAAGGCAAAACCCTGATCGATCTGGTGCAAAGCATTGCCCTGATCAATCTGCTCGACAAACAAAATAGCGACGAGATCGATGCCGTTCAACTCTCCACCTTGCACGCGGCGAAAGGTTTGGAATACGCGCATGTTTTTCTTGTCGGCGTGGAAGAAGGCATTTTGCCGCACCGCGAATCGCTCGATCCCGCCAAATTACAGGAAGAGCGCCGCCTGATGTACGTTGGCATCACGCGCGCGCAACGCTCCTTGCACATCAGTTATTGCGAAAAGCGCAAACAGGGGCGAGAAACCATCCCCGTAGAAATTTCGCGCTTTATTGCCGAAATGGGCGACGAATTGCGCTTTAGCGGCGGCAAGCAGGCCGCCCTGCCCGACAAGGCCACGGGCAACGCACGCCTGGGCGCTTTGAAAGCCTTGCTTGCGGGTAAAACCTGAGAGCGGGGGGTCTGCGCACTTTTTTTACAGACAAAAAAGGGGGCCGCAGCCCCCTGGGTCTTGGCGCATCAGTTGCGCTTTATTTGATTTTTTCCAGAATGTGATCGAGTGCGCCCTTGATTTCATCGTCAGACAGCGCTGTCGCACCGCCCTTGGGGGGCATCGCCCCCTTGCCGTTGATGACGCTGGCGAGCAGGGCGGCCTCGCCCTGGCCCAGACGCGGCGCCCATTCCGCCTTGGCGTCGATCTTCGGCGCGCCGGCAACGCCGGTGTTATGGCAGGCACCGCAAACGCTGTTATAGACGGTCGGGCCATCTTTCGGGCCGCTGGCTTCGGCAGCGGCATCGGCTTTGGCCAGCTCGAACTGGGCGACGGGCTGAATGCGCAGCTCGGCTTCGTCCGCACCGGCTCCGCTGTTGGCGGCCGAATCAAAGGATTTATTGGTCAGCGCATAAATGATGACGGTGAGCACGACGGCAACGATAATCGTCGCCCACATGATCTTTCCGGATGCGTTTTGTTCGGCCATGTTGAAGCTCCGTAAGTAGTAGGTCAGGGGATTGAGTAAGCCGCCAATTATAACGGCTCGCTTATAATTGACAAAAATCAGACGCACCAGCGCAAGAGCTTGCGCCGGAAAAAAGGCCGAAAAAAACCCCGCCGGAGGGTGGCGGGGTTGAAATTCTCGAATGGGGGAATTCGAGAGGAGGGGTTCAATGCCCTTGCAGTTTAGGGTTTTGCAGCGCGCCCGTCTGTCAGCTTTTCGTCTTCTTCTGTAACAAAATGTCGCCCTAGTGCATCGGGATGTTGCTTATGGAAAATCTATCACGCTTGGCCGAGCGTCTCGGGCAGGTTTTAATGCTGCGCAATGACTGCGTAGCAGTGGCGGAATCCTGCACCGGCGGGGCTTTGGGGCAGGCAATGACGGAAATCGCAGGCGCTTCGGCCTGGTTCGAGCGCGGTTTCATTACCTATTCAAACGCGGCCAAAACCGAGATGCTGGGCGTAGCGCAAACGTTAGTGTTACAACACGGTGCCGTCTCCGAAGCAGTGGCCAAGGCGATGGCCGAAGGCGTGCTGGCGCATAGTCCAGCGGACTGGTCGGTGGCAATTACCGGTATTGCCGGCCCCAGCGGCGGCAGTCCCGAAAAACCCGTGGGCACGGTTTGTTTCGCCTGGGCCGGGCGCGCCGCTGGTTGCGCTGCGCAAACACGCCATTTTTCAGGTGGGCGGCAGGCGGTTCGTGAACAAGCCACGGCACATGCGCTGCGCGGCTTGTTGCACCTACTGGAGGGCTCTGGCAACTACGCCTGAAATAGCAGATTAATCGGGCAGCGGAGCGAACAGGGCGGCCAGATCGTCGTTGCCGAACTTGACATCGACCGAATGGTCTTCCGACAAAATCCCGGCGGCGAGTTCGGCCTTGCGTTCTTGCAGGGCGATGATTTTTTCCTCGATGCTGCCAGAAACGATCAGTTTGTAGACGAACACCGGTTTGTCTTGTCCCAGGCGGTGCGCGCGATCGGTGGCCTGGTTTTCTACCGCCGGATTCCACCACGGGTCGTAATGCACCACGGTGTCGGCTGCCGTCAGATTCAGGCCGACGCCGCCAGCTTTCAGGCTGATCAGGAAAATCGGTACTTCGCCTTCTTGGAAACGGCGGATGGGGGTTTCCCGGTCAACCGTATCACCGGCCAGACGGCTGTAAGCCAAGCCGGCCTCATTGAGCTCTTCTTCGATCAAGGCGAGCATGCTGGTGAACTGCGAGAAGACCAGAATGCGCCGCCCTTCCTCAACCAACTCGGGGAGCATTTCCATCAGTAAGTCGAGCTTGGCACGTTCTTTGACCTTACGCGCCGCAGCGCTTTTGACCAGGCGGGGGTCGCAGCAGACCTGCCGCAGCTTCAACAGCGCATCGAGAATGACGATCTGGCTGCGGGCAAAACCGCGCTGGGCGATTTCGTCGCGCACCTTGGCGTCCATGGCCGAGCGTACGGTTTCATATAAATCACGCTGCCCGCCTTCGAGCTCGACGCTACGCACGATCACCGTTTTGGGCGGCAATTCCTTGGCAACATCTTCTTTTTTACGGCGCAAGATGAAGGGGCGGATGCGCCGCGCCAGAAGCTGGCGGCGCTCACTGTCGGCGTATTTTTCAATCGGCGTACGCCAGTACTTGGTAAAGGCCTTGCCTGATCCGAGAAAGCCCGGCAAAAGAAAATCAAACTGGCTCCACAACTCGCCCAGATGGTTTTCCAGCGGCGTTCCCGTCAGGCACAGGCGATGCCGGGTATTGATCTGGCGCACCGCCTCGGCGCTGCGGCTGGCAACGTTCTTTACCGTTTGTGCCTCGTCGAGAATGAGCAGGTGGTAATCCTGCGCCATCAGGGTATCGATGTCGCGCCAGAGCAGCGGATAGGTGGTAAGCACGACGTCATGCGCGGCGATTTTTGCAAATTTTTCCTTGCGTTGGGGGCCGTGCAGGGAAAGTACGCGCAAATCCGGGGCAAAGCGTTCGGCTTCGCGCTTCCAGTTGAAAATCAAGGAGGTTGGTAAAACGATCAAGGCCGGGCGATCCAGGCGACCGCTTTCTTTTTCGAGCAAAAGGTGCGCCAATGTCTGCGCCGTTTTACCCAGCCCCATGTCGTCGGCAAGAATACCGGAGAGCTGATGTTCGCGCAGAAACTGCAACCAGGCGAGCCCTTCTTTTTGGTAGGCGCGCAATTCCAGTTGTAAACCCTGCGGCGCGGCAATGTCGGTGATGCCTTGCGCGGCTTGCAGGCGCTCGGCAAGCGCCAGCACGTCGCCCTGGCCGCGAAAATCCCAGCGGCTGGTATCGGTCAGCTCGGACAGGCGCGGCGCGTCGAAGCGGGAAAGACGCAGGGTATCGCCGCCAGAAAAACCATCGAAAAGATCGATCAAGGTCGCCGCCAGCGGCTTGATCCGCCCGGCGGCCACTTTGAGCTGCTGTCCGCCCGGGGTCAGCAAAATGACTTCTTCTTCGTCAGCAATCGTGCTCAGGTCGATGCTGTCGAGCCAGCGCGAATCGCGGCGGAACAAGGCGGCGAGCAGCGGTGCCAGCGGCAGGCGCTGGCCTTCGACGACCACCCCCATATCGAGATCGAACCAGCCGTCGCCGGTTTCCGTCAGTTCGGCATCCCAGCTTTCGATTTCGATGGCGTAGTGACGAAAATCGCCGGCAAATTCAACCTGCCAACCGGTTTCTTTCAGCTTTGCGAGGCTATTTTTCATGAATTCTGGCCAGGCGTTTTCCTGCCGTAAGCCGTATATGCTCGGCGGCGGCGAACCAAAGGTGTTCAAAGTGTAGGACGGCACTTCCATGAAACCGCATTTTTGCAGCGCTGCCATCGCCCGGGTTTCATCGTCTTGACGGCGCACCACGGTCACGGTTTCACCTTCGGGCAGGCTGACGAATTGGCTTTTGTCACCCGGCGTGATCTCTGCCTCGCCATAACGAAAGTGCACCTGGGCGTAGTCAAAAGAGTTGCCGCCGTAGCTGTAGGGATAGTCCCGCCAGGCCCGGTTGCCGTGGGTTTGCAGGGTGTCGAGATAGAGGCAGGGCTGCAAGGCTTGGTCGATTTTGCGCAAGCGGTCGCTGGCTTTTTCGACCGGCAAGGGCATGGCCGGAGCCAGCTCGGAAAGCGCCTCGGCAACGAGGGCGGCTTCTTTGTCCGAAAGCGGCGGCAATTCGAATAGGCGTTTGATCAGGCTCGGCTCTGCATCGATGCGCAAAGGCCCAACTTCGCTTTCATCGCGGTCGACGTAGTACGGCGGGTTGCTGAATAAAACCAGCGTGCTTGGCGTATCGGCACGTAGGTGCGGGCGCTGAAAACCGCGCCGATCGACCATCCAACCCAGGCTGCCGATACGCTCTGCGCCTTCGCGCAAGGGAATGTCCAGCTCATTTTCGAAATACAAACGCCCACTGGCAACGATGCGCGCCAGCATCTCGCCCGCCTGTTTATCCCCCAGACCATAGGCGCGCAAGCCGCTGGGCTGGTTACGCGCGCTCCACAGGTGATGCAAAATGGGTAGATCGTCTTCTTGCACGAACTGCGGTGTATTCAACAAGGCCCGCTCGATGCTCCACCACTCTTCTGCCTTGTCCGCACGTTTACCTTTGCGCATGGAAATGCCGAATTCCCGACCATCCGGCGAGCTGTGCAAGACATAAAACAAACTGGTGCGCGCACTGGGGGCGCGGGCTTTTTTCTTGGCCACGGCTTGCGAGGCACGACGCAAATCTTCCACCCAGGACAGTACGCTGTGGCTGACCCGCACTTCCGGGCTGCGCTCGGCAATGCTGCGCAACAAGGTGGCGGCGACGTGCTTGCAGCCGTGCCGCACTGGGCAGGTGCAGGTGGTGAGCAAATTATTGGTGCCGGCCAAATGAATAAAGGTAATGCTCGTGCGATAGGCTTGGCGCGCCGAACCGGGCACCTGCGCGGAAATCCGGAATTCGTCAAGATCGATGTTTTGGATCAGATCGACATACGGGCGGGCTTTTTTGACGCACTCTTCGCCGAGCCAGTCGATCACGTCTTCTTCTTGGAATTGCGTAATGAGTTCGTTGATGTCGGTCATGTCAATGAGTTTGACGTCAGGGTCAGAACTGGGGGATAAGGGGGTAAATCAGTGCGCCGGCGATCAGCGCCAGTAAAAGTGCGATCAGGCCCAAGCGGCGGTTTTGGCGGCTTTGCGCCAGGCGCAAGGCAAGCAACTCAGCGTGCAGGTCGGCGCGCGGCGGGTAGCTGAGCTGTTGGTGCACGAGGCGCGGCAGTTGCGGCAGAATGCGCGCCAGATGAGGAGCTTCGTGGCGCAAATTGCGCCAGATGCCGCGCCACCCGACCTGTTCGCTCATCCAGCGTTCGAGAAAGGGCTTGGCGGTTTGCCACAAATCAAGCTCGGGATCGAGCTGGCGTCCCAAACCTTCGATGTTGAGCAGGGTTTTTTGCAGCATGACGAGCTGCGGCTGGATTTCCACGCTAAAGCGGCGCGAAGTTTGAAAGAGACGCAGCAAAACCTTGCCAAAGGAAATGTCTTTCAGGGGGCGGTCAAAAATCGGTTCGCAAACGGCACGAATCGCCGCCTCGAATTCGTCCGCCCGCGTGTCTTTCGGAGCCCAGCCCGACTCGATGTGGGCTTCGGCCACGCGCTTGTAATCACGGCGAAAGAAGGCAAGAAAATTTTGTGCCAGGTAATTTTTGTCGCGATCCGTCAGGGTGCCGACGATACCAAAATCAAGCGCGATGTAGCGCCCGTCGGCGGCAACAAAAATATTGCCCGGGTGCATGTCGGCATGGAAAAAACCATCACGAAAAACCTGTGTGAAAAAAATTTCCACACCGGCGGCAGAGAGTTTTTTCAAATCGATATTGGCCCCCTGCAAACGCTCGGTTTGCGAGATGGGGATGCCGTGCATGCGCTCCATCACCATCACGGTCGAGGTGCAAAAATCCCAATACACCTCCGGCACGATGAGTAGCGGCGAATCGGTGAAATTACGGCGTAGCTGCGAGGCATTGGCCGCTTCACGCATGAGGTCGAGTTCATCGCGCAGATATTTGGCGAACTCCGCCACCACTTCGCGCGGGCGCAGGCGTTTGCCATCGGCCCAGAGTTTTTCCAGCAGCAATGCGCCGTTATCCATCAAGGCGAGATCGTGTTCGATGACGGCGCGCATGTCGGGGCGCAGAATCTTGACCGCCACCTCGTGCCCGCCATCCTCCGGGCGCAAACGCGCAAAATGCACCTGGGCGATGGAGGCGGAAGCGACCGGCTGCGGATCGAATTCAGCAAACACCTCGTGCGCTGGGCGGCCGTAGGCCTTTTCGATTTCTGCCAAGGCCAGGGCGGAATCAAAAGGCGGTACGCGATCTTGTAGCTTGGCCAGTTCGTCGGCGATGTCCGTCGGCATCAGGTCACGACGGGTGGATAAAACCTGGCCAAATTTAACGAAAATCGGCCCCAGGGTTTCCAGCGCCAGGCGCAGGCGCTCAGCACGCGGTGTCTGCAAGCGTCGCCAGAACTGCAAGGCATTGGCCAGGCGCATCAAACGCCCGCTGGGCTCGTGCTCCAAGACCATCTGATCCAAACCAAAGCGGCTGGCGACAGTTGCAATTTTGAGCAAGCGGAAAAGGCGCATTGCAAAAACCCGGGCAGGGCGGCTGAAAAAACAAAGATGCTAGCACGCGGCAAAAGCTCTGTCCTTGCTTTGCTTACCATTGCTCACATTTTGCTGCGGCGCGCCAGCGTATAATGCCGCCTTTGTTATTTTCCTTCGCCAAACCATGGCCCACGATGTCAAAACCGAGCTGATTGCCCTGCTCACCCAAGCCCGCGACAGCATCGCACCCGCAAGCACGATTCCCGTCCAAATAGAACGCCCGCGCGATCCTGCGCATGGCGATTTTGCGACCAATCTGGCGATGCTGCTGGCAAAAACCCTGAAAAAAAATCCGCGTGACATTGCCCAGCAACTCCTCGCCGAGTTGCCCGCCTCACCGCGCATCCTGGGGGCGGAAATTGCCGGGGCCGGCTTCATCAATTTTCGCCTGGCGACAAGCACCAAAACCGAATCCGTACAGGCGGCGCTCAAGCAGGCCGGCGATTTTGGCCGCTCCCGTCTGGGGGGCGCACAAAAAATTCAAATCGAATTCGTTTCTGCCAACCCGACCGGCCCTCTGCACGTCGGACACGGACGTGGTGCGGCCTATGGTGCCTCCCTATCCAATCTGCTCAGCTTTGCCGGCTGGGACGTAACGCGCGAGTACTATGTCAATGATGCCGGGCGTCAAATGGATATTCTTGGCCTATCGACCTGGCTGCGTTATCTCGAGCTTCTCGGCGAAAGCCTGCCTTTTCCGCCCAACGGCTATCAAGGCGACTACGTGCGCCGCATGGCCGAGCAGTTGCAACACGCACACGGCAGCAAATACCGGCGCAGCGCCGCCGAGCTTCTGGCCGGCACCCCCGGTCTGCCGGCCTCCGAGCGCGCCGACGATGAAGCCAAGGCACAGCGCGAAGCCCATCTCGACGCCCTGATTGCTCGCGCCAAAGACCTGCTGGGCGAAGATTGGCACTATGTGCACCAACACGCGCTGAGCGAGCAGCTGGAAGACTGCCGCAGCGATTTGCAGGAATTTGGGGTTGAATTCGACGTCTGGTTCTCGGAAAAAGCCCTGTTCGACACCGGTTTGGTGGCGCGCTGCGTCAATTTGCTGGAAGAAAAAGGCCATATCTACCTGCAAAATGGGGCGAAATGGTTCCGCTCAACCGCCTTTGGCGACGAAAAAGACCGGGTCGTGCAGCGCGAAAACGGTTTGTACACCTATTTTGCTTCCGACATTGCCTATCACCTCAATAAATTCGAGCGCGGTTTCGACAAAATCATCAACATCTGGGGGGCCGACCACCACGGTTACATCCCCCGGGTCGCCGGTGCGGTGAAGGCGCTGGGCTTATCTGCCGAAAAATTGCAAGTGGCGCTGGTGCAGTTTGCCGTGCTCTACCGCAACGGACAAAAAGCCTCGATGTCTACGCGGTCTGGCGAATTCGTGACGTTGCGCGAATTGCGCGGCGAGGTCGGTAACGATGCCTGCCGCTTCTTTTACGCCCTGCGCAAATCCGATCAACACCTGGATTTCGACCTCGATCTCGCCAAGAGCCAGAGCAATGAAAACCCGGTGTATTACATCCAGTACGCCCATGCGCGCATTGCTTCGGTGCTCAAACAATGGTCTGGCGCTGCCAGCGATTGGCTGGAGGCGGACTATTCACGCCTGGATCACCCGCGCGAACAGGCCTTGGCCAATCTCCTCGGTCAATTTCCGGAGGTGATCGAAGCCGCTGCGCGCGATCTCGCGCCGCATTCGCTGGCCTTCTATCTGAAGGATCTGGCCGGCGAATTTCACGCCTGGTACAACGCAGAGCGCATATTGGTCGATGATGCCGCCGTTTGTCTGGCACGCCTGGCCTTGGCCGGCGCAACGCGCCAGGTGATTCGCAATGGCCTGAGCATCTTGGGCGTTTCCTGCCCGGAAAGCATGTAAAGGAAAAACATGAGCCGCGACATGAAACCGCGTAAAACGGCCCCGCAAAAAAAATCCGGCGGCGGCACCTTGGTCGGCATGTTCATCGGCCTGGTGCTGGGTGTGTGCATTGCTGCCGGCGTGGTCTGGTACATCAACAAAGCCCCCCTGCCCTTCAACCCGAGTGTGCAAAACAACGAAACACGCAATGGCTTGCCGCCGGCCGGAGAAGCGCCCAAATCGCTCCCGGGCAAACCGGGCGACCCGGCACCGGAAAAGCGCTTCCAGTTCTACGATATTTTGCCGGGCAAAGCCGATGCCGTGCCGGATAAACCCGGCAGCACGGCAAGCGCAGAAAAACCGGCGAAAACCACCGAGCAAAAGGAAAGCAAGGAAAGCCGCTCGCCGCTTTTTTTGCAAGCCGGTTCGTTCAGTACGGCGCAAGATGCGGACAATCAAAAAGCCAAGCTTGCCCTGATGGGCTTTGAATCCAACGTGCAGCAAGTGATGATTGAAGAGCGCACCTGGTTCCGCGTGCGCATCGGCCCTTACTTCCAGCTCGATGCCTTGAACCAAACCCGGGCCAGTCTGGCCAAATCCGGGATTGAAACCCAACTCGCCAAATAACCGCCGCAGGAGTCTTGTATGTACAGTCCAGATCGTGATCGTCGCCATTTTCTCGCTACTGCCCTGGCCTTGGGCGCAGCCAGTGCCAGCCCGCTGGCTTGGGCACAGGCCGCTGCGCAAGAGTTCGTTTTGCTCAAGCCGGCACAGCCGACTGAAGATGCCGGCAAGATCGAAGTACTGGAGTTTTTTAGCTACGGCTGCCCCCATTGTGCCGACTTCAATCCGCTATTGACCCTGTGGGCCGAGAAACTGCCGGGCGACGTGGTGCTGAAAAAAGTCCCCGTGAGCTTTGGTCGCGCCGCCTGGGGCAATGCCGCCAAACTATTTTACGCACTGCAGACCACGGGCGACCTGAAACGCCTGGAAGACAAGGTGTTTCAGGCAATTCACAAAGAGCGCAACAATCTTTTTGAAGAAAAGAGCATTAAATCCTGGGTGGCGGCGCAAGGTGTCGATGCCGCCAAATTTGCCGAGGCATTTTCTTCCTTTGGCGTACAAAGCAAAGTCCGCCGTGGCGATCAGCTTGCCCATGCTTACAAAATCGAAGGCGTGCCTGCGCTGGCGGTGAATGGTAAATACTTGGTCGGCAGCCTGCAGTTCGAGCAACAACTGGCTGTCGCCGACAAGTTGATTGCGCAGGAGCGGCGAGCCAAGGGCGGCAAATAAAGGCCAGATTTCAGACTGAGCTTCCCGGTTTTACGCCAGCATATGTTTTAAGGTGTAAGAAACGGATGGAAAACGGGAGCCAGAAAAGAAAAAACCCCTTTGAGATCAAAGGGGTTGATTCTTTGGTCGGAGTGAGAGGATTCGAACCTCCGGCCCCTGCGTCCCGAACGCAGTGCTCTACCAGGCTGAGCTACACTCCGCTGTGCTTGAGTGAATCAGGTGTTTCGCTCAACAGCTAAGACTGACAATTCTACCAGAGCTTTTTTGTAAACTGAATCCCCTAGCGCTGAAATTGCTGCTCTTGCCAGAGCGGCTTCGTTTTCGGCACAGCGGCGGGCGTGTTGCAGGGCACCGCTGTGCTGAATGGCAGCCAGAACGGCAGGGAAATCGTCGCGTCCGCCGTTTTCGATGGCCTGGCGCACGCAGGCAGCTTCTTCCGGGTTGCCGTGTTGCATGACGTAGATCAGCGGCAGGGTGGGCTTGCCTTCGGCCAGATCGTCGCCCAGATGTTTGCCGGTGGCGACTTCCTGGCCTGAATAGTCGAGCACATCGTCGATCAGCTGGAAGGCTGTGCCCAGGTGCATGCCATAGGCGGCGAGCGCATTTTCTGTGCGGCTGTCGACTTTGCCGAGCAGGGCGCCGAGTTGGCTGGCGGCTTCAAAAAGTTTGGCAGTTTTATAGCGGATGACTTGCAGGTAGCGCGCTTCATCGACGTCGGCATCGTGACAATTCATCAGCTGCAGCACTTCGCCTTCGGCAATGATGTTGGTGGCGTTGGCTAAAATCTGCATGACCCGCATGTCATCGACTGCGACCATCATCTGAAAGGCGCGGGTGTAGAGAAAATCGCCGACCAATACGCTGGCGGCGTTGCCGAAGGCGGCATTGGCGGTTTTCCGTCCCCGGCGCAGGTCGGATTCATCGACCACGTCATCGTGCAGCAAGGTTGCGGTGTGAATGAATTCGACGACCGCCGCCAGCTGGTGTTTTTCGTCGCCTTGGAAGCCTACGGCACCGGCGGCGAGCAGGACCAGGGCCGGACGCATGCGTTTGCCGCCACTGTGAATGATGTATTCGGCGACCTGGCGGATGAGAACGACGTCGGAGTGGAGCTGTTGGCGAATGACTGCATCGACGGCAGCCATATCGGCTTCAATGAGGGCGTAAAGTGAGTCTAGAGTTGGTTTGGACACGGTTACGGCAGGCAGTTTGGGTGGAAACGGCGCAAAGTTTCAGGAAACGGCGCATCTTAGGGAGCCCCCGTAGTAGCGTCAAGGTGGACGGCGTGGGCTCAGGAGGTGGATAAAAGGGCGATTTCCCGCGTCAGCAAGGCATCGTCGCCTGCATTGAGAGTGACCAGACGGCGCAGGTGGGTGACGCTGTCGATGTCGATTTCGCGGCAGGCAAGGCCGTAGAGGTCGTTCTCGTGGTGAGCAATGGCGATGCCCATGCGGATTTCGGTGGTGCCGTCGTCAAGTTGTACGCGCAAAACGCCCTGGGTGCCGATGGGGCTGTTCAGGGGGGCACTTGGGCGCACCAGGGCACCCTTGAGCGAGAGGTCGGAAATGTCGACCGTATGCACGCCGTCGGGCAGGATGAGGCGGGCGGGGCTGCGAAAACTGATGCGGGTGAATTGGCGGCGATTTTGATCCATGGTGGTGTCTCCAGAGCTTATTTTCCCTGCATGTTACCCCAAAGTAGTTTATGCAGTTGCAGCTGGAAGCGCACCGGCAGGCCATCGGCGAGGATCCATTCGGCGAGTTGGCGGGCCTCCTGGCTGCTTTGTGCGGGGGAGAAAAGTACCGGACAGCGTGCGGCGAGCTGGTGTTCCTGTAGTTTTTGGCAGGCCCAGTCGTAATCGCTGCGATTGGCGATGATGATCTTGAGCTCATCGCGCGGGGTGAGGAACTCGAGATTGGCCCACAAATTGCGCTCAGATTCGCCGGAAGCCGGTGCTTTCAGGTCCATGATGCGGGAGACGCGGGCATCGACATTGCGGATATCGAGGGCGCCGGAGGTTTCCAGGCAAACCTCATGGCCGGCCTCGCACAGCGCTTGCAAGAGCGGCAGACAGGCTTTTTGGGCGAGCGGCTCACCGCCGGTGACACAAACCTGGCGCGTGGGATAGCGGGCGATTTCGGCAAGAATCTCGTCTATCGTCCAGGGTTCGCCGCCGCTAAAGCTGTAGGGCGTGTCGCACCAGGTGCAGCGCAGAGGGCAGCCGCTCAGGCGGATGAAAACCGTAGGTAGGCCGACGCGCGCGGCTTCTCCTTGCAGAGAATAGAAAATCTCGGTCAGGTGCAGCTTCAAAATGCGTGTTTTATTTCTTTTTCAGGCGCTCACGTGCTTTATCGGCGGCGGGCGTGTTGGGGTATTTTTCCAGGAGCTGTTGCCAGGACTGATTGGCCCCCTTCGGGTTGCCCAGATCTTGCTGGCAGGTGGCAATCGCGAGCAGCGCATCGGGCGCTTTGTCGCTGTGCGGATAGCGCGAGAGGACAAAGCTTTGCGCCTCGATGGCTTTGGTGCAATTACGCTGGGCATACCAGGAATTACCCAGCCAGAACTGGGCGTTCGGGGCCAGTGCGCTGTCCGGGTGTTGTTCGACGAAGGTTTTGAAGGCCTTGGCCGCAGCGGGGTATTTGCTGCTTTTGAATAGCTCGAGTGCAGCATCGTATTCTGCGCTTTCGGCACCCGGTGCAGCCTGGGTGGCCGCCGGGGAACCGGGATTTTCGCCGGCGCTTACAGGTGCTGCATTTTGCGGTTCGAGGCGGCGCAGGCGGCTGTCCAGATCGAGGTAAAAATCTTGCTGGCGTTTGCGCGCCTGCTCCAGTTCGTAAGTCAGCGTTTCGATCTGGCCGCGCAGGCGGGCGATTTCTTCTGCCTGGTGCTGGATTTGCCCGGCCAAGTCGAGTTGCGCTTTGGCCTGCTGGTCAAAGCGTGCTTCGCTCTTGATCTTGAGGTCGCTGATCCACTGACGCGCTTCTTTGTCGTCGAACAAAGCCCAGGCCGGTTGGGCGGCCAGGGCGCTGAGAAGGCAGAGCAGGGGGGCTGAGGGGAGCAGGCGGGCGCGCATCTTTAGAACTCGCCGCGGCCGTCAGGGGCGCGGTAAAGGATGTCGGCGCGACGGTTTTCAGCATAGGCTGCCGCGTCATGACCCGGGTTTTTGGGTTTTTCTTCGCCCAGGCTGACCGATTCGACCTGCTCTTCCTTGACACCGAGCAAGACGAGTGCGCGTTTTACTGCATCGGCGCGCTTTTGCCCGAGGGAGAGGTTGTATTCACGGCTGCCGCTTTCGTCGGTGTTGCCTTGAATCAAGACCTTGAAGCCGCGGTTGGCGTTGAGGTATTTGGCGTGTGCCGAGACCAGGGCCTGATAGTCACTCTTGATGTCGTAGCGGTCGACGTCAAAGTAAATGCTGCGCTGGGCGAGCTGGCTCTTGGGATCGGTCAGCTCGCGCGGCAGGCCGCTGGCGTCGAGGTCGCCGGCAACCACGGTTTTAACTTCGCCGCCGCTGCCGCCACGGCTTTCCACCGGCGCGCCGTTGCCTTCAGGGACGGGGGTGTTGCTGCAGGCGGCCAGAATGGCGGACAAACACAGGATCGATAATAGTTTTTTCATGTTGGGATACTCCAGAGACTCGATTTACTTCAGAAAAGGCCCCCATGCCGGTTCGCGCACGTCGCCCGCGGCAATGGAAAGGCGTTGCTTGATGCGGCCGTCGATGGAAACGGCCGATAACACACCGCGCCCGCCAATTTCTGTGGCAAACAGAATCATCCGGCTATTGGGCGCGAAACTGGGTGATTCGTCGCGCGACGAATCGGTCAAAACTTGGACCTGATTGCTGGCCAGATCCATCACCGCGAGCTGAAAACGGCCTTCGCGGCGGGTGATGAAGGCCAGGCTCTTGCCATCCGGTGAGGGCCGGGGCGAAACGTTGTAGGCCCCGTCGAAGGTGACGCGTTGCGCGCCGCCGCCTTGCGCAGCGACGCGGTAGATCTGCGGGCTACCGCCGCGATCGGAGGTGAAATAGATGCTGGAACCGTCGGCGGAATAGCGCGGTTCGGTGTCGATACCGGCAGATTGCGACAAGCGCTGCAGGCCGCCGCTGCCGTTGGTATTGACCGTGTAGAGCTGGGAATTGCCGTCTTTGGAAAGTACTACGGCAAGTTTTTGCCCATCCGGCGACCAGGCGGGGGCCGAGTTGGAGCCCTTGAAGTTGGCGACGACCTTGCGCTCGCCCGTGCTGAGTGCGTGCACGATGATGATGGGTTTTTTCTTCTCGAAGGAGACATAGGCCAGGCGCCCACCGTCCGGGGACCAGGTTGGAGAAATGATGGGCTCGGAGGAACTGAGCGCGGTCGCCGGGTTTTGTCCGTCCGCATCGGCGATTTGCAGATGATACTGACCGCGCGCCTTGACGACATAGGCGATGCGGGTAGAAAACACGCCGCGCTCGCCGGTCAGTTTTTCGTAGATGAAATCGGCGACGCGGTGGCCAGCCATGCGCAGCTGGTTGCTTTGCGTCAGGTAAATCGCGCCGCCCAGACTATCGGCTTTTTGTGTGTCGTGCAGACGAAAACGGGTTTCGACGCGGCCATCGCTGCTGCGTGCGAGGCTACCGGTGGCGAGCGCATCGGTATCGCGGGCCTTCCAGGCGGCGTAATCGATGCTGGCGTTCTCGTCGAGTACGCTGCCTCCGGGATCGACCATTTTGAACAGGCCGCTGCGTTCCAAATCGCTACGCACGGTGCCGGTGACGATACGCGACAAGGCGGGCTCGCCGGCAAAATCGGCAATGGCAACCGGAATGCGATTGGCACCCGCCCCGGTGATTTCGATGGAAAGCTGGGCTTGGGCCAAGGGGCTGATGAGCAAGCCACAAAGCAGGCTGCGGGTGAGAAAACTGCGGCGGGGGAAAAGTGTCATTGCGGTCATTTTCTGTAAAACAGGCGCTATCTTACTCGTCGTGGGGACGGTATTTGATTTCCAGATTGCGTTGAAATTGCGCCGGATCGTCCGGGGGCGGCAAGGGTGAGGATTTTTTGATGGCCCGCTCGATCGCTTCATCCAGCGCCGGGGTGCCGCTGGAGCGTTTCAGCCGCACGGAGAGGACATCGCCACCGGGCAGTTGATTGAGCTCGAAAATGGCTTCCGGGTTGCCGGAAATGCCGGGGGGCAAGACGATGTTGCCACGGATTTTGGCGCGGATTTTGGCGGCGTAACTTTCCAGGCCACGGCGGTTGGCGGCGGCGCGTTGCTCCTTTTCGGCCAAGGCGGCCAGACGGTTTTGCTCGCTGGTGGACTGGCGGTCACGATTTTCCCGTTCCAGCATTTCCTTGAAAGGATCGGATTTGGGTTTGGGTTCCGGTTTTGGCTCAGGTTTGGGTTCCGGTTTGGGCTGTGGCTTGGGTTCGGGTTTCTCCACCGGTTTTGGCGGCTCCGGTTTTTTCTTTTTTTCTTCCTTGACGACGATTTCCGGCGGTTTTGGGGTGGGTTTGGGTTCCGGTTTGGGCTCGACTTTCGGGATCGGTTCCGGTTTGGGTTCTGGCTTGGGCGGTTCCGGGGCGGGCGGCGGCGGTGGCAGGCGCGTGGCTTTTTGCGGTGTCGGTGCCCACAGTTCGACGTTCATCGCTTCCGGTTCGCTGCTCTTCCATTGCACGCCCAGGAAAAGGCCGGCAATGAGCAGCACATGCACCAGCAGGGTGAAGGCAATGGCCTTGCCCTTGCCGGGTTCTTGCGTTTGCTCCTGAACCATCAGTGCACCGAGGTTTCCAGGGCGACGCGTGGGTAGCCCTGTTTTTTCACTTCATCCAGGGTTTCGATGACCTTGCGGTAGGCGACATCTTTGTCGCCGGCGACCAGCACCGGAATATCCGGGGTTTTGTCGTGTTCGCTGGCCAATGCCCGGCGCAGGGCTTTGAGGTCACCCAGTTTTTGCTCCTGGCCGTTGGCATCGAAAAGCGACAGCGCGCCTTCTTTGTCGATTTGTACGCGCAGGAATTTGTCCGGTTTTTGTGGCGCAGCACCGGCAGCGGGGAGATCGACCGCGCCGGTCGTCATCATCGGCGTGGCGACCATGAAGATGACGAGCAGCACCAGCATGACGTCGATATAGGGGACGACGTTGATCTCGTTTTTCAGGCGACGCTGACGCATGGCCTTACCTCATCTGCCGTTGCAGGATATTGGAGAATTCTTCCATGAAGGACTCGTAGCGCACGGCGATGCGGTCGATTTCATGCGAAAAGCGGTTGTAGGCGAGCACGGCGGGAATCGCGGCGAACAGGCCGATGGCGGTGGCGACCAGGGCTTCGGCAATGCCTGGCGCAACGGATGCCAAGGTTGCCTGGCCGACGTTGGCCAAGCCCCGGAAGGCGTGCATGATGCCCCACACGGTGCCAAACAGGCCGACGTAGGGCGACACCGAGCCGACGGAAGCGAGAAAGGCAAGGTGCGCTTCCAGGGCATCCATTTCGCGCTGATAGGTGGCGCGCATGGCGCGGCGCGAACCATCGACGATATCTTTTGAATCGAAATTCTTTTGCCCGCGCAGCTTGGTGAATTCGCGGAAACCGGCTTCGAAAATGCGCTCCATGGAACCGGCGTGATGACGGTCGTTGACGGCGCTCTGATAGAGGTTGTTCAAGTCGCCGCCGGACCAGAAATCGCGCTCGAACTGCTCGGTTTTGCTGCGCGCCTGCTTGACGGCAAACCATTTCATGGCGATGTAGTACCACGACATCAAGGAGACGCCGGCCAAAAGTGCCATGACCAGCTGCACGACGGCGCTGGCTTCGAGTATCAGGTGGAGGATGGAGAGATCCTGGGAGACGTTCATGTGAGGGTTTCCAGCGCAGCAAAGAGGGAATCGGGAATGGGGGTGGGGCTCATGGTGGCGAGGCTGACACAGGCGATTTCGATCTGGCCATCGACCAGGATTTGCGCCTCGCGCTGCGCCCATTGGTGAAAAATGACGCGCACTCGGGTCAGGCGGGCGACTTTCAGGCCGATACGAAGCTCGTCATCGAGGCGGGCAGGTTTGCGGTATTCGCAGCTGGCCTTGCGGGCGACGAAGCCGATGCCGTGTTCGTCGAGCAGCTGTGCCTGGCCGTAGCCCGCGCTGCGCATCCATTCGGTGCGGCAGCGCTCGAAAAAGCGCAGATAGTTGGCGTAGTAGACGATGCCGCCGGCGTCGGTGTCTTCGTAATACACGCGCAGGGGAATCGTGAAAGCGGAAGCTGGGGCAGAAAGCATGCGCGGATTTTACATTGCACTGCAATAATCTTGTGTAACGGCTTGTTTTGATTCGCAGTATTTTTGTTTATAGGGCGCTGAGCAGATCGGAAGGCGAGGCGAGCGTGCTGTTGCTGGGCGCGGGTAAGCCGAGATGGCGGTAGATGGCCGGCGTCGCGATGCGTCCGCGCAGGGTGCGCTGCAGGTAGCCCTGCTGGATGAGGTAGGGTTCGAGCACGTCCTCGATGGTGTCGCGCGCCTCACCAATGGCGGCGGCGAGGTTGTCCACACCGACCGGGCCGCCGCCGAACTTGTCGATCACGGCAGACAGCAGCTTGCGGTCCATCAAGTCGAGGCCGGCCGGGTCGACGTCGAGCATGTGCAGCGCCTGGTCGGCAATATTGCGGCCAATGCTGCCGTCGGCCTTGACTTCGGCGTAGTCGCGCACGCGGCGCAGCAGGCGGTTGGCGATGCGCGGGGTGCCGCGTGAGCGTTTGGCGATTTCCAGTGCGCCTTCGGGATCGATGGGCGCGTTGAGCAGACTGGCGGAACGGCTGACGATGCTCTGCAATTCCTCGGCGTTGTAAAACTCCAGGCGGGCGACGATGCCGAAGCGGTCGCGCAAGGGGTTGGTCAGCATGCCGGCGCGGGTGGTCGCGCCGACCAGGGTGAAGGGCGGCAGATCGAGCTTGACCGAGCGTGCCGCCGGGCCTTCACCGATCATGATGTCGATCTGGAAATCCTCCAGCGCCGGGTAGAGGATTTCCTCGACCACCGGCGACAGGCGGTGAATTTCGTCGATGAACAGCACATCGTGCGGCTCGAGATTGGTCAGGATGGCGGCCAGATCACCGGCGCGCTCCAGCACCGGGCCGGAGGTCTGGCGCATGTTCACGCCCATTTCGGCGGCAACGATGTGGGCCAGGGTCGTTTTGCCCAGGCCGGGCGGGCCAAAGAGCAGAACATGATCGAGCGCTTCACTACGTTTTCTGGCCGCGGCGATGAAAATCTCCAACTGCTCGCGGATTTTCTGCTGCCCGGTGTAGTCGGCCAGGCGTTTCGGGCGCAGCGCCCGTTCCAGGGCTTCTTCCTGGGCCGATTTACTTTGCGGCGCAATCAGACGTTGCGCGCCCAGGATGTCGGTTTCTATCATGCGAGCTGTTCCTTTTTCAGCCAGCGCAGCAAGAGCATCTGCCCCAGCGCGAGTAGCACCGGCCCAAGAAAAATGCCGATGAAGCCAAACATCAGCACGCCGCCAAAAACACCGAGCGCGATGATCAGCAAAGACAGTCCCGCGCCGCGTGCGATGAGAATGGGTTTGACCAGATTATCGATGCTGCTGATGACGATCAGGCCGTAGAGCGCGAGGAAAATCGCCCAGCCACTCTGGCCTTCGCTATACAGCCATAGCGCCGCACCGCCCCAGATGATGGGCGGGCCGACCGGCACCATGGAAAGGAAAAACGTAGCAAAGCCCAAGAGCAGCGGGGCCGGCGCGCCGGCAATGAAAAATCCGATGACGGCGACGGAGGCTTGCGCAATGGCAGTGCCGATGATGCCGAGCATGACGCCAAACACCGTGTCGCGCGCTTTGTTGACCAGATGTTCGCCCAGGTCGCCGCCCAATTTGCGCGCGCCTTGGTAGAGCACGTCGGCGAGAAACTGCCCGTCGCGATAAAGAAAAAAAGCCACGAAAAACACCAGCGCCAGCTGTAACAAACCATTGGCGGCCACTGCGCCGGCCTTGAGCAGAAATTGCCGGGCCGGCACCAGGCCTTGATTGAGTAGCGCGTTGAAGGCTTCCCGGCTGCCGGCGATTTCGTGCCAGAAATTGTTCAGCGCATCGGCAACGAGCGGGACATGGGCAAACCAGGCGGGCGGTTCGGCAGGTAAACCGTTGTTCAGCAAGGGGCGCACATGATTGACCAGCACGTCGCTACTGCGGATTAAAGCGCCGGCCAGAAAAATGGTCGGCACAAGAAAAACGACGATGAGCGCCAGCACCATCAGGCTGGCACCCAGCAGGGGTTTGCCACCCAGGCGGGGCAAGAGGTGGTCGCGGTAGGCGCTCCACGTGCATAGCCAGATCACCAGAGCAAAGAGCAGTGCGCCGACAAAAGGCAGCAAAACGGCGATACAGCCGACGATGAGCAGCACCACCAGCGCAATTTGCGCCAGTTTGCGGGGGTCGTCGTGATTCAGCATCAGCCTTTGGAGAGCAACTTAAGTGCCTGCCGGATTCCCTCGCTGGTGGAAAGATCGGCGGCCAGCTGACGCACGGCGGCGGCAGCTTCTTTTTCGTTGTAACCCAGGGCGAGCAGCGCCTGGCTGATATCGCTGCGCGCATCATTGGGGCTGGCCCCGAGTTTGATGTCGCCGACTGCGGCGAGTTTGCCTTTGAGTTCAAGCAGCAAGCGTTCGGCAGTTTTTTTGCCGATGCCGGGAATTTTGATCAGCCGTCCAAGCTCTTGCTGCGCTACGGCCGCCGCCAAATCGCCCACCGACAAACCGGAGAGCACGGCCAGCGCCGTGCGCGCGCCGATACCGGAGACTTTGAGTAATTGACGAAAGGCAAAGCGTTCGGCTTCGCTGTGAAAGCCGTAGAGAAAATGCCCGTCATCGCGCACCGCAAAGTGGGTGAGCAGGGTGATTTTTTCGCCGATTCCCGGCAGGTTGTAGAAGGTGCTCATCGGCACATCCAGTTCGTAGCCGACGCCATTGACGTCGAGCACGATCTGCGGGGGATTTTTTTCTGTGAGCGCGCCGCTCAGTCGTCCGATCATGGGGAATTCACTACTGGATGTGCAAACAGTTCGCTATCCTATCAGCCGCCCGCCGCGAATGCGATAGCCGGCCTGCCCCAGTTGCCCCGTCAGGCGCTCGTTCAAACGGCAAACACCTTCGCCGCCATGGGCATGACAAATGGCGCAGGCCAGTGCATCGGCGGCATCGGTGCCAGGGGTGCCGGGCAGGGCCAGCAGACGCACAACCATCGCCTGCACCTGTTCTTTGGCGGCTTTGCCGTGGCCAACAACAGCTTGTTTGACTTGCAAGGCGGTGTATTCGGCAACCGGCAAGGCGGCGTGCACCAGGGCGCTGATGGCTGCGCCGCGTGCTTGGCCAAGCAGCAAGGTGGATTGCGGATTGACGTTGACAAAGACGATTTCCACCGCTGCCTGGGTCGGCTGATAGGTGCTGACGACCTCGCTGATGCCGGCAAACAGGGTGGCGATACGCGCCGGCAAGGCGTCATCGGCATTGGATTTGATGCAGCCGCTGGCGACGTAGTGCAGGTTCTTGCCGTGGCGTTCGATGATGCCAAAGCCGGTGCTGCGTAGCCCGGGGTCGATGCCAAGGATGCGTTGTTCGCTCACCCTCCGGGTTTAATCGCAGGTGGCGCGGCAGGCGCTGGTGTCGGCGGCGCAGGCGGGGTTGTCAGCGAGCGTGCATTGGCCTTTGGTGCGGTGCGTCAGGGTGATTTTTTGCGGGTAACTGCATACCAGTTTGGTCAGCGAGCCTTGCTTCACCACCTGCATGCGGCTGGCACGCACGTCTTTGAGTTTTTCCGGGCTTAAATCGCAGGAAAGGTAACCGTCGAACTGGCCGTCGGCCGATTCCCAGAGCACCGTGTTTTTCATGGCCCGGAAGTCTTCGTAGCGTGGGCAGCTGTCGGTTTGGTTGCCGTAGATTTTGCTGTTGTCGCTGCAATAGCCGACATAGGTATAGCGCAATTCTTCCTCGCTCGGGCAGGCATTGACCGGCCCGGCTTTGGCCAGTTCCGGGCAGGCGTATTCAGCCGCGCTGGCGGGGGGCATGACAAGGTTCAGGCCGGCAAATAAGAGCAGGGCGTGCAGTTTCATGGCAAAACTCCGGTTCAGTCTTCGATGACGGCGGTGGTGTAGATTTCCTGCACGTCGTCCAGGTTTTCTAGGGCATCGAGCAGCTTCTGCATCTTGATCGCATCATCGCCGGCAAAGACGTTCTCGCCCTCCGGTTTCATCGTCACTTCGGCCAGTTCGGCGGTGAAACCGGCAGCCTCCAGCGCATCCTTGACGGCGATGAATTCGGTCGGCGCGGTCAGCACTTCGATCGAGCCGTCGTCATTGCTCGCCACATCTTCCGCGCCGGCTTCGATGGCGGCATCCATCAGAGCGGCTTCGTCGGTGCCGGGGGCAAAGATCATCAGCCCGCAGTGCTTGAACTGGAACGCGACGCAGCCGTCGGTGCCCATGTTGCCGCCGTGCTTGGAAAAGGCGTGGCGCACTTCGGCCACGGTGCGGGTTTTGTTGTCCGTCAGGCAGTCGACCATGATCGCCGCACCGCCCAGGCCATAGCCTTCGTAACGGATCTCGATGTAATCCACCCCTTCCAGCTCGCCGGTGCCTTTTTTGATGGCGGTGTCGATCTTGTCCTTGGGCATGTTGGCCGCCTTGGCCTTGTCGATGGCTACGCGCAGACGCGGGTTGAAGGCGGCATCACCCCCGCCCATCTTGGCGGCGACGGTGATTTCCTTGGCGACTTTGGAAAAGGTTGCGCCGCGTTTTTCGTCTTGCCGGCCTTTGCGGTGCTGGATATTGGCCCATTTGGAATGCCCTGCCATACTGCTTTCCCGTGTGAAATAACAAAGAAGCCGGGATTTTATCGTACATCCGACTCGGGTTTGAAACCCCGCCCTGCAGGCCGCTAGCGAATCAGTTGCTGGTGGCGCTGCGTTAACTCTGCTGCAGGTCGCTGGCATTTAGCATGCGCCGGGTGCCGTCCATTACGGTGAGGTTGGCTTTTTCCATGGCGGCCAGCGCTTCGACGGCGGCGGCCATGTCGCCAGCGTAATAATGGCTGAGGGCGGTTTTGGCCTGCTCATGCACGGCGCGGTGGGGTTTTTCCAGTTCGCTATAGCCGGGCAGGCGGGAAAAATGGGTTTTGCCTTCGTTACCGTAGTACCACTGCCCCAGAGGACATTGCGTTTCGTCCGGAAGGTCTTCCGGGCGGGTTTGTGAGGCACCGAGAAAAACTTTGTACACCTCCAGTTTCAAGCCCAATTCGGCAATGGCGGCAAATTCCACGCTCGACAAGGTGGCCGACGAGGCAATGCTGCGTTCCATGCGCTGGGTGAGATTGAACAGCGTATCCATGCGCGTTTTGGCCTTGTTGCTGTCATCGGCGTAGCGCGAGGCTTCGCCCGCGCCGCTGTCCATGATGCTGCAGGCCTGCGAGGTTTCCTGGTTGATTCCGTCGACCAGGCCGGTAATGTCGCTGGTGGCCTGACTGGTGCGCTCGGCGAGTTTGCGCACTTCATCGGCAACGACCGCAAAGCCGCGTCCGGCTTCGCCAGCGCGTGCGGCTTCAATGGCGGCATTGAGGGCGAGTAAATTGGTCTGATCGGCAATTTCTTTGATCAACTGCACGATATTGCCGATTTGCCCGGCGCGTGCGGCCAGTTGATTGACCGAGCCACTGGCCTCATGCATGCGTGCAAACATGTGTTTGAGGTTGTCGGCGATTTGCCCGAAGGTGTGGTGTGTGCTCTGCGCTTCGCCAGCCACGGTGGCGGTAGCAGTTTTTTCTTCCTGCAAGCGTGCGGCAAGGCCGCTGAAAGAATCTGCGACAGCATCGAGCGAGGTGCCAAAGCTGCCCAGATTGTTTGCGATGCCGGTAATCGCGATGTGCTGGTTCTGGAGTGCCGAGAGCTGTTGTTGCAGGCTTTCTTTTTCGCTGCTCAGGCGGGCGAGTTGTTCGCTGAGCTCGCTGTTTTGCCTGTGTAGCGCCGCGATTTCATTGTCGGCGCGGCGCTGGGCTTCCTGGTGGCGTGAAAAAAACATGGCAGGGCTCACTTTGCGGTTATCCGGCGGGCTACGTTCCGGTGTTTTTTGGGATGGGCGTGCAGTGTGGCGAAATTGTGGCAGAAATAGCGCGGCTGCGGCAGTTTGCGGGCTACATTCTTTCACCCAGCCCAGGCGGGAGGGTTGTTAGAATTCTCCGCTTTCTAACCCCACTGGAATTGAAGCCATGACCGCACCGCTCCATCTTGCCAAATCTGCCGACGGTTACCCGGCCTTGCTGCCGCAAATGGCCAATCGCCATGGCCTGATTACCGGGGCGACCGGCACCGGCAAAACGGTGACCTTGCAAACCTTGGCTGAGCGTTTGTCTTATATTGGCGTGCCGGTTTTCATGGCGGATGTGAAAGGCGATTTGTCGGGTATGGGCGCGGCGGGAACGGTGTCGCCAAAACTGCAAAAACGCATCGATGAACTGGGTTTGGAAGGTTATAGCAATTACGCCAATACCACGGCTTTCTGGGATGTGTTCGGCGAGAACGGCATTCCGGTGCGGGCGACGATTTCCGACATGGGCCCGCTTTTGCTGGCGCGTCTGCTGGGTTTGAACGAGACGCAGACTGGCGTTTTGCAACTGGTATTCAAAATCGCCGACGACCAGGGTTTGCTGCTGCTCGATTTGAAAGACCTGCGTGCCATGGTGCAGTACGTTGGCGACAATGCGGCGCAGTTCAAGACGGAGTACGGCAATGTGTCCACCGCTTCGATCGGGGCCATTCAGCGCGGTTTGCTGACTTTGGGCGAGCAGGGCGGTGATGTCTTCTTCGGCGAGCCGATGCTCGACATCAAGGACTTGATGCAGGTCGATAGCAATGGGCGCGGGGTAATCAATGTGCTGTCGGCAGAAAAATTGATCAATGCCCCGGTGCTCTATTCGACTTTTCTTCTCTGGCTGCTGGCGGAACTGTTCGAACAGTTGCCGGAAGCGGGGGATCTCGATCAGCCCAAGCTGGTCTTTTTCTTTGATGAAGCCCATCTCTTGTTCAGTGATGCGCCCGCGGCTTTGGTCGATAAGGTCGAACAGGTGGTGCGGCTGATTCGTTCCAAGGGTGTCGGCGTCTTTTTTGTGACGCAAAATCCGCTCGATGTGCCGGAGAAAATCCTCGGTCAGCTGGGTAACCGTGTGCAGCACGCCCTGCGCGCTTTTACGCCGCGTGATCAGAAAGCGGTGCAGTCGGCGGCGCAAACCATGCGTGCCAACCCGAAATTTGACGCCGCCGAAGCCATTACCGAATTGGGTGTGGGCGAAGCCCTGGTTTCTTTTCTCGATGAAAAAGGGCGTCCGGCGGTGGTCGAGCGCGCCTTCATCTTTCCGCCGGCTTCTCGTCTGGGGCCATTGACAGCCGAGGAACGTCAGGCCTGTCTGGCAGCCAGTGGCTTGCAGGCGCGTTATCAAGAAAGCATAGATCGTGAGTCGGCCTACGAAATTTTGCGTGGCGCGCCGGCACAAACGCAAAAAATGCGTGCGCCGGGCGCGATTCCGGCCCCGGCTACGCCAGGCAGCGTGCCGGCGCGCCCGGTACCTGCACCGGAACCCGCCCCGGAGAACGCACCGGCAGACAGCGGCGGTGGCCTGTTCGGCGGTCTGGGCGATCTGCTCGGTGGCAGCACCGGCCCGCGCGGCGGCAAACGCGAAGGCGTCATCGAAGCCGCCGCCAAAAGCGCCGCCCGCAGTGTTGCCGGCACGGTCGGACGCGAGCTCGGCCGGCAAATTCTGCGCGGCGTCCTGGGCTCGATTCTGGGCGGGCGACGTTGAGCGGGAACGTCTTGTTTGTCGATTCAGAACTTCTTCAACGCGGATTCGGCGGATAAACGCGGAGGAACGCGGATCAAAGGCGTTTGCTCGGGGGTTTATTCGTGCGATTCGATTTGCTCCGCGCCAATCCGCGTCAATCCGCGTTCATTGCCGTTTTCCGAAGTAGCCGCCTGGGGTTAGTTCGAAGGGTTTGGCTTTGTTCTGAAACTTTTTCAACGCGGATTCGGCGGATAAACGCGGAGGAACGCGGATCAAAGGCGTTTGCTCGGGGGTTTATTCGTGCGATTTGATTTGCTCCGCGCCAATCCGCGTCAATCCGCGTTCAATGCTGTTTTCCGGAGTGGCCGCCTGGGGGGGGCGAAGGGTTTGGCTTGAGGGTTCTTCGCCCCTGCGGTCACTACGGATTGTCCTGAGCAAGGCAGGCGGGTGTAATAGGATTTTATTTTTCTCTGCGCACCATGCCCTCGATGACGCCTACAGTCGATGAACGCCGCATTACCCTGGCGGTTTCCTTGGCGGGTTTGGCGTGTTTTTTGTTGCTTTATGGCACGCAGCCCTTGCTGCCGCAGCTTTCCCAGACCTTTGCCGTATCGGCGGCCACCGTCAGCCTGAGCGTGACGGCGGGCACGGGGTTGATGGCGGTTTTGCTGATTCCCTTGAGCCTGATCGCGGATCGGCATGGGCGCGAAAAAATGATGCATGCCGGCTTGTTTGGTGCGGCAGTTTGCGCGCTATTGTCGGCCTGGGCGCCGGATTTCTATACCCTGGTGGCGACGCGGGCGGCGCTGGGCGCCTGCATTGCCAGCGTGCCGGCTGCGGCCATGGCGCATTTGAGCGAAGAGTTGCCGGCCGGGCAGCGGGCGCGGGCGATTGGTTTGTATATCGGCGGCAATGCCTTGGGCGGCATGGCCGGGCGTTTGCTGTCGGCAGCGGTGAGCGACGCTTTCGATTCGTGGCGGGCGGGTTTGCTGGCCTTGGGTTTGCTGGGGCTGTTGAGCGCTTTTGTTTTCTGGAAACTGCTGCCCCCGGCGCAACATTTTCAGGCGCGCAGTTTGCAGCCACGCGCTTTGTGGGCCGATGTGCGCAAAATTTATGCCGATGCCGGTCTGCCCTGGTTGTTTTGCGTGGCTTTTGTCGGCATGGGCTGTTTGGTCGGCTTATATAACTACCTGCCTTTTCACCTGAGCCTGCCGCCTTACGAACTGGCACCGGCGCTCATTGGCGGTATTTTTTTGCTTTATGCACTGGGCAGTTACGCCTCGGCCTGGGCGGGGCGGCAGACGGCACGCCACGGGCGGCAAAAAATCATGCTGCGCATGGCGCTGCTGATGACTTGCGGGATTGCCGCCACCCTGGTCGCCCCCCTGCCGGGCATCGTGCTGGGACTGGCCTTGTTTACCTTCGGATTTTTTGCCGTGCATTCTGCCGCCAGCGCCTGGGTCAGTCACCGGGCCGGCACGCGCCGAGGCCTGGTGGCGGCGCTTTATCTTTCCAGCTATTACCTGGGCGGCAGCGTGATCGGCACCGCCAGCGGCTGGGCCTGGAACCACGCCGCATGGCCGGGGGTAATCGGCGCGATGCTCGCTTGCGGCGTGGTCGTCATCCTGATTACCTGGCGCTTGCGGCGCTTGGCCGAGTAAAACGGCGGCGTGCGCTAGCGACGTGCCGTAGAGGCGCGACGCCAGATGGGGAAGCAGCATGAGTGGGTTCCTTGGAAGATTTACCACATTTGTGGTAAAGTGATTGCGTTACGTGTTTTGCCCGTTCGGAGGCCGCCATGAGCACATCGACATCCATTCGCATCGACCAGACCCTGTACGACCAGGCACGCTCCGAGGCCGTGAGCGAGCACCGCACCATCGCTGGGCAGATCGAGTACTGGGCCAAGGTCGGCCGCGCCGCCCTGGACAACCCCGACCTGCCGGTGAGCTTCATCACCGAAGCACTGGCTTCGCTCTCCGAGCCGCGCAGTGAGGCCACACCCTTCGTGCCACGCTCTGCACAAAAGCCCGGCCGCGCATGAGCTACGGCCTGCAGCAAACCCGGCGCTTCTCCCGTGCCTACAAGAAGCTGCACGACAACGTGGCGGTGGATGTCGATGCCGCCACCGAGGTCGTGGCGGCCGATCCGGCCGTCGGCGAGCGCAAGAAAGGCGATCTGGCGCAGCTTTTGGTCTACAAATTTCGCAGTCAGGGCCAGCTCTATCTGCTGGGCTACACCGTCGATGACGCGGTGCGGCTGGTCTATCTGGAGGCGGTCGGCCCGCACGAGAATTTTTACCGCGACCTCAAGCGCTCGTGACGTCCGGGGCATCTGGCGGTTTTGAATCCGCCGTGATGGGCTGTTTGTCATGGCGCGGGTCGGAGTCGAACACCAGCTCGAATTCATCGGCACGCGCGTTATCGGCGGCGATTTCGCGGTCGATGTCCTCGGCGTCGTAGCCGACGTGGTGGCAGCATCACCGGCTATGTCTACGACCCCGCTGCCGCGAAGCTGGTACAGGCGTGATTTGGCGTAATGAATCGTTCGGGTGGCGGGCGGGGGGCGCGAGAAAAATTTTCTGCCCCCTTGAAATCCCTGTGCCTCGCCCCTATCATTAGCACTCGTTGGTGTTGAGTGCTAACAGCGCTTCGCCAGATGCCTGCCGATCGATGTGCTTGATTCAGTCGCCGGGCCAATTTTTCCCTAGGGTAATCCCTGCTTATTTTTTCAGGAGTTCATTCCATGAATATTCGTCCTTTGCACGACCGTGTGATCGTCAAGCGCGTTGAAGCCGAGCGCACCACGGCTTCCGGTATCGTCATCCCTGATTCCGCTGGCGAAAAGCCGGATCAGGGTGAGGTGCTGGCTGTCGGCCCGGGTAAGCGCGACGACAACGGCAAGCAGATCGCGCTGGACGTCAAGGTCGGCGACCGGGTGCTGTTCGGCAAGTACGCTGGCCAGGCGGTCAAGGTCGATGGCCAGGAAGTGCTGGTCATGCGCGAAGAAGACATCATGGGCGTGATCCAGAAGTAATTTCTGGCCCGCTTTTCTGTGCCGCTTTTCTGCACTTTTGCACATTCAAACAGATTAATTTTCAGGAGCTATCTACATGGCAGCCAAAGAAGTCAAATTCGGTGATTCCGCCCGCGCCCGCATGGTCGAAGGCATCAACATTCTGGCCGACGCGGTCAAGGTCACGCTTGGCCCGAAAGGCCGCAACGTCGTGCTCGAGCGTTCGTTCGGCGGCCCAACCGTAACCAAGGACGGCGTTTCCGTCGCCAAGGAAATCGAACTCAAGGACAAGTTCGCCAACATGGGCGCGCAGATGGTCAAGGAAGTCGCTTCCAAGACCTCCGACATCGCCGGTGACGGCACCACCACCGCCACCGTGCTGGCCCAGGCCATCGTCCGCGAAGGCATGAAGTATGTCGCCGCCGGCATGAACCCGATGGATTTGAAGCGCGGCATCGACAAGGCCGTCGCCGCTACCATCGAAGAGCTGAAGGCTATTTCCAAGCCGTGCACCACGACCAAGGAAATCGCCCAGGTCGGTTCGATCTCCGCCAACTCTGATGCTTCCATCGGCGACATCATTGCCGAAGCGATGGAAAAGGTCGGTAAGGAAGGCGTCATCACCGTTGAAGACGGCAAATCGCTGGCCAACGAACTCGATGTCGTCGAAGGTATGCAGTTCGACCGCGGCTACCTGTCGCCCTACTTCATCAACAATCCGGAAAAGCAGATCGCCATTCTGGACAACCCCTTCGTGCTGCTCTTCGACAAGAAGATCTCCAACATCCGCGACCTGCTGCCGGTGCTCGAACAAGTCGCCAAGGCATCGCGCCCGCTGCTGATCATTGCTGAAGATGTGGACGGCGAAGCGCTGGCCACGCTGGTGGTGAACAACATCCGTGGCATCCTCAAGACCGTTGCCGTCAAGGCCCCGGGCTTCGGCGACCGCCGCAAGGCCATGCTCGAAGACATCGCCATCCTGACCGGCGGCACCGTGATCTCCGAAGAAACCGGCCTGTCGCTGGAAAAGGCTGACCTGAAGGATCTGGGTCAGGCCAAGCGCATCGAGATCGGCAAGGAAAACACCACCCTGATCGACGGCGCTGGTGACGAAGCCTCCATCCAGGCCCGCGTCAAGCAGATCCGCATCCAGATCGAGGAAGCTACCTCCGACTACGACCGCGAGAAGCTGCAAGAGCGTGTCGCCAAGTTGGCCGGCGGTGTGGCCGTGATCAAGGTCGGTGCGGCTACCGAAGTCGAAATGAAGGAAAAGAAGGCCCGTGTCGAAGACGCGCTGCACGCCACCCGCGCTGCCGTTGAAGAAGGCATCGTCCCCGGCGGCGGTGTCGCCCTGCTGCGCGCTCGCGCTGCGGTGAAGACGCTGAAGGGTGACAACCACGACCAGGACGCCGGTATCAAGCTGATCCTCAAGGCGATCGAAGCGCCGCTGCGTGAAATCGTCGCCAATGCGGGCGAAGAAGCTTCCGTGGTGGTCGACAAGGTCGTGCGTGGCAAGGGTAACTACGGTTACAACGCCTCTACCGACGAGTACGGCGATATGGTCGAAATGGGCGTGCTCGATCCGACCAAGGTCACCCGCACCGCGCTGCAAAACGCTGCGTCCGTCGCCGGTCTGATGCTCACCACCGAGTGCATGGTGGCTGAACTGGCCGAAGACAAGCCGGCTGCTGGCATGCCCGATATGGGTGGCATGGGCGGTATGGGTGGTATGGGCGGCATGGGTATGTAAGTCGGGAGATCATTCCCGGCTTTGCCCGAAACAAAAAACCCCGCTGCGGCGGGGTTTTTTGTGTGTGAAAGACGGTGTTCTGTGGCGAAAAGGCCATTTCCGCGGGCAGCGTTTGTTAGACTTGCGGCAGAAAAAAGCGGTGGGGGGCCTGGCATGCAGGTATCCCCCCGAGTCGGAACCGGGGCTCCAGACTCCTAAGACCATAAAAGGAGAACAGCCCCCATAGGGTAACCGATAACGCTTACAAACTGCTTACATTTGAGCAATATTTGCTTGGGGTTTTATGCGCATTCTCATAGCGGAAGACGATGACATCATTGCTGACGGCGTCAGCCGTTCGCTGGGGCAGGCGGGTTACAGCGTGGATTGGGCAGCGCACGGGGAGGCGGCGGAGGCGGCTTTGCTGGCCAATGATTATGATTTGTTGGTGCTCGATTTGGGCTTGCCTCGGCTTTCCGGGTTGGAGGTGCTGAAGCGTCTGCGCGCGCGCCATTCCACCTTGCCGGTCTTGATTTTGACCGCACTCGATGGCACACATGATCGCGTGCGTGGCCTCGATTTAGGGGCCGATGATTACATGGTCAAACCCTTTGAGTTGGCCGAGCTGGAAGCGCGGGTGCGCGCCCTGACCCGGCGGGCGGGCGGCAATTCGCCGGCCATCGTCTGCGGCAGCCTGAGTTTCGATCCGGTCGGGCGGGTGACGCAGATCGGCGGTGCGCCGCTCGATCTGTCGGCGCGTGAAATCGGCCTGTTGGAAATTTTGCTGGCGCGCATGGGGCGTTTGGTGAGCAAGGATCAACTGGTCGATCACCTGTGTGGTTGGGGTGAGGAGGTCAGCCACAACGCCATCGAGGTTTACGTACATCGTCTGCGCAAAAAGCTGGAAGCTGGTGGCGTAAAAATTGCCACGGTGCGCGGTCTGGGGTATTGCCTTGAACGACCGCAAGGCGAGTGAGACGCCGCCCGGCGCGGTTTCTGCCGCGGCTGAGGGCGCGCCGCAGGTCAGCGGTGCGCCGGAGAGTGAGCGCTCGCTGTTCGGCGAAATTCTTGACTGGATGTTGGCACCCCTGCTGTTTGTCTGGCCGCTGAGCATTGCCTTTACGCACTATTTTGCCAACAGCGTCGCCAATTACCCCTACGATCAGGCCTTGCGTGAGCAGGTGACGGCCTTGAGCCGCCAGGTGGATTGGCCGGGGGCGAAGCAGGGCTTGCGTTTGCCGAATTCAGCGCAGGCCATGCTGCGCTCGGATGAGCTCGATAATGTTTATTTTTTGATCCAGGCATCGCCCGCTGCGCACGCTAAGGCGAAGTTGCTCGGGGATACCGATTTGCCCAGTTTGAGTGCGCAGCAGATAGAACATTTGCCGCTAGGCGAAATTCAGCTGCGCGATGAAGAATACAAAGGTCAGGACATTCGTATCGCTTATGCCGCCTATCGCCAGACTGCGGGCGGACCGAGTTTGTTGATACAGGTGGCGGAAACCACCGAAAAGCGCACGCAGCTTGCCAACCGCATCGTGGCGAGTGTGATCCTGCCGCAGTTTGTGATCATTCCGCTGGCGGTGATGCTGGTGTGGTTTGGTTTGTCGCGCGGTTTGCGCCCCTTGCACCGCTTGCGCCAAACCATAGAAAAGCGCGATCCGGCCGATCTTTCGCCGATCGCCACGCGCCGGGTGCCGGAAGAACTGGACCCATTGGTCGATGCCTTTAATGCCATGCTGGAGCGGATGCAAAATAACGTCGCCGTGCAGCAGCGTTTTGTCGCCGATGCCGCGCATCAGCTGCGCACCCCGCTCACCGGCCTGAAAACCCAGGCGCAGCTGGCCAGCCGGGAAAACGATCCGGCCGCCTTGCGCCACGCTTTGCGCCAGATTGCCACCGGAGTGGACCGCGCCGGGCGTCTCGTCAATCAGTTGTTGACCCTGGCGCGTACCGAGGCGCAGGACAACAGCTTGCCGCATGCGCCGCTCGATCTGGCCGTGCTGGCGCGCACGGTGGTAGAAGATTGGGTGATGCGCGCCTTGCAGAGAAATATCGATTTGGGTTACGAAGCACCGGGTGCGGCCATGGTCATGGGCAATGCTTTTTTGCTGCAGGAATTGCTGAAAAACCTGCTCGACAACGCCCTGCATTACACGCCGGACGGCGGTCAGGTGACTTGCCGCGTATTGGCCACCGAGCATTCGGTGTTTCTCGAAGTCGAAGATAACGGTATTGGCATTTCGCCGGAGCAGGCCGAGCGCGTATTCGAGCGTTTTTATCGGGTCGATGATGCGGCCGGTGAGGGGAGTGGACTCGGCTTGCCTATCGTGCAGGAAATCGCCAGTCAGCACCAAGGGCGGGCGCGTCTGATGCCGCGGGCGCGTGAGCGCGGCACCTTGGCGCATGTGGTTTTGCCGCTCTGGCAGCCGCCCTTGCCGCCACCGCCACCGCCCGAGGATTACGCCGAACTTTATCGCCAATCGCCGCCGGTGGGCTCTTGAGGAAGGCGTGTTTGCGAGGCGTTATACAATGCCATCCCATCTGTTTGTTTGTTCGTTGGCTCGTTCGTTAAACCGCGCGCGTTGTTCTGTGCGTCATAACCCCCTCTGCTTCCCGTGCTCACCCTGCATCTGATCCGCGAAAAACTCGATCTGTACGAAAAGCTGATGCGGCTCGACAAGCCCATCGGCACGCTGCTCCTGCTCTGGCCGACGCTGTGGGCCTTGTGGCTGTCCGCCGCCGGACAGCCAGATTGGGTGCTGGTCTGGGTGTTTGCGCTGGGCACGCTGCTGATGCGTTCGGCGGGTTGCGTGATCAACGATTTTGCCGACCGCGATTTTGACAAACACGTCGAGCGCACCAAAGAGCGACCGCTCACGGCGGGCCGGGTGAGCAGTCGGGAGGCGCTCATTTTGTTCGCGCTGCTGTGTCTGGCCAGTTTTGCGCTCGTCTTGTTGCTGCGTAAACCGTTGGTGATCTGGCTGTCCTTCGCGGCGCTTTTTCTGGCGGCGAGCTATCCCTTTACCAAACGTTTTTTTGCCATTCCGCAGGCTTATCTGGGCATCGCCTTCGGTTTTGGTATTCCCATGGCTTACGCCGCGCAACTCGATCAGGTGCTCGCGCCGGCCTGGTGGCTGCTGCTGGCCAATGTGTTCTGGGCGGTGGCTTATGACACCGAATATGCGATGGTCGATAGGGACGATGACCTGAAAATCGGTATCAAGACCTCGGCCATCACCTTTGGCCGCTTCGATGTCGCGGCGGTGATGCTGTGCTATGCGCTAACTTTGGGCATCATTGCGTGGGTTGGCGCTCACTATGGCCTGGGTTTGGCATTCTATGCGGGCTTGTTCCTTGCAGCGCTGATGATGGGGCAGCACTATTTCTGGATACGCGGGCGCGAGCGCATGCCTTGTTTTCGCGCCTTTCGCCATAACAACTGGGTGGGCGCGGCGATCTTTGCCGGCATCGCTCTGGATTACTTTCTGCGATGAAATATCACGATCTGCGCGACTTCATGTCGCAACTGGAGCATCTGGGCGAACTGAAGCGCATTGCCGCGCCAGTAGATACCCACCTGGAAATGACGGAAATTGGCGACCGCGTATTGCGTTCAGGCGGCCCCGCGCTGCTGTTCGAGCAGGCACACACGCAGGGGAAACAAGCCGAAATGCCGGTGCTCACCAACCTGTTCGGCACGCCGCGCCGGGTGGCGCTGGGCATGGGCGAGGAATCGGTGCAGGCGCTGCGCGAAGTGGGCAAACTGCTCGCTTATCTGAAAGAGCCGGAACCGCCCAAGGGTTTGAAAGATGCCTGGGAGAAGCTGCCGGTTCTGAAACAGGTGCTCAACATGGCGCCGAAAAAAATGTCGTCCGCGCCCTGTCAGGAAATCGTTTGGGAAGGCGAGGCGGTCGATCTGTCCCGTTTGCCGATCCAGCACTGCTGGCCGGGCGATGTGGCACCGCTGATCACCTGGGGGCTGGTGGTGACGCAGGGGCCGTTCAAATCGCGCCAGAATCTGGGAATCTACCGTCAGCAGGTGTTGGGGCCGAACAAGCTGATCATGCGCTGGCTGGCGCATCGCGGCGGCGCGCTTGATTTCCGGGATTTTCAGCAGGCCCATCCGGGGCAGCCTTTCCCGGTGGCGGTGGTGCTGGGTTGTGATCCGGCGACCATCCTCGGCGCGGTGACGCCGGTGCCGGATTCGCTCTCCGAATACCAGTTTGCTGGCCTTTTGCGCGGCAGCAAGACGGAACTCACGCAATGCCTCGGTTCCGACCTGCTCGTTCCGGCGCGTGCTGAAATCGTGCTGGAAGGCGTCATTCATCCTGGCGAAACGGCGCTGGAAGGCCCCTATGGCGACCACACCGGCTATTACAACGAGCAGGCGGAATTTCCGGTATTTACCGTCGAGCGCATCAGCATGCGCAAAAACCCCATCTACCACAGCACCTACACCGGCAAGCCGCCGGACGAACCCGCTGTGCTGGGCGTGGCCTTGAACGAAGTGTTCGTGCCACTCCTGCAAAAGCAATTTACTGAAATTGCCGATTTCTACCTGCCGCCGGAAGGCTGCTCCTACCGCATGGCCATCGTCAGCATCAGGAAACAGTATCCGGGCCACGCCAAGCGGGTGATGTTCGGCATCTGGAGTTTTTTGCGCCAGTTCATGTATACCAAAACCATTATCGTGGTGGATGACGATATCGACATCCGCGACTGGAAGGAGGTGGTCTGGGCCATGACCACCCGTTTCGATGCGGTGCGCGATACGACCTTGGTCGATAACACGCCCATCGACTACCTCGATTTTGCTTCGCCGGTGGCCGGTCTCGGCTCCAAAATGGGAATCGATGCCACCAACAAATGGCCGGGCGAAACCAGCCGCGAATGGGGGCGGCCCATCGTCATGGATGCCGCCGTGAAGACGCGCATCGATGATCTGTGGGACAGGCTCGGCCTGTAAGCCGGCACAACGTAAAGGAAGACTTATGACCGATCAAACCCCCGCCACGCAGAACCCGCGCACCTCGCTCATCCACGTCACGCATCTCATCTACGGCCTGCATGCAAGCGCCGTGGTGATTGGGCTTCTTTCTTCCGCCAGCGTGGCGGGCGGCCTGGTGTTCGGCCTCCCCTCGCTTGCCGGCGTCGTGCTCAATTACTGGATGCGCAGCGAAGTGCGCGGCACCTGGCTGGATGCCCACTTCGTCTGGCAGATCCGTACCTTCTGGTTCACTTTGTTGTGGTTGGTGGTCTATGGGCTTTTAATCATTACGATCATTGGCATTCCGCTGGCCTGGCTGTTGATCTTCATCCTCGGCATCTGGGTGGCTTACCGTGTCTTGCGCGGCTGGCTGGCGCTGAAAAACGGTGAAATACCACCGGTTTCAACAAAACAGTGAAACGTAAAAGACTGTAAATATGTGACAATGCGACAAATTTAATCGGGGGCGGATGATGTCGGGCGATTTGCAAAGCACGTTTCAGTTCAATGCGCCAAACGGCGGTCTCGATGGCCATATGCTGCTGATCCTGGCGATCATGGTGCTGGCCGGGGTTTTAGGCGGCGCAGCCAATTATTTTCTTGCCGAGCGACAGGGCGAGGGCGGCGGGCGCGACTGGATCAAATACCCGGTATTCGGCATGGTGGCGGCGTTTACCGTGCCGCTTTTTCTCAACATGATCTCCAGCACCCTGCTCGAAGGCGCGCGCACCAAGCCGGTGGATTTTTATGTTTTTGCCGGTTTCTGCCTGATTTACGTCGTCGCCTCGCGCCGCCTGTTCGAGAATCTGGCGCTACGCCTTCTGGGGCAGATGGAGCAGGTGCGCCGTGATGTCGGCCAGTTGCGCCAGAAGCGCGATGAAGCCTTGGTGTTGGCGGCGCAGAAAGCAGAAATCGAGGCGCAGAAAGAAGCACAAAAACCCGCCGAACCTGATCCGCGCGAGGTTTTATCCTACAACGACGTGGAAATTTTGCGCGCCCTGGCCGAAGAGCGTTTCGTCTATGGCAATTTGGCCGCGCTGTGCGAGCGCACCGGTTTGCAGCGCGAATTCGTCAGTCAGCGCCTGACGGTCATGAAGGCGCAGGGGGTGATCGAGACCCGCATCAACGACAAAAATGTGCTGCACTGGTTTGTGTCCTCGCGCGGCGCTGCGGTACTCAACGATTTGCTCAATGTCGGCAACGAAGCGCGTGCATGATTAGCGCTGCCGCCAAGTCTTGCCAAACAAAAAAATGCCCAACAGGATCATCGGTAAAGACAGCCATTGCCCCATGCTGACGAGGTAAGACTGGCCAAAAATCCCGCTATCCGGTTCGCGGAAAAATTCCGTGATGAAACGGCACAGACCGTAACCGATGAGAAATAAGCCAGAAATTGCACCGCGTGGCCGCGCGCGGGCGCTCCACCACCACAGAAAAACAAAAAGCAAAATACCCTCCAGGCCGACGTGGTAAAGCTGCGAGGGGTGGCGGGGTTCCAGGCTTCCGGATTGTGGAAAAACCATGGCCCAGGGCAGGCTAGGGTTGGCCAGTCGCCCCCATAGCTCACCATTGATGAAGTTGCCGATACGCCCGGCAGCCAGCCCCAGGGGCACGAGAGGGGCGATGAAGTCGGTGATACTCAGCCAGGGTAGGCGGCTTTTATGTGCCCAGAGCGCCATGGCGACAAGCACGCCAAGAAAGCCACCGTGAAAGCTCATGCCGCCTTTCCAGACGGCGAGAATCTCGAGCGGGTGGGCGAAATAATAGGCCGGTTCATAAAATAACACCTGCCCGAGGCGGCCGCCGAGAATGACGCCGAGTACGCCGTAAAACAAGAGGTCATCGAGCTGTTCGGCATTGACCGGGGCAAGCTTTTGCGCGATGCGCAGCCGGCCGAGGGCGATGAACTGTGCGAAAGCAAGAAGGTACATCAACCCGTACCAATGCACGGAGAGCGGGCCAAGAGAAAAAGCAACAGGGTCGAACTGCGGGTGGAGCAGCATGGTCGAAGGGCTTTGGGCTAAAATCGCCCGATTATATCGACCCCGCCCGGATCGTTTCGGGTTTCCGGGTTTTTCATGGTGCAGTTTCGGAGATTCAGCATGCCTCAGTATCGTTCCCGTACATCCACCCACGGCCGCAACATGGCCGGCGCACGCGCTTTGTGGCGCGCCACCGGCATGAAGGACGGCGATTTTGGCAAACCCATCATTGCCGTGGTCAATAGTTTCACGCAATTTGTGCCGGGGCATGTGCACCTAAAAGACATGGGGCAGTTGGTGGCGCGCGAGATCGAAGCGGCTGGCGGTATCGCCAAGGAATTCAACACCATCGCCATCGACGACGGTATCGCCATGGGCCACAGCGGCATGCTGTATTCGCTGCCTTCGCGTGATTTGATCGCCGATTCGGTGGAATACATGGTCAATGCCCACTGCGCCGATGCCATGGTGTGCATTTCCAATTGCGACAAAATCACGCCGGGCATGTTGATGGCCGCCATGCGCCTCAATATTCCGGTGATTTTTGTCTCCGGTGGGCCGATGGAGGCCGGCAAGGTGAAGTGGGAAGGCAAAACCATCGCCGTCGATTTGATCGATGCCATGATCAAGGCGGGCGACAGCGCCTGTTCCGATGCCGAGGTGGATGAATTCGAGCGTTCCGCCTGTCCCACCTGCGGCTCCTGCTCCGGGATGTTTACCGCGAATTCGATGAATTGCCTGACCGAAGCGCTTGGTTTGAGCCTGCCCGGCAATGGTACGGTCGTGGCCACCCACGCCGACCGCAAACAGCTCTTTTTGCGCGCCGGTCGCCAGATCGTCGAACTGTGCCGGCGGTACTACGAGCAGGACGATGCCAGTGTTTTGCCGCGCAGCATCGCGCCCAAGGCGGCTTTCGAGAACGCCATGACGCTGGATGTGGCGATGGGCGGCTCGACCAATACCGTGTTGCATCTTTTGGCGGCGGCACGCGAAGCCGAAGTCGATTTCACCATGGCCGATATCGACCGCATTTCGCGCCGCACACCCTGTCTGGCGAAGGTGGCACCGGCGACGCAGGATTACCACATCGAGGACGTGCATCGCGCCGGGGGCATCATGGGCATCCTGGCCGAGCTGGCGCGTGCCGGTAAGCTCGATGTTTCGTTGTCTACCGTCTATGCGCGCAGCCTGGGGGAGGCGATTGCCGCCTACGATGTGAAACAAGATGTTGCGCCGGAAATCATCGAATTCTTCCGCGCCGCACCGGGTGGCATTCCGACCCAGACGGCCTTTTCCCAGAACGCGCGCTACCCTGAACTGGATACCGATCGCGCCGGTGGTTGTATCCGTGACCAGGCCCATGCCTATTCCCAGGATGGTGGGCTGGCGGTGCTCTACGGCAATATTGCGTTGGACGGCTGCATCGTCAAAACGGCGGGGGTGGATGAATCGATCTGGAAATTCGCCGGTCGGGCGCGCGTCTTCGAGAGCCAGGATGCGGCGGTGGACGCCATTCTCGGCGGTAAGGTCGTGGCCGGCGATGTGGTGGTGATCCGCTACGAAGGCCCGAAAGGCGGCCCAGGCATGCAGGAAATGCTCTATCCCACGTCCTACTTGAAATCGATGGGCCTGGGCAAGGAATGCGCGCTGCTCACCGACGGGCGTTTTTCCGGCGGTACGTCGGGCTTGTCGATCGGCCACGCCTCGCCAGAGGCGGCAGACGGCGGCGCGATCGGTCTGGTCGAAGAGGGTGACCGCATCGAGATCGACATTCCGGGGCGGCGTATCCATCTGGCCGTGAGCGACGAGGTTTTGGCGCAGCGCCGGGCGGCGATGGAGGCGCAGGGAGAGCGTGCCTGGCAACCGGAAAACCGCCAGCGCACGGTATCGGCGGCATTGCAAGCCTATGCTTTGATGACGACTTCGGCGGATAAAGGCGCGGTGCGCGACGTGAGCCAGATTCAGCGGCGTTCCTGAGTAAAAGACTCGGATTTTTGCTGTTGAACCGGTATGATTCGGCCCGGAGGCAAAAGCCTCCGGAAATTTTTTGTTGCATTTGATCGTTTGTCGTCGCCGGCTGCGGACGTATGATCCGGACCAGATAGTGTCGTCAGGCTATCGAAGCGTTAATCACTAAAAATGGAGCGAGAGAAATGAAAGCTGCTTACATTGCAATCATGGCTGCTGCCGGCGTCATCGTTGCGGGTCAGGCTCAGGCAGATGAAGCCTTGGCCAAGGCAAAGAACTGCATGACCTGCCACGCCACCGACAAGAAGCTGGTTGGCCCGGCCTATAAAGAAGTCGCCGCCAAGTACAAGGCCGACAAGAACGCGGTTGCCACCCTGGCTGCCAAGATCAAGGCGGGCGGCAAAGGCAACTGGGGCCAAATCCCGATGCCCCCCAACAACGTGACCGAAGACGAAGCCAAGAAGCTGGCCGCTTGGGTCATGGCGATCAAGTAATCGTTTGCTGTATCAAGAAACCGGGTTCGCCCGGTTTTTTTATGTGTTTTTGTGCAAATTACGCCGCACTCTGTTGACAGTCTGTAAAACGCTCTGGATAATCTCGGTTTCTCCCGGAGGGATACCCAAGCGGTCAACGGGAACAGACTGTAAATCTGTCGGCTCAGCCTTCGAAGGTTCGAATCCTTCTCCCTCCACCAGATTGAATGCTGTAGCGGCTGATGCTGCGTGGTGGGGTTAAGCGGTTGCGGGTGTAGCTCAATGGTAGAGCTGAAGCCTTCCAAGCTTAAGACGAGGGTTCGATTCCCTTCACCCGCTCCACAGTGCGGTACGGCTGGAGTTTGAAGGTGCGCCCATGTGGCTCAGTGGTAGAGCACTCCCTTGGTAAGGGAGAGGTCGGCAGTTCGATCCTGCCCATGGGCACCACCGATTAGCTTGCTTCTGGATTTTTGATTTATTTGATTATTTGAGGATACTAGAATGGCTAAGGAAAAATTCGAGCGTACCAAGCCGCACGTCAACGTCGGCACGATTGGTCACGTTGACCACGGCAAGACCACGCTGACGGCGGCAATCACGACCGTTCTGTCGAAGAAGTTCGGTGGTGCGGCCAAGGGTTACGATCAGATCGATAACGCCCCGGAAGAAAAGGCGCGCGGTATCACGATCAACACCTCGCATGTTGAATACGAAACGGAAAACCGCCACTACGCGCACGTCGACTGCCCGGGTCACGCCGACTACGTGAAGAACATGATTACCGGTGCCGCCCAGATGGACGGTGCGATCCTGGTCTGTTCCGCCGCCGACGGCCCGATGCCGCAAACGCGTGAGCACATCCTGCTGGCCCGTCAGGTCGGCGTGCCCTATGTTCTGGTGTTCATGAATAAGTGCGACATGGTGGATGACGCCGAGCTGCTCGAACTGGTCGAAATGGAGCTGCGCGAGCTGCTCTCTAAGTACGATTTCCCGGGCGACGACACCCCGATCATTCACGGCTCCGCCCTGAAGGCGCTGGAAGGCGACCAATCGGAAATTGGTGAGCCGGCGATTTTCCGCCTGGCCGAAGCGCTCGATAGCTATATCCCGACGCCGGAACGCGCCATCGACAAGCCTTTCCTGATGCCGGTGGAAGACGTGTTCTCGATCTCTGGTCGCGGTACCGTGGTGACTGGTCGCGTTGAGCGCGGCATCATCAAGGTCGGCGAAGAAATCGAAATCGTTGGTATTCGCCCGACGCAAAAAACCACCTGTACCGGCGTGGAGATGTTCCGCAAGCTGCTCGACCAAGGTCAGGCGGGCGACAACGTCGGCGCGCTGCTGCGCGGTACCAAGCGTGAAGACGTCGAGCGCGGCCAGGTGCTGTGCAAGCCGGGTTCGATCACGCCGCACACCCATTTCACGGGTGAGGTCTATGTGCTGTCGAAGGACGAAGGCGGTCGTCACACGCCGTTCTTTAACAACTATCGTCCGCAGTTCTACTTCCGCACGACCGACGTGACCGGTGCCATCTCGCTGCCGGAAGGCGTGGAAATGGTCATGCCGGGCGACAACGTGCAGATGACGGTGCAGCTGATCGCGCCCATCGCCATGGAAGAAGGTCTGCGCTTCGCCATCCGCGAAGGCGGCCGTACCGTCGGCGCTGGCGTGGTGGCCAAGATCATCGCTTAAGCGATAAACAGGTAGGAAAGGCGCTTCGCAGGTCGGAGCGCCTTGCTGTTTCTGTTGCAGGGGTGTAGCTCAATTGGTAGAGCAACGGTTTCCAAAACCGTAGGTCGGGGGTTCGATTCCCTCCGCCCCTGCCACTAAAAATTAAAGAAAACAATCCATATGGCTGACAAGATCAAGTTTGTGCTGGCGCTGCTGGTGATGGTGGCGGGCATAGCTGGTTTTTATCTGCTCGCCAATCAGCCCATGATTGTTCGGGTTTTGCTGGTGCTTGGTGGGGTTTTGGTGGCTGCGGCCATCGCCTGGAAAACCGAGCCGGGGCAGCGTTTCTTCACCTTTGCCAATGAGGCGGTGATTGAAGCGCGTAAAGTCGTCTGGCCTTCGCGTAAGGAAACAGTGCAAACGACCTTGATGGTCTTTGCTTTTGCTGTTGTCATGGCGCTGTTTCTCTACATTACGGACAAGAGCCTGGAATGGGTGCTCTATGACCTGGTTCTGGGTTGGAAGAAATCATGAGTAAACGCTGGTATGTCGTGCATGCCTATTCGGGCTTCGAAAAAAGCGTGATGCGCGCGATTCAGGAGCGTATCAATCGCCTGGGTATGCAAGACAAGTTCGGCCAGATTCTGGTGCCGGTCGAAGAAGTCGTCGAAATGAAGGGCGGTCAGAAGTCGATTACCGAGCGTAAATTTTTCCCGGGTTATGTGCTCGTGGAAATGGAAATGGACGACGATACCTGGCACTTGGTGAAAGATACGCCCAAGGTGACGGGTTTTGTCGGCGGTACAGGCAATCGCCCGACGCCGATTTCGCAAAAAGAAGTCGATAAGATCATGCAGCAGATGCAGGAAGGGGTGGAAAAACCCCGCCCCAAGACCTTGTTCGATGTGGGCGAGATGGTGCGCGTCAAGGAAGGCCCGTTTACCGATTTCAACGGCTCGGTTGAAGACGTCAATTACGAAAAGAATCGCTTGCGTGTTTCGGTCACGATTTTTGGCCGCGCCACACCAGTCGAGCTGGAGTTCGGGCAGGTCGAAAAAGCCTGAATCCGGGCTGCACATGTTTTAGGGCGCTGCCGGAAGCCCCAAGTCCGGCAAGAGGAGCATCGCGGGCGCAGTAGGTTCGGGATGCGTTACCACTCATTTATTAGGAGTCATCATGGCCAAGAAAATTATTGGCTACATCAAGCTGCAAGTCCCGGCCGGCAAGGCCAACCCTTCTCCCCCGATTGGCCCGGCTCTGGGTCAGCGTGGTCTGAATATCATGGAATTCTGCAAGGCGTTCAACGCCCAGACTCAGGGCTTGGAGCCCGGTCTGCCGATTCCGGTGGTGATCACCGCTTTCGCCGACAAGTCCTTCACCTTCATCATGAAGACGCCGCCGGCGACCATCCTGATCAAGAAGGCTGCCGGCATCAAGTCGGGTTCGGCCAAGCCGCATACCGATAAGGTCGGCAAGATCACTCGCGCCCAGTGCGAGGAAATCGCCAAAACCAAATCGCCCGATCTGACGGCTGCCGACATGGAAGCAGCGATTCGCACCATCGCCGGTTCCGCCCGTTCGATGGGCATTACGGTGGAGGGTCTGTAATCATGGCCAAGCTTACGAAGAAACAAAAAGCCCTGCAGTCCAAGGTCGAAGCGCAGAAACTCTATCCGCTGCAAGAAGCCCTGGCGCTGGCCAAGGAAACGGCAACCGCCAAGTTTGATGAGTCGATCGACATCGCCGTCAACCTCGGTGTCGATGCGCGTAAATCCGATCAGGTGGTGCGCGGCTCCGTCGTGTTGCCGGCGGGTACCGGCAAGACCGTGCGTGTGGCCGTGTTCGCCCAGGGCGACAAGGCCGAGGCTGCCAAGGCGGCCGGTGCTGATATCGTCGGTTTCGACGATCTGGCTGCCGACGTTAAAGCAGGCAAACTCGATTTCGATATCGTCATTGCCACGCCGGACGCCATGCGCATCGTCGGTCAGCTGGGCCAGATTCTTGGTCCGCGCGGCCTGATGCCGAACCCGAAGGTGGGTACCGTGACCATGGACGTCACCACTGCAGTGAACAACGCCAAGGCCGGTCAAGTGCAATACCGTACCGACAAGGCCGGTATCGTGCACGCCACCCTGGGTCGCGCGTCCTTCTCGGTGGAGCAGCTGGAAACCAACTTCAAGGCTCTGGTGGATGCTCTGACCAAGGCCAAGCCGGCGTCTTCCAAGGGGCAATACCTCAAGAAAATCGCCGTCTCCGCCACGATGGGGCCGGGCGTTCGCGTCGACCAGGCAAGTCTGGCCGGCTAAACATACTTTGGGGCGTCGGGTGCGCTAAGGCGCTTCCGGCGCATCGTCAAAGACCGCAGGTGCCTGCAGTTTGGGCTTAATCGTGTTGTTACCTGCGCAGACGGTGTTCCCGAAACGGATTTTTGCTCGCTTTATCGCGAGCAGGCTTCTGGATCAGGTCGCCGTATGGGGCGGTGGAAATTCCACCGTATTATGACTTGAAAGGAGGATGGGCCTGTGGGTCTTAATCTGAATGACAAAAAAGCCGTCGTGGCTGAGGTGTCGGCACAGGTAGCCAATGCCCAGACGATCGCGATTGCCGAATACCGTGGCATCGAGGTGGGTGATCTCACCGTGCTGCGCAAGAAGGCGCGTGAGTCTGGTGTGTATCTGCGCGTGCTGAAAAACACCCTGGTGCGCCGCGCTGTGGAAGGAACCGAGTTTGCCGGCCTGGCCGAGCATATGGTCGGTCCCCTGATCTACAGCGTATCCGCCGACCCGGTGGCTGCGGCGAAAGTCTTGAATGACTTCGCCAAAACCAATGACAAGCTGGTGCTGAAAGCTGGTTCTTATGCCGGCAAGGTGCTCGACAAGGCAGGCGTGCAAGCGCTCGCTTCCGTTCCGAGCCGCGAAGAGCTGCTCTCCAAGCTGCTCTACGTCATGCAAGCCCCGGTCGCTGGCTTTGCCCGTGCGCTCGACGCCCTGGCCAAGCAGCGCGAAGGCGCCGCCGCTTGATCTTTACCGCATACGAACTGAACTTAGGAGTTTATTGAAATGGCAATTAGCAAAGAAGACATCCTGGAAGCCGTTGGCGCTTTGACCGTGATGGAACTGAACGACCTCGTCAAGGCGTTCGAAGAAAAATTCGGTGTTTCCGCTGCGGCCGTAGCCGTTGCCGGCCCGGCCGGTGGCGCGGGTGCCGCTGCTGTTGAAGAGCAGACTGAATTCACCGTTGTCCTGGCTTCTGCTGGCGACAAGAAGGTTGAAGTCATCAAGGTCGTGCGTGCCGTGACCGGTTTGGGTCTGAAGGAAGCCAAGGATTTGGTTGATGGCGCACCGAAACCCGTCAAGGAAGGCATCGCCAAGGCCGACGCCGAAGCGCTCAAGAAACAACTGGAAGACGCCGGCGCCAAGGTCGAAGTCAAGTAAGTTTCAGAAGTTGTGGGCTGGTGGCCTGGCTGCCAGCCCTTTTCTGTCTGTATCTCCTGTTGCTATCAGGCTTTACGATTGGCAGTTTGATCATTACGCAAGAAAAATCACGCCACCTGGCAAACGCAAATCTGGGTTTTCTGTCTTATCGGACGGAAAGCCGCTTTGCGTTTGCCTGTTGTTGTTTTCCAAGCCGGCGGCAGGCCCGCTCTCCCCACTGATTTCATCCTCACGGAGTTACCATGACCTACTCCTTCACCGAGAAGAAGCGCATTCGCAAGAGCTTCGCCAAGCGTGCCAGCGTGCTTGCGGTGCCTTACCTTCTGTCGACGCAGCTGCAGTCTTTCAGCGAGTTTTTGCAGGAAGATACGCCGCTGGCCAAGCGCAAGAACGAAGGCTTGCAGGCGGCATTCACCTCGATCTTTCCCATCGTTTCGCATTCCGGTAATGCACGTCTGGAGTTTGTCAGCTACACCCTGGGTGAGCCGGCCTTCGACGTGGTTGAGTGCCAGCAGCGCGGCCTGACCTTTGCTGCTTCCCTGCGCGCCCGTGTGCGTCTGGTGATCATGGATCGCGAAACGCCAGATACGGTCAAGGAAGTGAAGGAGCAGGAAGTGTACATGGGGGAAATTCCCCTGATGACGACCAATGGCTCTTTCGTCATCAACGGCACCGAGCGGGTGATCGTTTCCCAGCTGCACCGCTCGCCGGGCGTGTTTTTCGAGCACGATCGCGGCAAGACGCACAGCTCGGGCAAGCTCCTCTTCTCTGCGCGCATCATTCCTTACCGTGGCTCCTGGCTGGATTTTGAATTCGATCCGAAGGATGTGCTTTTCTTCCGTGTTGACCGCCGCCGCAAGATGCCGGTGACGACCTTGCTCAAGGCATTGGGCATGTCGCCGGAAGAAATTCTGGCCGAATTTTTCGAGTACGACCTTTTCCAGCTGGTCAAGGACCATGTCGAATTTGCCTTGGTGCCGGAGCGCCTGCGCGGCGAAGTGGCGCGTTTCGATTTCGTCGATCCGAGCGGCAAGGTCATCGTCGCCAAGGATAAACGCATCACCGCCAAGCACATCCGCGAAATTCAAGCGGCGAATTTGCAGCAGATTGCCGTGCCGGAGGAATTCATCCTCGGGCGCACGCTGGCAAAAAATATCATCGATCAAGGCAGCGGCGAAGTGCTCGCCAATGCCAACGACGAAATCACCGAAACCCTGCTCGCGAAGCTGCGCGAAGCTGGGGTGCAAACGCTGGAAACCTTGTACACCAACGATCTTGATCGTGGTGCCTTCATTTCCACGACGCTGCGCGCGGACGAAACGGCCTCGCGCCAGGCGGCACGCGTGGCGATTTATCGCATGATGCGCCCGGGCGAGCCGCCGACGGAAGAGGCGGTTGAAATTCTCTTCAATGGCTTGTTCTATTCGGACGAACGCTACGATATTTCCAACGTCGGGCGCATGAAATTTAACCGTCGCCTGGGGCGCACGGCCGATGTCGAACACAAAGTCATGGTGAAAAGCCTGGCTTCGCGTGCCGAAGCGGCTTTGAAAAACCTGGCGGAAGTTTCCGGTTTCGCTTTGCCGGTGATTCAAGACATGGTGGCCGGCCTGCCGTTTGGCGCGCGGGCACTGAGCGAGAATCTTGATCTGGAAAGTGCCAGTGCGCTGGCCGCCAAGCTCAAGAGCGCCAACGCCAATGTAGAAGTGCGCGAACAGCTGACCTTGTCGCCACGCGACATCGTCGATGTCATCAAAATTCTGGTCGAGTTGCGTAACGGTCGCGGCGATATCGACGACATCGACCACCTCGGCAATCGCCGCGTGCGTTCGGTCGGCGAGTTGGCAGAAAACCAATTCCGCGCCGGCCTGGTGCGTGTCGAGCGCGCGGTCAAGGAGCGTTTGAGCCAGGCGGAATCGGATAATCTGATGCCGCACGACCTGATCAATGCCAAACCAATCAGCGCCGCGATCAAGGAATTCTTTGGTTCCAGCCAACTCTCGCAGTTCATGGACCAGACCAACCCGCTGTCGGAAATCACCCACAAGCGCCGTGTTTCGGCCCTTGGCCCGGGCGGTTTGACCCGCGAACGCGCCGGCTTCGAAGTGCGCGACGTGCATCCGACCCATTACGGCCGCGTCTGCCCGATCGAAACGCCGGAAGGCCCGAACATCGGTCTGATCAACTCGCTGGCGCTGTTCGCCCGCGTCAATAGTTACGGTTTCATTGAAACCGCCTACCGTCGCGTAAACGACGGCAAGGTGACCAATGACATTGAATACCTCTCGGCCATCGAAGAGGGTAATTACGTCGTTGCTCAGGCCAATGCCGCGTTGGATGCCACAGGCTGCCTGGTCGATGATCTGGTGACCTGCCGCGAAAAGGGCGAAACCATTCTCGCCGAACCTGCGCGCGTGCAATACATGGACGTCGCGCCGGGGCAGATCGTTTCGGTTGCCGCCTCGCTGATTCCCTTCCTGGAGCACGATGACGCCAACCGCGCCTTGATGGGTGCCAACATGCAGCGCCAGGCGGTACCTTGTCTGCGCCCGGAAAAGCCGCTGGTCGGCACCGGTATCGAGCGCACCGTGGCGGTGGACTCGGGTACGGCCGTTGTCGCCCGGCGTGGCGGCGTGGTCGATTATGTCGATGCCAGCCGGGTCGTGGTGCGCGTGCACGATGCCGAAGCCGTGGCCGGTGAAGTGGGTGTCGATATTTACAATCTCGTCAAATACACCCGCTCCAACCAGAGCACCAACATCAACCAGCGCCCCATGGTCAAAGTGGGCGACATCATCGCGCGCGGTGACGTGGTGGCCGATGGTGCCTCGACCGACAAGGGCGAGCTGGCACTTGGCCAGAACATGCTGATCGCCTTCATGCCCTGGAATGGCTACAACTTCGAAGACTCCATTCTCATTTCTGAGCGTGTGGTTGCAGAAGACCGTTACACCTCGATCCATATCGAAGAACTGACGGTGGTGGCGCGCGATACCAAACTCGGGGCCGAGGAAATCACCCGCGATATCGCTTCCCTCGGTGAAGTGCAGTTGTCGCGCCTGGACGATGCCGGCATCGTGTACATCGGTGCTGAAGTCCATGCCGGCGATGTGCTGGTCGGCAAGGTGACGCCCAAGGGCGAAACCCAGCTGACGCCGGAAGAAAAGCTGTTGCGCGCCATCTTCGGTGAAAAAGCATCCGACGTGAAAGACACCTCCTTGCGCGTGCCAGCCGGCATCGCCGGGACGGTGATCGACGTGCAGGTGTTCACCCGCGAAGGCATCGAGCGCGACAAGCGCGCCCAGTCCATCATCGACGAGCATCTGCGCCAGTACAAGCTTGATCTCGCCGACCAGATGCGCATCTTCGAGCGCGATGCTTTTGCCCGCGTAGAGCGCATGGTGCTCGGTAAAAAAGCCAATGGCGGCCCGAAAAAGCTGGCCAAGGGCGCACTTATCGAACAAAGCTATTTGGACGGAATCGATCCGCACCACTGGTTCGACCTTCGCATGGCCGACGATGAAGTCGCGCAGCAACTTGAGCAGATCAAAGATAGCCTGGAACAGGCACGCAAGGATTTCGATCTGGCTTTCGAAGCCAAGCGCAAGAAGCTGACGCAAGGCGACGAATTGCCGCCGGGCGTGCAGAAGATGGTCAAGGTCTATGTCGCGGTCAAGCGTCGTCTGCAACCGGGCGACAAAATGGCCGGCCGCCACGGCAACAAGGGGGTCGTCTCGCGCATTTTGCCGGTTGAAGACATGCCCTACATGGCCGACGGCCGCCCGGTGGACATCGTGCTCAACCCGCTCGGTGTGCCGTCGCGGATGAACGTCGGGCAGATTCTCGAAGTGCACCTCGGGCTTGCCGCCAAGGGTTTGGGCCAGAAAATTGGGGCCATGCTGCGGGCGCAGGCGGCAACCAAAGAAGTGCGTGGCTTCCTCGAGCAGATCTATAACAGCAGCGGCAAGTCGGAAGACTTGGCCTCGCTCAGCGATGCTGAAGTGCATGAACTGGCCACCAATCTGGAAGGCGGCGTGCCGTTTGCAACACCGGTGTTCGACGGGGCCAAGGAAGAGGAAATCAAGGCCATGCTGGCGCTCGCCGGGATGCCGTCTTCCGGGCAGATGACGCTGTTCGACGGACGTACCGGCGAAGCCTTCGAGCGTCAGGTGACGGTGGGCTACATGCACTACCTCAAGCTGCATCACCTGGTCGATGACAAGATGCACGCCCGTTCGACCGGCCCGTACTCGCTGGTCACGCAGCAGCCGCTGGGCGGCAAGGCGCAGTTCGGCGGTCAGCGCTTCGGTGAAATGGAAGTGTGGGCGCTGGAAGCCTATGGCGCATCCTATGTGCTGCAGGAAATGCTGACCGTGAAGTCTGACGACGTGAACGGACGAACCAAGGTGTACGAAAACATCGTCAAGGGCGAACACAGAATCGATGCCGGCATGCCGGAATCCTTCAACGTGCTGGTCAAGGAAATTCGCTCCCTGGCCATCGACATCGACATGGAACGCAACTGATTCGGTGCAATGTGACAGAAAAACCTTGGGCGCAGACCGTCTCGTAAGACGCTGCGCCCGAGGAAAAACTGTGATGCTGCACTCAAAACCGGAGGTTTTGAAAAAATGATAGCTTTGAAAGATCTGTTCAAGCAGGTGACTGACGAGAAGGAAGAGTTCGACGTCATCACTATCGGCCTGGCTTCGCCGGACAAAATTCGTTCTTGGTCGTATGGCGAGGTCAAAAAACCGGAAACCATCAACTACCGCACCTTCAAGCCAGAGCGTGATGGTTTGTTCTGTGCCAAGATTTTTGGCCCGGTCAAGGATTACGAATGCCTGTGCGGCAAGTACAAACGTTTGAAGCATCGCGGTGTGATCTGCGAGAAGTGTGGCGTTGAAGTCACGCTCGCCAAGGTGCGCCGCGACCGCATGGGCCACATCGAACTGGCTTCGCCGGTCGCCCACATTTGGTTCCTGAAATCCCTGCCCAGCCGTTTGGGCATGGTGCTGGACATGACGCTGCGCGACATCGAACGCGTGTTGTATTTCGAAGCCTTCGTGGTGACGGAACCGGGCATGGTCTCCAACCTGCAGCGGGGTCAGTTGCTCACCGAAGAGCAATACCTCGAAATGATGGAAGAGCACGGCGACGAATTCGAGGCCTTGATGGGCGCGGAAGGCATCCGTGCACTTTTGCGCAATCTGGATCTGGATCGCGAAGTCGAAACATTGCGCGGCGAGCTGGAAGTGACGGGCTCGGAAGCGAAAAACAAAAAGATCGCCAAGCGCCTGAAAATTCTTGAAGGTTTCCAGAAGTCCGGGATCAAACCGGATTGGATGATTCTCGAAGTTCTGCCGGTGCTGCCGCCCGACCTGCGTCCCTTGGTGCCGCTGGATGGCGGGCGTTTCGCCACCTCCGATCTGAACGATCTGTACCGCCGCGTCATCAACCGCAACAATCGTCTGAAGCGCCTGCTCGAACTGAAGGCGCCGGACATCATCGTGCGTAACGAAAAGCGCATGCTGCAAGAGGCTGTCGATTCGCTGCTCGATAACGGCCGTCGTGGCAAGGCCATGACCGGTGCCAACAAGCGGCCGCTGAAATCGCTGGCCGACATGATCAAGGGCAAGGGCGGACGTTTCCGCCAGAACCTGCTCGGCAAGCGCGTGGATTACTCCGGTCGTTCGGTGATCGTGGTCGGCCCGCAACTCAAATTGCATCAGTGCGGCCTGCCCAAGCTGATGGCGCTGGAACTCTTCAAGCCCTTCATCTTCAACAAGCTCGAACTGGGCGGCTACGCCACCACCATCAAGCAAGCCAAGAAGATGGTCGAAGGCCAAGAACCGGTGGTGTGGGACATGCTGGAAGAGGTGATCCGCGAACACCCGGTCATGCTCAACCGCGCGCCGACCCTGCACCGCCTTGGTATTCAGGCTTTTGAACCGACCCTGATCGAAGGCAAGGCTATCCAGCTGCACCCGCTCGTTTGCGCGGCGTTCAACGCCGACTTTGACGGTGACCAGATGGCCGTGCACGTACCCTTGTCGCTGGAAGCGCAAATGGAAGCGCGCACCCTGATGCTGGCGTCCAACAACGTGCTCTCGCCCGCCAACGGCCAGCCCATCATCGTGCCGTCGCAAGATATCGTGCTCGGCCTGTATTACGCCACGCGGGAGCGCATCAACGCCAAGGGTGAAGGCATGTATTTCGCCGACGTGGCTGAAATCGACCGCGCCATGGCCGCCGGCCAGCTCGATCTGCACGCCCGTATTTCGGTGCGTCTGAAAGCTTACAAGTCGGGCCTGGCAGAAGACGAATGGGAAGAAAGCCTGGTGCGTGTCGAAACCACCGCCGGCCGTGCGCTCTTGTCGCGCATTCTGCCCAAGGGCCTGCCCTTCAAGCTGATCGATAAGGCCCTGAAGAAAAAAGAAATTTCCAAGCTGATCGATGAGTCTTTCCGTCGTTGCGGCTTGAAAGAAACGGTCGTGTTTGCCGACAAGCTGATGCAAAACGGTTACACCTTGGCGACGCGCGGCGGTATCTCCTTCTGCTCCGACGACATGCGTGTGCCGGCGAAGAAGTACGAAATCATCGCCGCCTCGGAAGCCGAGGTGAAGGAAATCGAAACGCAATATACCAACGGTCTGGTGACTGACGGCGAGCGTTACAACAAGGTGGTCGATATCTGGGGCCGCACCGGTGATCAGGTGGCCAAGGTGATGATGGACGAACTCGGCCACGAGGAAGTCGTCGACCGCCACGGCAAGAAGGTCAAGCAGGATTCCTTCAACTCGATCTACATGATGGCCGATTCCGGCGCGCGCGGTTCTGCCGCCCAGATTCGTCAGCTGGCCGGGATGCGCGGCCTGATGGCCAAGCCGGATGGCTCGATTATCGAAACGCCGATCACGACCAACTTCCGCGAAGGTCTGAACGTGCTGCAGTACTTCATCTCCACGCACGGTGCGCGTAAGGGTCTGGCCGATACGGCTTTGAAGACCGCCAACTCGGGTTATTTGACGCGTCGCCTGGTTGATGTGACGCAAGATCTGGTCATCACCGAAGACGACTGCGGTACCAAGAACGGTTTTGCCGTGAAGGCGCTGGTTGAAGGCGGTGAGGTCATCGAACCCTTGCGCGAACGTGTTCTTGGCCGTGTCACGGTGGATGATCTGATCGATCCGGAAACCCAGGAAACAGTGATTTTCGCCGGCAGCCTGCTGGAAGAAGATCAAGTCGATTTGATCGACAAGCTCGGCATCGACGAAGTTAAGGTTCGCACGCCGCTCACCTGCGACACCCGCTACGGCCTGTGCGCCAAGTGTTACGGCCGCGATCTGGGGCGCGGCACGATGGTCAATGCCGGCGAATCGGTCGGCGTGATTGCCGCCCAGTCGATCGGTGAACCAGGAACGCAGCTCACCATGCGGACCTTCCACGTCGGTGGTGCTGCCTCGCGTGCGGCCGTGGCTTCGCAACTGGAAGCCAAATCGGGCGGGACGATTCGTTTTACCGCCACCATGCGCTATGTCACTTCGGCCAAGGGCGACAAGGTGGTGATTACCCGTTCCGGCGAGATTCTCGTCACCGACGACCATGGCCGCGAGCGCGAACGTCACAAGGTGCCGTATGGCGCGCTGTTGGCCGTGGATGAGGGCAAGGTCATCAAGGCCGGTGCCAAGCTGGCCTCCTGGGATCCGCACACCCGCCCGATCATTACCGAATACGCCGGCACGGTGAAATTCGAGAATGTCGAGGAAGGTGTCACCGTTGCCAAGCAAATTGACGACGTGACCGGCCTGTCCACCCTGGTGGTGATCGACAACAAGCGCGCCGGCAAAACGACCGCCAAAGGCGCGCGTCCGATGGTCAAGCTGTTCGACGAATTCGGTCAGGAAGTGAAAGTTCGCGGCTCCGAGCAAAGCGTTTCCATCGCTTTCCAGGTGGGCTCCATCATTTCGGTGGCCGACGGTCAGCAGGTCGGCGTTGGCGACGTGCTCGCCCGTATGCCACAAGAGTCGGCGAAAACCCGCGACATTACCGGCGGTCTGCCGCGCGTGGCCGAGCTTTTCGAAGCCCGCACGCCGAAGGACGCCTCGGTACTGGCCGAAGTCACCGGCACCATCAGTTTCGGTAAAGATACCAAGGGCAAGCAGCGCCTGGTCATCACCGATCTGGAAAATGTGGCGCACGAATTCCTGATTTCCAAGGATAAACACGTGCTGGTGCACGACGGCCAGGTGGTGAATAAGGGCGAGAAGATCGTCGAGGGCGCGCCGGATCCGCACGATATTCTGCGTTTGCAGGGTATTGAAGCCTTGGCGCGCTACATCACGGACGAAGTGCAGGACGTCTATCGTCTGCAAGGCGTGAAAATCAACGACAAGCACATCGAAGTCATCGTGCGCCAGATGCTGCGCCGGATCACCATCACCGATCCGGGCGACACCAAGTTCATCAAGATGGAACAGGTGGAGCGCGCTGAACTGCTCGCCGAGAATGACCGCGTGCTGGCCGAAGGCAAACTGCCGGCGGTATTCGACAACATGCTGCTGGGGATCACCAAGGCTTCGCTGTCGACGGATTCCTTCATTTCTGCCGCCTCCTTCCAGGAAACGACACGCGTGTTGACCGAGGCGGCGATCATGGGCAAACGCGATGAACTGCGCGGCCTGAAGGAAAACGTCATCGTCGGCCGTCTGATTCCGGCGGGCACGGGTCTGGCCTATCACCGCAGCCGCAAGTCGCGGGCGGCGGGAGAGGACATGGCGGCGGATCGTCCGTTCGAAATGCCGGCGGAACTCGATGCTGCAGCAACGGGCGATGCTGTTTGATCGGCCGGGTCTAAAATCTTCCCCTGTGTTGGCGCATCAGCTTGACACAGGGGCTTGATCAACCATAGAATCTATGGTCTTTGTCGGCGGAAGCTAATCATTGTTTCCGCTTTGGATAACAAAATTGCCGTCGAGCCTCGCGTGAGGCCCGGCTGTTGAAGGAAGTTTGATATGCCGACCATTAACCAGCTCGTGCGCAAGCCGCGTGTTGCCGAAAAGGCCAAGAGCAAGGTTCCTGCACTGGAAAAATGCCCGCAAAAGCGTGGCGTGTGCACCCGCGTTTACACCACGACTCCGAAGAAGCCGAACTCCGCTTTGCGTAAAGTGTGCAAGGTTCGTCTGACCAATGGCTTCGAAGTCATTTCCTATATCGGCGGCGAAGGCCACAACCTGCAGGAGCACTCCGTGATCCTGATCCGTGGCGGCCGTGTGAAGGATTTGCCCGGTGTGCGTTACCACACCGTGCGTGGCTCCCTGGATACGCAGGGTGTTAAAGATCGTAAGCAGTCCCGTTCCAAATACGGTGCTAAGCGACCGAAGGCTGCCTGATTATCGGGTTAGCTTAAGTAAGTGGCCATTCGTCTGGGTGGCCAAGAGGGCCGGGGAAGCGTTGCTTCGTCCCGGCTTTTCAACTGAATGTGTTCATAAAGAGGTAAATCTATGCCGCGTCGTCGCGAAGTCCCCAAACGGGACATTCTGCCGGATCCCAAGTTCGGTAGCGTTGAAGTTTCCAAGTTCATCAATGCCGTTATGCAAAGCGGCAAAAAATCGGTTGCCGAGCGCATCGTATACGGTGCTTTCGCCATCATCAGCCAGAAGTCGAGCAAAGATCCGCTCGAAGTGTTCACGGCGGCGATGGGTAATGTCAAGCCGATGGTCGAAGTGAAGTCGCGCCGCGTCGGCGGTGCCAACTATCAGGTGCCGGTGGAAGTGCGCCCGGCCCGTCGCGCTGCGCTGGCGATGCGCTGGTTGCGCGAATTCGCCCGCAAGCGTTCAGAAAAATCGATGGATCAGCGCTTGGCGGCAGAGATGCTGGAAGCGGCTGAAAATCGTGGCGGTGCTGTGAAAAAACGCGACGAAGTGCATCGCATGGCCGAAGCCAACAAGGCTTTCGCGCATTTCCGTTTCTAAGCGTCGGGGGTAATCAACGTGGCACGTAAAACACCCATTGAGCGCTATCGCAACTTTGGCATCTCGGCGCACATCGATGCCGGGAAAACCACCACCAGCGAGCGGATTCTTTTTTACACCGGCATGAGTCACAAGTTGGGCGAAGTGCACGACGGTGCGGCAACGACCGACTGGATGGAGCAGGAGCAGGAGCGTGGTATTACCATCACCTCTGCCGCGGTGACCTGTTTCTGGAAGGGCATGGACGGTTCCTACCCCGAGCACCGTTTGAATGTGATCGACACCCCGGGGCACGTCGACTTCACCGTTGAAGTCGAGCGTTCCATGCGTGTGCTCGACGGTGCCTGCATGGTTTACTGTGCGGTGGGCGGCGTGCAGCCGCAGTCGGAAACCGTGTGGCGTCAAGCCACCAAGTACAAAGTGCCGCGCCTGGCCTTTGTGAACAAAATGGACCGTTCGGGGGCCAATTTTTTCAAGGTGGTCGACCAGATGCGCGCCCGCTTGAAAGCCAATCCGGTGCCCATCGTGGTGCCGATTGGTGCCGAAGACTCCTTCAAGGGCGTGGTTGATCTGCTCAAGATGAAGGCGATCGTCTGGGACGAGGCTTCCCAGGGGATGAAGTTTGACTACGCAGACATTCCGGCTGACTTGCAAGCGGTCGCCGAAGAGTGGCGTGGCAACATGGTCGAAGCGGCGGCGGAAGCCAACGAAGACCTGATGAACAAGTACCTCGAAGAAGGCGAATTGTCGGAAGAAGATATTCTGACCGGTCTGCGCGCACGCACCCTGGCCTGCGAAATCCAGCCGATGTTGTGTGGTTCTGCCTTCAAAAACAAGGGTGTGCAGCGCATGCTCGACGCCGTGGTGCAGTTTTTGCCCTCGCCGGTCGATATTCCGCCGGTCGCCGGTGTCGATGACAATGAAAAAGACGTCGTGCGTCACGCCAGCGATGATGAAAAATTCTCGGCCCTGGCCTTCAAGTTGATGACCGACCCCTTCGTGGGGCAGCTCACCTTTATCCGTGTCTATTCGGGTGTGCTGGAGTCCGGTACCACCGTGCTCAATGCCGTCAAGGGCAAGAAGGAGCGCATCGGCCGCCTGCTGCAGATGCACGCCAACGATCGCCACGAAATCAAGGAAGTGCGTGCCGGTGACATCGCATCGGTGGTGGGGCTCAAGGATGTCACGACGGGTGAAACCCTGTGTGATCTTTCGGCCCCGGTCATTCTCGAGCGCATGGTCTTCCCGGAGCCGGTGATTCACGTCGCTGTCGAACCGAAAACCAAGGCTGACCAGGAAAAAATGGGCATCGCCCTCAATCGCCTGGCGGCTGAAGACCCGTCCTTCCGCGTGCGTACTGATGAAGAATCCGGCCAGACCATCATTTCCGGTATGGGCGAATTGCACCTGGAAATCATCGTCGATCGCATGAAGCGTGAATTCAACGTCGAAGCCAACGTCGGTGCGCCGCAGGTGGCTTACCGCGAGTGCATCAAGAAGGCGGTCGAACAGGAAGGCAAGTTCGTCAAGCAGTCTGGCGGTCGCGGCCAGTTCGGTCACGTCTGGCTCAAGATCGAGCCGAACGAAGCCGGCAAGGGTTACGAGTTCGTCGACGCCATCAAGGGCGGTGTGGTGCCGCGCGAGTACATTCCGGCGGTCGATAAGGGCTTGCAGGATGCCATTACCAGCGGCGTGCTGGCAGGCTTCCCGGTGGTCGATATCAAGTTCACCCTGTTCGACGGTTCGTACCACGATGTGGACTCGAACGAAAACGCCTTCCGCATGGCGGCCTCCATGGCTTTCAAGGAAGGCATGAAGAAAGCCAGCCCGACCCTGCTCGAGCCGATGATGGCCGTCGTTGTCGAAACCCCGGAAGATTACATGGGTAACGTCATGGGCGACCTCTCTTCGCGTCGCGGCATCGTGCAGGGCATGGACGACATGCCTGGCGGCGGCAAGGAAGTGCGCGCCGAAGTGCCACTCTCCGAGATGTTCGGCTATGCCACTTCGCTGCGCTCGCTCTCCCAGGGCCGTGCGACGTACACCATGGAATTCAAACACTATGCAGAAGCGCCGAAAAACGTCGCGGAAGCAGTCATCAACAAGAAATAATCCTGTTTAGGAGTCTCGATAATGGCTAAGGAAAAATTCGAACGGACCAAACCGCACGTCAACGTCGGCACGATTGGTCACGTTGACCACGGCAAGACCACGCTGACGGCGGCAATCACGACCGTTCTGTCGAAGAAGTTCGGTGGCGCAGCCAAGGGTTACGATCAGATCGATAACGCCCCGGAAGAAAAGGCGCGCGGTATCACGATCAACACCTCGCACGTTGAATACGAAACAGAAAACCGCCACTACGCGCACGTCGACTGCCCGGGGCACGCCGACTACGTGAAGAACATGATTACCGGTGCCGCCCAGATGGACGGTGCGATCCTGGTCTGTTCCGCCGCCGACGGCCCGATGCCGCAAACGCGTGAGCACATCCTGCTGGCCCGTCAGGTCGGCGTGCCCTATGTTCTGGTGTTCATGAACAAGTGCGACATGGTGGATGACGCCGAGCTGCTCGAACTGGTCGAAATGGAGCTGCGCGAGCTGCTCTCCAAGTACGATTTCCCGGGTGACGACACCCCGATCATTCACGGTTCGGCCCTGAAGGCGCTGGAAGGCGATCAGTCGGAAATTGGTGAGCCGGCGATTTTCCGTCTGGCCGAAGCGCTCGATAGCTATATTCCGACGCCGGAACGCGCCATCGACAAGCCTTTCCTGATGCCGGTGGAAGACGTGTTCTCGATCTCTGGTCGCGGTACCGTGGTGACCGGTCGCGTTGAGCGCGGCATCATCAAGGTCGGCGAAGAAATCGAAATCGTTGGTATCCGCCCGACGCAAAAAACCACCTGTACCGGTGTGGAAATGTTCCGCAAACTGCTCGACCAAGGTCAGGCGGGCGACAACGTCGGCGCACTGCTGCGCGGTACCAAGCGTGAAGACGTCGAGCGCGGCCAGGTGCTGTGCAAGCCGGGTTCGATCACGCCGCATACCCATTTTACGGGTGAGGTCTATGTGCTGTCGAAGGACGAAGGCGGTCGTCATACCCCGTTCTTCAACAACTATCGTCCGCAGTTCTACTTCCGCACGACCGACGTGACCGGTGCCATCTCGCTGCCGGAAGGCGTGGAAATGGTGATGCCGGGCGACAACGTGCAGATGACGGTGCAACTGATCGCGCCGATCGCCATGGAAGAAGGTCTGCGCTTCGCCATCCGCGAAGGCGGCCGTACCGTCGGCGCTGGTGTGGTGGCCAAGATCATCGCTTAATCGTTCTTTAAACCCCGGGGGCGGCATCCGTCGCCCCATTGTTCTTTGGAATCAATCATGCAAAACCAGAAAATCCGTATCCGTCTGAAGGCTTTTGACTATCGTCTGATCGATCAATCGGCACAGGAAATCGTCGAAACCGCCAAGCGCACTGGCGCTGTCGTGCGCGGCCCGGTGCCGCTGCCGACGCGTAAGCAGCGTTTTGACATCCTGCGCTCGCCGCACGTCAACAAGGCTTCGCGCGATCAGCTGGAAATCCGCACCCACCTGCGCTTGATGGACATCGTCGATCCGACCGATAAAACGGTCGACGCGCTGATGAAACTCGACCTGCCGGCTGGCGTGGACGTCGAAATCAAGTTGCAATAAGTAGTACAGGGCGGATATAATCCGCGCCTTTCGGGGGTCGCCGGCGACGGTGGCCCATTTGTAGTTTTACATCGACCGGCCAATCGCAGCCGGCGATGAGGAGAATAACCATGAGTCTAGGCCTTGTTGGTCGCAAGGTCGGCATGACTCGCATCTTTGCCGAGGATGGTGCTTCCATCCCGGTAACGGTGCTTGACGTGTCGAACAACCGCGTGACCCAAGTCAAAACGCCGGAGATCGATGGCTACGCAGCCGTCCAGGTCGCTTTCGGCAAGCGCCGTGCCTCGCGTGTTTCCAAGCCCTTGGCGGGGCATCTCGCCAAAGCGGGTGTGGAAGCCGGGCATGTGCTCAAGGAATTCCGCGTCGAAGCCAGTGATCTTGCCTCTTTGAAGGCGGGTGATACGGTGGCGGTGACTCTTTTTGCCGCAGGGCAGAAAGTGGATGTCACCGGTACTTCGATCGGTAAGGGTTTCCAAGGTGGCATCAAACGCCACAACTTTGCATCCCAGCGTGCCTCGCACGGTAACTCGATCTCGCATAACGCACCGGGTTCCATCGGTATGGCGCAGGATCCGGGCCGTGTTTTCCCGGGTAAGCGGATGTCCGGCCACATGGGCGACGAAACCACGACCATGCAAGGTCTGACCGTCGTGCGTGTCGATGCCGAGCGTCAGCTGCTGCTGGTGAAGGGTGCCGTTCCGGGTGCCAAAGGTTCCGACGTCGTCGTGCGTCCGACAGTCAAGGCGTAAGGGGGCGACATGGAACTGAAGTTGATTAACGAACAAGGTCAGGAAGCCGCCAAGCTGCAAGCTTCCGACGTGCTGTTCGGGCGTGATTTCAATGAAGCGCTGGTGCATCAGATCGTCGTTGCCTATCAGGCGAACGCGCGTTCTGGCGACAGCAAGCAGAAGGATCGCTCCGAAGTCCGTCACACCACCACCAAGCCGTGGCGTCAGAAAGGTACCGGTCGTGCGCGTTCCGGCTCCAATGGTTCGCCCTTGTGGCGCGGAGGCGGTCGGATTTTCCCGAACTCGCCCGAGCAAAACTACAGCCAGAAGGTCAATAAGAAGATGTTCCGCGCCGGCATGGCAGCGATTCTCTCCGAGTTGGCCCGTCAAGACCGCCTCCTGGTGGTTGATGATCTGACCATTGATGCGCCGAAAACCAAGCAGTTCACCGCCAAGCTCAAGGGTATGGGCCTCGAGGGCAACCTCCTGGTGATTACCGACGAGCTGACGGAAAACCTCTATCTGTCGTCGCGCAATCTGCCCAATGTTCTCGTGCTCGAAGCGCAGGAAGCCGATCCGGTTTCTCTGATCCGCTTTGCCAAGGTGCTGGTCACCAAGAACGCTGTGGCCAAGTTTGAGGAGATGTGGGGATGAACCAGGAACGTCTGATGCAGGTGCTCTTGGCACCGCAAATCTCCGAAAAGGCAACCTATATTGCCGAGAAGCGCAACCAGGTGATTTTCCGCGTTGCCCCGGATGCAACCAAGCCCGAAATCAAGGCGGCTGTTGAACTGATGTTCAAGGTCGAAGTGGATTCGGTGCAAGTTGCCAACGTGAAGGGCAAGGTCAAGCGCTTCAAGGGCGCAACCGGTCGCCGCAAGGGCTGGAAAAAGGCTTTTGTCGGTCTCAAGGCTGGCCAGGAAATCAATTTTGTTGAAGGAGGGAATGCGTAATGGCCCTCATTAAAGTCAAGCCGACTTCCCCCGGTCGTCGTGCGGTCGTTCAGGTTTCCAAGGCTGGGTTGCATAAGGGTAAGCCCTTTGCTGCCTTGGTCGAAAGCCAGTCGAAAAATGCCGGTCGTAACAACAATGGCCGCATTACCGTGCGTCACCAAGGTGGTGGTCACAAGCAGTCGTATCGCATCGTCGATTTCAAACGCGACAAAGACGGTATTCCGGGCAAAGTCGAGCGGATCGAATACGATCCGAACCGTACCGCCCATATCGCCTTGGTGTGTTATGCCGACGGTGAGCGCCGTTACATCATCGCCAACAAAGGCATGGTGGTCGGCCAGCAGGTCATGAGCGGCTCAGAAGCGCCGATCAAGTCCGGCAATGCCTTGCCTTTGCGCAATATCCCGGTGGGTACGACCATTTGCTGTATCGAAATGATCCCCGGCAAGGGTGCGCAGATCGCGCGTTCGGCCGGTGCCTCGGTACAACTCCTGGCGCGTGAAGGGGTGTATGCCCAGCTGCGTCTGCGTTCCGGCGAAGTACGCCGCATTCACGTCGAATGCCGCGCCACCGTCGGTGAGGTCGGTAACGAAGAAAACAGCCTGCGCAAAATCGGTAAAGCCGGTGCCCAGCGTTGGCGTGGTATTCGTCCGACCGTTCGCGGTACGGCGATGAACCCGATCGATCACCCGCACGGCGGTGGTGAAGGCAAGACCGGCGAAGGCCGCGTGCCTGTCAACCCGTGGGGTCAGCCGACCAAGGGGTATCGTACTCGCAGCAACAAGCGCACGGACAACATGATTGTCCAGCGTCGTCATAAGCGTTAAGGGGTAGGCAATGGGACGTTCTCTCAAAAAGGGCCCGTTTGTGGATGCACATCTGCTCGACAAGGTCGATGCAGTGCGTGCGACTAAAGACAAGCGCCCGATCAAGACCTGGTCGCGTCGTTCGACGATCCTCCCCGAGTTCATCGGTCTGACGATTGCGGTTCATAACGGTAAGCAGCATATTCCGGTGTTCGTCACCGAAAATATGGTCGGCCACAAGCTCGGCGAGTTTTCGCTGACCCGGACGTTCAAGGGTCACACTGCCGGCAAGAAAGCCAAGAAGTAAGGAGCTGACATGGAAACTCGTGCAAGTCTGCGAGGCGTACGCCTCTCGGCGCAAAAAGGCCGTCTTGTGGCGGATCTGGTGCGCGGCAAGCCGGTTGCTCAGGCGCTCAACATCCTGGCTTTCTGCCCCAAGAAAGGGGCTGGTATCGTCAAGAAGGTGCTTGAGTCGGCAATTGCCAACGCGGAACACAATGATGCAGCCGATATCGACGTACTGAAGGTCACCACCATCTACGTCGAAAAAGGCATGGTGCTCAAGCGCTTCACGGCGCGCGCCAAGGGTCGGGGCAATCGGATCAGCAAGCCGACCTGCCACATTTATCTGACCGTTGGTAACTAAGGAAGAGCCATGGGACAGAAAATTCATCCGGCCGGATTCCGACTGGCCGTTACCAAAAACTGGAATTCCCGTTGGTTCGCCAATAGCAAGGAATTCCCGGGCATGCTCAAGGAAGACGTCAAGGTGCGCGAGTACCTGAAGCGTAAGCTTGCCCACGCCTCCGTTGGTCGTGTGCTCATCGAGCGTCCGGCCAAGAACGCCCGCGTCACCGTTTTCTCGGCGCGTCCGGGCGTGGTCATCGGCAAAAAAGGCGAGGACATCGAACAGCTGCGTACGGATCTGCAGCGCATCATGGGGGTTCCCGTGCATGTGTCGATCGAAGAAATCCGCAAGCCGGAAACCGATGCCCAGCTGATCGCTGATTCGATCACCCAGCAGCTCGAAAAGCGTATCGCTTTCCGTCGCGCCATGAAGCGTGCGATGCAAAACGCCATGCGCCTGGGAGCTCAGGGGATCAAGGTGATGAGTGCCGGTCGTCTGAACGGTGCTGAAATTGCCCGCAGCGAGTGGTATCGCGAAGGCCGTGTGCCGCTGCATACCCTGCGCGCGGACATCGATTACGCCACCTCCGAAGCCCTGACCACCTACGGCATCATTGGTGTCAAGGTGTGGGTGTACAAGGGTGAGTTGTTGAATCGCAACGAGCAGCCCGCGGTTGAAGAAGTTGCCGAAGAGCGTCGTCCGCGCCGTGCGCCGGGCAAGCCGGAAGGTGACAAGCCGCGCAGCCGCACGGTGAAAAAGGCCGATGCAGGCGATGCGCCGGCCAAGCGCGTAAGAAAGGCAGGTGCTTAACATGTTGCAACCGAAACGTCGCAAGTTCCGCAAGGAACACAAAGGGCGTAACGAAG
>NZ_JBLJBW010000011.1:0-69767 GCF_047638095.1 Azonexus sp.
CTGACGCTGGAAGACGTGCTGGAAATCTGCGCCATCGAGAAGCCGGAAGGCGTCATCGTCCAATACGGCGGCCAGACTCCGCTGAAACTTGCGCTGGCGCTGGAAGCCAATGGCGTGCCGATCATCGGCACGACGCCGGAATCCATCGACGTTGCCGAAGACCGCGAGCGTTTCCAGAAGCTCCTACACGACCTCGGCCTCAAGCAGCCGCCCAACCGCACCGCCCGCACCGAGGAAGAAGCCCTGCGCCTGGCGCAGGAAATCGGCTACCCGCTGGTGGTGCGCCCCTCCTATGTGCTGGGCGGCCGGGCGATGGAAATCGTTCATGAGCAGAAAGATCTGGAGCGCTACATGCGCGAGGCGGTCAAGGTGTCCAACGATTCGCCGGTGCTGCTCGACCGCTTCCTCAACGACGCCATCGAGTGCGACGTCGATGCGCTCTCCGACGGCAAAGAGGTTTTGATCGGTGGCGTCATGGAACACATCGAACAGGCCGGCGTGCATTCGGGCGATTCGGCCTGCTCGCTGCCGCCTTACTCGCTGACCCCTGCCGTACAGGACGAATTGCGCCGCCAGACCAAGCTCATGGCCAAGGCGCTCAACGTCTGCGGTTTGATGAATGTGCAGTTCGCGATCAAGGATGACGACGTCTATGTGCTCGAAGTCAATCCGCGTGCCTCGCGCACCGTGCCTTACGTCTCCAAGGCCACCGGCCTGCAGCTCGCCAAGATCGCTGCCCGCTGCATGGCCGGTAAGAGTCTGGCCGCGCAGGGCGTGACCAAGGAAGTGATTCCGCCGTATTTCTCGGTCAAGGAAGCCGTTTTCCCCTTCGTCAAATTCCCCGGCGTGGATACCATTCTTGGCCCGGAAATGAAGTCCACCGGCGAGGTGATGGGGGTCGGTCAGACCTTTGCCGAGGCTTTCATCAAGTCGCAGCTGGCGGCGGGCGTGCGTCTGCCAAGAAGTGGCAAGGTGTTCATGTCGGTGAAGGACAGCGACAAGCAAAAAGTCATCGATATTGCCCGCCATTTGGCCGAAGCTGGCTTTCAGCTGGTCGCCACGCGCGGCACGGCGCACGCCATCGAAGCCGCGGGTTTGCCGGTGCAGGTAGTGAATAAGGTGACCGAAGGGCGTCCGCACATCGTCGACATGATCAAGAACAATGAAATTGCCTTGATCATCAACACGGTGGAAGAAAAACGCGGTGCCATCAACGATTCGCGTTCGATCCGCACCTCTGGTTTGCAGGCGCGTGTCACCATCTACACCACGATCTGGGGGGCGGAAGCCGCTGCGGAAGGTATTCGTAATCTGGGCGAAATCGTGGTGTATCCGATACAGGATTTACACGCCGCACTCGCCTGATCCAACACTAATTCGCCGCCGGCCTTGCCTCGTTGTGGGTGCCGGCGGTTTTGCTTTTTGGGGAGAAAAATGAACAAGATTCCATTGACCGTCAAAGGTGCTGAACAGTTGCGCGAAGAATTGCAGCGTCTGAAAACCATCGAACGTCCGGCGGTGGTCGCCGCCATCGCCGAGGCGCGGGCGCACGGCGATTTGTCGGAAAACGCCGAATACGACGCCGCCAAGGAGCGCCAGGGTTTTATCGAGGGGCGCATCAAGGAAGTCGAAGGCAAGCTCTCGAACGCCCAGATCATCGACCCGGCCTTGCTCGATGCTGATGGTCGCTGCGTGTTTGGCGCGACGGTGGAAATGGAAGATCAGGATTCCGGCGCCAGCGTGAGCTACCAGATCGTCGGCGAGGACGAAGCCGACATCAAGGCCGGCAAAATTTCCGTCAATTCGCCGGTGGCGCGCGCCTTGATCGGCAAATATGCCGGCGATGTGGCGCAGGTGCAGGCCCCGGGCGGTATCCGTGAATATGAAATCATCGACGTGCGCTATGTCTGAATTGCCGGCAAGCTGGCGCGGGGGGCGGCGGCGATAGACAAAGGCAGAGTGAATCCAGGCCGCTGTGACTTTGGCGGCCTGAAATCATTCGTTCAGCCTTGAAAGCTGCGTTTGGTGCGCCGAGCGGGCGCTTTGGGCGGCGCAGACTTTTTGGCTTTGGCTGCAGTTTTTTCCGGGTTTTCCCGGTACACCACCAGCAATTTCCCGATATGCTGTACCGCCGCCGCACCAAGTTCCTGGCAGACGGTGGCAAGATAGCGCAGACGGTTGTCGCGGCTGTCGCCATAGACGCGGATTTTGATTAATTCGTGGGCGTTAAGGCAGGTGTCGATTTCTTTCAGGACGCTTTCGCTCAAACCGTTTTCAGCAATGGAAACGACCGGGTCGAGCCCGTGGGCAAGGGCGCGTAGTTCGCGAACCTGGGAAGAAGTCAGTGGCGGCATGTGTAAAACCTTTCAAAAACGGCATTTTACCGAAGAATGAAGCGAACAAGAACCAGTAAGGCCTGGATGCAAGAGCATGTGAACGATCATTTTGTGCAACAGGCCAAAAAAGACGGCTGGCGCTCGCGCGCGGCCTTCAAGCTGATGGAGATCGACGACAAAGATAAACTGCTCAAGCGTGGTGAGGTCGTGGTCGATTTGGGCGCGACGCCGGGCGGCTGGTCGCAGGTGGCGGTGGAGCGTGTCGGGGACAGCGGCTTGGTCTTTGCTCTCGACCTGCTCGAAATGGCCCCGATTCGCGGTGTGCACTTCATTCAGGGGGATTTTCGCGAAGAATCCGTATTGGCCGAATTGGAAAATCTGCTCGGAGCGCGCCAAGTTGGCCTTGTGATGTCCGACATGGCCCCCAATATATCGGGCATGGCGGTCACGGATCAGGCGCGCATGATGTATCTGGCGGAGCTGGGCTTGGAATTCTCCCGCGCCCACCTGAAACCGGACGGTGCTTTTCTGGTCAAAGTCTTTCAGGGCCGCGATTACGAGGCCTTCGTCAAAACCATGCGCGAGACGTTTTGCAGCGTGCAGGTACGTAAACCGGAAGCGTCGCGCGATCGTAGCCCAGAGGTTTATCTGTTGGGGCGCGGTTTGCGCTAAAAAATGTTTAGAATGCGGGTTTTATCGCAGGTCGCAGGCAAAGGAGTAGTCGCTTGAACAACATGTTCAAAAATCTCGCCGTATGGGTGGTGATCGGTCTGGTCTTGATGACGGTGTTCAACCAGTTCAATACCCGTCAGGTTGCGCCGGGGGCGATGGAATATTCGCAATTTCTCGACGAAGTGAAGCAGGGGCGGATCAGCAAGGTGGTGATGGAGGGGCGCACCCTGAAAGCCACCACCAATGACGGCAAGCGCATCACCAGCTACGCGCCGCCCGATTTGTGGCTGGTTTCCGACCTGCTCAAGTATGACGTCAAGGTCGAGGCCAAGCCGGATGAAGAGCCGTCTTTCCTGATGAGCATCTTCGTTTCCTGGTTCCCGATGCTGCTTCTGATCGGCGTCTGGGTCTTTTTCATGCGGCAGATGCAGGGCGGCGGCAAGGGCGGTGCTTTCTCCTTTGGCAAATCGAAGGCGCGCATGATGGACGAGGCGCAAAACAGCATCACCTTCGTCGACGTTGCCGGCTGTGACGAGGCGAAAGAGGAAGTGCAGGAAATCGTCGACTTCCTGCGCGATCCCTCCAAATTCCAGAAGCTCGGCGGGCGCATCCCGAAGGGGGTGCTGATGGTGGGCAATCCCGGCACCGGCAAGACCTTGCTCGCTAAGGCAATTGCCGGCGAGGCCAAGGTGCCGTTCTTCTCGATTTCCGGTTCCGATTTCGTCGAAATGTTCGTCGGTGTCGGCGCGGCGCGCGTGCGTGACATGTTCGAGAACGCCAAGAAGCACGCGCCGTGCATCATTTTTATCGACGAAATCGATGCCGTCGGTCGTCATCGCGGTGCCGGCTTGGGGGGCGGTAACGACGAGCGCGAGCAGACCTTGAACCAGTTGCTGGTCGAGATGGACGGTTTTGAAGGCCACTCCGGCATCATCGTCATCGCTGCCACCAACCGTCCGGATATTCTCGACCCGGCGTTGCTGCGCCCGGGGCGCTTCGACCGGCAGGTTGTGGTGCCTTTGCCCGATATTCGTGGGCGGGAGGAAATTCTCAAGGTGCACATGCGCAAGGTGCCGATCGCCAGCGACATCAAGGCCGACATCATCGCCCGCGGCACGCCCGGTTTTTCCGGTGCCGATCTCGCCAACCTGGTGAACGAGGCGGCCTTGTTCGCAGCCCGCGCCAACAAGCGCCTGGTCGATATGGAGGATTTTGAGAAGGCTAAGGACAAGATCATGATGGGGGCCGAACGGCGCAGCATGGTCATGACCGAAGAAGAAAAGATGAATACGGCTTACCACGAGTCCGGCCACGCCGTAGTCGCCAAACTGGTGCCGAAGTCGGATCCGGTGCATAAAGTCACCATCATCCCGCGTGGGCGCGCCCTCGGTTTGACCATGCAGTTGCCAGAGCAAGACCGTTACGCGTACGACAAGCAGTATCTTTTGTCGCGTATCGCCGTACTTTTTGGCGGGCGCATTGCCGAAGAACTGTTCATGAACCAGATGACCACCGGCGCCTCGAACGATTTCGAGCGGGCGACGTCCATGGCGCGCGATATGGTCACGCGTTACGGCATGTCTGATATGGGGGTCATGGTGTATGGCGAAAATGAAGGCGAGGTCTTTCTTGGGCGTTCGGTAACGCAGCACAAAAATGTCTCGGAAGCGACGATGCAAAAAGTCGATGCTGAAATTCGCCGCATTCTCGACGAGCAATACGCCCTTGCCCGGCAGCTTCTGGAAGACAATCGCGACAAGGTTGAAGCCATGACCCGCGCGCTGCTCGACTGGGAAACCATCGATGCCGAGCAAATCGATGACATCATGGCCGGTAAAGCGCCGCGCGCCCCCAAGCCGGTGCAAAGCATGGCCAAACCCATGCCGCCGGATGAAACCCCGGGGGCTGAACCCAGCGCCCCGGCCACCGCTTAAGTCATTTGGATTGCCGGAAGCGCACGCTTCCGGCATTTTTCCATGCGCGAACTCCACTGCGGCACCTACCGCCTGAGGCTCGATCGCCCCTTGCTCATGGGCATCGTCAATCTGACGCCGGACTCTTTTTCCGGAGATGGTCTGGCCGCCAACACCCGCCAGGCGATTGCACATGCACAACAGCAATGGCAAGCCGGAGCAGATATTCTCGACATCGGTGCGGAATCTTCCCGACCAGGGGCGCAGGCGACGCCGGAAGACGAAGAATTACGTCGCCTGCTGCCGGTGCTGCAGGAAGTGTGCCGCTGGGGTATTCCCGTATCGGTCGATACCTATAAACCAAAAATCATGCAGGCGGCCTTGGCGGCGGGGGCGAGCATGATCAACGATATCAGAGGGGCGCGTGACCATGAAACGCGTGCCCTGATTGCGGCCTCTGATTGTGCGCTATGCCTGATGCACATGCAGGGTGCGCCGGCCAGCATGCAGGATGCGCCGGTCTATGCCGATGTGTGTGCTGAGGTCAGTACTTGGCTGCGCCATGCGGCAAGCGATTGCCAAAATATCGGGATCGCCCGTGAGCGTTTGTTGCTCGATCCTGGTTTCGGCTTTGGCAAAACCTTGGCGCACAATCTCGCTTTGTTTAACGCACTCAAAGACGATATTTGGCAGGGTTTGCCGCTACTGGTCGGTGTTTCGCGCAAGCGTATGCTGGGCGAAATTACCGGGCGGCCAGTGCATGAGCGTCAGGCTGCCAGCATTGCCGCAGCACTTTTGGCTGCGCAGCGCGGTGCGGCGATGCTGCGCGTACATGATGTGGCGGCCACGCGCGATGCGCTGGCGGTGTGGGCGGCCGTCGAGAACACTTGATTCGATAAATAAAAACGCAAAGAGGGAAGGCAAAATGGGTAGAAAATATTTTGGCACGGATGGTGTGCGCGGACGCGTTGGACAAGCGCCTATTACGCCGGATTTCGTCATGCGCCTAGGCTACGCCGCCGGCAAAGTCTTGCTTGAGCAATATCCGATGCCGCCGGGCGAGCGCCCCAGCGTCTTGATCGGCAAGGACACGCGAATTTCCGGTTACATGCTGGAATCCGCGCTGGAAGCGGGGTTTTCGGCCGCCGGTGTAGATGTTTGCCTGGTTGGACCGATGCCGACGCCGGCCATTGCCTATCTTACGCGCGCCTTGCGTTTGCAGGCGGGCATCGTTATTTCTGCCTCGCACAATCCGTACTACGACAACGGAATCAAATTTTTCTCGGCGCAAGGCAGCAAGCTGCCGGACGCGCTGGAACAGGCGATCGAGGCCGGCATCGATCAGGAAATGCGTTGTGTGGATTCGGCGGCGCTGGGCAGAGTGCGGCGCATCGAGGATGCGCGCGGGCGTTATATCGAATTTTGCAAGAGCACCTTTCCCAATGAGCTTGATTTGCGCGGCCTGAAAATCGTTGTCGACTGCGCGCACGGGGCGGCGTACCACATCGCGGCCGACGTTTTGCATGAGTTGGGGGCTGAGGTCGTCAGCATCGGCGTGCAGCCCAATGGCCTGAACATCAACGACGGTGTCGGTGCCACGGCTCCGCAAGCCTTGGTGCAAGCCGTGCTGGCGCAGCGCGCCGATCTCGGTATGGCGCTCGACGGCGATGCGGATCGCATTCAAATGGTGGATGCGGCCGGTACGCTGTACGACGGCGACCAACTGCTTTACGCGCTGGTCAAGCATCGGGCGCAAAAAAACAAGGTGGCGGGCGTGGTGGGTACCTTGATGACCAATCTGGCCTTGGAGCATGCGCTTGCCAAGCTGGATATTCCCTTCGTGCGGGCGGCTGTCGGTGATCGCTATGTGGTGGAAATGCTGCATAAAAATGGCTGGCTTTTTGGCGGCGAAAACTCCGGCCATATCCTGGCGCTCGACCGGCACTCCACCGGCGATGGCATCATCGCCGGGCTGCAGGTTTTGGCTGCTTTACGCGAGAGCGGCGGCACGCTGGAAAAGCTTTTGGGGGATTTGCAGCTTTATCCGCAAGTTCTGATCAACGTGCCCGTCGCGCGTGGTTTTGCCTGGCAGGATTCACCGATGATCCAGGCGGCGCGCCAGGAAGCCGAAGTACGGCTCGCCGGACGCGGCAGAATCCTGCTGCGCCCTTCGGGCACGGAAGCTTTGCTGCGGGTCATGGTGGAAGGCGAAGATGCGGCGCTGGTCAAAGCCGCCGCCGAAAATATTGCGGCAGCCGTGCGCCAGGCGGCGGAGGATTAGCCGTGTTGTGCCGCCGCTGCATTGACCGGCTTTGGTCGTTATCGATATAATCCCGAGGTTTTCCCCACGGAGATAAGCGCGTGCGCCGTAAGCTCGTTGCTGGTAACTGGAAGATGCATGGCTCATTGGCGGCCAATGCGGCTTTGTTGACGGCGCTTTTGGCCGAAGCCGACACCTTCTCCTGCGAAGTGGCGGTGTGTCCGCCCTTCGTGTATTTGCCGCAGGCGCAGCAATTGCTGCAGGGCTCGGTCTTGCAGCTGGGGGCGCAGAATGGATCTCAGCATGCTGCGGGCGCATATACCGGCGAAGTGGCGGTGGCTATGTTGCAAGAATTTGGCTGCCGCTACGTTTTGCTTGGGCATTCCGAGCGGCGGGCGATTTTTGGCGAAAGCGATGCAAGCGTCGCTGCAAAATTTGAAGCCGTTCTGGCGGGCGGTCTGGTGCCGGTGCTGTGTGTCGGTGAAACGCTGGCGGATCGGCAGGCCGGTGAAACGCAAGCGGTGGTCGGGCGGCAGCTCGATGCCGTGCTCGCGCGTTTGGGTGCGGCTGCCTTAGGGCAGGGGGTCGTAGCCTATGAGCCGGTGTGGGCGATCGGTACCGGGCAGACGGCGACACCGGAAGAAGCGCAGGCTGTGCATCGTTTCATTCGGCAGCGCGTGGCGGCGAGTGATGCCGCAGTGGCAGCGAATTTGCGCATTCTCTATGGCGGCAGCGTCAAGGCGCAAAATGCCGGCGCTTTGTTTGCCCAGGCCGATATCGACGGTGGTTTGATTGGTGGTGCCGCCTTGGTGGCAGAAGATTTTCTGGCGATTTGTCGGGCAGCCGACAGAGCGTCTTCATTGCAGTAATACACGGATAGGTAAACATGAGCTGGATGTTCTCTTTGATTTTGACGGTACATATTTTGGTGGCGCTGGCGATTATCGGCCTGGTTCTGGTGCAGCACGGCAAAGGTGCGGATATGGGCGCAGCCTTTGGCAGCGGCGCTTCGGGCAGCCTGTTCGGCGCTTCGGGCTCAGCCAATTTTTTGAGTCGGACGACCGGTGTTCTGGCGGCAGTATTCTTTTTGACCAGCCTGTCGCTGGCGTATTTTGCCTCTGATAAGCCAAAAACGTCTGGCAGTCTGATGCAGGATTCGGTACAATCGCAGACTGTCTCGCCGGCCCCTGCTGGCGTGGCGAATGAACCGGCAGCTGCGGGTTCCAAGGCGCAGGATGTGCCGAAATAAAAATTTATTCCGCTGGCAAATGCATTTTTTGCCGGTGGGTAAAAAGTGGTAAAAAAGCAGTAAAAGAGCAATAAAAGCCGACGTGGTGAAATTGGTAGACACGCTATCTTGAGGGGGTAGTGGCGCAAGCTGTGCGAGTTCGAGTCTCGCCGTCGGCACCATAACGGGGTTGGTTGGTATATTCATCCGGCCTGATAAAAACTGACAATTTGGCGGCGGATGATGGAAGCGTATTTTCCGATCCTGATGTTTGTGTTGGTTGGGGTGGCGATTGGCGTGTTGCCGATCACCATGGGTTTTTTGTTGGCGCCGCGGCGTCCGGACCCTGAGAAACTCTCCCCCTACGAGTGTGGTTTCGAAGCTTTCGAAGATGCGCGCATGAAATTCGATGTGCGTTACTACCTCATTGCAATCCTGTTTATTCTTTTCGATCTCGAAATTGCTTTTCTGATTCCCTGGGGAACCGTGTTTGCGGACATGGCGGCTAATGAATCCTTGAAAGTATTTGGTTTTGTCGAGATGTTGATTTTCATCGCCATTCTGGCGCTGGGCGATATTTACGCCTGGGCCAAGGGCGCGCTGGATTGGGAATGAGGTTGCGTCATGGCGATTGAAGGAATTCTGCAAGAGGGCTTTGTCACCACTACGGCAGACAAGCTCATCAACTACATGCGCACTGGCTCGATCTGGCCGATGACTTTCGGTTTGGCCTGTTGCGCGGTGGAAATGATTCATGCCGGGTGTTCGCGCTACGATCTGGACCGTTTCGGCATCATTTTTCGCCCCAGTCCGCGCCAGTCCGACGTGATGATCGTGGCCGGCACGCTGACCAATAAAATGGCCCCGGCCTTGCGTAAGGTGTATGACCAGATGCCGGAGCCGCGCTGGGTGATTTCCATGGGTTCTTGTGCCAACGGCGGCGGTTATTACCACTACTCCTATTCCGTGGTGCGCGGCTGCGACCGGGTGGTGCCGGTCGATATCTATGTTCCGGGTTGCCCGCCAACGGCAGAAGCCTTGCTCTACGGGCTGATTCAGCTGCAGAACAAGATCCGTCGCACCAATACCATTGCTCGCTAAATTTCGAGGCCGATCCCTATGTCAGCCAAGCTGGAAGCGCTTTGCCAAAAATTGCAGGACCGTTTCGCGGACAAGCTTCAATCGACGAAACTTGCCCTGAACGAATTGACCATCGAGGTCGCCGCCGCAGATTACTTTGCCACGATGCAGGCGTTGCGCGATGAACCGGATTTTTTGTTTGCCGAATTGATCGATCTTTGCGGGGTCGATTATTCCACCTATGGCGACGGTGCCTGGCAGGGTAAGCGTTACGCCACCGTGGTACATCTGTTGTCGGTGGCGCATAACCTGCGTCTGCGGGTGCGCGTTTTTGCTGATGATGAAACTTTCCCGGTCACCGCTTCGGTGACGGCATTGTGGACCTCAGCCAACTGGTTCGAGCGAGAAGCCTTCGATCTTTTTGGTATTGCCTACACCGGTCACCACGATTTGCGCCGTCTGCTGACCGATTACGGTTTCATCGGTCACCCTTTCCGCAAAGATTTCCCGATTACCGGGCATGTCGAGATGCGTTACGACCCAGATCAAGGACGGGTGGTGTATCAGCCCGTTACCATCGCGCCTCGTGAAAATACCCCGCGCGTTGTGCGCGAAGAGACCTACGGGGATCCGAAACATGGCTGACATTCAGAGCTACACCCTGAACTTTGGGCCGCAGCACCCGGCCGCGCACGGTGTGTTGCGCATGGTGCTGGAGATGGACGGCGAAGTCGTGCGCCGCGCCGACCCACACATTGGTCTGCTGCATCGCGGTACGGAAAAACTCGCCGAACACCGCACCTGGGTACAGGCCATGCCCTACATGGACCGCCTGGATTACGTTTCGCCCATGTGTAACGAGCACGCCTATTGTTTGGGCGTGGAAAAGTTGCTGCAAATCGAAGTTCCGGAGCGCGGTAAGTACATCCGCACCATGTTTGACGAAGTCACGCGCATCCTCAATCACCTGTTGTGGATCGGCTGTCATGCGCTGGACGTCGGGGCGATGGCCATGGCGCTCTACACCTTCCGGGAACGCGAAGATTTGATGGATGCCTACGAGGCGGTCAGCGGAGCTCGTCTGCACGCGGCCTATTACCGTCCGGGCGGCGTTTATCGCGATTTGCCCGAGCGTATGCCGCAGTATCGTGAATCGACCTGGACCAGCGCAAGCAAGGCAAAATCGCTGAACGAAAACCGCAGCGGTTCTTTGCTCGATTTTCTGGAAGATTTCACCGAGCGCTTCCCCAAATATCACGGCGAATATCACACGCTACTCACCGATAACCGGATCTGGAAGCAGCGCTTGGTCGGCGTCGGGGTGGTTAGCCCGGAACGCGCCCTGCAACTTGGCTTCACCGGCGCCATGCTGCGCGGCTCCGGCATCGCCTGGGATTTGCGCAAGAAACAAACCTACGCCGCTTACGATAAGGTCGACTTCGACGTGCCGGTCGGTGTCAATGGCGACAGCTACGACCGTTATCTGGTGCGCATGGAGGAGATGATGCAATCCAATCGCATCATCAAGCAGTGCATCGCCTGGTTGCGCAAGAATCCGGGGCCGGTCATCACCGACAACTTCAAGGTGGCACCGCCCAAGCGCGAGGCGATGAAGTCGAATATGGAAGAGCTGATTCACCACTTCAAGCTCTTTAGTGAAGGGATACACGTCACGCCGGGCGAAGCCTATGCTGCGGTCGAGCATCCCAAGGGCGAGTTTGGTATTTATTTCATTTCCGATGGGGCCAACAAGCCTTACCGGATGAAGATCCGCGCTCCGGGCTATGCCCATTTGGCCGCGATGGACGAGATGGCGAAGGGGCACATGCTGGCCGACGTCGTCACGATCATCGGTTCTCAAGATATCGTTTTTGGCGAGATCGACCGCTGATGTTTTCCGCTGACACCTTAGAAAAATTTGCCCGCGAGGTCGCCAAATATCCGGCCGACCAGAAGCAATCTGCCGTCATGGCCTGTCTGGCGCACGCTCAGGAAGAAAAAGGCTGGCTGCCGCCCGAGGCGATCGAAGCAGTCGCCGCTTATCTCGGGATGCCGTCGATTGCTGCCTATGAAGTGGCGAGCTTTTACAATATGTACGACTTGAAACCGGTCGGTAAATACAAGATCACGGTGTGCACCAATCTGCCCTGTGCCTTGTCCGGCGGTAATCACGCGGCACAGTACGTGCAGCAGAAGTTGGGCATCGGCTTCAACGAAACCACGGCGGACGGCAAGTTCACCCTGAAAGAAGGCGAGTGCATGGGGGCTTGCGGTGATGCGCCGGTGTTCATCGTCAATAACCGCTCGATGTGCAGCCACATGCAGCCGGAACAAATCGACAAGTTGCTCGAGGAGTGCAAATAATGGCCATGATGGGGGCAATCAACCCGGTTCTGATGGCCGGTCTGGATGGCGATAACAGCTGGCGGCTGAAGGATTATGTGGCGCGCGGCGGTTACGAACAGTTGAAGCGCATTCTGCAAAATGGGCTGACCCAGGAAGATGTGATCGGCGAAGTGAAGAAATCGGTGCTGCGCGGTCGCGGCGGCGCGGGTTTCCCGACCGGTCTGAAATGGTCTTTCATGCCGCGCTCCTTCCCGGGCGACAAATACGTCGTCTGTAACACCGACGAAGGCGAGCCGGGTACCTTCAAAGACCGCGACATCATGCGCTACAACCCGCATGCCGTCATCGAAGGCATGATCATCGCCGGCTTTGCCATGGGGGCCACGCGTGGCTACAACTATGTGCATGGCGAAATCTGGGAGATTTACAAGCGTTTTGAAGAAGCGCTGGACGAAGCCCGCGCCGCCGGCTTGCTCGGCCAGAAGATTCTCGGCACGGAATTTGGTTTTGAGCTGTTCGCGCACCATGGTTACGGCGCTTACATCTGTGGCGAAGAAACCGCCCTGCTCGAGTCGATCGAGGGGAAAAAAGGCCAGCCGCGCTTCAAGCCGCCGTTCCCGGCCTCGTTTGGTCTGTACGGCAAGCCGACCACGATCAACAATACGGAAACCTTCGCTTCCATCCCTTTCATTTTGAACATGGGCGGCGAGGAATACCTCAATCTGGGCAAACCGAACAACGGCGGCACCAAGCTCTTCTCGGTGTCCGGCCACGTCAATCGCCCCGGCAACTACGAGATTCCGCTCGGCACGCCGTTCTCCAAGCTGCTCGAAATGTGCGGCGGCATGCGCGGCGGGCGCAAGCTGAAGGCGGTGATTCCAGGCGGCTCCTCGGCCCCGGTCATGCCGGCCGAGGTCATCATGGATTGCACCATGGATTACGACTCGATCAGCAAAGGCGGATCGATGCTGGGTTCTGGCGCGGTCATCGTGATGGACGAAACGGTGTGCATGGTCAAAGCGCTAGAACGTCTGTCTTACTTCTACCATGAAGAATCCTGCGGGCAATGTACGCCTTGCCGCGAAGGCACGGCCTGGATGTACAAGGTGGTGCAACGTATCGAAAATGGGCGCGGCAAGCCAGAAGATCTGGATTTGTTGAACAGCGTGCTGGGTAACATCGCCGGGCGCACCATTTGTGCCTTGGGCGATGCCGCGGCTTTCCCGGTGCAGAGCTTCATCAAGCATTTCCGCGCTGAATTCGAGCATCACATTGAACACAAAACCTGTCTGGTGCCCAAAGATGTGCAGTGGGCAGGCAGCGGGTTCCACAAAATTCCGGGCTAATCACCTGATTTGTTAAGAAAACTGGCTACAAGGTAGCGACATGCTAGATATCGAAATCGACGGCAAGAAGGGGCAGGTACCCGCAGGCAGCACGGTGATGGATGCCGCGCAGCAGCTGGGGGTGTATATCCCGCACTTTTGCTATCACAAAAAACTCTCCATCGCGGCGAGCTGCCGCATGTGTCTGGTCGAAGTCGAAAAAGCGCCGAAGCCTTTGCCGGCTTGCGCGACGCCGGTCACCAACGGGATGAAGGTATTCACTCACTCCGATCTCGCCGTCAAGGCGCAAAAAGGCGTGATGGAATTCCTGCTCATCAACCACCCGCTGGATTGCCCGATTTGCGACCAAGGCGGCGAGTGCCAGTTGCAGGATATGTCGGTCGGTTATGGGCCGATGCAAAGCCGCTATACCGAAGAAAAACGTGTCGTTTTTCACAAGGATGTCGGGCCGCTGATTTCCATGGAAGAAATGAGCCGCTGCATTCACTGCACGCGCTGCGTACGTTTTGGTCAGGAAATCGCCGGGGTGATGGAACTGGGCATGGCCAATCGCAACATGCATGCTGAAATCATGACCTTCGTCGGCCGTTCGGTGGATTCCGAGCTTTCCGGCAACATGATCGACCTCTGCCCGGTCGGCGCGCTCACCTCCAAGCCTTTCCGCTACACGGCGCGCGCCTGGGAATTGCAGCGCCGCAAATCGATCAGCCCACACGACTCCGTGGGGGCCAACCTGGTCGTGCAGGTCAAGCACGACAGCGTGATGCGCGTTCTGCCGCGCGAAAACGAAGCGGTTAATGAATGCTGGATTTCCGATAAGGAACGTTTCGCCTATCAAGCATTGAATTCCGAAGCGCGCCTGACCAAACCCATGGTGAAGCAGGGCGGTGAATGGAAGGAAGTGGATTGGAACGTGGCGCTCGATTACGTGGCGCATGCGCTCAAAGACATCGCCCGCGAACACGGCGGCGACGCGCTGGCGGCACTGGCGGCGCAATCTTCGACCTTGGAAGAAATGTATCTGCTGGCCCAGGTCATGCAAGGATTGGGCAGCAAAAACACTGATTTCCGCTTGCGTCAGAGCGATTTTTCGGCCGATACCCAGCGTGCCGGCGCGCCGTGGTTGGGCCTACCTCTGGCCGCGATCGAAACGCTCGATGCCGCCTTGGTGGTCGGCTCCTTCCTGCGCAAGGATCATCCGCTGATTGCCCAGCGTTTGCGGCAAGCGGCGAAGAAAGATACTGCCGTCAGTCTGCTCTCGGTAACGGCCGATGATCCGCTGATTGCCTTGCATGCACAAAAGACGGTCGCCCCTGCCCAACTGCTTGGCGCACTGGCTGGTGTCGTGCGCGCCGCCGCAGAAGCCAAGGGTGAGGCGATTCCGGCCGGTCTGGAAAATGTTGCCGCATGCGCAGGCTGCCGCAAAATGGCAGAGAGCCTGCTGGCGGGCGAGAAAAAAGCAATTTTCCTTGGCAATGTCGCCACCCAATCGCCGGATGCCGCGCAAATTCATCGCCTGGCGCTCGAGTTGGGCCGTATCACGGGCGCTACGGTGGGTTTCCTCGGCGAAGCGGCCAACACCGTGGGCGGCTATTTGAGCGGTCTGTTGCAAGGTGGCGCGAATGCGCGCAGCCTGTTCGAAGCACCGCGCAAGGGATATGTCCTCCTGGGCGTGGAGCCGGAGCTGGATTGCGCCAATCCGCAGGCGGCCATGGCGGCACTGGCACAAGCCGCTTTCGTGGTTTCCCTGTCGCCTTTCAAAAGCGAAGCTGCTTTGCAGTACGCCGACGCGATTCTGCCGATTTCGCCCTATACCGAAACCGCCGGCACCTTCGTCAATATCGAGGGCCGTGTGCAGTCTTTCAATGGTGTCGTTAAACCGCGCGGCGAAACTCGTCCAGCCTGGAAGCTCTTGCGTGTCTTGGGTAACGTGTTGAATTTGCCAGGGTTTGATTATCAAACCAGCGAAGAGGTGCGTGATATAGCGCTCAAGCAAGCCGGTGTCGAGTTTGCCGCCGGTCTGGATAACGCCTTGAACGGCGTGGCGATCCAGTTGCCGGCCGCGCAATCGCCGGCTTTGCAGCGTATTGCCGATGTGCCGATTCACTTTGCTGATGCCATGGCACGTCGCGCGCCGGCGTTGCAAAAGACGGCGGACGCCCGCGCACCACAGCTGCGAGCAAACGCGCAGACGCTGGCGCAGCTTGGGCTGACTGTTGGTGCGCAAGCCAAAGTCAGTCAGGGCAGCGGTTCGGCTGTCCTCACCGTCGCCCTCGATGCCGCCGTGCCGGATCAGTGTTTGCGTGTGGCTGCAGCGCATGCAAGCACAGCAACACTGGGTGCGATGTTCGGCGAAATCTCTGTGGAGCGTGCATAAATGGATGCCCTGATGAATTTCGGACAAGGTCTGTTCGGTGGTGCCTGGCCGGCGGTATGGACCTTACTCAAAATTGTTTGCATCGTTGCGCCTCTGATGCTGGGCTTGGCGTATCTGACCTGGTTCGAGCGCAAGGTTATCGGTTACATGCACGTGCGTATCGGCCCCAACCGGGTGGGGCCGTGGGGGCTGTTGCAGCCGATTGCCGACGGTTTGAAGCTTTTGCTCAAAGAAGTGGTGGTGCCGACCAACTCTTCCAAAGCAGTCTTCATCATTGCGCCGATGCTGGCCATCGCGCCGGCGCTGGCGGCTTGGGCGGTGGTGCCTTTCACCGATACCCTGGTGCTGGCCAACATCGATGCGAGCCTGCTCTACATTCTGGCCATGACCTCGATCGGGGTGTACGGCATCATTCTTTCGGGTTGGGCCTCCAACTCGAAATACGCCTTCCTGGGGGCCATGCGCTCTGCCGCGCAGATGATTTCCTACGAAATTGCCATGGGCTTTGCCTTGATCACCGTTTTGATGATCGCGGGCAGCCTGAATTTCGTCGATATCGTTCAAGGTCAGGCAGAAGGGCGTTTTGCTGATTGGGGCTTGGGTTTCCTTTCCTGGAACTGGCTGCCGCTCTTGCCGATGTTCCTCGTCTATCTGATCTCCGGTACGGCGGAGCTGAACCGCGCGCCGTTTGACCTGGCCGAAGGCGAATCGGAAATCGTCGGCTTCCACGTCGAATACTCGGGCATGGCCTTCGCGCTCTTCTTCTTGGCTGAATATGCCAACATGATTCTGGTCGCCGCGCTGACCACGCTTCTTTTCCTGGGTGGCTGGCTGTCACCGGTGGGCTTTCTGCCCGATGGCATCTGGTGGATGTTTGCCAAGATGGTCTTCATCCTCTTCCTCTTCCTGTGGTTCCGCGCCACCTTCCCGCGTTACCGTTACGACCTTTTGATGCGCCTGGGCTGGAAAGTCTTCCTGCCGCTGTGTTTCTTCTGGGTCATCATCGTTGGCGCGTGGATGATTTCACCGCTGACCATCTGGAATTGAGGAGAGAAGCATGGGTTCGATGAAGGAAATCTTCGGCAGCCTCTTCCTCAAAGAGCTGTTGAAAGGCATGGCGGTGACGGGGCGGTATTTCTTCGCCCGCAAGATTACCGTGCAATATCCTGAGGAAAAAACGCCGCAAAGCGTCCGTTTTCGTGGTTTGCATGCTTTACGCCGCTATCCGAACGGCGAAGAGCGCTGCATTTCCTGCAAGCTGTGCGAAGCCATTTGCCCAGCCATGGCGATCACTATCGAGGCCGAGCCGCGCGACGATGGTTCGCGCCGCACCACGCGCTACGACATCGATCTGACCAAGTGCATTTTCTGCGGTTTCTGTGAAGAAGCCTGCCCGGTCGATGCGGTGGTCGAAACCCGCATTTTCGAATACCACGGCGAGAAGCGCGGCGATCTCTATTACACCAAAGAGATGCTGCTGGCCAATGGCGAGCGCTACGAAGCACAAATCGCCGAAGACCGCGCGTTCGACGCGCCCTACCGCTGACAGGGGCATGTGATGGAATTTCAAACCGTAGTTTTCCTGTTTCTTTCGGCCATCCTGATCTATGCCGGCCTGCGCGTGATTACCGCGCGCAATCCGGTGACGGCCGTGCTGCACCTGATGCTGGCTTTTTTCACCACCGGCGGTTTGTGGCTCATGCTGCAGGCCGAGTTTCTCGGCATCGCCTTGATCGTGGTCTATGTCGGCGCGGTGATGGTGCTGTTCCTGTTCGTGGTGATGATGCTCGATTTGAACTTTGACCAGCTGCGTCAAGGTTTTTGGCGCTATCTCCCCCTGGGGGCCATGGTCGGTCTGGTGATGGTGCTGGAGATGGGCCTCGTGCTGGGCAGCAAATATTTCCAGGCACCGCTGGCCGAAGCGGCGGTTGAGCCGGGGATTTCCAATACCCGCGAACTGGGTGCCCTGCTCGTCACGGATTATGTTTTTGCCTTTGAACTCGCCGCCGTCATTTTGCTGGTGGGGATGATCGCCGCCGTGGTGCTCACTTTCCGTGGCGGACCGAAGCGTTCCAAGGTGCCGAATCCGAGCACGCAGCTCTTCGTCAAGGCCCAGGACCGTGTGCACGTCCTGCAGATGCCGGTTGAAAAAGATTAATCCGGGATAACCATGCTGACACTGACTCTTTCCCATTTCCTGATTCTCGGCGCGATTCTGTTCGCCATTGCCGTGGTCGGTATCTTCCTCAACCGGAAGAATCTGATCGTGCTTCTGATGTCGATCGAACTGATGTTGCTCGCGGTGAATATGAATTTCGTGGCCTTCTCTCATTTCCTCGGGGATCTCAACGGGCAGGTTTTCGTTTTCTTCATTCTCGCCGTGGCTGCGGCCGAAGCGGCGATTGGCCTGGCCATACTGATCGTCTTGTTCCGCAATCTCAAGAGCATCCATGTGGATGACCTGGGCAGCCTGAAGGGTTAAACATGGACATGAAATCGCTCTATCTTCTCGTTCCGCTGGCGCCCTTGCTGGGTTCCATCATTGCCGGTCTGTTCTGCCGCGTGATTCCGCGCTGGCTTGCCCATACGGCAACCATCCTCGGCGTGGCGACCGCTTTTGGCGCGTCCGTGTTGATCTTCCAGGACGTCATGGCCGGCAACACCTATAACGGCCCGGTCTATCAGTGGATGACGAGCGGGGACTATCACTTCGAAGTGGGTTTTCTGATCGACAGCCTGACCGCCACCATGATGTTGGTGGTGACTTTCGTGTCTTTGATGGTGCATATCTACACTATCGGTTACATGCAGGAAGACCCGGGCTATAACCGCTTTTTCAGCTACATCTCCTTGTTTACCTTCTCCATGCTGATGCTGGTGATGGCCAATAATTTCATGCAGCTTTTCTTCGGTTGGGAGGCGGTGGGCCTGGTGTCCTATCTGCTGATCGGTTTCTGGTATACGCGGCCGACGGCGATTTTCGCCAACATGAAAGCTTTTTTGGTGAATCGTGTCGGTGACTTTGGCTTCATTCTCGGTATTGGCCTGATTCTGGCCCACTTTGGCTCGCTCGATTACGCCGAAGTGTTCAAGCAGGCACCGGACTTTGCCAACACCACCATCAACATCTGGGGTGCGCAAGAATGGTCTTTGATGACGGTTGCCTGTATCTGCCTGTTCATCGGCGCCATGGGTAAATCGGCGCAGGTGCCATTGCACGTTTGGCTGCCGGACTCCATGGAAGGCCCGACGCCGATTTCGGCGCTGATCCACGCGGCAACCATGGTGACCGCCGGCATCTTCATGGTGTCGCGCATGTCGCCGTTGTTTGAATTGTCCACCACGGCACTCTCCTTCGTTATCGTGATCGGGGCAATTACCGCCTTGTTCATGGGTTTTCTCGGCATCATCCAGAACGACATCAAACGCGTGGTGGCGTATTCGACCCTGTCGCAGCTGGGCTACATGACGGTTGCCCTCGGTGCGTCCGCCTACTCGGTGGCCATCTTCCACCTGATGACGCACGCCTTCTTCAAAGCGCTACTCTTCCTTGCCGCCGGCTCCGTGATCATTGGCATGCACCACGATCAAGACATCCGCAACATGGGCGGGCTGCGCAAATACATGCCGATAACCTGGATTACCTCCTTGATTGGCTCGCTGGCGCTGATCGGCACCCCGTTCATGGCGGGTTTCTACTCCAAAGACTCGATTATCGAGGCGGTGAAGTTCTCCAATATTCCGGGTTCTGGTTTCGCTTATTTTGCTGTGCTGGCCGGTGTTTTCGTCACTGCTTTCTATTCCTTCCGTATGTATTTCCTGGTCTTCCATGGCGAGGAGCGTTTCGGCAAGGGGGATCATCATGACCATCACGGTGATCACGATGACGAAGAAACCTCGCACGACCACCACCACGGCCTGGCCCCCGGTCAGAAGCCGCACGAAACGCCTTGGGTGGTGACCCTGCCGCTGGTGCTGCTGGCGATTCCGTCGGTGATCATTGGTTATATCGGGATCGGCCCGATGGTCGCCGGGGAGTATTTCAAGGATGTGATTTACGTCGACGCCGCTGCGCATCCGGCGCTGGCGCAGTTCCTCGAGCATTTCCACGGCGCGGCCGCGATGGGCCTGCACGCCTTCTCGACGCCGCCGTTCTATCTGGCGCTGGCGGGGGTGGTCTTGTCCTGGTTTTTCTATATGAAACGCCCGGATATCCCGGCAGCCATCCAGCGCCGCTTTGGCCTGGTCTATGAGCTTCTGGAAAACAAATACTACTTCGACAAGATCAACGAATTCGTCTTTGCCGGCGGAGCCCGAGTTTTGGGCAAGGCGCTGTGGCGTGGCGGTGATGTCGGCTTGATCGACGGACTCATCATCAACGGTTCGGCCAAGCTGGTTGGTTGGGTGGCTACCATCAGCCGCTTGTTCCAGACGGGCTATGTCTATCACTATGCCTTCACGATGATTATTGGCCTCCTGGCGCTGATGACGCTGTGGTTGAACCGCGTATAAGCTGAAACGTTCGCAGAAAAGCAAGGAACAACATGTCGAATTACCCGCTGCTCTCTCTCGCCGTCTGGGTGCCTATTTTGGCCGGCGTCATCGTCTTGATGACCGGAGGCGACCGTAATGCTCCGCTGGCCCGGATGCTGGCCTTACTGGGTGCCGTTGCCGGCTTCCTCGTGACCATCCCGCTGTGGACAGGTTTTGATGTTGCGCACTCCGGCATGCAATTTGTCGAACTGCATACCTGGATTCCTCGCTTCAACATCAATTACCACTTGGGCGTTGATGGTATTTCCATGCTCTTTGTGGTTTTGAATGCCTTCATCACCATCATTGTCGTGGCCGCCGGCTGGGAAGTGATTCAAACCAAGGTGGCGCAATACATGGCGGCCTTCTTGATCATGTCGGGTTTGATGAACGGCATCTTTACCGCCCTGGACGGTATTCTCTTTTACGTTTTCTTCGAAGCTTCGCTGATTCCGCTTTACCTGATCATCGGCGTTTGGGGTGGCCCGAACCGCGTCTATGCGGCAATCAAGTTCTTTCTTTACACCCTGTTTGGCTCCCTCCTCTTTCTGGTTGCCCAGATGTATCTGTTTTTCAAGTCGGGCGGCAGCTTTTCGATTCTCGACTGGCATCAGTTGCCGCTCGATCTGACACCGCAGATTTGGGTTTTCCTTGCTTTCTTGGTCGCCTTTGCCGTCAAGGTGCCGATGTGGCCGGTCCATACCTGGTTGCCGGATGCCCACGTCGAAGCGCCGACCGGCGGCTCCATCGTGCTGGCGGCGATCGGTCTGAAGCTCGGTGCCTACGGTTTCTTGCGCTTCTCACTGCCGATTGCCCCGGATGCTTCGCATGAGCTGGCCGGCTTGATCATCACGCTTTCCTTGATTGCAGTGGTGTACATCGGTCTGGTAGCGATCATTCAGGCTGACATGAAAAAACTCGTGGCGTATTCTTCCGTGGCGCACATGGGTTTCGTCACCCTGGGCTTCTTCATGTTCAGCCCGCTCGCCGTTGAAGGTGCGCTGGTGCAGATGATTTCCCACGGCTTCGTGTCGGGCGCGATGTTCTTCTGTATCGGTGTCATGTACGACCGTGTGCATAGCCGCCAAATTGCCGATTACGGCGGTGTGGTCAATACCATGCCGAAATTTGCCGCGCTCTTCATGTTGTTCACCATGGCTAATGCTGGTTTGCCGGCAACTTCTGGCTTTGTGGGCGAGTTCATGATCATTCTGGCTGCCGTCAAATTCAATTTCTGGGTGGCTTTCCTTGCCGCAACCTCGCTGATTCTTGCCGCGTCTTATTCGCTGTGGATGTATAAACGGGTGATTTTTGGCGATGTCGCCAACGACCACGTCAAGGAATTGACCGATATCGGTGGGCGCGAATTCCTGATTCTCGCTGTGCTGGCCTTGTGTACCCTGTGGATGGGTTTGTATCCGCAGCCTTTCACCGAAGTCATGCACACCTCGGTCAACGACCTGCTGCGCCATGTCGCCGTCAGCAAGATTCAATAAACGGTAGCCGTCATGTTCGAAAATTTCGCGATTCCTGATTTTCTGCCGGCGGCGCCGGAAATGTTCCTGGCCACCCTGGCCATGCTCATCCTGATGATCGACTTGTTTGCCAAGGATGCGCGCCACTCGCTCGCTTTTTGGCTGGCCCAACTGACCCTGCTGGGCTGCGCTTTCTTGCAGGTCTATACCAGCACACCGGGCGTGGTGTACAGCTTTAGCAACACCTTTGTCGATGACAGCCTGGCGGACCTGCTCAAGATCTTCGTTTATCTGACCATGATCGTCGTGCTCTTTTACTCGCGCACTTACCTGCTCGAGCGCCCGGAGATGAACAAAGGGGAGTACTACGTTCTCGCCCTGATGGCGACTCTGGGCATGATGGTGATGATTTCAGCCAATAATTTCATCACCGTGTATGTCGGTCTTGAACTGTTGTCGCTGTCGTTGTATGCCCTGGTGGCAATGAACCGCGATTCCTTGAGCGCGACCGAGGCGGCGATGAAGTATTTCGTGCTGGGTGCTCTGGCTTCTGGCCTGCTGCTCTACGGCATGTCGATGATTTACGGCGCAACCGGCAGCCTGGAAATTTCCGAAATCGCTCAATCCTTTGGCGCAGCGGACGGTAATCGCACGGTGCTGGTCTTCGGCCTGGTCTTTCTGGTCAGCGGTTTGGCCTTCAAGCTGGGTTTGGTGCCTTTCCACATGTGGATCCCTGACGTCTATCATGGCGCGCCGACGCCCGTTACCCTGCTGATCGGCTCTGCGCCCAAGTTTGCCGCCTTTGCTCTGGTCATGCGCCTTTTGGTGAGCGGTTTGCTGCCGCTCGCACAGGATTGGCAAGCCATGCTCATCATCATGGCGGTGTTGTCGATGGCAATTGGCAATCTGGCCGCCATTGCGCAGAGCAACATCAAACGCATGCTGGCCTATTCGGCAATTTCGCACATGGGTTTCATGCTGCTGGGCATCGTTACCGGGGTGGTCAGCGGCGACCCGCGTTATGCCTTGAATGCCTATAGCTCGGCGATGTTCTACGTCATCGCCTATGTGCTGATGACATTGGGTGCTTTCGGCGTCATTCTGCTCATGTCGCGTGCCGGCTTCGAGGCGGAAGAGTTGAATGATTACAAAGGCTTGAATAAGCGCAGTCCGTGGTTTGCGGCGATCATGCTGATGATCATGTTCTCCATGGCGGGCGTACCTTTCTTCATTGGTTTCTTCGCCAAATTCTCGGTCTTGCAGGCAGTGGTTGCCACGGGCGAAATCTGGTTGGCGATTGTTGCGGTAATTTTCTCCCTGATTGGCGCGTTCTACTATCTGCGTGTCGTTAAGCTGATGTATTTCGACGCCCCGGAAAGCGAAGCACCGATCGAGGCCGGTCTGCATCTGCGCCTGCTCCTTTCGGCCAACGGTGTGGCGGTGGCCTTGCTGGGGATCTTCCCGCAGGTGATCATGACCCTGTGCGCTTACGCCTTGATGACGTCGCTTTGATCACGTAGTAACTCAATAAACCAGCTGCCGATGCCCCGCCTGTGCGGGGCATCGGCGTTTTTGCTGCGCGCTGCACATAAAAATCGCCAACAAAATTCGGTAAAGAATTCGGTAAAGGCAGGGCCTGTGCTATGATTCGCGCCGGCGGGTCTCCCCGCATTGCAGGGTGGTGAACCTGGTCAGGTCCGGAAGGAAGCAGCCACAGCCATTAACTGCAAGTGCCGGGGGTTAGGCTCGCCACTTTCATTTTCTGCTTTGATGTGAGGCGCATGAGTTATCAGGTTCTCGCGCGCAAGTGGCGGCCGCGCAACTTCTCGACTTTGGTCGGCCAGGAGCACGTGGTGCGTGCGCTGACCCACGCGCTGACCGAACAGCGCCTGCATCACGCTTATCTTTTCACTGGCACGCGCGGGGTGGGAAAAACCACCATCGCCCGCATCCTCGCCAAATCATTGAATTGCGAAACCGGCATTGCCGCGCTGCCTTGCGGCCAGTGCAGCGCCTGCCAGGAAATCGATGCCGGGCGTTTCATCGATCTGCTGGAAGTCGACGCGGCGACCAATACCCGTGTCGATGAGATGCGTCAGCTTCTTGAAAACGCCACCTATGCGCCGACGCGCGGGCGCTTCAAGGTGTATGTGATCGATGAGGTGCATATGCTGTCCACCTCGGCCTTCAACGCGATGTTGAAGACCTTGGAAGAGCCGCCCGAGCACGTCAAATTCATTTTGGCGACGACCGATCCGCAAAAAATCCCGGTCACCGTGTTGTCGCGCTGCCTGCAATTTAACCTCAAGCAGATGCCGGTGCCGGCGATTGCCGGGCATCTGGCGCATATCCTGCAGATGGAAGGCATTGTCAGCGAGCCGGCGGCGCTCGGTTTGATTGCTCGTTCGGCCGGCGGCAGCATGCGCGATGCCTTGTCCTTGCTCGATCAGGCGATTGCGCACGGTGTCGGTCAGGTCGACGAGGCGCAGGTGCGCAGCATGCTGGGCAGTGTCGACCAAGATCATTTGTTTACCATTCTGGAAGCGCTGCACGCTGCCGATGCCGGAGGTTTGTTGCAAGTGGCGTCGAATCTTGCCCAGCGCGGGCTGTCGTTTGCCGTCGCCTTGCAGGAGCTGGCGGCACTTTTGACGCGCATTCAGGTATTGCAGTGTGTGCCGACGGCGGCCGACGAAGATGACCCCGACCGGGTGCGGACCCAGGCGCTGGCGGAAGCTTTGCATCCTGAATTCATTCAGCTGGCCTACCAGATCGTCACCGTCGGGCGCAGCGAACTCTCGCTCGCCCCGGACGAATACGCCGGTTTTCTGATGACCTTGTTGCGTTTGCATACTTTCCGACCGCGCAGCGTGGGCGATATCGTCGCGGCCTATCGACCGCCGCCTGCCGCGCCGCAGAACTCTCGGGCGGCAGCAGTACCGGCACGCCCATCGATGAGCGCCGCTCCCGATACGGCCACCAGAGTTGGTGCGGCATCGGCTGTTGCGCCGCTTGCAGCGCAAGCGCCTTCGCCGCCCACGCCGCCGTCCATTTCGCCTCCTGTGACGCCGCCCGCAACGGTAGCTGTTGATGAACAGCCAGAGCTCGCGGCTCCGGCGCAGGCCGCTGCCGCCGGGCAAGCGCCAGGTGGTTTGGCGCAGGATTGGCCAAATTTACTGACTGTGTTGCCCATCAGCGGTTTGGTGCGCACTTTGGCAGCACACTGTGAGCTGCGTGAATTAAGTGAAAGCCAGTGCCGTCTGTGTCTGCCCGCCGAGTTTTCGCACTTGCAGATGAAGCCGAACCCGGAAAAATTGCAGCAGGCACTGGCGGCGCATTTTGGACGCCCCCTCATTCTGACGATTGAAGCGGGCGAGGCGCTGGGTGAAACGCCGGCTGCCGCCCAGGGCCGTCAGCGCCAGGAGCGGCAGGCGCAGGCGGAAACGGCGATCAAGAACGATGATTTTGTACGCGAAGTGGCCGATTTATTCGCTGCCAAGGTTGTAGAAGCTTCCATTAAACCGATCGATTGACGGAGTATGTAAATGATCAAAGGTGGTTTGGGTGGCCTGATGAAGCAGGCGCAGATGATGCAGGAAAACATGAAAAAAGCGCAGGATCAGCTGGCGCAACTGGAGGTCGAAGGGCAATCCGGTGCCGGCATGGTCAAGGTCATCATGACCTGCGCCCACGATGTGCGCCGGGTCAGCATCGATCCTTCCGTGCTCGACGATAAAGAAATGCTCGAAGACTTGGTGGCGGCAGCGGTCAATGATGCCGTGCGCCGGGGCGAGGCGCTCAGTCAGGAAAAAATGGCCGGTTTTACCTCCGGTCTGAATTTGCCGCCGGGTTTCAAGCTGCCCTTCTGACGTGCCGACCAGCAGCATCGTCGAATTGACGGAGGCTTTGCGCTGTTTGCCGGGGGTCGGGCCAAAATCGGCGCAGCGCATGGCCTACCACCTCTTGCAACATGATCGCGAAGGGGCGCAGCGCCTGGAAAAGGCGCTGGGGCGTGCCCTTTGCGTCGTGCATCGATGTCGTCGCTGCAATACCTGGACGGAGCTTGAGCTATGCGAATGTTGCGCCTCGCCGCACCGGGATTCTAGTCTCTTGTGCGTGGTCGAAACCCCCGTCGATCTGAACATGATGGAGCAAACGCACGCTTACAACGGCTTGTATTACGTGCTGATGGGGCGTATTTCCCCGCTCGATGGTCTGGGTGCGCGCCAGCTTGGCTTGGAAGCTTTGCTCTCGCGTGCGCTCGATGGTGTGGTCAAGGAAGTGGTGCTGGCCACCAATTTCACCAATGAAGGCGAAGCGACCGCGCATTATTTGAGTGAAATGCTCAAGGCGCACGCCATCAGCGTGACGCGTATCGCACGCGGTGTGCCGGTGGGCGGCGAGTTGGAGTTCGTCGACAGCGGTACTTTGGCGCAAGCCTTGCGGGAGCGGCGGCGTCTGGTTGAAATATAAGAAAAATTACATCTTCTATCGACGGCGGCCTTGCCTTATAATTCCGCCTTTGTTTTTTTACCCATTCAATTCCTTTAGGGGTCAGCGTTATGAGCAATCAAGGGAAGATGGACTGCGGTCGGCGGCGTTTAGTCGTCGCTACGGCGGCCGTCGGGGGTGTTGGCGCGGTGGGCGCTTTGGTGCCGTTCGTGTCCAGCTTGCTTCCATCTGAGCGTGCCCGGGCAGCCGGTGCACCGGTCGAAGCCGATATTGGCAAGCTGGAAAGCGGTCAGATGATGACCGTCGAATGGCGTGGCAAGCCGGTGTGGATCATCAACCGCACCCAGGCCATGCTGGATACCTTGCCCAAGTTGGATGGGCAAATGGCTGATCCAAAATCGGAAGTCGCCACGCAGCAGCCGACTTACGCGGCCAATGCGACGCGTTCGATCAAGCCCGAAATTCTGGTGGTCGTGGGGATTTGTACCCACCTGGGTTGCTCGCCGTCGAATAAGTTCAAAACGGGTAACGAAGAAGGCATGGGCGGTGATTGGCTGGGCGGTTTTCTCTGCCCCTGCCACGGTTCGACCTTCGACTTTGCCGGCCGCGTCTTCAAGGCCAAGCCGGCACCAACCAATCTTGAAGTCCCGCCGCACGTGTATCTGACCGATACGCGCATCCTGATCGGCGAAGACAAGAAGGGGGCATGATCATGGCGGGTGGAACTTACGAAAAATACAAGTCGGACGGCTCCTTGGGCGGTAACGTTCTGGAGTGGGTGGATGCACGTTTCCCGGCAACCTCCATGTGGAAAGGGCATTTGTCCGAGTATTACGCGCCGAAAAACTTCAATTTCTGGTACTTCTTCGGTTCGCTGGCCCTCCTGGTGCTGGTCATCCAGATCGTCACCGGTATTTTCCTGGTCATGCACTACAAGCCGGACGGCTCGCTCAACGCCGCTGGTGTGCCGGTAGCCTTCGCTTCCGTCGAGTACATCATGCGCGACGTGCCGGGCGGCTGGATCATCCGTTACATGCACTCGACCGGGGCTTCCGCCTTCTTCATCGTCGTTTATCTGCACATGTTCCGTGGTCTGATTTACGGTTCTTACCGCAAACCGCGCGAGCTGACCTGGTTATTCGGTGTGGGTATTTTCCTGGTGCTGATGGGTGAAGCCTTCTTTGGCTACCTCTTGCCTTGGGGCCAGATGTCCTACTGGGGCGCGCAGGTGATCGTCAATCTGTTCGGGGCCATTCCGGTGGTGGGCAATGACCTGTCCATTCTGATCCGGGGTGACTTCGTGGTCGGCGACGCAACGCTGAACCGCTTCTTCTCCTTCCACGTCATTGCCTTCCCGCTGATCCTGATCGGTCTGGTCGCGGCCCATATTCTGGCGCTGCACGAAACCGGTTCGAACAACCCGGACGGTATCGACATCAAGGAAAAGAAGGACGCCAACGGCATCCCGCTCGACGGCATTCCTTTCCACCCCTACTACACGGTCAAGGACATCGTCGGTGTGGTCGTCTTCCTGATGGCTTTCTCGGCAATCATGTTCTTCGCGCCGGAAGGCGGCGGCTACTTCCTGGAGACGCCGAACTTCTACCCGGCCGATCCGCTGAAAACGCCGAATCACATTGCGCCGGTCTGGTATTTCACGCCGTATTACTCGATTCTGCGTGCCATGGTCTGGAACTTCTTCGGTCTCGACGCTAAGTTCTGGGGTGTCGTTGCCATGGGTGCCTCGGTCGTCATCTTTGCCTTCCTGCCCTGGCTGGATCGCAGCCCGGTGCGTTCGATCCGCTATCGCGGCCCGATCACCAAGGTGATGATTGCCCTGTTCGTGATCTGCTTCTTCATTCTGGGTTACCTCGGCACCCTGTCGCCGTCGCCCATGGGTGAACTGGTCTCGCAGGTGTGCACGGTGTTCTACTTTGCCTTCTTCCTCGGTATGCCGTGGTGGTCCCGGATGGACAAGTTCAAACCGGTTCCCGAGCGCGTGACCACGAAGTGAGAGGATGCATAAAATGAAAAAATTTCTGATCGCTCTATTTTTTGCGCCGCTTCTGGCCTTTGCTTCGGGAGGCAATGTGCACCTCGACAAATGGCCGGGCACGGTGTCCGACAAGGCTGCGCTGCAAAACGGTGCCAAGCTGTTCGTGAATTACTGCCTGAATTGTCATGGTGCCTCTTTCATTCGCTACAAGAGCCTGATGGATCTGGGCTTGACTGAAGCGCAAGTGAAAGAAAACCTGATGTTCACCGGCGACAAAATCGGTGATTTGATGATGGTTGCTGCGCGTCACGATGAGCAGAAAAAGTGGTTCGGTGCAATGCCGCCGGATCTGACCATCGTTGCCCGTGCCCGTGGCGAAGCCGGTAATGCCGGTGCCGGTGCGGATTGGCTCTACACTTACCTGCGCACCTTCTACCAGGATGAACAGCGCCCCACAGGCTGGAATAACGTGGCGTTCGAAGCCGTCGGTATGCCGCATGTGCTGTGGGAATTGCAAGGCACCCAGGTGATGGATCCGACCACGCACAAGCTGTCCCTGGCCGTTCCGGGCAAGCTGAGCGCGGCCGAGTACGACAAGGCGGTATCGGATCTGGTCGGCTTCATGGTGTGGATGTCCGAGCCGCAACAGGAATACCGCAAGACGCTGGGTTATATCGTGCTGGCTTTCCTGGCCGTGCTCTTCGTCGTTGCTTATGCGCTGAAGAAGGAATATTGGAAAGATATCCACTAATCCTTTCCTGATCACGCCACGGCATCGCGGCTCCGGGTTTTCCGGGCTGCGGTGCCGAATCTCGTTTTAAGGACAAAAAATCATGATGAATCTTTACTCTGGGACAACCTGCCCATTCAGTCACCGTTGCCGCATCGTTTTGTACGAAAAAGGCATGGATTTTCAGGTTATCGATGTTGATCTGTTCTCCAAAGCCGATGAAATCGCCGCGGTCAATCCGCATGGCCGGGTGCCGGTGCTCGCTGAACGCGATTTGGTTTTGTTTGAACCCAATATCGTCAATGAATATATCGACGAGCGTTTCCCGCACCCGCAGCTGATGCCGGCGGACCCCATCATGCGCGCCCGCGCCCGCCAGTTGCTGGTCGGCATGGAGCGGGAAATTTTTTCGCACATGGAAATTCTTGAAAAGAATGGCAAGGGCGCCGATAAGGCACGCCAGGAAATCAAGGCGCGCCTGACCGAAATCGTGCCGATTTTCAGCAAGCAGAAATACATGTTGGGCGATGAATTCTCCATGCTGGATGTGGCCATTGCGCCACTTTTGTGGCGTCTGGATCACTATGGTATCGATCTGGGCAAGGCTGCCGCCCCTTTGATGAAATACGCCGAACGCATTTTCAGCCGTCCAGGCTTCATCGAAGCGCTGACGCCTTCTGAAAAAGCCATGCGTAAGTAAGCGTATGGAACTGCCTTCGACCAAACCGTATCTGCTGCGGGCGCACTGGGAATGGTGCTGCGATAACGGTTTTACGCCTTATATCGCAGTCAAGGTGGACCAGCGCACGCTGGCCCCGCGTGAGTATGTGCAAGATGGGCAGATCGTGCTCAACATCGGCCCGGATGCGAGTAACCGCTTGCAGATGGGCAATGAGTTCATCGAGTTTCAGGCACGTTTTGCCGGCACGCCGCGTCAGTTATCGATCCCGGTCGATCGCGTGCTGGCGATTTACGCCCGCGAAAACGGAGCCGGCATGTCGTTCGAGGTTGAAGATGGCGCGGCATCGGCAGCGAGTAACGAAAATACCGATCCGGATGAGCCGCCGCCGCGTCCGCCGAGCGGTCGCCCCTATCTGCAAGTCGTCAAATAAGTCGTGCGCGAGGCCCTGATACTTTTTGCGCACGGCGCCCGCGATCCGGCTTGGGCCGCACCGCTACGCCAAGTTGAGGCGCAGGTGCAGGCGATGGCGGAAGATTTGTATGTCGACCTCGCCTTCATGGATTTCATCGCCCCCAAATTGCTCGATAGCGTCCATGCGGCAATCGCTCAAGGGGCGCGGCGCATTCGCATTGCCCCGCTGTTTATCGCCCAGGGCGGCCACTTGCAGTACGATTTGCCGCGCTTGTTCGCTGAGCTGGAGAAAGAGTGGCCCGGCGTTGAATTTGTCCTGGGGCGGGCGATAGGTGAAGACCCTGGGGTGATTGGCGCGATGGCGGCGGCGGCACTGAAGGTTTGAGCGTTTAGTATCGCGCTCAGTATCGCTAAGGTCGGTGTATGAAGCGGCTGGTTAATTCGATTGTCTTGCTGAGCGAGCGTATCGATCTTGCTCGATAACATTTGCAATTTCGTTCGTCTTGATCTTGTCAAAGCTCTCCGAGCAATTCAGGACGAACGGTGAACACAAACCCCGGTCGAGGCGCTTGTTTTAACGCTTGCCGGTAATCGGGCAAACCCCGTCAATGATCTGCAAATCGTTGTCGTGGGCGAAATTGAGCATGAAGCGATAGGCCATGGGTTCAATTTCGCCAAGGCGGCCGTCAACGAAAACGGCCTTGTCGCCGTTGTAGTCGCCGGGGCCGACATAGGGTGAATATTTCATCTTGCGTTCGGCCCCAAACGCCGACATGACGCCACACAGGCGCTCCGCCCAGTCGCTGGGGCGAAATTTGCGGCCTTCTTTGGTGACGCCAATAATGATGAAAGTGGTCGATTCTTGTGGTGTTGTCATTGTTGTGCACTCTGCGCGTTATCGTGATGACGACCTTGTCTCTCGGCGCATTCTAGCAGAAGTGTATGCTGGATACGCGGGCCGGCGTGTTGGCGGATATGGTCTAGAATGCAGTTATCGTCATCGCCGCCCGCTGAGGGCAGATTTTTTCCGGTAATGGACTCGATTTCCTCCGCTTCGATCAACAAATACTGGACGCCGCAAGCTGCAGACGGGTTGGGGCGCGGGCGTTTGTCTGCCGGAGAAAAGGAAGAAAAGGAAGATAAGGCGCAAACCCGGGAGGGTTTGAGTGCTGAGCAGCAGGCGGAAGTCGATAAACTGCAAAAAATCGATCGCGAAGTCCGTCAGCATGAAATGGCGCACATGGCGGCCGGGGCGGGCATGGTGACTTCGGGGGCGAGTTACACCTATACGCGCGGCCCGGACGGCATGAATTACGCGGTGGCGGGTGAGGTCGGCATCGATACTTCGCCGGGACGCACGCCAGAAGAAACCATCGCCCGTGCCGAGCGCATCCAAGCGGCCGCTCTGGCCCCCGCCGATCCTTCGCCGCAGGATCGCAGCGTTGCCGCGCAAGCGTCGCAAATGGCCGCCCAGGCGCGTCAGGAAATTGCCGTGCGCGAAAAAGAAGGGGGCGAGCAAGATGCCCCGGGAGATGTTGAAGATCTTGGCGGAAAGCCGGTGGAGGCAAGGGCAGGGCAGGTAGCGGCAGGGCAGGTAGCGGCAGGGCAGGGGGCTGATGAGCCGGCAGGGCAAAAAACAGGAAATGCCGCAGCGATCCGTGCTTACCGGGCGCAGGCCGGCAGTGGCATAGAAAACACTGCGGCGTTCGCGCCGGGAAATTCTTCGTACAGCATTTACGCTTAGTGGGTCAGCGCCGGCGAGCGCCGTGTTTTTGCGCTTTCTTTATCCCGCCAGATTGGCCGGCAATTTTTCTTCGATCAGCTTGAGCAAAGGCAAAAAGATTTTTGGCGTACCGGCGATGACATTGCCGGTTTCCAGGTAATTCGCTTCGCCGCGCAAATCGCTGATCAAGCCGCCGGCCTCGGAAATGAGCAGGGCACCGGCCGCCATGTCCCAGGGGGCCAGGCCGAATTCCCAGAAGCCGTCGTAACGGCCGCAGGCCACATAGGCGAGATCGAGGGATGCGGCACCGGGGCGGCGCTGGCCGGCGGTTTTTTGGGCCAGTTCCTTGAAAATGGAAAGGTACAAATCGACCTTGTCGAATTCGCGGTAAGGAAAGCCCGTGCCGATCAAGGCTTCGCCCAGACGGGTGCGGCGCGAAACGCGGATACGCCGGTCGTTGAGAAAGGCACCGCCGCCCTTGCTGGCGGTGAATAACTCGTTGCGATTGGGGTCGAAAATCACCGCATGTTCGATGGTTTTGCCACGCATCAGGGCGATCGAAACGGCATATTGCGGCAGGCCGTGGATGAAATTGGTCGTGCCGTCGAGCGGATCGATTACCCATTGGTATTCGCCATCGCTGCCATCGCGCGCCGGGGAAGCCCCGGATTCCTCTGCTAGAATGCCGTAGGCCGGATAGGCTTCGCTCAGCACCTCGATAATGGCCGCCTCGGCAGCTTTATCGACTTCGGTCACGAAATCGTTGGGCTGCTTACTGCTGACCTTCAGTGTGTCGATGTCGTTGGAGGCGCGATTGATGATCTGCCCGGCACGGCGCGCGGCCTTGACGGCAATATTGATGATGGGATGCATGGCAATTTGGCAAAGAACGATCGCTCGCCGGCGGCGAGGGATACAAATTTTGGAAAGCGCGAATTTTACACCATGAAGCCTGATGCGCTGTTATCCCGTATCCGGGTGGTGCTCTGTCGTCCCAGCCACCCCGGCAATATCGGCGCGGCGGCGCGGGCGATGAAAACCATGGGCCTGCACGATTTATGCCTGGTTAGGCCGCAGCGTTTCCCTGATTCAGAAGCATCGACGCGGGCGACCGGTGCGGTGGATGTGCTGGAAAAAGCGCTCGTGGTGGATAGTTTGGCGCAAGCCTTGGAGGCCTGTGTGTTTTCGCTCGCCTTGAGTGCGCGCCAGCGCGATCTGGGGCCGCGCCTTGGAACGCCGCGCACGGGGGTTGAAGCGCTATTGCGTTACGCGACGCACGGTCCGGTGGCCTTGGTGTTTGGTAATGAAAGCAGTGGTCTGGCCAATGAGGAAATCATGCAGTGTCAGGCGACGGTGACGATTCCGACGAATCCGCAATTCAGTTCCTTGAATCTGGGTGCTGCGGTGCAACTGTTGTGTTACGAGTGCCGCATGAGTGCTTTTGCCGGGGCTGCGCCTTTGCCCGCTGCCGGGGTGACGCCCCTGGATGGTGTGCCGGCCACGCACGCAGAAATCGAAGGTTTATATAGCCATTTAACGCAAATCATGCAGGACACCGGGTTTTACAACCCGCAGCAGCCTGGGCGCTTGTTGGCGAAATTGCGCCGTTTGTTTGGTCGTGCCGCGCTGGAACGTGAAGAAATCAATATCTTGCGCGGTATTTTGAGTGCCACGCAGCAGCCCACCCGACACGGACGGCAGGCGGATTGATTCGGGTCTGCGCTTCGTTTTCCTGGCGCAAAAAACCTCAGGGAATGTAAGGCAGCTGAATTTGCGCCGTGTGGGCGGTGTTTTCTGTCATTTCTCGGCACAGGATGCGAAACAGGCGGCTGGCGTTACTGTCGCGGCGGCTGGCATGACAGGCAAAATAAAACTGTCGGCTGAAATCAAACTGTGGTGTGGGAATTTCTTGCAGGCTGCCGCGCCGGAAAGCCTCACGCAAAGCCAGCCGTGACAGGCAGCCGATGCCCAGGCCGGATTCCACGGCGCGTTTGATGGCTTCGGTATGTTCCAGCTCCAGCCCGGCCCGCACGGCGTGCAGTTGTCCGCGTATGCCTTGTTCGAAACGGGTGCGCGTGCCGGAGCCGGCTTCGCGCAGAATCCAGAACTGGCGTGCCAGCGTGGCGTTATCGACTGCCGTTGCCGTGGCCAGTGGGTGCTGCGGTGCGCAGAAAATGACCAATTCGTCGGCCAGCCAAGGCTCCAATAAAAGCTCGGAATGACTGAATTCACCTTCGAGAAGGGCAAAATCGCACTGAAAACGCAGCAGGCGCTCGGCAATCGCTGCCGTATTGGCCACTTGCAGGCGCACCGGCGAATCCGGGTAGCGGCGCATGTATTCGACCACGATCAGGGTGGCGAGGTAGTTGCCGATGGTGAGTGTTGCACCAATGGCCAAGGGGCCGGGGCCACCGCCGGAGAGATAGGTTTCGATGTCGCCGGCTTGAATGAGCAGGGCTTCGGCTTTGTCGAGCAGGCCGCGCCCGGTGGAATTCAAGTGGAGCGATTTGCCGATGCGGTCGAACAAAGGGCGTTCAAACATGCGCTCCAGCTCAACCAAGGCGCTGCTTGCGGCAGATTGCGATAGTTTCAACTGCTGCGCGGCGCGCGAAACATTTTCCGCGCGGGCGATGGCGACGAAAATTTCAAGCTGGCGCAAGGAGTATTTCATATCGACAAAATCTATAAGTTTCATCGATATTAACCGTTTTCTTGATAAAGCGTTTTGCTTTATCCTTGCGCCCTTTCGTATTTCATCCTGAGCCAACCGTACTATGAGCGCCTTTATCAGTGAAACTGTCACCTCCGTTCATCACTGGAATGACAGCCTGTTTTCCTTCCGCACGACACGCGATCCAGCCCTGCGCTTCATCAACGGGCAGTTCGTGATGATCGGCATCAGTGTTGAAGGTAAACCCTTGATGCGCGCGTACAGCGTGGCCAGCCCAAATTACGAAGAGCATCTGGAGTTTTTCAGCATCAAGGTGCAAGACGGTCCGCTGACTTCGCGCCTGCAACATTTGCAGCCGGGCGATGAGTTGCTGGTCAGCCGCAAACCGACCGGGACCCTGGTTTTGCGCGATCTGAAGCCGGGCAAGCGGCTTTTTCTTTTCGCCACCGGCACCGGCCTGGCCCCCTTCATGAGCTTGATTCACGACCCGGAGATGTACGAGCAGTACGAAAAAATCATCCTCATTCACGGCGTGCGCTGGGTGAGCGAACTCGCGTATCGTGACTACATCGAAAATGAACTGCCGAATAACGAATTTCTCGGCGAAGAAGTGCGCGCCAAGCTGATTTATTACCCAACGGTGACGCGTGAGCCTTTCCGTAACCAGGGCCGGCAGACCGAACTCATCACCACGGGCAAATTGTTTGCTGATATTGGCGAGCCGCCGCTCGACCCGGCGACCGATCGCGGCATGATCTGCGGCAGCCCGCATATGCTGAAAGACATCTCCGAGATGCTCAACGGCTACGGTTTCGAGATTTCCCCGCACATTGGCGTACAGGGCGATTACGTGATCGAGCGCGCTTTCGTCGAGCAGTAAGCCGCAGCTTGGTTTTTCCCCGTTTTTGATCCCGGCGCGCGGCTAAGGTTATAATCGCGCGCTTGAAAAATCGCCCGGCCGGCCGGGTAGATTGCTGTTCTATGTGACCCTGGCGTGTTGAAGAGTGCGCAAAGCGCGCGGACAAGGGAAGCGAGGGCGCGGCAAAGGCCGGCGCATGTTTCTCCTTGTCACTCTTTGGCATGCGCTGCTCTGTGCGGCGCTGGCCCAGGTAGCGGCTTGAGCAGGATTTGCAGGCCGCGTTGGATCAACACCAGGGAGAGACTAGCGCATGAATACCCCCGCGATTTCCGCTGCTGTCACCAGCACCGCCAAAATTACCCGTAGCGCGACCGGCCTACATTTGATTGGTGATTTGTACGCCTGTCGTTGCGAGCAACACTTGATGCTGGACGCGCGCGCGCTCGAAGATTTCTGCAAGCGCAGCGTCGCAGACGCAGGTTTGAGCACGGTGGGCAGTCTCTTTCACAGTTTTGGCGAAGGCGATGGCGTGACCGGCGTGGTTGTTTTGGCGGAATCGCATTTGTCCATCCACACCTGGCCGGAGGCGGGTTACGTGACGCTGGATGTGTATGTGTGCAATTACTCGACCAATAACCGCCCGAAAGCGGAGAAACTGTTCGACACCATTTTGGCCGCCTTCAATCCGGCCGATCCGCATTTGCATCGCGTCGAGCGTGCCTGATGGCTGCGCCGCGTTATGCCCTGGAACAGCTGACAACGGATTTCGGCTTTTACCTGCGCGATGTGCAGACGTTGGCCCAGGTCGATTCGCCCTGGCAGCACCTCGAGATTTTTGAAAACCCCCTGTTTGGCCGGGTGATGCGTATCGACGGCTGTTTCATGACCTCCGAGCGCGACGAGTTTTTTTATCATGAGCCGATGGTGCATTTGCCTGCCGTCAGCCACGGAAATGTGCGCTCGGCCTTGATCGTCGGCGGCGGCGACGGTGGGGCGGCAGAAGAATTGTTGAAATACCCCAGTGTGCAGCGCGTGGTGTTGGCTGAACTGGATGGGGCGGTCATCGAAACCGCACGCCGCTGGTTGCCGGAAATTCACCGTGGCGCCTTCGATGATCCGCGCCTGGAGATTCGTTTGGGGGATGCGCGCGCCTTGATCGAAGCGGGAGAGTCGCGTTTTGACCAGATCATTCTTGATCTGACCGATCCCTTCGGTCCGGCGACAGAGTTATATACCGTCGAGTTTTATGCCGCTTGCCGCCGTATTTTGCATCCGGGGGGCGTGCTCTCCCTGCATCTGGGCTCGCCCATCCATCGTGCCGACACCATGGCGTGCATCCATGCTTCGCTTGCGGCAAACTTCAATGTGGTGCGCCCCTATCTGCAGTATGTGCCGCTTTACGGCACCCTGTGGTGCATGGCCAGTGCCTCCGACACGCTGGATCCGCTAGCTTTGTCGGCGGCTGAAATCGATGCCCGTTTGCACGCTTTCGCCTTGTCCGACCTCAAGCTCTACAACGGCGCAACGCACCAGGCCTTGCTCGCGCAGCCCAATTTCGTGCGTGAGATTTTCCGCGCCGAGGCTGCGCCGATTCACCGCGGCGAGGAATTGCAGGATGTGTGCGATCCGGCGCAGCAGCAGGCTTTGCACCTTCACCACGAGTGATGGACGAGAGCGATTTGCAGCGCTGACGGTGATTTATACAGCAAATTTTGTTGGGCCAGGTGCATTGCCCTGGCCGCGCCGTGTCAGCGGGTCTTGTCGGTAATAGCGGGCGAGCAGGCGGTAAAGTGCCGGGTAGCTGGCGTGTAATTGATGCGGCGCACCAAAAAATACTTCGGTGCTGACGGCAAAAAACTCTTCCGGCGCTTCGCTTGCGTAAGGGTCCATCCAAGTGTCTTCGCCGGCATCGACACGCCGACAAAAATCTTCGTAGGCGGGCGTGAAATCGCGCCACCAATCCTTTGCCCGCCAGTCTGCGGGCAGTGCCGGAAGGCCGTCGGCGGCACCATTGAGCATGTCGAGTTTGTGGGCGAATTCGTGAATCACCACGTTGTAGTCGGCACTGGCCATTTTGGCGTCGCGCCAGGAAATGAGGAGTGGCCCACCTTCCCAGGCTTCGCCGGAGAGCAGGTCGTCGTATTCGTGCACGATGCCATCCTCGTCCATGTCGCTGCGCTTGACGATGAATTCGTCCGGGTACACCACGATGCCCACCCAGTCGCGATAGGCCGTTAAACCCAGCTCTAGAATAGGCAGACAGGCCTGGGCGGCAATGGCAACGCAAATTTTGTCGTTCAGTTGCAAGTGCCCGGCGCCAGAGAATTCTTTTTCGGCGAGAAAAGCCTCGCACAAAGTTTTCAGGCGCGATTTTTCCTCGTCATCGAGAGCGCCAAGAAAAGGATAGCGCCCCAAGGTGTCGCGCCACAGTTTTTCTGGAATGGGCTGCGGGCGTTTGCCCAGCCAGTGGGCGAGGGCCGTGAAGAGGCTCATTGGCGCGTACTTAGTCCAATGCCAAGGAAAATCAAGCCGATGCCGACATAGTGGTAAAGCGCGGCTTGCTCGCCAAGAAAGAGGGCAGAGAGCAGGGTGCCGAAAACTGGCATCAGATGAATGAACAAGCTTGCCCGGCTGGCACCGACTTCGGCCACCCCCCGGTTATAAAAAATATAGCCGATGAAGCTGGGAAAAATTCCGACGTAAGCGAGCGAAGCAAGTGAAGCGGCGTGCAGCTGGATATGCCGGCCCTGTGTCATTTCCCACACATACGCCGGGAGCAGGGCAGCCAGGCCGATGAGGGTGAAGGCGGCAAGGAGCAGCATGGGGTCGATACCGGCCGGCCGCCAGGCGAGGCCAACGGTGTACAGCGCCCAGACGAGCACGGCGAGCAACATCCACAAATCACCCTGATTCAGCGAGAGCTTGAGGAGCGTGTTCCATTCTCCGTGCGCCACGATGGTCAGCGCCCCGGCCAGGGAGACCGCCACGCCCAGGCTCGCCAGAGGCGAGAGACGTTTGCCGAGAAAACCCCAGCTAATCGCCATGGTGGCGATGGGGATGAAAGAGTTGAGCAGTACGGCATTGGTTGCCGTGGTGGTTTGCAAGGCGAGATAGGCGAAGGTGTTGTAGCCGCCAACGCCGAGCAGGCCGAGAATCAGCACCGGTTTCCAGGCGCGGCGCAAAAGCGGCCATTGTGCGCGCAGATGCGGCAGGGCCAGCGGCAGAACCAGAACGAAGGCGATCAACCAGCGCCAGAAGGCCAGCGCCAGCGGTGGTACATCGGCACGGATGCCGCGCCCAAGCACCATGTTGCCGGACCAAAAGAGCGCGGTCAGGGTGAGCAGCAGATAGGGGTTTTTCAGGAACTGAGGCATTGTTGCCGCATTATGCCCGAGGCCGGGTAGACCAAGACGCCTTGCCGGTATAATTACGCCATGGTTTCCGTCGTTCATTCCGTCGCCGCGCAAAGCGATTTCGAGCAGTTTTTCACCGTGCTTTCGGCCGGGCTGACTGCCGCTGAAAGCGAGCGCCTGCATGCTGCCGTCACCTATGCTTGGGAAGTCTATGGCGAGCGTTTGCTGGGGAGTGGCGAACGCATCTGGTCGCATGCGCTGGGCATGGCGGTGATCATCGCTGGGCTGGAGCTCGATGTCGAATCACGCATCGCCGCGCTGCTTTTTGCCGCCCCGGCGCAGGATGAACAGGCGCTTTCCCACATCGAAACCCGTTTCGGCAAGCCGGCGGCGCATCTGGTGCAAGGCGTTTATCGCTTGAATCGCTTACGCCCGATCAGCAAAGGTTTTGTTGCGGTTGATCTGGAAGCCGGGGAAAACAACCCGGTAGAAATGCGGGCGCAGGTGGAAGTTTTGCGCAAAATGCTGCTCGCCATGGTGGAAGACATCCGCGTCGTGCTCTTACGCCTGGCCAGCCGCACGCAGACCTTGCGTTTTTATGCCGCCAATCCGGATGATCTGCGCACTCAGGTGGCACGCGAAACGCTGGAACTTTACTCGCCGCTGGCCAACCGCTTGGGTGTCTGGGAGTTGAAATGGGAGCTGGAGGATTTGTCTTTCCGCTTCATTCATCCGGAAATTTATCGCTCGATTGCCAAGCAACTCGATGAAAAACGCAGCGAGCGCGAGGAATTCATCGCCAATGCGGTTTTGCGCGTGCGCGAGGAATTGGCCGCTTCGGGTATTTACAAGGCAGAAATTTACGGCCGCCCCAAGCATATTTACAGTATCTGGAACAAGATGCGCAAAAAGGGCGTCGAGTTTTCCGAAGTTTATGACGTGCGCGCCCTGCGCATCGTGCTTGAGGATGTGAAGGAGTGTTACACCGCCTTGGGCATCGTGCACAATTTGTGGACGCCGATTCCCAAGGAATTCGACGATTACATCTCCAATCCCAAAGGCAATAACTACCGCTCGCTGCATACCGCGGTGCGTTGCCCGGATGGGCGCAGCCTGGAAATCCAGATCCGCACGCACGAAATGCATGGTCATGCCGAATTGGGCGTGGCGGCACACTGGCGCTACAAAGAAGGTGCCAAAGCGCCGGGGGCAGATGCCTACGACGAAAAAATCGCCTGGCTGCGTCAACTACTGACCTGGAAAAACGAAGTCGCCAGCTCCGACTGGGTGACGCATTACAAACAAGCGGCGCTCGACGAAACGATTTATGTGATGACGCCACAGGGGCGGGTGGTCGATCTGCCCTCCGGTTCGACGCCGGTGGATTTTGCTTACCGGGTGCACACCGATCTTGGCCACCGCTGCCGGGGGGCCAAGGTCGATGCTCAGTTGGTACCACTCAATACGCCGCTGGAAACCGGGCAGCAGGTGGAAATCGTCACCGTCAAGCTGGGCGGCCCGTCGCGCGACTGGCTCAACCCCACACTGGGCTACATCCACACCAAGAGCGCCCGTACCAAGGTGCGCAACTGGTTTGCCCATCAGGCGCTGGAAGAAACCTTGAGCGAAGGGCGCGCGCTCATTGCCAAGGAATTGCAGCGTGCGGGCCAAACCAGCGCCAATATCGAGGATTTGGCGCGCAAGATGGATTTTGCCAAGGCCGATGATCTCTATATTGCGGCGGCGCGCGGTGAACTCGGTCAGCGCCAGCTACAACTGGCCTTGCGCGGTGACCATTCCCTGGAAAATCTGGTGCCGGACACCGTCATCACCCGGCCGCGCAAGGCGGTCGATGGTAATCAGGGGATTTTGATCGTCGGCATCGATAATTTGCTGACGCAGCTTGCCCGCTGCTGCAAACCGGCACCGCCGGACGAAATTCTCGGCTTCATCACGCGCGGCAAGGGCGTGTCCATCCACCGGGCCGATTGCTCCAACTTTGCCAATCTCGCCGCCCTGCACCCGGAGCGGGTGATCGAAACCGACTGGGGCGAAGAAACCAGCGGCGTTTTTGCCTGCGACATCGTGGTCGATGCGCACGATCGACAAGGCTTGCTGCGCGATATTTCAGAAATTTTCACGCGTGAAAAACTCAACGTCATTGGCGTCAATACGCAATCGCGCCAGGGCGAAGCGCATATGAGTTTTACCGTTGAAATCAGCAACTTGCGCCAATTGCAGCGGACTCTGGGTTTGATCCACGAGGTGCAAGGCGTGGTCGGCGTGCGCCGCGCTTAAAGGCGGTGCGCCTGCGGCTGCGACAATTTGTCGCAAGCTTGGGGCGTGCTCCCGTGCCACAATCGGGCATGAGAACAGAAGCGGTGCCGGTGTTTTTGCAGGCCCTTTCAGAGAGAAATCAGTGAATAGAAAAATTCTGCTCGACATCGTCGGCGTGTTGCTGATCGTGCTGGTGGTTTTGGTGGGCTACAAACTTTCCCCCATTTTGTTGCCCAAAGCGGACCTTACGGTAGAGCCCGATGCCAGCTGCGACTTGCAAAAAACAGCCTGCCAGGTCGACGTACCGGAGTACGGTAGGCTGACATTTTCTGTGGGTACGCAGCCGATACCGCTGGTCAAACCCTTTGCCGTAAAAATTGAAATGCCTGGCGCAGAACAGGTGGAAATCGACTTTTCCGGCGTCGATATGGACATGGGGTACAACCGTCCGCTTCTGCAAAAAACAGGTGACGGCGTTTTTTCCGGCGAAGCAACCCTGCCGGTATGCATCACCGGGCGCATGACCTGGCAAGCGACGGTGCTGGTCGAAACCAGTAAAAAACGTATTGCCCTGCCTTTTCGTTTCGTAACGGGTGAGTCACTTGCTGAATGAGCGCCGCTTAGTCATTGTGGCCGTGGCGATCGCCTTGCTCATCGCCGCCTTGGCCGTTTTCTGGCATCCGCAAAAGTCGCCCCCGATCCGTCCGGCGGCCTTGCCGGCCGGCGGGGATTTCACCTTGCAATCCGCCGACGGCCCGCGCGCCTTGTCGAGCTTTGCCGGGCGCTCGGTGCTGCTTTATTTTGGCTACACTTTTTGCCCGGATATTTGTCCGACCACCCTGATCACCCTCTCTGAAAGCCTCGCCAAGCTGACGCCACAGGAGCGGGAAAAGCTTGCTGTGTTGTTCGTGTCGGTCGACCCTGAGCGCGATACGCCCGAGCATCTGAAAGCCTATCTCGCCTTTTTTGATGCGGGTGCCATAGGGCTGACCGGTACGGCGCAGGAAGTGGCTGAAATTGCCAAGCGTTATGGCGTGTTTTACAGCAAACAACCTGTGGAGGCCTCTTCCGGTGCCTACAGCATGGATCATTCCGCCGAAACCTTCCTGGTTAACCCCGATGGCCGGGTGCGCGCCCGCATCGCCCACGGCACACCGCCGGACGAGGTGGTGGCCATTTTTCGTCAGTATTTAAACCCGCAATAAGGAGTCTTTTATGAAACGTTTGAGCGTTCTGGTATCCAGCCTGTTTGTATCCCTCGCCGCCTTGGCGGGTGCAGCGGATCAAGTCGAAGTGCACGAACCCTATGTCCGCCTCGCCCCGCCCAATGCTCCGGCGACGGGGGCCTTCATGGTCATCAAAAACACCGGCGACACCCCGGTCAAGGTCGTCAAGGCGGAAAACCCCACGTCCAATCTGACGGAATTGCATAACCACATCAACGACAAAGGCGTCATGCGCATGCGTCAGGTGCCGAGCATCGACATTCCGGCTAAGGGCCAGGCCGAACTGAAGCCCGGCGGCCTACACGTCATGCTGATCGACATGAAAGCCCCGCTCAAAGAAGGCCAGATCGTCCCTATTACGCTCGGTTTTGAAGACGGTAGCAGCAAGCAGGTAGAGGCTAAAGTGATCAACGTGATGGCCGGAAAAACCATGCAGCAACCCGTGCAACACGGGCAGCACTAAGAAGTTTTAGAAGTTTTGGCGCAAGAATTTTTGCGCCAGCGCCTGAATGTGCCGTTTTGAATCAGCGGCATTTTCAGGGGTTTTTGTGTCACCCCGGGTCAACCCGTTAAAAAACCTCGCCGCTGCGGCGAGGTTTTTTAACGTCGTTTTTTACTCGCTTTGGCGGGGCTTTTTGCTGCTGGTTTTTCGGTTTTGCCGCTGCGCGCGCTGGGTTTGCCCTTGCTGGGCGTGCGGCTGCCTTGGGCGGTGTTTTTGGTTTTGCCGGTTTTGCTGCGTAACTGTTTTTTGCCGCGTGCCTTGGGTTCGGGTTGGATGATGGCGGGCGAGGCGTCGCTGTGCAGGAGGCGTTGCAGGCTTTCCGGGTTGTCGCCGCTGCCGGGGACGAGCAGTTTGGAACCGGCTGCCAAACGCACATTGCCCGGCAGTCCGTTGGCTTGCGCCAGATCATTCGTGCTGATGCCGAAACGGCTGGCGATTTCGCCCAGGCGCTCGGCGGATTTGACGGCGTAGGCTTGCCACTGCGTCAGGGCGCTGCCGTGGCTGGCCAGGTTTTCCTTGAAAGTATCGACCCGGTCGGCAGGCAGCACGACCGGCGTGTTCGGCTTGATGATGGGGCGGTTGTGCGAGGGGTTGAGGTGGCGGAATTCATCCTGCGTCATGTTCGCCAGGCGCGCTGCGGTTTTGACATCCATGGGTTTGGCGGCGGCAACGGTGGCGAGGTAGGCGCGGTTGGGGATGAAGGGCAGATTGAGGTGGGCAAAGGTTTGCGGGTTGCCGATGATGTTTTTCAGCGCCTGCAGCTTGGGGACGTAATGGCGCGTTTCCTTGGGCATGGTCAGATTGGGGTAATCCGTCGGCAGGCCGCGCGCCTCGTTTTTTTCAATCGCCCGCTTCACCGCCCCCTCGCCCCAGTTGTAAGAAGCCAGCGCCAGATGCCAGTCGCCGTGCATGTCGTAAATGGTTTGCAGGTAATCGAGGGCGGCGGTGGTGGAGGCGAGTACGTCGCGCCGCTCGTCCTGCCACCAGTTTTGTTCCAGATTGAAGCGCTTGCCGGTGGCCGGAATGAATTGCCACAAGCCGGAGGCGGCGGCCGGCGAATGTGCCATGGGATTGAAAGAGCTCTCCACCATGGGCAGGAGCGCCAGCTCGCTGGGCATGCCGCGTTCTTCCAGCGCTTCGACGATGTGGTGCAGATAAGGCCGACTGCGCTCAATCATGCGCCGCAAAGCCTCCGGGCGATTCATGTACCACTGCTGGTAGTGCAGGACCAGATCATCGTTCAGGTTGGTCATGGCAAAACCGTTGCGCAGCCGGTCCCAGAGGTCGGTTTGATGCAAGGTGAGATCGATGGTCAGCGGTAATTCGGGCGGGGGCGTCAGTTCAGTAACGCTCAAGCCGCCGTGCGCGTTATCCGGAAAACTTTTAGGCAGCGAGGTTTGCAGGCGCGGGAAAAAATCCAATTCGGCCGCAGCGGGAAGCGGCGCTGCCGTGATGAAAATCCCCGCAGCCCAGACAATCAGGCCACGCAACAGCAAGGGGGCGGAGGGAAACGATGTCAACCGGGGCTCCTGCGGGAGGTGTTTGGCAAAGTCCGCGATTATAGCCGACGTAGCCGGCGCGTTCTTCGCAAGATCGCGCCAATCTGCGTTTTTCGGCGCTGCGTGACGCCCCGCGCCTGGCGCGAGGCGAAGGGTTCGCGCCTGGTGCTGAGGCAGCAAGGATGACGGCGGTTTTTGGCCTTGTCGCCTTACTCGACTTTTACCGCATCCTGGCGCGTGCCGCCCTTGTTGTCGAGCCAATGCACCGAGAGCGTGTCGCCGCTGTTGACCTGGCGGGCCTTGAAGACGAAAAGCGGGTTGCGCGAGATGGCGGTGTTCAACTGGCCGTTGATCAAGACGCGCTCGTTGAGTTTGACGGTGAAGGTCTGGATGTAGTGCGCGGCGACGGTTTTACCGTTGTCTTCGCGGCGCAGGCCGTTTTCCATGGGGTGCTGCATGAGAATACGGATTTCGGCACCCTCGCCCTGGCGTTGGATGCGGATACGGATGGCTTCGCTCATGATGGGCTCCTTAGCAGCCACTCAGGGTGACCTGGATGTCGCGAAAAGCGACGTGATTTTTGCCGTCGGCAGTGCGGGCCACGGCGCGGATGCGCATGCTTTCGCCGAGTTTGATTTGCACTTTGGCGTAAGGCAGGGCGTTTTCGCCAAATTCCAGTTCGGCACACAGCGGCAGGGGGTTTTTGTCGGCGAAGAGAAGCAGGCTGCGCGTATTGGGCAGTTTGCTGCTGATTTCGACATCGACCTTGGCCCCGTTTTCAGCAATTTCCGGGGCGTTGAGAATGATGTCGCGGGTTTCGCTCAAGAGCGGAATGTTCAGCGCCTGCAGCCCCGCCCCGGTCGTCGTGGCGCTGAAGGCTTCGCGCTTCCAGGGTGCGGCCAAGGCCGCCGTTGGGCGCAGCAGGCCGGTGCCGAGCAAAGGCAGCAAGAGGGCGGCGGTGCTGCCGCGCAGAAAACTGCGGCGAAGTGCGTGCATGTTGGAGTCCTTTATGCAATGAATCGATAGGGGAGCCGAGCGATCTTCTTCAGTGGGCGGATTGCGCCGTGACGGCAAGAGGTGAGGCGCTCGATCGGAGCATGTCGAGGGCTTGCGAAAGTTTTCGCCAGGCTCGGCCCGAAGGGAATTTCAAACTGCATCGACCGTATCAATCGTCTGCCGCTTGCCAGTGCCCGGATTTGCCGCCGATTTTTTCGATCAGGCGAATGTTGCCGATGCGCATGGCGCGATCGGCCGCTTTACACATGTCGTAAATGGTCAAGAGGCCGACGGAAACGGCGGTGAGGGCTTCCATTTCGATCCCGGTGCGGCCGTGGCAGGCGGTGGTGACGGTGCAGGTGATGCAGTGCTGGGTGGCATCAAGGGTGAACTCGACGCTGACTTTATCGAGTCCCAGAGGGTGACATAAGGGAATCAATTCGCCGGTGCGCTTGGTCGCTTGAATGGCGGCGATACGGGCAACACCCAGCACATCGCCTTTTTTCGCCTGGCCATTTTCAACCAGTGCGAAGGTTGCGGGCTGCATGCGGATACTGCCGCTGGCGCGGGCCAAGCGATGCGTGGGGGGCTTTGCGCCGACATCGACCATATGGGCCTGGCCGGCGCTATCGAAATGGGTGAGGGGAGAGTGGTCGGTGGTCACGATGGGGCATGGGCTGCGCAGAAAAGCTGGCGCAATGGGGCGAAACCTTGGGCGCAGGGCCCGGGATGGGCGCGCCAAGCTGCGCTATCATAGCACTGCTATGCACACGCTTTTCCTCTTGCCCCGCAGTTTGCGTTTTTGCTTATGCCGCCATTGGGCGGGGGCGTTGTTGTCTTTTTTCCTGCTTTTTACCGGGGCTTTGCTGCCTGCTGTGGCACATGAATTGCCGGAATTGGGCGATGTGGCCGGTGAGGATTTTCCGCTCATGCTGGAGAAAAAAATCGGCCAGCAGATCATGCAGGAAATTCGCCAGCGGGAAATCAGCTATCTCGATGATTACGACGTTGAAAGCTATCTCAACCAGCTGGGCGGGCGGCTGGCGGGTTTTAGCAAGGATCCGGGGTTCGGCTTTGAGTTTTTCGCCCTGAACGATCTGAGTATCAATGCCTTTGCCATGCCGGGGGGTTATATCGGCGTGCATACGGGTTTGCTGCTGGCAGCGCAGAGTGAATCGGAGCTGGCTGGGGTCATGGCGCACGAAATTTCGCACGTCACGCAGCGCCATATTGCACGTCAGCTATACCAATCCAAACGGGTCAGCATTGCCTCCATGGTCGGCATGGCCCTCGGTTTGCTGGCGGCGGGTTCCAATCCGCAGGTGGGCGCGGCGGCCATTGCCGCCAGCCAGGCCGGGGCGATGTCGGCGCAGCTGGCCTACTCGCGTGATTTCGAGCGCGAATCAGATCGCCTCGGTTTCGAGATGTTGGGGCGTGCCGGGTTCGATCAACACGGCATGGCGCTTTTCTTTGAACGCTTGCGCCAAGCATCGCGTCTTTACGAAAACAATGCCACGGCCTATCTGCGCACCCACCCGCTGACCAGTGAGCGCATTGCGGACATGCAGAACCGGGAAACCGGGCTGAACTATCGCCAGGTGCCCGACAGCCTCGATTTTCATCTGGTGCGCGCCAAATTGCGCGCGCTGCAAGGGCGTGCTGATGATGCGGTGAAACTGTTTGGCGGGCAGATCGCCGAGCGTAAATTCGTCAATGAAGCGGCCGCGCAGTACGGAATGGCCTATGCGCATTGGCGGGCGCGCGAATGGGATGCCGCGCAAAGCGCCAATGAGACGGCGCGGCGCTTGGGGCAATCGGCCTTGCTGGAGCGGCTGGCGGCAGAAATACGCTTGGCGCAGGGAAAAACCGAGGAGGCTTTGCGCCTTTATCGCAGCGCGATGGAGCGCTATCCCTTAAATCGCGCCTTGATCTATGGCTATGCTGACGCCCTGTTGAGCGGCCGGCGTTTCGATGTGGCTTTGCGCTTTGCCGAAGAACAACTGCGCGTGCAGCCGCAGGACATTCGCCTGCATCGCCAGCGCGCCGGAGCCTATGCCGGGCTGGGTAAAAATGCCATGCAGCATCGGGCGCTGGCGGAAGTGTTCGCCCTGCAAGGGCAGACGGCGGGGGCGATTGGCCAGCTCGAACTGGCGCTCAAGGCAGGCGATGCCAATTTTTACGAACTATCCGGGATCGACGCCCGCTTGCGTGAGCTGAAAATTCTGCGTTTGGAAGAATTGAAAGAAAAAAACCCCTGATATACAGGCTTGTTTTGGGGTTTGCAGGGGTTTGTGGATGGGCCTGTGGATGGGCCTGTGAATGGATTTGCCGCGCCAGGCATCGCCAACAAAGTCGACAAAAATTCAAACCGGGAATCTGAAGCTTTCGGCGCTCAGTGCGGCGCAGCATAAAACCCTTTGTTCAGGGGAGCTTCTCCGACGGTTGAGGAATGGGGTTAAAATGGCGCGCTTCACTATTCTGTTAAATGACCATGGAATTTGATCGCGAACTCGATGTCAAGGGCCTGAATTGCCCGTTGCCTATTTTGCGCACCAAAAAAGCGCTGGCGGAAATGGATTCTGGCCAGGTGCTGCGCGTGCTGGCCACCGACCCCGGCGCCTTGAAGGATTTTCCTGCCTTCGCCCGGCAAACCGGCAATGAGCTGATCGCCCAAAAAGAAGAGGGCGGCATCTTCATCTTCGATTTGAAGCGCAAATAAACGCTGCAGACCCCTGCGGGCTGACCGCATTTTTTGAAGACCGGCAGGCCCCGGCAGGCGCGCCTGCCGCTTGGCGTTTCAGCGATCTGGTCGACACCCTGAGCGTGTCCGACGCGGCGAGCCTCGCCGCAGCCCTGGAAAAAATCGAACCGGGCGCGGCCTGGACAGTCATGGCGCTCGATTATGAGCTGGCCTATCTGCTCGAACCGGCTGCCTCGCCTCGTGACGGCTCGCCCGCCTGGTCCACTGGAGAGGCGGCGCGTCCGCTGGCCCGTTTCTGGCGTTTTGCTCAGTGCGAAACGCTCGACGCCGCTGCTGCCGAGGCATTTCTGGCGCCATTTTCCGAGGTGCCGGCGGGTGTCGCCGAGCTGCGGGCGGCCTGGGATGAAACGCGCTACCGGGCGGCGGTGGAGGGCATCCAGCGCCTGATTGCGGCGGGGGATTGTTATCAAGTCAATCTGACCTATCCTCTTGATTTTTCATGGTTTGGTTCGCCGCTGGCGCTGTACGCCCGGCTGCGCGCGCGTCAGCCGGTGCGTTACGGCGGTTTCGTTGGTAACGCGGAAACTGGTCTCGTGTCCCTGTCGCCGGAACTGTTTTTCAGCCGCCAGGGCGACACCCTCGTCACCCGCCCGATGAAGGGAACCGCGCCGCTCGCGGAAGCGCCGGAAATTCTCGCGCAATCGGCCAAGAACCGGGCGGAAAACCTGATGATCGTCGACCTGCTGCGCAATGACCTGGGGCGGGTCGCCGCCACCGGTAGCGTGCGAGTCGATGAACTGTTCGCGCTCGAAACCTATCCGACGGTGCGGCAGATGGTGTCGCAGGTTTCGGCGCAGGTGCCGGGGCGAAGTTTCGCCGCGCTGCTGCACGCCCTGTTTCCTTGCGGTTCCATTACCGGCGCGCCGAAAATCCGTGCCATGCAGATCATCAATACCCTGGAGGATCAGCCGCGTGGCCTCTATACCGGCGCTTTGGGCTGGCTGTCGCCGGACGGCGATTGTCGGCTGAACGTCGCCATCCGCACGCTCGAACTGGACGCCGGGCAGCGCGGCAAGATGGGCGTGGGCAGCGGCATCGTGAGCGATTCCGAGGCGGGCGCGGAGTGGGCCGAATGCGCCCTGAAAGCGGCTTTTCTGCGCGCCGATCCGGGCTTGCGGCTGATCGAAACCTTGCGCCGCGAGCATGGTGTCTACCCGATGTGGGCCGGTCACCTCGCCCGCCTGCGCCGTTCGGCGGCGGCGCTGGGTTTTTCCCTGGACGAAGCCGCTGTGCTGCAGGCGCTGGCGGTGCAGCCCATGCGCGGCCTGTGGCGGGTGCGCCTGACGCTTGATCATGCCGGGAAAATCGAAGTGACCGCTGCCGCGCTGGATGCCGCGCCGTCGGCTGAAAAACGGGCGCGGCTGGCGAGCGAAACGATCCTCGCCGAGGACATTCTGCGCCGCCATAAAACCACCGCCCGCCCGCTCTACGATGCCGCGCTCGCCGCCCTACCGGCGGACGGCTCGGTGTTTGATGCGGTATTTCTGAACGAGCGCGGCGAAGTCGCCGAAGGCGCGCGCAGCACGGTTTTCGTCGAGCGCGACGGCGTATTCCTGACGCCGCCGCTGAGCAGTGGCGCGCTGCCCGGCGTGCTGCGGGCGCATCTGCTGGCCAGCGGCAAGGCGCGCGAGGCGCTGCTCTGGCCGGCCGATCTGGCGGAGGGTTTCTGGCTGGGCAACGCGCTGCGCGGGTTGCAGCGGGTGCGTTTCTGAGTTTTGGCTTCTTGGACTTCGAAGCCATTTTTGTCTAAACTGGAAGCCAAGTGGCTTTTTTTTGAACAGGAGGACACCATGACGACTGCCCGCCTGCATTCCTCGTTTGTTTCAGCGGTCAACCTGCTCGGAGGCGAAGCCGTGCTCCATACCCGGCCCCGGGTGGTTATGGACTGGATTCCCTTGGTCCGTCGGGGTCTTCCCTCGGCCTCGGTCGATGCAGTGGTGCGCATCACACGCATTACCCAGAACGAACTGGCGCAGGCCTTGTCCATCCCCGAGCGAACACTGGCTCGGCGCAAGCGCGAGGGTGTGCTCTCGCCCGAGGAATCCGCCAAGTTCGTGCGCTTTGCCCGCGTGGTCGAGCGTGCCGAGACCGTCTTTGAAAATGCCGACCGCGCCCTCAACTGGCTGCAAAGCCCAAATGCGGCACTGGCTGGGGTGAGCCCGCTATCACTGCTGGATACGGATATCGGGGCGGACAGCGTGCTCGACACCCTGGGGCGGATCGAGCACGGGGTGTTTGCTTGATGCGCACCGTCTGGCGCATCACCACGGCGCGCTTTGCCCAGACCGCTTTCAGCGGTGAGGGTGCCAGGCTCTACGGCGGACGCTGGAATCCGAAGGGCTGGGAGGTGGTCTATACCACCGAATCCCAGTCCCTGGCCTTGCTCGAATTGATGGTGCAGGACGATCCCCTGCGGGCGCACTATGTGCTGATTCCCGCGCAACTGCCCGCCGATCTGCCTGAAACGCGTATCGAGGTCGATCAGCTGCCGCCGGGCTGGCGAACCATCGATGCGAGAGATGTTCTGCAAGACTTGGGTTTGGCTTGGCTGGAAGGTGGGCAGACCGCTGTGTTGAATGTCCCCAGTGCGGTCGTACCGGCAGAGCGCAGCCTGCTGATCAATCCACGCCACCCCGACGCCTCGCGTATCGTGATCGGCGAAGCCCAGTCCTTGCAGACTGATACCCGGTTGCTGCGCAATCTCGGCAAGTTTATGTAGGGCGCCAACCGCACGCTGCAGCACAAGTGCAAAGCCGTCTATTGCAAATGACTGCCGCTCCCGGTCAAAACTCAATACATACAAATACTTAACCGCGCTGGCGGCGATACAGATGCAGTACGGCGAGCGAACCCAGGGCGGCGAGGATGGCGTAGAAGAAGATTTTGGCGTTCAGTTCTTGGTATTCGACCAGAATCGGTTGCTGGGTTTCGGGATCGATGCGGTAGTGCACCGAGGTCTGGAAATTCCAGGCAGAGGTTTTGACCTCCAGATCTTCGCCCCATGGGGCCCAGCGCACGAACAGGTCGCGGTAATCGAGTTCGCCGCGTGCTTCTTGCGGGCGCAGCGCGGTCAGTTTGCCGTCGGCGCGGGCTTGGGCGAGCTCGCCGACCGGGATGATGCAATCCTGGCCGTTGCTGCAGTGCACCGCGAGTGGGTAATCGGGTAGCCATTCGCCGCCCTTTTGCCAGGGCCAGAACATGAAAAAAATGAGCCCCCACACCCAGACGAGGACGCAGAAAATCATGAACAGGGCGAAGATGCTGCTGAAACGTTCGCTGTGCTGTGGTGCGCTCATCGTTCAGGCTCCCAGTTTGGCCAGTTGCGGCTTGAGTTTTTCCAGCGTTGCCGTGAATTCGGCCACGCGCTGTTTTTCCTGCGCGACGACGGCCGCCGGAGCGCGGGCGACGAAGCTTTCGTTGCCGAGCTTGCCTTGGGCGATGCTGATCTGCTTTTCCAGCTTTTCGATTTCCTTGTTCAGGCGCTCTTTTTCCGCCGCGATGTCGATTTCCACCTGCAACATCAGCCGGATCTCGCCGACCACGGCCACCGGCGCGGGCGTGTCTTCCGGCATGTCGGCGACGATCTGCACTTCCGACAGTTTCGCCAGCGCCGCCAGGATGGGGGCGAATTCAGCGATTTCTTCATCGCCGCCGGCCACCAGTAAGGGCATGCGCTGGGCCGGGGAAATGCCCATTTCGCCACGCAGATTGCGGCAGGCGTGGGTGAGGGTTTTCAGGCGCTCGATCTTGCCCTCGCTGGCCGCATCAAACTTGTATTCCAGCGCCTGCGGGTAGGCGGCGAGCATGATGGATTCGTGCGTCTTGCGCCCGGCAATCGGCGCGACCACCTGCCACAACTCCTCGGTGATGAAAGGAATCAGCGGGTGGGCGAGGCGCAGCACCTTTTCCAGCGTGCGCACCAGGGTGCGGCGGGCGGCGCGCTGCTGCGCCGGGTTACCTTGCTGGATTTCGACCTTGGCGATTTCCAGATACCAGTCGCAGAACTCGTCCCAGACGAATTTGTAGAGCGATTGCGCGGCGAGGTCGAAGCGATATTCGGCGAAATGCTGCGTCAGTTCTGCCGCCAGGCGTTGCAACTGGCTGGCGATCCAGCGGTCGGCAAAGGAAAAATCGAGGTAATTTTTATCACTGCAATTCGGGCTGCCGGCACCGTGCTCCAGGCCCAGATCCTGCCCTTCGACGTTCATCAGCACGAAGCGGGTGGCGTTCCACAGCTTGTTGCAGAAATTGCGGTAGCCGTCGCAGCGATTCAGATCGAACTTGATGTCGCGCCCCGGCGAGGCAAGCGAGGCGAAGGTGAAGCGCAGGGCGTCGGTGCCAAAGGCGGGAATGCCGTCGGGGAATTCCTTTTTCGTCTTTTTGCTGATGCTTTCGGCCTGCTTCGGGTTCATCAGGCCGAAGGTGCGTTTTTCGACCAGGGCGTCGAGGCCGATGCCGTCGATCAGGTCGATCGGGTCGAGCACATTGCCCTTGGATTTGCTCATTTTCTGGCCCTCCGAATCGCGGATCAGGCCGTGCACATAGACGTGTTTGAAGGGAATCTTGCCGGTGATGTGTTTGGTCATCATCACCATGCGCGCCACCCAGAAGAAGATGATGTCAAAGCCAGTGACCAGCACGGAGGAGGGCAGGTACTGCTGCAACATCGGGTTGGTCGCATCAATCGCCGCCTCGCCCGTCCAGTCCAGCGTCGAGAAGGGCCACAGGGCGGAGGAATACCAGGTGTCGAGCACGTCCTCGTCGCGGTTTAACTGCCCGGCGTAACCGGCCTGATCGGCCAGATGGCGGGCTTCTTCCTCGTTGCGGGCGACGAACACCTCGCCATTGATGCCGTACCAGGCCGGAATCTGGTGGCCCCACCACAGCTGGCGCGAGATGCACCAGTCCTGGATGTTGTTCAGCCACTGGTTGTAGGTGTTCACCCAGTTTTCCGGGTAGAACTTGATTTCGCCGGAATGCACGACTTCCAGCGCCTTTTCGGTGATGGATTTGCCATCGGTGCCGGGTTTGCTCATGGCGACGAACCACTGGTCGGTAAGCATGGGTTCGATCACCACGCCGGTACGGTCGCCGCGCGGTACCTTCAGCTTGTGCTTGTCGATCTGCACCAGCAGGCCGGCGGCTTCGAGATCGGCGACCACCGCCTGGCGCGCCGCGAAGCGATCCAGGCCGCGATATTTTTCCGGGGCCTGATCGTTGATTTTGCCATCCAGCGTCAGGATGGAAATCATTGGCAGGTTGTGGCGCTGGCCCACCGCGTAGTCGTTGAAATCGTGCGCTGGCGTAACCTTGACGCAGCCGGTGCCGAATTCGCGGTCGACGTAGGTATCCGCGATGATGGGAATCTCGCGCCCGCTGAGCGGCAGCTTGACCATTTTGCCGATCATGTGGGCGTAACGCTCATCCTCCGGGTGCACCATGACGGCGGTGTCGCCGAGCATGGTTTCCGGGCGGGTGGTGGCCACCACCAGACTGTCCGAACCGTCGGCCAGCGGATAGCGGATCTGCCACATGAAGCCGTCTTCTTCTTCCTGCACCACTTCCAGGTCGGAGACGGCGGTGTGCAGCTTCGGGTCCCAGTTCACCAGGCGCTTGCCACGGTAAATCAGCCCTTCGTTGTAGAGGCGGACGAAGGTTTCGGTGACGATCTTGTTCAGTCCGGCATCCATCGTGAAGCGCTCGCGCGTCCAGTCCGGGCTGGTGCCCATGCGGCGCATCTGCTTGGTGATGGTGTTGCCGGAATATTCTTTCCATTCCCAGACTTTTTCGAGGAATTTTTCGCGCCCGAGGTCGTGGCGCGAAACGCCCTGCGCATCGAGTTGGCGCTCAACCACGATTTGGGTGGCGATGCCGGCGTGATCGGTGCCCGGCTGCCACAGCGTATTCGCCCCGCGCATGCGGTGGTAGCGGGTGAGCGCGTCCATGATCGTCTGGTTGAAACCGTGTCCCATGTGCAGGGTGCCGGTGACGTTGGGCGGCGGCAGCAGGATGCAGAAATTATCGGCGCATTCTGGATTCGCACCGGCGGCAAAATAATTGCGAGATTCCCATTCGGGATACCAGCGACGTTCGATGTCGGCAGGTTCAAAAGCTTTAGCGAGTTCCATGGCAGCGGCAGGCAAAATCGGAAAAGGCGCGATTATACCGGAGGCCGCCGGCCCTGCCGTGGCACCTCAGCGCGCCTGGAACAACTCTTGAGGAAAGCGTTCGGGCGGCAGAGTGTGGGCGACGAAAAACCGAAAGAAGATCAGCAGAAAAACACAGGCATTGACGGGCAGCGACTGGAAGGCCGCGAATTTATGCCATGAAAAACACCGCCTTCGGAAAATCTCATGCTGCGCTCAACTCTTGGGACAACTCGGGATACTTGATGATCAGTCGAAGCAGGCACAGTACGCCACCGGGTGGGGCAAACCGCCCTTGCTCCCAGTCGCGCAAGGTGGCCACGGGGGTCCCGATACGCTCGGCAAATGCGGCTTGTGTCAGGCCAGATTTTTCCCGCGCTTGGCGCACAAGGATTTGATCGGGCGTGGTCACTCGTCCAAGCCCTGCCTTCGCTTCCGCGAGTGCTTGCCGCAGATCGGGAAGCGCTTCACCGGCATCGGCCTCGATAGCCGTCGCCACTTTCTCAATGTCGATTTTTTTGATGCTCATGTCACACCCTCTTTTTGATTTCGGCGGGAAGCATGTTGGTGCGTTCAGTCTTGGCATACGCCGCCACCAACAGCACCACCTCCTGCTCAGTCAGGTTGAAGTAGATCACCCGTGCACCGCTCGATTTGCCAGAACCAGCACGGCTCCAGCGCACCTTGCGCGCGCCATCCGCACCAGGAATCACATCCCCGGCCAGTGGGTTCGCCGCAATCCAGTCAATGAAGGCCAGTCGCTCATCTTCTGACCACAGCTTCTCGGCCTGCTTCTGGAATGTCGGGGTTTTGATCACGGTGCGCATGGTTGAATTGTACGGGTTTTCCGTAGTTGATCAAGCCATGCTGCAAATAAAAAGCCCCGTGCGCCATTTGTAAGCTATTGATCGTGAACGACTTTTTGGCTGTCCACGATGGTGTCATTTATGAGTTTGCCCGGGTAGCCGGGTGATTTTTAGGGTTGGCAAACAGCTACCGGGCAAACAGCGATCAGGCGATCTGGCAAGCCTTGTCAAAGGGCAGGCGTGGGTTGCGCGGGTAGAGTTTGCTCGGGTCGCCATAGCCGAGATTGATCAGAAACACCGATTTCACTGGCGTGCCGGCAAAGAAAGCGGCGTCCAGGGTGGCTTTGTCAAAACCCGCCATCGGCCCGCAATCCAGCCCCAGGGCGCGGGCGGCGAGCATCAGGTACGCCCCTTGCAAGGCGCTGTCGCGCAGGCTGGTTTCTTCGATCATTGCCGTGTTGCCGACAAACCAGGAGCGCGCATCGACTTGCGGGTAAAGGGTTGGCAGCTGTTCGTAAAAGGCCATGTCGCGGGCGACGATCACGGTGACCGGGGCGGCCATGGTTTTTTCCCGGTTGCCGGGGGCGAGTGCGGGTTCGAGCTTGGCTTTGGCCGCTTGCGACTTGACGAAAACAAAGCGCGCCGGGCAGTTGTTGGCGGCCGTCGGCCCCCACTTCAGAAGTTCGTAAAGTTCGTGCAGGCGGGCGTCGCTGATTTCTTGATCGGTAAAACCATTGTGTGTGCGCGCTGCGCTAAATAGCTGGGCAAGGGCGGCGGAATCGAGCGGGGTATTCATGGCAGTCTCCTGTGTCGGTTGCGGGCAGGGGGAGTATAGCGGCCTGGGCAAAAAAATCGGGGCCGCAGCCCCGATCGATGGTTTTTAGGTTTTTATGAGCGCGGCCCGCGCTGCCCCATCTGCCCCGGTTTTCCGCCGCGCATCGTCTGCATCGCTTGCAGTTGCTGGCGTTGTTCCGGATTCAGGATGTCGAGCACCTGGCGCTCGCCTTGCAGGCGGGCCAGTTCCATGTCGGCGCGTTGGCGGGCGATGTTGTCGATCAGGGTTTTCGCCTGTTTTTCGTCAAAATTTGCCGCTTGGCGCAGCGTTTGCAGTGCTTGTTCGTTTTTCTTGAGCGCTTTCATTTGCTGGCGCATTTCCGGTGCGCGCTGGTGCATCAGGTCGAAGATTTTGTCTTCTTGCGCCTCGCTCAGATCGAGGCGCTGCAGGCCGCGCATCGCGCCGCCGCCGGGCATGCCGTAGGCGCTTTTCATGAAGCCGCCGCCGTGCATGTCGCAGTGGCCGCGTCCGCCTTCATGCTTGCCGTAACCGTGCTTACCCTGAAAGGCCATGGCGCTGACCGGCAGGGTGATCGCCAAAGCGGCGGCGATCAAGGTGGCGCGGGTGAAAGAGATTTTTTGCATGACGAACTCCTGGAAACAAGCCAGCGAACTGGCGACGGATCAAAGCTTAGTCAGCCCGATGTAAGTTGTCGTTTGCCAGATGTAAGCGGGGGTTTCGGGGCGGGACTGTTTTTGCGTTGGTGCCGTCAGAAATCGAGTTGGGACTCATGAATGCCGAGCGCCTTGGCGATTTTCTCGCGGCTGGACTTGCGGATGCTCTTTTTGGCTTCAAGCTGCGCGTATGCTCCTTGGGTGATGCTCATGCGTTGCGCGACCTCGGTTTGGGTCAATTCTTTGTGCTCGCGCCATGCACGGGCGGCAGACCATTCGTTGTCCATTGCCAAGTCCACCACGGCGGCGGGAATTCCTGGTTCGACTTTGGTTTTGCCCTTGACGAGCGTCTGGTAGTCGGCAAAAGGAATCACCGCAAAGGCAGGATGCCCGCCTGCGTCGCGAAGAATTTGTACGCTTTCAGTAAGTGCGTTCATCACGTTTTTTCACCTCTTCAATCGAGACGATGCGAGCCGCACCGTCAAAATCAAAAAACACCCGAAAGTTACCTACCCGCAGCCGGTATTGCTGCTCGTGATTGACCAGCGCCTTGACGTTAGCGCAATTTGGCATGCTCACTAGCTTGTTGCACTCGCTCCGAACCATCTTGCTGTCCGCAGTTTGCAGCTTTCGCAGTTGTTTAGCGGCTTTCTTGGAGTAGGTCAGCGCATTCATGTGGTGAATTATAGGTTATTAATTAGTTTCGTTGAGCAAAAACTAATAAATCCATTTTTACTGCATAAAGTTCACAAGCGATGGCGTTGCTGCTTACCGATGACGGGCCGCTGTCGCCTGAAATGGGTTGCTTCCTTGATTTCGGCGCGTAGAGCGAGGCGGGAGTTTCGCGGCGGGGCTATTTTTGGTGGTGTCCCCGAGTATGATTCGTTTTCTTTGGCTCTGCCCCGCCCGCCATGACCCCTGAACATTTCATCGCCACCTGGAAAAACAACCCGCTGACCGAGCGCGCCGGGGCGCAGGCGCATTTTGATGATTTATGTGATCTGCTCGGCCTCGCCAAACCGCGTGATCCGGACAATTACTGTTTCGAGCGCGGCGCGAAGAAGGCGAGCGGCGGTGAGGGTTGGGCCGATGTCTGGAAGCGCGGCCATTTTGCCTGGGAGAACAAGAAGCCCGGGCGCGATCTGGGCGCGGCCTTGAAGCAGCTCACCGATTACGCTTTGCAGCTCGATAATCCGCCTTTGCTGGTGGTGTGCGACCGCGAGCGCATCGTCATTCATACCGCCTTCACCGGCTACCCGGACGAGCCGCGCGAAATCCTGATCGACGAGCTGATCCAGCCGGAAAAGCGGCAGTTGCTGACTTGGGTGTTTACCGACCCGGAAAAACTGCGCCCGGAAAAATCCACCGCCGCGATTACCGCTCAGGCCGCCGGGCAGTTTGCCGATCTGGCCAAGGCCATGCGCGAGCGCCCGGCGTTTGCCGAGCATTGCGGCGAGCGGGTGGCGCATTTTCTCGTGCAATGTTTGTTTTGCATGTTTGCCGAGGATGAGCAGCTTTTGCCTGAAGGTATTTTCACCGGCTTGCTGGCCAATGCGGGCGGCGATGCGGGCAAGGCGGCGCGGCGCATCGAAAAGCTGTTTGCCGCCATGCGCGACAAAAACGGCGAATACGGCGACCATGACATTGCTTGGTTCAACGGCGGTTTGTTCAAGCATATCGATGTGCCGCCGCTGGCCGCCAGCGATCTGGCTGCGCTGCATCGCGCCGCCGCCGAGATGGATTGGCGGGCGATTGATCCGACCATCTTCGGCACTCTGTTCGAGCGCGGCCTCGACCCCACCGCCCGCGCTCCGCTCGGCGCGCATTACACCGATACCGGCACCATCGCCAAGCTGATCGACCCCTTGATCCGCGAGCCGCTGCTGGCCGAGTGGCAGGCGCTCAAGGCCGATATTCAGGCGGCGCAGAAGCTGAAAAAACCGGGCAGCAAGCCCGCCGCGCTCTATCAGGGTTTTCTGTTGCGCCTGAATCATTTCCGCGTGCTTGACCCCGCTTGCGGCAGCGGCAATTTTCTGTATCTGGCGCTGCGCGCCCTGCGCGATGTTGAGAAGCGTGTGCACGTCGAAGGTCAGGAACTTGGCTTGCCGGTGCCGCTGGCGATGGAAACCGGCCCGCACAATATCCTCGGCCTGGAGATCAACGAATTCGCTGCCGAACTTGCCCGCGTCACCGTCTGGATCGGCGACATTCAATGGTGCCGGCAAAACGGCTATCCGCACGCCCACAACCCGATTTTGCGCCCACTCGATGGCATCGAGCATCGTGATGCGCTGCTCAATGCCGACGGCAGCGAAGCCGCGTGGCCGACGGCGGATGTGGTGGTGGGGAATCCACCGTTTCTGGGGGGCAGCGTGATGCGCGGCGAACTGGGAGATGCCTACGTTGAAACCCTGCGTAAAACTTACGATGGCCGCGTTCCCGGTGGGGCCGATCTGGTGACTTACTGGTTCGAGAAAGCGCGGGCGCAGATTGCGGCGGGGGTGTTGCGGGCGGCGGGGCTGGTGTCCACCAACTCCATCCGTGGCGGTGCCAATCGCAAGGTGTTGGATCGTGTGCTCGACAGCACGCGGATTTTTGTTGCCTGGAGCGACGAACCGTGGGTGAATGACGGGGCGGCGGTGCGGGTTTCTTTGGTGGGATTCGGGTTTTCCGATGCGGTTTCCGGTGCGGTGGTTGACAGGGCGGTGGCTGACAGGGCGGTGGCTGACAGCGCGGCGGCGACAGACGGGGGGCGGGCAGACTCCGTAAGCAGAGCTTCAAACTGCGCCTGCCCGCCCCCCGCCTGTCGCTTGGATGGGCGGGACGTGGCGGCGATACATGCGGATTTGACGGCGGGTGAGGGTTTAGATCTAACGAAAGCAAAAGGTTTGGTTGAAAACATTTCAGTGGCTTTTGAAGGTACAAAAAAATATGGAAATTTCGAGATTCCGGGCGAAATTGCTCGTGCCTGGTTATCGCTACCAAACCCTAATGGATTGAGTAATTCTCAAGTTTTAAGGCCGTGGGGGAATGGGCAGGATGTAACCAAGCGTCCCCAAGATTACTGGATCATAGATTTTGGTGTGACGATGTCAGAGGCCGATGCTTCTTTGTTTGAAACCCCGTTTTTGCACGTTCTTCAGCATGTAAAACATGCAAGAAGTGACCCAAAGTGGTGGTTACATGAGAGACCTCGCCCACAGATGCGGGAAGCCCTTCGGGGGTTGTCACGTTTTATATTAACGGTTCGGGTTTCAAAGCATCGGCTATTTGTTTGGCGAAATGGGGGAGCTATACCAGACACAGCTGTTGTGGCCATCGCCCGCGCCGACGACCTCACCTTCGGCATCCTGCATTCCCGTTTCCACGAACTCTGGTCGCTGCGCCTCGGCACTTCACTCGAAGATCGCCCGCGTTACACCCCCACCACCACCTTTGAAACCTTTCCCTTTCCCGCACGCATGACGCCGCGTGATACCGCCCCGAAAAGCGGGCAGGCGGCACCGCCCTGCATGGCGGGCGATATTTTGGCGGAGAACATCGCGGCGGCGGCGCGTTACCTCAACCAGATGCGCGACAACTGGCTCAATCCGCCGGAGTGGGTGGAGTGGGTCATCACCCCGGAAGAAGAAAAAGCCGGCTTTCCCCAACGCCCGCTCGCCAAATCCGGGCATGAGGCCGAGCTGAAAAAACGCACCCTGACCAATCTCTACAACGTCCGTCCGGCCTGGCTCGACATGGCGCACCAGAAACTCGACGCCGCCGTCGCCGCCGCCTACGGCTGGGAGGATTACACTCCGGCCATGCCTGACGACGAAATCCTCAAACGCCTGCTGGCCCTCAATCTCGAACGCAGCGCCGGGTAAGCGAGCATGACGCAGCGGGCAGAAGGAAAAGTCTACGGGCGGCGCTTTCTCTTGTTCTTCTTGGCGCTCGGCCTGATGGTCAGTGCCGGCGGCGCGATCTGGCTGGCGCGGACCGCCGCATTCGTTGCGCAAGCGGTGCACGCGCCGGGGAAGATCGTGACGGTCGAGTCGGGCAAAGGCAGCCGGGGCGGTACGCTGTATTACCCGGTATTTCGCTTTCGCGATCAGGCAGGGCAGGAGCACACCCGGCGCGCCGCCTTGGGAACGGGAAATTACGCCTTCACCGTGGGCGAGCCTGTCGGCATCATCTACAGCCCGGCAGCCCCCGAAAATGCGCAGATCAAGCGTTTCGATACCCTATGGCTACTCCCGCTGGCGATCACCGCCTTTGGCCTCCTCTTCACCAGCTTCGCCGCGCTCTGCCTGTTCTTGTGGCGTGACGTGCGCTCCGCCAAGGAATGAGTGGAACAGCGGCAAACGAGCCGCCGTGATGAGCTTCATCACATCAGCCGGGTCTTCAAAGCTGATGATGCGCTCGATAGGCAGCTGCTCGCCGCGGTCTGCCGCCTTCGCCAACTGGCGGCCACGCTTGAAGAAGTCTTCTTCCGTTCCGGTCTTGATGGTGAGCTGGGTCATTTTCCGTCCTTCAGGGCAATCCAGTCTTGTTCGAAGCGCTCTTCAGTGTCTTCGAAGCTCACGAACTCGATAGGCTTCACGACACCGAAGTAGTGGCGATGGTGGCCATCATGGGCGTTGTCGTAACCCACGACGCGCCCATTATCGCCGGCATGGATGTTGTGATTGATAGCCAAGTGTCGGCTCCCGCAGTATTGCTCAGATGACTGGTCAACTGGTCGAAATTACGGATCGGATGCGATGCCCGTCGTGCGGCAGCCGCCAGAAACGCCACTGAGTCGTGAAAATTCGCTGGACGCCAGAGAAAATCCTGTCGCGTTTACGTTTGTGCTCGTGCGACTGCGTTGTGGGCGCGGCGGCAGGGGGTTGTCGTGGCTGCCGGATTTGCTAAAGTTACCCAATAAAAAAATTTTTCATTGGGTAACTTTATAGGTAGAGCAAATGGCCGGGTTGTTTCGTCCTCAGGAACTGGCATTTCGCACGCAGTATGCGGAGCTGAAGGAGCGCAGCCTGCTGGCGCATCCCCTGTTGCCTGGTACGCCGGGCACGCTTTATCTGCGCGAGAAGCGCGGGCGCGGCTATTGGTACCGGGTGTATTACAGCGTGCCAGGCCAGCAGGCGGAAACGCTGGTGGGGAGCGAGGAAGATGAGCACGCCCGCAGTGCGATGGCTGAGCAGATCGCTTTCGCGCAGTGGGCGGCGGCGCAGGTGTCGAGTCTGCGCAAATTGGGTTTTCAGGTGGCCGATAAGGTGGTGGCGCGGGTGCTCGTCGAACTGCGCAACCAGGGGGCTTTCGAGGCAGGTTTGGTGCTGGTGGGCACCTTGGCCTATATGGCCTGGCTGAATGAATATGGCGCAATCGCAGTGACGGCGCGCACGCAAGACATCGATCTGGCGCGCCGTCAGCAACTCAAGCTCGCCGCGCCGGTCGGGTTTTTCAAAACCATGCAGGCGATTGGATTGCCTTTCGTTGCGGTGCCGGGGCTGCCGTCGTCACAGCCATCGACCTCGGTCAAATTGCCGGGGGTGCAGGGCTTACGGGTGGATGTGCTGGCACCGGGCAAGCCGCTGGGGCGTATCGTTTGCCTGCCAGAGCTGGCTTGGGCGGCGCAGACGGTTCCGCATTACGACTATCTGCTGGAAAACCCTGAGCCGGCGGCTTTGCTGGCCGGCGGACAATGTATCGCCTTGCGCTTGCCGCAAGCGGCACGGCTGGTTTTTCACAAACTCTACGCCAGTGCGCAGCGCCAGGGTTTTCCAGAAAAAGCGAAGAAAGATCGCGTGCAGGCGGTGACGTTGGCGGCGGCGCTGTGCGAGGAAGATGCAGAAAGCTTGCTCACAGCCTTTGTAGCAGCGCCCGCCGAGATCAGGAAAGCCGTCGTGCGTCAGGCCGATTGGCTACGGCAAGCGTTCACAGCGCACCCGGAAGCAGGAGCGGCGTTTGCGGCGTGCTTGGATACGGGATAGGTCATCCGTCCACCTGCTGCAGCGCAAGTTCGAACGCAGCGGCAAGGTGGGGCGGTGATTCAGGAAAGTAGTTTGCGCAGGAGAGGGCCGATAATTTCCAGCAGCAGCGCGCTGAAAATGATGAAGGGGGCGGCAAAGAACAGCAGGAAGGGTCCCCCGATGACGGTCAGCAGACAGGCGGCAATGAATGAGTCGCTGATTTGCCAGCTCTTGGCAAAGAGCAGGATGCCGCCCAGCCAGACAAGGGCGACGGCAATTTTTTCGCTGTCATCGCTCATGTGGCTGCCGCAGTTTTATACATCGCAGTCATCAGCATCGCTGCCAAACAAGGCATTGCTGATTCCGCAGAGCAGGATGGCGGTGGTGAGCGTGTCCCAGAACCCTGGGCTTTTGGGCTGGGCAGGTCTTGTTGTTACGGATGCTGCCGGTGTACGGGGGCTGGGTCGGGGGGTGCGTCGGGCAGAATGCTGGGCAACCCACTTTGCCAACTCGTCCAGTTCGGGCGCTGGTGTCAATGTCAGGGTGAGTGGCAATTCGACATGACCGGAGCTCGGCAATCCACGGCGCTGAATGGCGGCCAGGGGATCGGCGATGGTGAATACTACTTCGCACAGCCAGTCATGAATTTCGTTCAGTGTGTGCCGATAGGCATTGGCCAGGAGATTGCGCGCGATCACGCCGTCACCGAAGGCGGCCAGGCTGAGTACCTGATGGTAGCCGGCAAGCAATTCCCGGACAGAAGCCTCGAAACGCCCCACCGCGCGATAGACAGCCAAATCGCTAGCGGTTTGGTTGGCGATGACCTCCGGCATCAAATCATTGGTGCGCACGCTCACCAGCTGTATTTGCGCATCGAGCATGGCCAGTATGCGCGCCACCGTGGCGAGCATGTCGGGCACGGGGATGGTCGGTACGAGCTTGTCGTCCAGTGCTGTCCACACATGCTGCGCCACGGCACGCATTGCCTCGCCCAGCACGCTCAGGCGATGGGGCAACAGGGGGGCATCGGGGTGATTTTGTTGCATGTCGCTGCTCCATTGGGGTGACGCCGACAGCTTAGTCAGTGCAGTGGCTCAAAAACTGCGCCACTGAAGCGCAGTTGCAGTGCGCATGATTGTCCGACATGACTGTCCGGCATGGCAGCAGAGCACTGGCGCAGTTTTTGAGCCACTGCGGCTTGTAGCATGCAGGCATGGAAGATTTCGTCCCCGATTCCCCCGGCTTGATGCCGTCGACCGACTTGCCGGATCAGCCGTTTACCGCCTTGCCGCCGCCGGTGCGCGCGTCTCTGTGGCTGACGGCGGAGGAAGTCCGGGCGCACGACGGGCGGCCGCGATTGTGGTTACATCTGCGCGATGGGCGGGTGCTGGCGTTCATGTTGCCCCGCGCGGTCTGGTGTGATGCACAGATCATCGCGCAGTTGGCGGCGGCGGTCGCTGCGGATCAGCGCGGTTTGCTGCACACACTGGAATTACCGGAGTTTGGCAGCGTTCAGCTGCTCTATGCGGCACCGGTGCTGCCGCTGCCGATCGCTGTAGAAATGCCCTACACGCGTAACAGCGAAATACGCGACCGTGGCACACAGCGGGGTTTGGCGCGCCACGATCTGCTGCTGTTCATGCGTGGGCTGGATATCGAGGTACTGGGCCTGCTCGGCAGTTTGTCGTGCATGAATTTTTTGTCATCGGTGCGTAACTACAACCGGTTGGCAGTACTGCCGCCAGGTCAGCACGAGGCGTGGCGCACGCGGCGCTTGCAGGCTTTACGGCGCTTTCTCGGTTTGCTGACGCCTTTGTTGCTGACGGAGCATCGGCATCCCAATGTCTGCAGCGGCAAGCGCCACGCCTGGCGACATCCGGACCCGGCGGTGGAGGCGGCGATCGATAACGGGCGTGATCTGACCGGTGCTTTGGCCGAGCACTATGCAATTTCACGCGCTTTGGTGCGTTCGCCGATGAACGCCGGGCTGTGGGCTGCCGGTTATGAAACACGCGGCTCCATGTTGCGTTTCATCGATGCGCTGCCGGCCAACAAACGCCCGGCCAGCGCTGACGAGATGGAGCGTTATAAGGCGGAATTGCTGGCGTTCAGGAGTTTGTTCACCGGCGATGCGCCCGATGCCGGAGCAGCTGCGCACGTCTCGGCTTTTCACCTGGGCTGGCGTCGCACCTGGGAAATTTGCACCCGGCGTTTTTCGCCGGTGACCCATGCGCTGGTGGATGCCGGTGATTTTTTTGCGGCGGTGCGCCGGCGTGCTGCGGTGTTGCTGAATATGCCGCGCGGGCCGCGCCATGACGCACTGGTTGGCGCGTGGTTGGCACGCCATGGCCTGGTCGGTGTGCTGGCCGCTTCTGCACGCTGGCACCGCTTGCTGCCGCCACTCGAGCAGCCGCTGGCAGATCGGGTATTGCCTGCCGTGTTGGGGGATTGGCAAAACCCCATCGATAGCGGCTGGCGGGCGCAAGAGTTATGCACGGCGGCTGAATTGGTGGCCGAAGGCCAGAGCATGCAGCACTGCGCGGCCACCTATTGGTCCGCGTCTGTGCAAGGCGGGCGGATGTTTTCCCTGTGTTTGAACGATGGGGAACGGGCGACTGCTTTTTATGTGCCTCGTTCGTCCGAGGGCGTCATACCGTACTACTTGGCACAGTTGCGTGGCCCCGCTAATGCGGCAGCCAGCCCGCTGATGTTGGTGTTTGCCGATGCCTTGGCCTGCGCACTCAATGCACCGGAACGTCATGCCGCCCGTGAGCGCGCCGTGCGCTGGGAAAGTACGCTGCTGTGTCAAGATAACAGACGGCAGCACACTGCCTGGCTCGATCCGCAGAGCGAGCGGCAGTTGCAGCATATTCTGAGTGCGCACGAAGGCCCCCAGGAAAACCCTGCGCGTTTATTGATCGCTGCGGTGGCCGGCTACACTTATTACGCGAGTGCACAGCGGGAGGACGGCTTGACTGTCGGTGCGCCTTTGCAGTTGGTGCGCGAGCCTGAAAATCCCCACGACTGCCGGGCGGTACGTCTGGATTGGCGGGCTCAGCCCTTGGGCTATGTGCCGCGCGCGCAGAATGCCCGCATTGCGGCCTTGCTCGATGCAGGTGAATCCTTGTCGGCGTCTATCATCGAAATTGCAGGCCGCCATGAGGATGCCTGGGAGCGGCTGTGGTTTTCTGTCGAGCGAGTGGAAAAAACACATACGGATACGACAATGCCGAATTAGAAAGTACACTGCAGACATGAACCGCACCGAACGTTTTTACCGTATCGATCAGTTACTGCGTGAGCGCCAGGTGGTGCCGCTGGCCGTATTTCTCGATGATCTCGGCGTGTCGCGCGCCACCTTCAAGCGCGATGTGGAATATTTGCGCGAACGTTTGCACGCGCCGATCGAGTGGGATCGGACAGCGGGAGGTTATCGCTTCGCGTCGCAGCAGGCCTCTGGGCCGCGCTATGAATTGCCCGGTTTATGGCTGAATGCCGGCGAGCTTTATGCGCTACTGGCGGCGCATCAATTATTGGCGGATATCGAGCCGGGGATACTCGCAGCGCAGCTCAAACCTTTGCAATTCCGGCTCATGGAACTGCTTGCCGCAGGCGGGCGCAGCGCCGATGCCGTGCTGCGCCGGGTGCGCCTGCTGTCGATCAACCGGCGCAGCGTGGAACCGCGTTTTTTTAGTCAGATTGCGCTGGCGCTGATGGAGCGGCGGCAGATCGAAATCGATGCCTGGAACCGGGGGCGGGACACGCTCGATACACGGGTCGTTTCACCGCAGCGTTTGATCCATTACCGCGACAACTGGTACCTCGATGCCTGGTGCCATTGGCGGCAGGCATTGCGGAGTTTCTCGGTGGATGCCATGCAGCGTGTCCAGCCGCGCAAGGAGGCGGCGAAAGATTTGGATGATGCTGAGCTCGATGCCCATTACGCCAGCGCCTACGGTATTTTTGCCGGCCAGCCCAGCGCTCGGGCGGTGTTGCGTTTCACTGCGGAGCGGGCGCGCTGGGTGCGCTCGGAGCGTTGGCACCGCGATCAGATCAGCGAACTTTTGCCCGACGGCAGCTACCGTCTCAGTGTGCCCTATGCGGACCCGCGCGAGTTGCTGCAGGACATTTTGCGCCACGGGGCGCAGGTGGTCGTTGAAGCGCCGGCTGCGCTGCGTGAGCAGGTGCTTGCCGAAGCACGGAAAATTCTTCGTCGTTATGAATGAGGCGGCGAGGGTTTGAAACGGCTAAGGTTTGAAGCAGCAAAGCGAAAACCCAGCGTGTGGGATTGTCCGCGTGAATCGTGCTCAGCCAAAGAGCTTGATGAACAACTGCAGTACCACGGCATTGATCAGGTCGATGAAAAAGGCGCCGACCATGGGGACGATGAGAAAAGCCTTGTGCGAGGCACCGTACTGGTTGGTGATGGCCTGCATATTGGCCACAGCCGTTGGGGTGGCCCCCATGCCGAAGCCGCATTGGCCGGCGCAGAGCACGGCGGCGTCGTAATTTTTGCCCATGATGCGGAAGGTGACGAAGGTGACGTAGGCGGCAATGACCAGCGTTTGCACGGCAAGGATGATCACCAGCGGCCCGGCCAGACCGGCCAGTTCCCACAGTTTGAGCGAAAGCAGCGCAATCGCCAGATAGATGGAGAGGGCGGCGTTGCCAAAAACGTCAATGGCGCGGTCGAAAACTTCGAAACCACAGGCGTAATCCAAGGTGTTGCGGATCAAAACGCCGCCGCCCAAAGCCCAGACGAAGGTGGGTAGTTGCACGGCGGTGCCGTGGGTCAGCTGGGTCATGAATTCGGCAAAAGCCAGGCAGCCGGCAAACAGGGCCAGGGTTTCGATGGCGGCATCGGCGGTAATCAGGCGTTGTTCGTGCGGAAATTCGAAATTCGGCGTTTGTGCATCGACCGGTACGGCATCGTCGTGGCCTGGGCCGCCGTGCAACTGGTGGCGTTGAATCAGCCATTTCGCCATGGGGCCGCCGATCAAGCCGCCGATGATCAGGCCAAAGGTGGCGCACGCCATGCCGATGGTCATGGCACCGACGATGCCGTGCTGTTCTTCCAGCACCGCGCCCCAGGCACCCGCCGTGCCATGTCCGCCGAGGAGAGTGATGGAGCCGGCAATCAGGCCAATCAAAGGGTCCAGCCCGAGCAGGCTGGCCAGCGCGATGCCGACGCCGTTTTGCACGAAGACAAAAACGGCAATGACGAGCAGAAAAACGACCAAGGCCGAGCCGCCGGCGCGAAGTTTGGCGAAATTGGCGCTCAAGCCGATGGAAGAGAAAAAGCAGAGCATGAAGGCCGTCTGCAAACTGGCATCAAAGGCCGGGCGGTAACCTGTGGCAAGGTTGATGCCATAAGACAAGAGCGCCGCCACCAGGCCGCCGGCCACTGGTTCTGGAATGTTGAATTCGCGTAGAAAACGGATTTTTTGCACCATGAATTTGCCGATCAAAAGAACGACAACGGCAAAAATCAGGGTGTAGTAGGCGCTGAATTGAAGAGTCATGGCGGTAAACAGGGCAGGCCGCAGCCAAAAGTGCGATTTTGCCAGAGGCTTGACGCTGTGCACCTGAATTTGTGTCAAGGGCGGGGTGTTTCAGGGGGCGTTTTTACCCAATGAAAGACACTTTTGTTGGGTAAAAATACCTGCTCGATCATCGCGCTGTGGCAGGCAGATTTTTCTTCTGGCGGGGGACTGCGCTACAGTGTGCAGCTTTGCGGGCGGGTTTGGCCGCCATGGTTTGGATGCTCAGTTGAGGAGTCGGCGTAATGACGACAGAGAAAAAATGCGTGCACACCACGCACATCCCCATCCGTTGGGGCGATATGGATGCTTACGGGCATGTCAATAACACGGTGTATTTTCGTTACATGGAACAGGCGCGGGTGGAGTGGATCGAGGCCATGCAGATTCCGGTGCGCCTGGGCGGCGATGGGCCGGTGATCATCAATGCGGCCTGCACTTTTTTGCGCCCGATGAATTACCCGGGCACGGTGGAGGTGCGCACCTTGATCGGGGCAATCGGGCGTTCCAGTTGCGAAACCTACGTCGAAATGCGAATCGACGGCGAGTTGTACGCTGAAGGCAGCGCCAAGGTGGTGTGGATGAATACGCTCAGCGGTAAATCCGTACCTTTGCCGGACGATGTGCGCGCCCGTCTGGAAGGCGCATGACGCGGCTTGCGAGCGGGAGAATGAGGCCATGAGCCGGAAAAAAATCTGGGAAAAACTGCTCTCCAACGAGCGCCTGGGGGCCGGCCGCGCCCCGGGTTCGGCGGAACGCACGGCCTTTCAGCAGGATTACGACCGCATCGTGTTCACCTCGGCGTTTCGCCGCATGAAGGACAAGACGCAGGTGTTTCCGCTGGCCAAAAGCGATTACGTGCGCACGCGCCTGACGCACAGCCTGGAGGCCAGCTGTGTCGGACGTTCGCTGGGGGCCGTGGTGGGGCGCGAGATCATCGCCCGCCATGGTTTGCGCGAGGTCGAATCGGGCGATTTCGGGGCGATCGTGGCGGCGGCCTGTCTGGCGCACGACATCGGCAATCCGCCCTTCGGCCACGCCGGGGAAGACGCGATCCGCGAGTGGTTTTGCAGTTCCGGTGTGCTCGAGCGGCACGGTTTTTCGCCGGCAGAGCGTGCCGATTTCGAGCGCTACGAGGGCAATGCCCAGGGTTTTCGTATCGTCAGCCGCCTGCAAAGCCCGGCCAACCCCGGCGGTTTACAACTGACCAGCGCAGTGCTGGCGGCCTTCACCAAATACCCGCGCCCCTCGCACTTGGCCACGGAGTTGGCGGGCAAAAGTGGCAAGAAATTTGGTTTTTTCCAGCAAGACGCCGAAAACTTTGCCCGTGTCGCTAGCGCTACCGGCCTCGTCGAGCGCCTGCCCGGTACGGCGTGGCGACGGCATCCGCTGGCGTTTTTGGTGGAAGTGGCCGATGACACCTGCTATCTCATCGTCGATCTGGAAGATGCCGCCCGCTTGGGTTTTGTCGCCTATCGCGATGCCGAGTGCCTGCTCGCCGACCTGGCGGGTCCGGCGGTCAATGGCGAGCGTTTGAATCGTCTGCACGACCCGAAAGAGCGGCTGGAATACCTGCGCGCCAAGGCGATTGGCCGCCTGCTGGAAAGCGCCGCTGCAGTTTTTCTGGAAAACGAAGCGGCCATTCTGGCCGGTGAATTCGACGAGGAACTGCTCGCCCAATCCCCCGTTGGCATACCTTTGCAGGCGGTTTTGAAACTGGCCAAGGAAACCATTTACACCGCCCGCCCGGCGCTGGAAATTGAAACGGCCGGTTTCGAGGTTTTGGGTGCCTTGCTCGCCCTGTTCGTCAACGCCGTCGAAGCCGCCGCCGAGGTGCCCGGCTGCCGCATGAGCACCCGCGAAAAAATGCTGCTACAGCTTTTGCCGCCGCAATTCCTCGCCCACGGCGGCGTGCCGGACGCCAATCCCTATGTGCGCTTGCTGCAGGTGGCGGATTTCGTGGCTGGGATGACGGATTCTTATGCAGTGGATATGTACCGCAAGCTCAAGGGCTTTGATTTACCGGCTTGATGTTTTGGTTCTGGTGGGGGGGGATTTTGATGGAGCGAGGTTTTTTGGCGGCGTTCCTTGATTTACCGCTGGGTTCCGCGCTGCGGCGCGTCTTACTTTTTCTTGCTTCGCCAAGAAAAAGTAAGCAAAAAGAAGGCGACCCCGGT
>NZ_JBLJBW010000012.1:0-60908 GCF_047638095.1 Azonexus sp.
AAGGTAGGGGTAGCGCGATTCCGGCGCTGTCCATGCGGCGGCGAGCCAGAGCAGAAGGAATGAAGCAATGAGAGCGGATGCCGTGATTTTCATGGGATACCTTGCCGTTTTGTCGATGCAGTTACACGTTGTTTTCTGAGGGGTTGGCTTGAAGCTGCATCGCCTGGTTCTTGTGGTTTTTGAAGGCTTTGCGGATGAAGACAACGACCACACCTAGAAACAGACCGCCCATGAATCCAAGGGCAATGATCAGTGGGCGCTTTGGTTTGACGTAGGCATTTTCATCAACCGGCATGGCGGGGTCAATGACCTTGAAGGCAAACTCATCCTGGGTATTGGCCATCATCATGGTTTTGATCTGGTTTTCCATGACTTTGAAGATGGTGTTCTGTACGTCCACCACGCTGGTTTTGGCGAGTTCCTGGTTAAGGTAATCTAGGCTGCGCTGGGTTTCCTCTATGGTGCGTTGGCGCAAGGTTTCATTTGCTGCTTTCATCAAGCCATTGGCCCAGGCAACGGCCTGTTCGCGATCTTTCCACTGTACGGTCAACGTGATGATGCTGGTTTTTTTGTCCTGGCTGACGCTGAGGATTTTTTCCGAGAACAGTGAGTAGGCGTTCCAGAGAGAGGGCTCGCTGTCACCTTCCTGCCAGAACTTCCAGGCGGGAGGCGCTTTCCAGCGTTTGGCTTCTTCATCCCAATTGCTGGCGAAAAGTACCGGGAGAAGCTGGTTTTCGGTAATGAATTTTTCAATGAAGCCACGCGAGGTCAGGTAGGCATAGTTGGCGCTGCTGTCACTGCTTCCGCCGAGGCTGACGCCCGCAAGCTCAAATTGACCGGCGAGCAGGCTGCCGCCGCTTTTTTCCTGGCCGGCAAAACTGGCGGTAACCTTGGCCTCATATTTCGGAGTCATCAGGAATGCTGCAGCGGTCGCCAGCAAGGCGAAAATGATGCTGCAGCCGATGATGAGCATTTTGCCGTCAACCAGGGTTGCCCAGAGTTCAAACAGGTCGATTTCGTCATCATTCATCTGATTCTGCATTGGGTTCTGTTCCATGATTTTGTCCTGCGTAAGGTTTGGATTCATTTGTCAAACAACAATCATCAATCAAGTACTTCCGACCAGTCGCGTAACAGATTTTCGCGGCCTGTGCCTGCAACCAGCGGGTAGAGTCGTTTGTTCTGGATCAGGCGCTGGCCGCCATCGCGGGTCAGTGGGCGCCAGCCGATGCCGAAGGTGCTGCGGTTGGAAAATACACTCAGGAAGTCGAAGGGAATAGAAATGAAGGCGCCTTTGTCAAACGAGCCTTCACCAAAATCTTTCGCAGAGACATTGGTTTTTGTGGCGAAAACGCCTACTTCAGCACCACTATCGAAGCGTCTGGTCAGGGTGAATGTGGCGCCACGGTCACCAGCAAGGTATTGCCCCAGGCTCAACTGAGCCGTGATGTTGTAGAAGGGCAGACGGTAATAAAGATCGACGTGGCCGGTAGTGACTTCGTAATCCCTGAAGGAAAAACGTTTGTCGTAGTCGCGCTGGCGCACCCGATAGATGTCGGCGCCGATGGCCCAGCGTTTGCCAAAAGGTTGGTGGAGAATTTCGCCACCGAAGCCACCAAACATGTCTTCAAAGAGGCCTGCCGAGGCGCGGGCCCAGGTTTGTGAATTGAGATTGGTCAGGTAGTCCAGTTGCAGCGAAGTAATTCCGTTCTTGCCTTCTTTGAGGTATTCCTTGATATCGCTGCGAACATGCGGCAAAACACTGTTGGACGAGAGTTTAAGGTCGTCGAAATTGTTGGTGAGGTTGATGCCGATTTCCCCGCTCAGGCTCAGGTGTCGGCTGAGTTGCAGATCGCTCCAGCCGCGTAGATAGATCTGGTAAAAATAGGGGTCATCCGGGCCGCCGATGTGGTGGCGCATTGCGGGTGCCCAGCCCCAGTCCAGCTTGGGATAGAGTGTGTCGTTCTCTACGGCGGACGAATCGGTTTCAGGAGGACGGACTTGCAGGTTGCTCGACATTTCTTCTGGACTGCCTTCGTGGCGTGTGGCTTTTTCCAGATCCTTGCGCAGGATGGAGACGAGTTGCGTGTCGAGTCCATTCTGGCGGTCAAGCACCGTCAGAACTTCAACTTCTGGCGGAGCTGCATTGGCCATGGCGCGAGCGGCGCGTCCTATGGCTTTGGCACGGTTGCGGAAAGTGGATTGGCTGACGGCGGCAACCATTTCCTTGTCCTTGATTGCTACGGACTCGATTTGATAGTCGAGTGACTCCAGCGAATAAGACATCCGGCCGATAAACTCTTGGGGTGTATTGTTCTGGTGTTGTCGGCGATATTCAGCGATATCAGCGCTTAGGTCGCGTGGTTTGATCGCTTCTGGAGCAGGGTCGGACTTTGGTAAGCCGCGGTCGGTCTGGAGATTGCCTTTCAGGCTGATCTGCGCCATGAATTTGTCGCCACGCTCATAACCGAGGGAAAAATCCAGCCAGTCAGCGTAGGCGTAGGTGAGGCCGAAGTTGAGAGGCGAACGAACTTTTTGGCGGTTGTTCATCGCTTCCTGGCGGTAATCGTTGCCGTCGTACTCCAACTTGAGCGTCAGCCCCGGCAGCGGGGTTTGGTAGCTGATGCCACCAAACAGGGAAATATATTCGCCTTTGAAAAAATTGATGCTGGAAACCGCACCTGGGGTGCCTGCCGTATTGGGTCGATTGCGAAATCGATCCGAAATGCGTGCGAAAGGGTTTTTGATATGCCCGCGCGACCCCATGTTGCCCCAGCCAAGGCCGAAGGTGAAATCGAAATCGTAATAGCGTTTGCTGAAGGCGAGATATTCGCTGGAAAAGAGGCCGGTACCGCCAATGTCACGCATGCCGAGCGCAACCTGGGGTTGGTATTTCGACTCTTCGATCAGCTTGATCTTGATGTCAACGCCCCGATCCTTGTAATTCTGGTTGCCGGAGAAGTTAGGGTCATTGCTGTAGAGACGGTTACGGACAGCGGTATAGCGCAGAACGCCTTCCAACCAGGGGAGGCCCTGAATGGTGATGGCTGTACGTTGGTATGGTTCAACAAGGCTGGTACTGACTCCGATTTGCCCTTGTGGAGCAAATCGCGCCGTGGGCATTTGTAACAGACCGACGCCGCCGAAATCACCGTAGCTGTCAAACTTTGGTGGTGCCGGCACAAACTGCGCGCTGGCCTGTGTAGGCATGAGCAGCATGCAGGCAGCGATTGGCAGCAGGCGAAGCACACTGGGGTGAGGCGCCCAGCGTGCCGGCTTGGTCAAGGACATCTGTGTTGATTCGGTGTTGTCGATTACTTGTTGCCGATGACGCTGAGAGAGGCAGCCGTCAGGGCGAGATCCTTGACGATCTGCATGGTCAGTTTGAGGATGTCGATCTTGGTCGTGGTGATGGGCTCACGAGCGACGTAGATGGCTGAACCCGGTGGTAGCAAGGTTGGCGTGAAGTTCCAGCTTGATAGTTTGATCGGTTCGGCACGGCCATTCGGGTAAACCGCGATGATGTAATCTTCGTCCGCAAACTGGTTCAGGCCACCCGCTTCGCGGATGTAGTCGTCAGCTTTTTTGCCGGATACAAACTGCACAGCGCCGGGATTGAGCACTTCACCCATGACCAGGATGTTGCTCGGGCGTCGTGGGATGATGATTTCATCTCCGGGCTGCAACATGACGTCGAGTTCGGGTCGGACCTGCAGGACGGTTGGGTCGCTTTCAACTACCATCCGGCCAATTGGGTCGGTCGCCTTGATTTGTTCTGCAATTTGCAGGATGCCCGAGGTGGCGCTGGCGCTTTGTCCGCCACCATCGGCACGGTCCCGGCTCAGCGCGAACAGTGCGTTCTGCATGATCTCGTTGGCGGCTTTGGCGTAATACTGGCGCTTTTCTTCCTTGACGCTCGGACGCAGGAAGACGGTACCTTGCGGATAGGCAAATTGCGTCAGACCGCCGGCGCGAGCGAGGAGCTCCGAAAGTTTTTCACCTTTGCGAATTTCGTAGGCTCCTGGGTGGGAAAGCTCTCCGCTGACACGAACCAGGCCGCGATCTTGCTCGGTGGCGCGTTTGCGAACCTGGACGATGTGGCCGGGCTGGAGCACGATTTCACCGAGAACGGCGCTGCTGGCAATGCGCTCCCGGACGACCTTGGTTTGCTTGTCCCCCTGCTCCAGTTTGTTGATTTCGATGCCGCCGAGGTCGGCGGCGCGGGTCAGGCCGCCGCGGCTACGCAGGGCAATGTCGAGGGGGAGTTCTTCTGGGATGGGGAGAATACCGGGGTCCCGGACTTCGCCGCGCAGGGCGATCGCATTTTCGAGAAGAAAAGGCAGGAGAGGCGGGTTTCGTTCAAAGATATCGGGGCAGGGGATCGATTTGACCAGTTGTCGCCCGTCTTCGGCGTAGGCACCGGCAAAGATGGCAGAGCGGAAACGGTCATTGCCTTCGTTGGCGATGATGTGTGAAAGCTCGATCAAGCTGCGGCAGGTATCGCTGGCGGTAGCGATCTTGCCACTGGCTTTGATGTCGCGCCCGCCAGCGTCAAATGACGTTTGGGTTGTTTCGAGTGCTGACTTGTTGGCGCTGGCGGCCTGGGCGTCGATGATAACGCCGGGGGTATTGATTTTTTTGGGGGCCAGCCGGCCTGAGAGCACCTGCTGGACCTGGGCACCGGAAAGGAACTCGATTTCTCTCTGGCTGAAGGTAAAGACACGGTCGTCACGCTGCAGCGGGACCTTGGCCTTGTTGATGATGACGTCGATCAGGTTGACGGTTTTGTAGTAACGGGCACCGGTGAGCGGGTCGAGGCGGTCGATGACGGCAAGCGGACGGTAGGTGTCGAGGTCGAGTTGTTCGTAGCGAGGTATCAACTGGCTGAGATGGCTGTCTTCAGCCCAGGCGTACGTGCCGCTGGACAAAAACTGGCCTTCGAGCGTAATCGTTGGGAAACGATAATCGGCCGGGGAGGGGGATTGGGTCTGTACGACTGGGGGAATTTCGAAGATGTCACCATCGTGAAGTGGCAGGCCTTGTTCCTTTGGGGTATTCAGTGAGAGAAGGGAGGTACTTCGTTCCCAGCCTGAGCCGATGCGGTTCATCTTGCTCGACTTTGCGTAGGCGGTGGGCTTCAAACCTCCGGCGAGGCGAATCAGGTCGCCAGCAGTCTTTTCGTTGAGCAGTTCGTAAATTGCCGGGCGCTGGACTTCGCCGTCAATGGCGGCCCGCTTGCCGACTGTGGGGACGAATATGACGTCGCCGGATTGCAGGCGTAGCTCTCCGGCATCGCTGCCCTTGAGCAGGCTGTTGTAAAGGTCAATGCGGGAAATCACCTTGCCCTGGCGGCGGATTTCGACCCGGCGCATTGAGCCTGATGTCTTGATGCCGCCCCCGTACATCAGGGCATTGGAAATGGTGGTGAGGGCGTCTGTGGTAACTGCGCCGGGGAAATTGACATCCCCCATGAGGAAGATCTGGATCGAGCGTAGCGGCCCCATGCTGACCGTGGCTTCGACGCCAATTTTCTGCTTGGCAATGCGTTCGAGCAGCATTGTCCCCATGTTTTCCAAGGTCAGGCCGGCGACTGAGATGGAGCCGATTTCCGGAATGGTGATGCTGCCATCACGCTCAACGGGCAGGCGCATGACCCGGTTTTCTTTGCCGAAATAGCGGACTTCGACCGTGTCGCCAATGCCGACGATGTAGTCAGCAGGGACAGGTAGGTCGGTAGGGGAGACGTATTTGTTGCGTGAGCGAGAAAAAAGCTGGGCACCGAAGGGCTGCAACTTCGCACCGAATTCCGGAATGCCCGTAAGTTTGGAATCTGCCGCATCTCCAGGGGCTTCAGAAAGCGGGGCGTTTTTTGCACTAACTTGGCCGTCGGTTCTTTGCGTTTGCTGTATGGCATCAACATTGATGCCTTGTGCCTGGGCGGCGGAGATTGCCGCAGCCATTGCGGCTCCGTTCATTTCTTGTGCCAGCAACTGTCCAACAGGCAGGGCAAACGCTGCCAAGGACAGCGAAATTCCTGATAGAGGAATTTTTTTGAGCCAGTTTTTGGTCGTCGGAAATTGTGCAGCGTGCATGGCGAAAATTCTCGTCGTTGGCAAACCGGCGATTGTAATCTTTCTTGCTGTTTCTGTCATAATGTTCACATGTTTATCTATTTGGTATAGCCATGACTTTGTGTCGCCGCCATTTTTGTGCTGCTTTGGGTGCAGTTTTCGTCAGCGTGGGGTGCGGCAAAAATCTGTCTGTCAAGACGGTGGAGGTGGCACTTGAAAACTTTTCGGGGCGAGATGCTTTTGATGCGGATTATCCGGACCGTTTGCCTTATGCCAGCATGGCGGTGCTGTTGCCCAATTTGAAGCGTGGTCTGGTCATTCTGGGCAAAGTGGACGGTGACGAGTTGCACTGGATAACAGCGGATCGCGGTGTATTGGTAACCCGCTTTGGGCGGCTGGTTCGCAGTGCTGGGTTTCCAGAGAATGTGGCGAGAACCGAATTTATCGACCCGGACTTTCTGGATCCTGCGGTGCCTTTACGCGATGGCATGACTTGTCGTCGGCAAGTGGATTTCGTGCCCGGCAATTATTACGGGGCAATAGTAAACTCGACGTTGCGTGTGGCGGGCGAGCATCAGCTGATTGTGGGTAAGCGTCAGATGAACTTACGCTTATTTGAGGAAACGGTGTCAGTGGACAGCTTGGGCTGGAGTTACACGAATCGGTTCTGGGTAGATAGCAAGCGTGCAGTCTGGCGTAGCGAACAGTTTCTGGCCCCAGGGCACCCGCCAATGACGATCGATGTGATGAAACCTTATGCTGGGGTGCAAGGCTGAGTGAAGGCTGAGTATTGGGCCGAGGGATGAGGGGCTGAGGCTGAATTTGCTGCTTGTTCTGTGTGGCGTCGGGATGGGGCTGATCGGGATGCGCTAGATCATGTAGTGTTTCTGGCGCGCGTGCTGGGTGTTTTTGCCAAAAACAGTGTCAAGGTTTGATGTTGGATTTAGGGTGTGGCGATATGAAAAAAGCTGCCAATGGGCAGCTTTTTTGAATTGAGGTTTGTTTTGCTTATGGCGTGGTTGCCGTAGCAGTAGAGGTCGAGCCACCGCCACCACCGCCGCCACCCGCTGCGGCAGCAGCAACGCCGGCTGCTACGGCAACGCCCACTGCAATTTGAGTGGCAGTCATGCCGCCAAGAGCGGATTTTCCTGCGACACTGGCGTCAGCAGCGCCGCCAGAGGCACTATTTCCTGCATTGCTGGCCTGGTTGTTATTCGCATTTTGCGCGTTATCTTGTGCAAAAGCAGGCGCTGCGGAAGTGACCGCCAGTAAAGTGCTTGCCAGCAAAGCGATGAGTTTTTTCTGCATGAATGAGGCCTCCTGAAATTTGTGTTGCTGAAGATCTGATGTTTTTCAGCCCTCGATTCTCTTTACATATTGTGCGCTTGTCAAGGTTTTTTGCAGGGGAGACTCTCTTGGCTGGGTTTAAGTGCCCATCCCGCCTGCCTTTGATTTAGAATTGCGGGTTTCGTCTTTACGCTGGACCATCATGAAAAGCGCCGAAATTCGCCAGAAATTCCTTGATTTTTTTGCTGCCAAGGGTCATCAGATCGTGGCTTCCAGTTCGTTGGTGCCGCATGAGGATCCGACGCTGTTATTCACCAACGCCGGCATGAACCAGTTCAAGGATGTGTTTCTCGGTTTCGACAAGCGTCCCTACAACCGCGCCACTTCTTCGCAAAAATGCGTGCGGGCGGGCGGCAAGCACAACGATCTGGAAAATGTCGGCTATACCGCGCGCCACCACACCTTTTTCGAGATGCTGGGCAATTTCAGCTTCGGCGATTATTTCAAGCGCGACGCCATTCAATACGCCTGGGAGCTGCTGACCGAGGTCTATAAGCTGCCCAAGGAAAAACTCATGGTCACGGTGTATGCCGAAGACGATGAGGCCTACGACATCTGGCACAAAACGATCGGTCTGCCCGCGGAAAAGATCGTGCGCATCGGCGACAACAAGGGCGGCCGCTACGCTTCCGACAATTTCTGGATGATGGGCGACACCGGCCCTTGCGGCCCCTGTACGGAGATTTTCTACGATCACGGCCCGCAACACTGGGGCGGCCCCCCGGGATCGCCAGAAGAAGACGGCGACCGTTTCATCGAAATCTGGAACAACGTTTTCATGCAGTTCAACCGCGACGAGGCGGGCGTCATGCATCCGCTGCCCAAGCCCTCGGTCGATACCGGCATGGGGTTGGAGCGCATCTCCGCCGTTTTGCAGGGGGTGCATGCCAACTACGAAATCGATTTGTTTCAGACCTTGATTGCGGCGGCAGCACGCGAAACGAGCGGGGCGGACATGCATTCGCCTTCGCTCAAAGTGCTCGCTGACCATATCCGCGCCTGCTCTTTTTTGCTGGCCGACGGTGTCATCCCGGGCAACGAAGGGCGCGGTTATGTGCTGCGCCGCATCATTCGCCGCGCCATTCGTCACGGTTACAAACTGGGCGCGCGCGCTGCCTTCTTTTACAAAATGGTGCCCGACCTGGTGGCGGAAATGGGCGAAGCCTATCCGGAATTGAAGGAAAACCAGGCCAAGTTGACGGCGACCTTGAAGCAGGAAGAAGAGCGTTTCTTCGCCACCATCGAAAACGGCATGGCGATTCTGGAGGCAGAGCTGACCAGCATGGCGGCCAGCCAGCTCAAGGTCTTCAATGGCGAAACGGCGTTCAAGCTGCACGACACCTATGGTTTCCCGCTCGATTTGACCGCGGATATTTGCCGTGAGCGCACTGTCACCGTCGATGGTGCTGCCTTTGATGCGGCCATGGCGCGCCAGAAAGAGCAGGCGCGGGCGGCAGGTAAATTCAAAATGGCGGCCAACCTGGAATACGCCGGGGCGGAAACGGTGTTTCATGGTTACGAGGTTTTGGAAACCCGCGCTGCGGTGCTGGCGCTTTATAAAGACGGCGCAGCGGTCGATGCTCTGCACGAAGGCGATTTGGGCGTCGTGGTGCTCGATGACACACCTTTTTACGCCGAGTCTGGCGGCCAGTGCGGCGATCGGGGCGAATTGAAGGGCGGCGGCGGTATTTTCGCCGTGGAAGATACGTTGAAGATTCAGGCTGCGGTTTTCGGCCACCACGGTGTGGTGAAAACCGGCACGCTCAAGCTCGGCCAGGAAGTCAGTGCGCGGGTGGATGCCGCGGCGCGCTCGGCAACGGCGCGTAACCATTCGGTCACCCACCTGATGCACAAAGCCTTGCGCCAGGTGCTCGGCCAGCATGTGCAGCAAAAAGGCTCGCAGGTCGATCCCTTGAAAACCCGTTTTGACTTTGCCCACGCCGCGCCCATGAGTGCCGAGGAAATTCGCGAGGTGGAAGAAATCGTCAATGGGGAAATTCTTGCCAACACCGCCTGCGTTGCCGATGTAATGGATTTTGAAGCGGCCCAGAAATCCGGAGCGATGATGCTTTTCGGAGAAAAATATGGCGATGCCGTGCGCGTTTTGAGCATAGGCAGTTCCAAGGAATTGTGTGGCGGTACGCACGTTGGTCGCAGCGGCGACATCGGTCTGTTCAAGATCGTTTCTGAAGGCGGTGTGGCGGCGGGCGTGCGCCGGGTGGAAGCGGTGACAGGCATCAATGCCTTGACCTGGGTGCAGGAACAGGCGACACGCGTGGCCGGGGTTTCGGCCTTGTTGAAAGCCCAACCCGAAGACATCGCCGAGCGTATCGTTGGTTTGCAGGAGAGCCAGCGGCAGCTGGAAAAAGAACTCCATCGTCTGAAATCCAAGCTGGCCAGCGCCCAGGGCGATGATCTGGCAGATCAGGCGCTCGCGCTGGGCGAAATAAAGCTTCTGGTCGCCCGTCTGGACGGTGCCGACATCGGCGCACTGCGCGAAACTCTGGATAAGCTCAAAGACAAGCTGCAGCGCGCCGCCATCGTGCTGGCCAGTGTTGCCGAGGGCAAGGTGACGTTGATTGCCGGGGTGACGACCAAGGAAACGCAGCGTTTGAAGGCCGGCGAACTGGTCAATTTCGTCGCCCAGCAAGTCGGCGGCAAGGGCGGTGGCCGCCCCGACATGGCGCAGGCCGGCGGCACCCAGCCAGAAAACCTGCCGGCAGCGCTGGCTTCGGTACGCGCCTGGGTGGAAGGCAAGCTGGCCGGTTAAAAGGCCGGGGCAAGCGCATGAACGGGGATGTTTTGCCCTTCAAGGGCGGCAGGCGGGATTGTGCGGAGCGCCGCTCCGCGCGGTCTGCCTTGACGCGTTAAGCCGACGTTTTCGCGTGGTGTCAGATACCCGGCGTCAGATACTCGGTGTCAAATGCGCGCCTTCCCGCCCTTTTTCCCCCGAGTTTTATTGATTCTTGGGCAGGAAGTGCACGTCTTCGATGGCTGCGAAGTGCGCATCCTGTGTCCATAGCCGCGCTCCGTGGTGACGGGCAGAGTAGAGGATGATGCTGTCGGCGAGCGGCAGTTTCATCTCGAATGAAAGGCGCGCCGCGCCCACGGCCAGAGTATCGGAAAGTTCGATCAGCCGAGCCTGTCGCATCAGGGCGATGGCGCGCAGGGCATCCGCTTCACTGCGCTGTTGCAGGATGCGTTTGAACACCTCGAACAGGGTGAGGCTGGGTACCAGCAAATCTGCGGTGGCTTCGATGGCGGGCGCAAAAAAGTCGGCATTGGTGCCATTGGCGAAATATTCCAGCCAGCCGCAGGAATCCACGACATTCAAACTCATGTGCGATCTGCCTCGCGCGGCACGTCGGTGGCAATGCCCGCCAGAAAGCCGCGCAAGGCTTGCGGGCTTTCCATCGGCAGCAATTCGATGCGCTGCCCATAGGTCAGTACCTGTAGTTTTTGCCCGGCTTCGATATGCAATTGTTCACGCACGGCCTGCGGAATGACGACCTGGAATTTTGGGGAAACGGTCACGGCCAGCACGGCAAACTCCTCGTGTGCAAAAGATTTGATCGATATTGTATGCGTAATACGATCGATGGATCAATCAAGTCTGAGGTCAGCGCCCGCGCAATTCCTTTGCGTGGTTGTTCAGCCAGCGCCAGCGCGGCTCGAAACCAATCCATTGCAATCCAAGAAACCATTTGGACGCGGATGGCGCGGATTAAATCGGATTAAACCAAGCGAAAAATTAGGCTTCTGCGCCAAGCAGCCGATTTTTTCGCCTTTATCCGCGTTCATCTGCGCCTATCCTTTTCAATCCGCGTTCAAAGCAGTTCTGAGTAAATCCAAACTGTTCACGCCAAGCGAGTTTTACCGCCCGCGCAAAGCCTCGCGCTGGGCGTAGTTGAGTTTGCTGGCGCGCTCCATTTTGTGCGCGAAAGCCGGAAAATCCAGCCCCAGGCGGGCGCGCAGTTCCTTGGCGTGGTTGTTCAGCCAGCGCCAGCGCGGCTCGAAACCAATCCATTGCAATCCAAGAAACCATTTGGACGCGGATGACGCGGATAAAATCGGATTAAACCAAGCGAAAAACCAGGCTTCTGCGCCAAGCAGCCGATTTTTTCGCCTTTATCCGCGTTCATCTGCGTCTATCCTTTTCAATCCGCGTTCAAAGCAGTTCTGAGTAAATCCAAACTGTTCACGCCAAGCGAGTTTTACCGCCCGCGCAAAGCCTCGCGCTGGGCGTAGTTGAGTTTGCTGGCGCGCTCCATTTTGTGCGCGAAAGCCGGAAAATCCAGCCCCAGACGGGAACGCAGCTCCTTGGCGTGGTTGTTCAGCCAGCGCCAGCGCGGCTCGAAATGGCGCTCTTTGAAGGCGTAGAGGATGTGGTTGCCATCGTCCGGTACGGAAATGACGATGACCTGATCGTCAAACACATTCATGATGCGTCCAATCACGCCGGTGTACATTTCCTGATCGCCGGCCAGATTGGCGACCAAAACGCCATTGCCGGAGAGCTTGGCGTAGGCGGTGGCAAAGAAATCCTGACTGGCGAGTGCCGGGGCAAAACCGTTGCGGTCAAAAGCATCGAGCAATAAGGCGTCGATGCCTTTCTCGGCGGTGTCGATGAAATCCGCCCCGTCGCCCTGGACGATATGCAGGCGCGCATCGTCGGGCGGCACGAAAAACGCCTCGCGCAGCGCGATCACGTCCGCATCGAGTTCGACGGCGGTGATGTGCACGCCGGGCAGGCGGCGGTGGCAGAACTTGACCAGCGAACCGCCGCCCAGGCCGATCTGTACGATGCGCCTTGGGCGCGGATGAAAGAGCAGGAAGCCCAGCATCTTCTGCGTGTAACGTAAAACCAGATCGTGCGGCGTTTTGAGCGCCATCTGGCTTTGCATCAGGCGCACGTTGAAATAGAGGTAGCGGAATTCGCCGTCGTCGATGACGAAGGGCTTGGCATAGCTTTCATCGAGCAGTTGCGCGCGCAACTCGCCCGCCCGCGCCCATTCGGGTTCGAGCATCAATACCGTGCCGGTTTCGATCTCGAAGGGGCTGGGCAGGGCGTAGAGTTTTGGGGGCAAGGTGTGCGTGGGGGGCGTGCCGGGAAGGGGCGAAGTCGCGAATTACCCCGGCAAATCTTCCGCCCGCAGCATGAAGACGTATTCATCGCCTGCCGCCGTGTCGAGCCAGGTGAAGGGCAGGGTGGGGTAAGCCGCTTCGAGCGTGGCGCGGTTGTGGCCGATTTCGACGATGAGCAGACCGTTCTCGGTCAGGTGTTTTTTGGCTTCGGCGAGGAGGACGCGGGTGAAGTCGAGGCCATCCTCGCCCGAGCCGAGCGCCATTTCTGGCTCGTGCCGGTATTCCGGCGGCAGCGCCGCGACGGACTGAGCATCGACGTAGGGCGGGTTGGAGACGATCAGGTCGTAACGCTTGCCGGAAAGCGCGGCGAAGGCGTCGGAGTGGATGGGGTGTACGCGTCGGCTTAATTGGTAATCGGCGATGTTGCGGCGGGCGACGTCGAGGGCATCCGGCGAGAGATCAACGGCATCGACCTGGGCGTGAGGAAAGTTGAGCGCCAGCTTGATCGCCAGACAGCCGGAGCCGGTGCACAGATCGAGCGCCTGCTCAACTGCCCAGGGGGCGTCCACCCACGGAGCCAGTTGTTCGTCGAGCAGTTCGGCAATGAAAGAGCGCGGCACGATGACGCGCTCGTCGACGTAGAAACGATCCTCGCCCAGCCAGGCTTCCTGGGTGAGATAGGCGGCGGGCAGGCGTTCCTGGCAGCGGCGGCTATAAATGTCGAGCAGGCGGCTGCGCTCGTCCGGCAAGAGGCGGGCATCGAGAAAAGGTTCCAGGGAATCGAGCGGCAGGTGCAGGGTGTGCAGCGTCAGATAGACCGCCTCGTCCCAGGCGTTGTCGCTGCCGTGGCCGAAGAACAGGCCGGCGGCGGTGAAGCGGCTGACCGCGTAGCGCAGAAAATCGCGCAGGGTGTGCAGTTCGGTGAAGGCGGCGGTGCTCATTGCGCAGGGGTTTCGTCGTCGAGATTGAGCTGGAATTCCTTGAAGGAGGCACCTTCTTCATCGGTACTGTCGAAATCCATGGCGACATCGCCGAGTTTTTCTTCCTTGCCGCTGTTGATGTTGAATTCGGCGTTGTTGATCAGCCACGACAGGTTGGTCGGCGAATCGGAATTGGCCAGCGCCTCGTCGATGGTGATCGCGCCTTCGTGGTAGAGGCGGAACAGATCCTGCTCGAAGGTCTGCGAGCCGGGGGCAAGGGTTTGCTCCATGGCGTCCTTGATCGCCTGCACTTCGCCGCGTTCGATCAATTCGCTGATGTGGCGGGTGTTCAGCATGATTTCGCAGGTCGGGAAGCGTTTGCCGTCAGGTTTTTTGACCAGGCGTTGTGAAACGATGGCGCGCATGGCAACGGAAAGATCGAGGAAGAGCGCCGGACGATTTTCCAGCGGGAAGAAATTGATGATGCGGTTGAGCGCGTGGTAGGAGTTGTTGGCGTGCAGGGTGGCCAGGCACAGGTGGCCGGTCTGGGCATAGGAAATGGCGGCCTGCATGGTGTCGCGGTCGCGGATTTCGCCGATCAGGATGCAGTCTGGCGCTTGGCGCATGGCGTTTTTCAGGGCGCTCGACCAGTCGTGCGTGTCCATGCCGATTTCGCGCTGGTTGACGATGGATTTTTTGTGTTTGAACAAAAACTCAATCGGATCTTCGACGGTGAGAATGTGGCCGGCGCGCGTGGAGTTACGGTGATCCAGCATGGAGGCGATGGTGGTCGATTTACCCGAGCCAGTCGCCCCGACGATGAGAATCAGGCCGCGTTTTTCCATGATGAGCTCCGCCAGTAGCGAGGGGAGTCCCAGGGTGTCGAGCGGCGGAATGTTGCCGAGAATGAAGCGGATGACGATGCCGATCGAGCCGCGCTGGCGGAAGATGTTGATACGAAAGTTCCCCACCTGCGGCACGCCGAAAGACAGGTTCATTTCGCTGGTCGCCTCGAAGGTCTTGGCCTGCTCCGGCGACATCAGCTCATAGGCGATTTTCTCGATCATGTCCGGCAGCATCATTTGCTGATTGACCGGCATGGTTTCGCCCTGAATCTTGATGTGGATCGGCGTGCCGGCAGAAATGAAAATGTCGGAGGCCTGTTTTTCCGACATCAGCTGGAACAATTTGTCGAGGATCATGGTGCGGGCCCAGAAGGGAAAATGAATAGGCGAGGATGCTATCATACGCGCCCCGCTGCGGGCCGCTGCGCCTTGCGTTCACCTCGTTTCGACCAGAAGTTTTTCGCGCATGCGCCTGACCAAACTCAAACTTGCCGGTTTCAAATCCTTCGTCGATCCGACGATGGTTTCCCTGCCCGGGCAGTTGGTCGGGGTGGTCGGGCCAAACGGTTGCGGCAAGTCGAACATCATGGACGCCGTGCGCTGGGTACTGGGTGAATCGAAAGCCTCGGAGTTGCGCGGCGAATCGATGATGGACGTCATTTTCAACGGCTCCACCCAGCGCAAACCGGTGTCGCGCGCTTCCGTCGAGCTGATTTTCGATAATTCGCTCGGGCGGGCGATGGGCCAGTGGTCGCAGTACGCTGAACTCTCGGTCAAGCGCGTGCTGACGCGGCAGGGGCAGTCGGACTACTTCATCAACAACCTGAAGGTGCGGCGCAAGGACATCACTGATTTGTTCCTCGGCACCGGCCTCGGGCCGCGCGCCTATGCCATCATCGGCCAGGGCATGATTTCGCGCATCATCGAGGCAAAACCGGATGATTTGCGCGTTTTCCTCGAAGAGGCCGCCGGAGTGACCCGCTATAAGGAACGGCGCAAGGAAACGCAAGGGCGCCTGGAAGACACGCGGGAAAACCTCTTGCGTGTGGAAGATATCCGCGAAGAGCTCGGCCACCAGATCGAGCGCCTGGCAAGCCAGGCCGAGGTGGCGCGCCGTTACCACGCGCTGAACGAGCAGATGGTGCAGAAACAGCAGCTGTTGTGGTTGCTGAAAAAACGCGAGGCAGAAGCCGAACGCCAGCGTCTGGCGCTCGACGTGGCGCGGGCGACGACCGAGCTCGAAGCGCAGAGCGCCGCGCTGCGTGAAACCGAGGCGCGCGCCGAACTTTTGCGCGAAGCGCATTTTGCTGCGGGCGACGCGCTGCACGCCGCGCAGAGCGACATGTACGCCGCCAACGCCGAGGTCGCCCGCCTGGAAGCAGAGATTCGCCACCGCCGCGAATCGCGCAGCCAGCTCGAAGCGCGCCTCGTCCAACTGGAAGACGAACTGGCGCAATGGACGCAAACGGCGCAAACGCTGGCCGCCGACCGGATGCACTGGGAAGAAGCGCAGGAGATGACGCAACTGCGCGTGGTGGAGGCTGAAGAGCGCCTGCACGAACAGATGCAGCTTGCGCCGCAGGTGGAAGAAGACCACGCGCAGGCGCAGGAAGAATTGCAGCGTTTAAAAACGCGCACCGCCAACGGCGAGCAGAAGCTGGAAGTCGAACTGACCAACAAGGCGCATGCCCAGCGCGCCCTGAGCGCTCTGACCCTGCGCCGCGAACGCTTGCGCGGCGAGGATGGCGGCGAGGCGCCGGATGCGCTGAGGCTGGCCGAAAAAGAAGAAGAGCTCGAACTTTTGCGCGAAGAACTGGCAGGCGATCAGGAACATTTGCAGCAGTTGCAGGAAGAACTACCCGCCCTGAATGAGGCGCGCAAGACCTTGCACGCCGAAGTCCAGCGCCTGGAACGCGAACTGGCAGCGGGCGAAGCGCGCCGCGCCGCGCTCGAACAGATGCAGGCGAAAACGGCCAAGCAGGGCGAATTGCCGGAATGGCTGGCGCGGCATCAACTGGCTGACGCGCCGGCCTTGTGGCAGCAAATCCACGTCGAAGCGGGCTGGGAGGAGGCCGTGGAAGCGGTGCTGCGCGAGCGTCTTTCCGCCATTGCCTGCACTGACCCGGCGCGGCTCGACGCCTGGCGGCACGACCGGCCACAGGCGCGCTTGAGCGTGCTGCTCGGCGATGTTGCAGCGAGTGCCGCGCCGCCGCAAGATAGTCTGGCCGCCCGCGTGCGCTGCGATTTGCCGCAGGTCCGCGCGGCGCTGGAGGATTGGCTCGGCGGTGTCGAAACCGTGGCGACCCTGGCCGACGCCCTCGATCGGCGCGCCCAGTTGCCGCCGGGTGCGGCGCTGGTGACGCAGGGCGGCGACCTGCTGACGCGCAGCGGCATCACCTTCTTCGCGCCGGACCAGGGTGAGCACGGCCTGCTCGAGCGCCAGCGCGAAATCGAGGCGCTGGCGGCAGGCATTGCGCTGGCGGCGGAAAAACTCGCTGAACTGCGTGCGCGCGAAACCCTGCTCGACGAGCAATGGGCTGATAAACAGGAAGAAATCGACGAAACCCGCCAGTACGTCACCGACCGCCAGCAGCGCGTGCATCAGGCGCAGTTGCAGGTTATGCAGTTGAGCCAGGCGCTGACGCGCTACCGGGAAGCGCAGGAACGGATGAGCGAGCAGCTCGCCGAACTGGCCGAGGAAGAAGAAAGTGAGCGCGAGCGCGAAATGGCGGCGGACGAGCGCATCGAGGAAATTCGCGAAGGCTTGTCGCGCATCCGCGTGCTGGTGGCCGGGGCGCAAGGCCGGCTCGACGAATGCGAGCGGGCGGTGCGCGCCGAGCGCGAGAAAAACGCCGACTTCGACCGGGCGCTGCGCGAAGCGCAGTTTTCCGCCCGCGAAGCCGCCAGCAAGTTGCAGGATATTTTTGCCCAGCAAGCCACCGCCCAGCGCGAACTGACGCGCATCGAGCGCGACCGCGCCGCCTGCGCCGAGCAGGTGGTGGCTGCGCCGGCCGATGTCATGGAAGAAAGTCTGCAAGCGGCTCTGGAAACCCGCGTGCAGGCGGAAACGAAGCTGGCCGAGCGGCGTAACGCGCTGGAAGAAGCGGCGCAGAATCTGCGCGCGCTGGATGAGCAACGTCTGAAAATCGAGCAGGGCTTGGAGCCTTTGCGCGGGCGCATCGGTGATTTGAAGCTGAAAGAGCAGGCCGCCGCGCTGAATGCCGAGCAATTTGCCCTGCAGCTGCTCGAAGCCAACGCCGATGAAACGGCGCTGCTGCCGCTTTTGGGTGAATCCCGCCCGCCGTCGCTGCAAGGCGAAATCACGCGTCTGAGCAACGCCATCGCCGAACTGGGCGCGGTGAACATGGCCGCCTTGCAGGAGCTGGAAACGGCGAGCGAGCGTAAGGGCTACCTCGACATGCAGGCCGCCGATCTGACGGAAGCGATGGAAACCCTGGAAAACGCCATTCGCCGCATCGACCGGGAAACGCGCGATCTCTTGCAATCCACCTTCGATGCGGTCAACGGCCATTTCGGCCAGCTCTTTCCGGAACTGTTCGGCGGCGGGCGCGCTGAACTGGTGATGACCGGTGAGGAGATTCTGGACGCCGGCGTGCAGGTCATTGCGCAGCCGCCGGGCAAGAAAAACTCCACCATTCACCTCTTGTCGGGCGGTGAAAAAGCGCTGACCGCGATCGCGCTGGTGTTTTCCATGTTTCAGTTGAATCCGGCACCTTTTTGCCTGCTCGACGAAGTCGATGCGCCGCTGGACGACAGCAATACCGAGCGTTTTTGTGCCATGGTCAAAAAGATGTCGGGTGCAACGCAATTTCTTTTCATTTCCCATAATAAAATTGCCATGGAAATGGCCGAACAACTGGTCGGCGTCACCATGCAGGAAAGCGGCGTGTCGCGCGTGGTGGAAGTGGATATCGAAGAAGCCTTGAAAATGAGGGACGCATGAGCGAACTGCATTGGGGATTGGCCGGCCTGAGCGTGATCGTGGTCGGCGGCGTCTATGCTTACAACAGCTGGCAGGAATATCGCCACCGCAAGGTGGCGGAATCGGTGTTGCGACCGGAGCACGACGATGTCTTGCTCAAGGTGGCAGCACCGCGTGCGCGCGCCGAAGAGGAAAGCATCGAGCGCCTGGAACCGGTGTTTGCCGAAGACGGCCCGGATCTTTTGGCCGCCAAGCCGGACGCCGATTACGCTGAAACGGCGGTTTATGCCGAATCGCCGGAAATCGTGGTGGATTTTGCCGCGACGCTAGCGCCTGAAATCGGTACGCCATCTGCCGCAAACCCGCCGTTTGAAACGCTTGCCGAAGTCGATGCGCCGGTGCCGCCAGTGTCCGAGACGGTGTTCGAAGCGGTGCCTAAAGTGCTGCAAGAGGCTGCAGAAAGCCCCGCCCCGGCGGCAGAGGCTGCGCTCGTGCCGGGGGTGCCGGTGGAATTGCTTGACCCGCGCATCGAATACATCGTCACCTTGGAAATGCTTGAGTCCGTGCCGGTGCGCCAGATCTTTGCTTCGCAGCGGGAGAATCTGCAAAAAGTGAATAAACCGGTGCATTGGATCGGCTTTAACGAAGGCAGCCGTGAATGGATACCGCTGCGCGGTGACGAAGATCTGAGCGTGCGCCGTCTGCGCATCGGCCTGCAGCTGGTGAATCGCCTGGGGCCGCTGGCGGCAGCGGATCTGGTGGGATTTACGGCTGCCATGCAGGCGCTGGCCGATGAGTTGACGGCGGTGGCCGACCTGCCGGCGGCGCGGGTGCTCGATCAGGCGGCGGAAATCGACCGTTTTTGCGCCGAGGTCGATCTGGAAATCGGCCTGAATCTGGTCAGCCGGGGCATTGCCTTCCCCGGTACCAAGATTCGCGCTCTGGCCGAAGCGGCCGGCATGGTGCTCGGGGTGGGCGGCATGTTCACCCGCTATGATGACGACGGCCAGCCGCAGTTTTCTCTGCAAAACTATGAAAACACGCCGCTTACCGCCGACGGCCTGCGCAACCTGAGTACCCACGGGCTGACTTTTTTGCTCGACGTGCCGCGTGTCGATCACGGCGAGCGGGTTTTTCAGCAGATGACCGAATTGGCACGCCGTTTTGCCGACACCTTGCAAGGCGCGCTGGTCGATGACAATCGCCAGCCGCTCGGCGAAGCGCAGCTGGAACACATCCGCCGTGAATTCATCGGCAAACCGCAAGCGGCGATGCGCCAGTACGGCATTGCTGCCGGTTCGGCCCAGTCGCGCCGCTTGTTTTCCTGATGGCAAATTCTGCGGCGGAACGCGCGGCCTGGCTGCGCGCAGAAATCACGCGCCACGACCACGCCTATTACGTGCTCGATGCGCCCAGCATTCCGGATGCCGCCTACGACGCGCTGTTTCAGGAATTACAGGCGCTGGAAAGGGCGCATCCCGAATTGCGCGATGCCGCCTCGCCGACGCAGCGGGTCAGCGGGCAGGTGCTGGCGCAGTTTGCGCCGGTCACGCACGTGGTGCCGATGCTGTCGATCCAGACCGAAACGGATACCGGCCCGGCGGGGGCGCTTAATTTTGATGCCCGCATCCGCCGCGAGCTCGATTTGTCGGCAGCGGCTCCCGCCGTTGACTATGCAGCAGAGCTGAAATTCGATGGTTTGGCGATCAGCCTGCGCTACGAAAACGGTGCCCTGGTGCGCGGCGCAACGCGCGGCGACGGCACGACGGGCGAGGATGTGACGCAGAATCTGCGCACCATCGGCCAGATTCCCCTGTCTTTGCAGGGTGAGCCACCCCCGGTGCTGGAAGTGCGCGGCGAGGTGTATATGTGCCGCGCCGATCTGGAAAAATACAACACCGCCGCCGCCGCGCGCGGTGAAAAAACCCTGGTCAATCCGCGCAACGCCGCCGCCGGCAGCGTTCGCCAGCTCGACCCGGCCATCGCCGCCAGCCGTCCGCTCAAGTTCTTCGCCTATGGCCTCGGCGCGGTCGAAGGCTGGGCCGTACCGGCGACGCACGCGCAGGTGCTGGATGCGCTGGCCGCCTTCGGCCTGCCGGTCTGTGAGCATCGCGCCGTCCTGGCCGGGGGCGCGGCGCTGGCGCAATTCCATGCGCGCATCGGTGAATTGCGCGAAACCCTGCCGTTTGATATCGACGGCGTGGTGTACAAGGTCAATGCACTCGCCGTGCAAGAGCGCCTGGGCTTTCGCTCGCGCGAGCCGCGCTGGGCGGTGGCGCACAAATACCCGCCGCAGGAAGCTTTGACTGTGGTCGAGGCGATCGACATCCAGGTCGGGCGTACCGGGGCGCTGACGCCGGTGGCCCGCCTTGCGCCGGTGTTTGTCGGCGGTGTCACCGTCACCAATGCCACCTTGCACAATGCCGACGAAATCGAGCGTAAAGGCGGCCTGTGCGTGGGCGATACGGTGATCGTGCGCCGTGCTGGCGACGTGATCCCGGAGATTCTCGGCGTGGTGCTGGAACGCCGGCCTGCTAGCGCGCAGTCCTTCGCCATGCCCGCTGTCTGCCCGGTGTGCGGCGCACATGCCGTGCGCGAACCGGGCGAGGCGGCGACGCGCTGCTCCGGCGGTTTTTCCTGCCGCGCCCAGCGTATTCAGGCAATTTTGCACTTTGCCGGGCGGCGCATGATGGATATCGAAGGCTTGGGCGAGCGCTATGTCGAGCGCCTGGTGGAGTTCGATTACCTGAACAGCGTGGCCGACATCTACCGCCTCAGCTTGGATGATCTGCTCGCCATGAAACGCCAGGCCGATGCGCGCGATGGCATCACGCCGGAAACGCTCAAGGCCGGACAGGTGGCGACCCGCTGGGCAGAAAACCTGCTGGCCGGCATCGCCGCCAGCACATCGCCGCCGCTGGCCCGCCTGCTGTTTGCCCTGGGCATCCGTCACGTCGGCGAGTCCACGGCAAAAACCTTGGCGAATTGGCTGGGCAGCCTGGAGCGCGTGCGCCGTGCGCCGGTGGCGCTGCTCGCCGTATTGCCGGATATCGGGCGCACGGTGGCCGAAGCGATCGCCGCCTTTTTTGCCGAAGAACACAATAGCGCAGCCCTCGAAGCCTTGCTCGCCGCCGGTGTGCGTGCCTGCGATGAGGGGGGGCCGTCGCCGCATTTGCGCGAGAAACTTGCGTGGGAAAATTTATACGGCGCGCTCGAGATTCCTCGCTTGACAGCTTTGCGCGCGCGTCAGCTGGCAGCATTGGTCGACGGTGAGCGCCTGGCGCAAGAGGGGCTGGATGCGGCGTATTTGTCGGCGCAAGGCCTGCCGGCAGAGACGATCAGCGCCCTGGACAAGTGGTTGCAACAACCCGGCCGGCGCGGCGCGCTGGCGAGTTTGGCGGCGTATCGAAAAAACCTGCTGGCGCAGATTCCGGCGCTTCCGGAAATCGGGCAAAGCGCCGCGAGCCCCCTTGCTGGCAAGGTATTTGTGCTTACCGGCACCCTGCCCACGCTCAAGCGCGACGAAGCCAAGGATAGAATCGAGGCTGCCGGCGGCAGGGTAAGTGGCGCAGTATCGAAAAAAACCGATTACCTGGTGGCCGGCGCAGAAGCTGGCAGCAAACTCGATAAAGCGCACGAACTCAATATCCCCGTACTCGATGAACAGGCTTTACTGGAATTACTAAAAGGAGTGGCCATAACATGACCAAAGAAGTGATGACGACCGAGAAAGCGCGCGCCATGCTGGCTGACTCGGAAGTGATTTTCAGCGCTGAACAAGTCACTGCCGCGCTTGATCGCATGGCTGGCGAGATCAAGGCTCAGCTGGCGGAAAAATATCCGCTCGTCTTGTGTGTGATGACCGGCGGCGCAGTGTTCTGCGGCAATCTTTTGCCACGTCTGGATTTTCCGCTCGACTTTGATTACCTGCACGCCACCCGTTATGGCCCGGAAACCCAGGGCGGCAAGATTTCTTGGCGCGCCGCGCCGTGGACGCCGGTCAAGGGGCGTAGCGTGTTGGTGGTCGACGACATTCTCGACGAAGGTCTGACCCTGGCCGCCGTGCGCGAAAGCCTCTTGCGTCTGGGCGCAGCCGAAGTGTTGACGGCGGTGTTCAGCGATAAGGACAACGGCAAAAACAAACCGCTGAAGGCTGATTTTGTCGGCCTCAGCTTGCCGGATCGTTTCGTCTTTGGCTTCGGCATGGATGCCGGCGGCTCCTGGCGTAATCTGCCCGCCATTTACGCCCGCAAAGACAAGGTGTGAGCACGCGCGCAGCGGCAAGCGGCTCGACTTCGGATGCCGTGCAAGATTTTCTCGCTTACTGGCAGGCCGAGGGCGCGCGTTACGCACGCCAAGGCGATTACGCCTGGATGGCAGCGCAAATCGCTGCGCCGCGTGTGCTCGAGATCGGCTGCGGGCCGGGTTTTGGCACGCAGGCTCTGTGCGCGGCAGGAAAATCGGTTCTGGTGCTGGAAAACCTGCCCGAGTGCATTGCTGCCGCCCGTGTATTGGCACCCGCCGCCGATTTTCTCGCTGCGGACGTGACGGCGCTCGGTGCTGAAAATGAGGCAGCGATCCGGAATTTTTCGCCGGACAGCGTCCTGTGTTGGCTGATGGGGGTGCCGGCAAACGCCACCGGCGCACAAGCGACTGATGCCGGGCGCTCGGTGGTGGCCTATCGGGAAAAAATCCACCGTGCGGTCGCCGAGTTGGCGGCGCGCCTGCCCAGTGTGCGCCAGCTGCATTTCGTTGATCGTAGCGCCCTGGCCTGGCAAGCCAAAGAAACCGGGCGCAGCGTGCTGGCCGCGTATCATCTGGGCAAAACCTTGCTCGATCTGCCTTTTACGACAAGCGCGCGCTGTGCGCTGTACCGCAAGCTGGATGCAGCGTCTGCGGCGGGCGTGCAAAACAAGTTGCCGCCAGGCAGTGTTGCTGTGCTGGCTTCCTTGCTGATCGAAAAAACAATTTCTGATTCTATTCATCCTTACCCCGCGGAGTAGATGCATGCTTGCAATCATTGGCGGCAGCGGCCTGACCACCTTGTCCAATCTCGACGTCTCGCATCGCGAAGTGGTGCGCACGCCCTATGGCGAGCCTTCCGGCGCGCTGGTGTTCGGCCAGATCTGTGGCCACGCGGCGGTGTTTTTGCCGCGCCACGGCTACGGTCACACCATTGCGCCGCATATGGTGAATTATCGGGCCAATATCTGGGCGCTGCAGCAGGCCGGCGTCAGCGGCATCATTTCGGTGGCTTCTGTGGGCAGTATCCGCGCCGATCTCGATCCGGGCGATTTGATCATTCCAGATCAGATCATCGATTACACCTGGGGTCGCCAGTCTACTTTTTTCGATGGCCCTGGCGCGCCGGTGCGCCACGTCGATTTCACCTTCCCTTACGATGCGGATTTGTCCCGTCGGATCATCGCTTCGGCAAAAAAACTCGCCATCGAATTACATGTGGGTGGCATTTATGCCGCTACCCAGGGGCCGCGCCTGGAAACGGCGGCGGAAATTAACCGCTACCAAAACGACGGCGCCGACGTGGTCGGCATGACCGGCATGCCGGAAGCCGTGCTGGCGCGTGAGATGGAGATTCCTTACGCCGCCATCAATCTCGTTGCCAACCACGCCGCCGGCCGCGGCAGCAGTCAGGAAGGTATCCATTTCGAGAGCCTGGAACAGGTGCTGCGCGAAGCCATGGGCCGCGTGCGCAGCATCATCGAAGGCACCGTGGGATGCAGCGATGCCTGCCCGAGCATGGGTATGTCGGTATAAGGCAGGCGCTCAGCTTTTATGCGCCGCCAGCTTGCGGCGGCAATAAAAAACCGGCCGCAAGGCCGGTTTTTTGTGGGTATGGGTTTTACTTGGTCGACTCAGCCTTTGAGCGGAATTTTGCCAATCTTGATTTGCCATTCTTTCGGCCCGGTTTCATGCACGCTGCTGCCGGTAGAGTCGACCGCGACGGTGACGGGCATGTCCTCGACGTCGAATTCGTAAATGGCTTCCATGCCCAGATCGGCGAAGCCGACGACCTTGGCCGCCTTGATCGCCTTCGAGACGAGATAGGCCGCACCGCCCACCGCCATGAGATAGGCCGATTGGTTGTCTTTGATGGCTTCAATGGCGACCGGGCCGCGCTCGGACTTGCCGACCATGGAAATGAGGCCGGTTTTTTCCAGCATCATGCGGGTGAATTTGTCCATGCGGGTGGCGGTGGTGGGGCCGGCGGGGCCGACCACTTCATCGCGTACCGGGTCCACCGGGCCGACGTAGTAAATCACGCGGTTGGTGAAATCGACCGGTAGTTTTTCGCCCTTGGCCAGCATGTCGGCGATGCGTTTATGCGCCGCATCGCGCCCGGTGAGTAGCTTGCCGTTGAGGAGCAGTTTCTGGCCGGGTTTCCAGGCGGCGACTTCGGCCTTGGTGAGTGTATCGAGGTTGACGCGGGTGGCCGATTTCAGATCCGGCGTCCAGGTCACGGCCGGCCAATCTTCCAGCTTCGGCGTGGGCAGCACGGCGGGGCCGGAGCCATCGAGCGTGAAATGACAGTGCCGCGTGGCGGCGCAGTTGGGAATCATGGCAATCGGCAAAGAAGCCGCATGCGTGGGGTAATCCATGATTTTCACGTCGAGCACGGTGGTGAGGCCGCCCAGGCCTTGCGCGCCAATGCCAAGTGCGTTGACCTTTTCGTAGAGTTCCAGGCGCAGTTTTTCCACGCTGCTGAGTTCAGCGCCGGATTGCTGCTTGGCGATCAGGTCTTGAATATCCACCGGCGCCATCAGGGATTCCTTGGCGAGCAACATGGCTTTTTCCGGCGTGCCGCCGATGCCGATGCCAAGAATGCCCGGCGGACACCAGCCAGCCCCCATTTCGGGCAGCGTTTTGAGTACCCAATCGACGACCGAATCGGAGGGGTTGAGCGCGTAAAACTTAGTTTTGTTTTCCGAGCCGCCGCCCTTGGCCGCGCAAATGACGTCCACCGTGTCGCCGTCGACGATGTCGAAATGCACGACGGCCGGGGTGTTGTCCTTGGAGTTTTTGCGCCCGCCGGCGGGGTCGACCAGCACGGAAGCGCGCAAGGGGTTGTCCGGGTTCATGTAAGCGCGGCGCACCCCTTCGTTGATCATCTCGTGCACGCTCATGGTGGCGTCCGGCCAGCTGACACCCATGCCGATTTTGATGAAGACGACGCCGATGCCGGTGTCTTGGCAGATCGGGCGGTGGCCTTCGGCGGACATGCGCGAGTTGGTGAGAATCTGCGCAATCGCATCCTTGGCGGCAGGCGATTCTTCACGCTCGTAAGCCTCGCCCAGCGCCTTGATGTAGTCGAGCGGGTGGTAATAGCTGATGTACTGGAAAGCGTCCGCGACGGACTGAATGAGATCTTCTTGCTTGATGGCTGCCATGGTGGTCTCCGTTTTTAGTGGTGTTTGTTGTGTTGCAGGATGAGGGTCTGGGTCATGACCTTGTCGACCAGGGCCATGATCAGCGCGGAAAAAAGGAAGACGAGGTGAATCGCAACCTGCCACTTGAGCGTATGTTCGCTGACGTTGGCGGCATTGATGAAGCTCTTCAAAAGGTGGATCGACGAAATACCGATAATCGCCGTCGATAATTTGATTTTGAGCACGCCGGCATTGACGTGCGACAACCACTCCGGCTGGTCTGGATGTTGATCCAGGTCGAGACGGGAAACAAAAGTTTCATAGCCGCCGACGATGACCATGACGAGCAGGTTGGCAATCATCACCACATCGATCAGGCCCAGCACCAGCAGCATCACTTCGGTTTCGCTGAAATGGGCGCTGTCAAAAGCCTGGTGCACCAAATGGCTGAGTTCGACCATGAACAGCCAGCAATAAACGATTTGCGCGACGATCAGACCGAGATAGAGCGGTGCTTGAATCCAGCGGCTGGAAAAAATCAGCCGTTCCATGGGGGAGATGACAGATTTCATGGTGCTGCGTTGAAAAGTAAGGCGCGCAGTTTAGCACGCGGAGTGCGCCGGATTTTGGCGTGCCCGCCGGGTTTGAATGCCTTCGCTCAAGTAGGGCAATACAGCGTCAATGCTGCGCCGCAGCGTGATTTCGTAAGGGCTTTGTAAGAATATCGTCGTGTAATGAGCCCCGGCCACCGACGCGGAGGGTTGTTCGTTCGGTGGGAGCGGTTTATTTGTGCCGGGAGGTTTTTCTCCCGGTTCGATCGGTTGTTTCAATCAACATAATTGCGAAGTGCCGCAGAGGAGAAAAATATGTCGAATGAGTCCGTGCAGTTCTACTATCCGTCCGAAGAGATTGTGAAGAACGCAGCGGTTTCCGGGATGGACGCCTACAAGGCGCTGTGCGCGGAAGCGGAAGCCGACTACGAAGGCTACTGGGGCAAGCGCGCCCTGGAAATGGTGAGCTGGAAAGAGCCCTTTACCAAGGTGCTGGATGAATCCAATGCGCCGTTCTACAAGTGGTTTACCGGCGGCAAGCTGAACGTTTCGTACAACTGCCTGGATCGCCAGATCGAAGCGGGTAAGGGCGACAAGGTCGCCATCATCTTCGAAGCCGACAACGGCGACGTGACCAAGGTCACCTACAAGGAATTGCTGGCCAAAGTTTGCAAAATGGCCAACCTGTTGAAGAGCAAGGGCGTCAAGAAGGGCGACCGGGTCGTCATTTACCTGCCGATGACGATCGAAGGCATCGTCGCCATGCAGGCTTGCGCCCGCATCGGCGCTACCCACTCGGTGGTGTTCGGCGGCTTCTCCTCGCAATCCCTGCGCGATCGTATCAACGATGCCGGCGCCGTCATGCTGATTACTGCCGACGGCCAGTTCCGCGGCGGCAAAGCCATTCCGCTGAAGCCGATTGCCGATGAAGCCTTCGCGCTGGGCGGCTGCGATTCCTGCAAAAACGTCATCGTCTTCAAGCGCACCGGTGCCGAAGTCAATATGGTGGCCGGGCGCGATTCCTGGCTGCACGACGGTCTGGAAGGCCAGCCGGAAACCTGCGATCCGGAATGGGTCGAGGCCGAGCATCCGCTCTTCCTGCTCTACACCTCCGGTTCCACCGGCAAGCCGAAGGGCGTTCAGCACTCCACCGGCGGCTACCTGCTGCATGCCGTGCTGACCATGAAGTACACCTTCGATATCAAAGATAGCGACGTTTTCTGGTGTACCGCCGACATCGGCTGGGTCACCGGTCACACCTACATCACCTACGGTCCCTTGGCCTGCGGCGCGACCGAAATCGTTTTCGAAGGCGTGCCGACCTTCCCGAACGCCGGTCGTTTCTGGAAGATGATCCAGGATCACAAGGCCACCGTGTTCTACACCGCGCCGACCGCTATCCGTTCGCTGATCAAGATGTCCGAAGCCGATGCCGCCGTGCATCCGAAGAGCTACAACCTGTCGTCGCTGCGCATCCTGGGTTCGGTCGGCGAGCCGATCAACCCGGCGGCCTGGACCTGGTATTACGAAAACGTCGGCGGTTCGCGCTGCCCCATCGTCGATACCTTCTGGCAGACCGAAACCGGCGGTCACATGATCACCCCGCTGCCGGGCGCGACGCCGATGGTGCCGGGTTCCTGCACCCTGCCTTTCCCGGGTATCCAGTTCGCCGTGGTCGATGAGACCGGTGCTGAATTGCCGTGGGGCCAGGGCGGTATCCTGGTCTGCAAGAAGCCGTGGCCGTCGATGATCCGCACCATCTGGAACGACGACGAACGCTTCGTCAAGTCCTACTTCCCGGCCGACTTCCAGGGCAAACTTTACCTGGCGGGTGACGGTGCCATCCGCGATGCCAATACCGGTTACTTCACCATTACCGGGCGTATCGACGACGTGCTCAACGTTTCCGGTCACCGCATGGGCACCATGGAAATCGAATCGGCGCTGGTCGCCAACCCGCTGGTGGCCGAGGCTGCCGTGGTGGGCCGTCCGGACGATCTGACCGGTGAAGCCATCGTTGCCTTCGTGGTGCTCAAGGGTGCCCGTCCGACCGATCCGGAAGCCACCAAGAAGCTGGTCAAGGAACTGGCCGACTGGGTGGGCAAGGAAATCGGCCCGATCGCCAAGCCCAAAGATATTCGCTTTGGTGACAACCTGCCCAAGACCCGTTCCGGCAAGATCATGCGTCGCCTCTTGCGCGGCCTGGCCAAGGGTGAGGAACTCACGCAAGACACCTCGACTCTGGAAAACCCGGCCATTCTGGAGCAGTTGCGCGGCTAAGCATTATCAGGGCGAGAGGAGACGAAGAACCGCCGATGTAGCGGTTCGCATGTAGTCGAATGACTGCAGGCCCCAATGGCTGGTGCGCATTGCGTACCAGCCATTTTTCTTAGCGAAGGGGGGTGTGATGCGCCGTAGTAGTCCAACACGACAACGCCTGACGGCGCTGGGGCTGTGCGCTGCCGTTTTGCTGACCTATCCGCTCTTGGGTTTGGCGCAAGGTCAGTGGGCCGACTGGCCGGCGGTGGTGCTTTATTTGTTCGGCGTCTGGGCGCTGGTGATTGCCCTGGCTGCCATGATTGCCGAAAGCCGGGGGCGCTGATGTTATCCGGCACCCTGGTGGCATTTTTGTCGGTGCTCTATCTGGGCGCTTTGTTTGCCATTGCCCGGTTTGGCGATGCCCGCGCCGATGCTGGCCGCTCCATCATTTCTGCCAATGTTTACGCCTTGTCGCTGGCGGTGTATTGCACCTCGTGGACGTTTTTCGGCAGCGTCGGGCGAGCGACCTCGGGTGGGCTGTCTTTTTTGACGATTTATCTTGGCCCGACCCTGATGCTCCTGTGTGTGGGTGTGTTGGTCAAAATGTTGCGTATTGCCAAGGCGCAGCGCATTACCACGATCGCCGATTTCATCGCGGCGCGCTATGGCAAAAGCGCCTGGCTGGCCGGCCTGGTGACGGTGATTGCAGTGGTCGGCGTGGTGCCTTACATCGCTTTGCAGCTGAAAGCGGTGGCCGCCAGCCTGGAGGTTTTGTTCGATCAACCCGGGCAGGCCGTGCGAGTGGCGGGGATCGATTCCACCCTGCTGGTGGCGGCAGTGCTGGCGGCCTTTACGATCTTGTTCGGCACGCGCCACCTCGATGCCACGGAGCGTCATGAGGGCATGGTGGCCGCGGTGGCCTTTGAATCCCTGGTCAAATTACTGGCTTTTCTGGCGGTCGGGTTATTTGTCACCTACGGCATGTATGACGGTTTTACCGATCTTTTTACCCGCGCCGCCCAGCATCCGGAATTGCAGGCCTTGCTCACGCCACAAACCCCCAAACCGAGTGCCTGGGCGGCGATGATTGTGCTCTCGGCTCTGGCGATCATTTTTTTGCCGCGTCAGTTTCAGGTATTGGTGGTGGAAAACGTCGATGAGTCGCATTTGAAACGGGCGGTGTGGTTGTTTCCGCTGTATTTGCTGCTCATCAATATTTTCGTTTTGCCGGTAGCCTTGGGTGGCCTGTTGCATTTTGGCGGCGGGGTGAATCCGGATGTTTTCGTGCTCACCTTGCCGCTGGCAGAAAAAGCCGAGGCCCTGGCGCTTTTTGTTTTCATCGGCGGTTTGTCGGCCGCCACCGGCATGGTCATCGTGGAAACCATCGCACTGTCGACGATGATGTGTAACGACCTGGTCATGCCTATTTTGCTGCGTTCGCACTGGTTGCACCCGGAGCGTCGCCCGGATTTGTCCGGCCTGCTCATCGGTATCCGGCGTCTGGCCATCGTGCTGGTGTTGTTACTGGGCTATGTTTATTTCAAGGCGGCCGGCGAAGCGCACGCCCTGGTGGGTATTGGCCTGATTTCCTTCGCCGCCGTGGCGCAATTCGCGCCGGCTTTGTTTGGCGGCATGTACTGGAAGCAGGGGACACGCGCCGGCGCGCTGGCCGGCTTGCTGACCGGCTTTGCGGTGTGGCTCTACACCTTGCTCTTGCCGGCGTTTGCCAAATCAGGCTGGATCGATGCTGCCTTTTTGACACAGGGTTTATTTGGTATCGAGTTGCTGCGCGCCCAGGCTTTATTTGGTTTGAGCGGTTTAGACGAGATTTCGCATTGCTTATGGTGGAGCCTGCTGGCCAATCTTCTGGCCTATGTCACGGTGTCGCTGATGAGCGAGGCTGATGCCATGGAAGTGCGTCAGGCGGAATCTTTTGTCGATGTTTTTCGCCATGCCTGGCAAACACCGGGCAGCCGGGCGTGGCGGGGGAATGCTTCACTCGCCGAGATTGCTGGCCTGTTGGAGCGTTTTTTGGGGCCGCTGCGGGCGCACATGCAGTTGCAGGTTTATGCGCGCGCGCGTGGTGTTGCCGAATGGCGCAGTCTGGTGCCGGATGCTTCTTTCGTCGAGTTTGCTGAAAATGAGCTGGCCGGGGCGATTGGCTCGGCCAGTGCGCGCGCCATGGTGGCGAGCGTGGTGCGCGAAGAAGACCTGGGGCTGGAAGAAGTGTTCGAGATTCTCGACGAAGCCAGTCAGATTCGCGCCTATAGTCGCGAGCTGGAAGATAAACAGCGGGCGCTGGAGGCAGCGACTGCCGAATTACGCGCCGCCAACGAACGCTTGCGCGAGCTGGACCGGATGAAGGACGATTTCATCTCTACGGTGACGCACGAATTACGCACGCCGTTGACCTCGATTCGCGCCCTGTCGGAAATGCTGCACGAAGACCCGGAGCTGGAATTGGCGCAGCGCAAACGTTTTCTCGGCATCATCGTCAGCGAAACCGAGCGCCTGACGCGTCTCATCAATCAGGTGCTGGACATGGCCAAGCTCGAATCCGGGCGGGCCGAATGGTCGCCCACCGTGGTTGCGGTAGATCAGGTGGTGGCTGAGAGTATTGCTGCGCTGGAGCCCTTGTATCGCGATAAAGGCGTGCGTTTGACGCAGCAGATCGCCACGGGCTTGCCCGGTGTATTGGCCGATCGTGATCGTTTGATGCAGGTGGTGGTGAATTTGCTGTCAAATGCGGTGAAGTTTGTCGCCGCGCAGAACGGGGTGGTCGAGGTCGATGTCCGCGCCGACAAGGGCATGGTGCGTGTGGCGGTGGCCGATAACGGTCCGGGGCTGACGGCAGAAGAATGTCGCAGCGTTTTCGAGAAATTTCGCCAAGGCGGAAATACGCTCACGGATAAACCGCAGGGTACGGGTTTGGGACTGCCGATCAGTCGGCAGATCGTCGAACACTTTGGTGGTAAGCTCTCGGTGGAAAGTGCGCCGGGAGCAGGTGCCACCTTCGTTTTCACGATTCCTGCAGAGGTTTCGGAAGCACAATAACTGGAGACTAAAAAAGATGGTTCAAAAAATATTGATCGTCGACGATGAGCCGAATATCGTCATTTCCCTGGAATTTCTCATCAAAAAAGAGGGTTTTGCGGTCGCTGTGGCGAACGATGGGGAAGAAGCCTTGAGCAAGGTGGCGGAGTTTGCCCCCGATTTGATTTTGCTCGATGTGATGATGCCGAAAAAATCCGGTTTTGAAGTCTGCGAAGCGCTGCGTGCCGACCCGGCGCAGGCGGGGCTGAAAATCATCATGCTCACCGCCAAAGGGCGTGATACCGAAATGGCCAAGGGTTTGGCCTTGGGGGCCGATGCTTATATGACCAAACCTTTTTCCACCAAGGATTTGATCGGGCGTATCCGCGATGTGCTGGCGGCCTGATGTGCAGCCGCTGCCGTTTTCCTTCTTTTTTGATGCCACACCATGAAAGCTAAAGCCCGTTTCCTGCTGGCGATTGCCGTGCTCGGCCTACTCATGACCGGCCCCTTCATGATTACCGTGCTACTCGTTTGGGTGGGGATGGAGGAGGCCGAGCACCAGAAATTGCTCGATCTTTTACTGCCGCATCTGCCGGTGGGAATTTCCATGACGCTGTTCGGTTTTATTGTCGGCGTGGTCGTCTTGCACAAGTTGTTCAAGCAATATGTCGAAGGTTTGCTCGGCATGGCGGAGCAGTTGCACATGATGCTGGCGGCCAACCGGAATTTTCGCGTCAAACAAGAGGGGCCGCCGGAAGTCGAAAATCTGGCGAAGGCGGCGAATGATCTGGCGGCGCAGCGCGATGCCCTGCTCGACGATGTGGAATTGCGCATCGCCCAGGCCAATGCTTCGGTGGAAGAAGAAAAAAACCGTCTGGCGGCACTCATGTCGGAGTTGGCGCAGGCCGTGGTGGTATGCAATCTCGATGGCCGCATCCTGCTCTATAACAACCGCGCTCGCTTGCAGTTCAAGGCGCTGTCGCAAGGGCCGACTTCGGTGAGCGGCGGCACCTTGATCGGTTTGGGGCGCTCAATTTTTTCCATTCTGGAAAAAAGCCAGGTCGAGCATGCGCGCGAAATCATTTACCAGCGCCTGGCCAAGCATCAGAGCCCCTTGGCAAATTTCGTCACCACCACGCCCGGCGGGCAACTTTTGCGCATCCAGATGGTGCCGGTGTTTGCCGCCGGCAGCGAAGAGGCCGAGCGGGCCATGACCGGCTATGTGCTGACGGTGGATAACATCACGCGCACGCTGGAAGAAGAAGCGCGCCGCGATCACGCCCTGCATGCTTTAACCGAGGGCAGTCGGGCGGCGCTGGGCAGTATCCGTGCGGCGGTGGCCAACTTGATCGATTATCCGGATATGGATGCTGAACTGCGTGAGCGCTTCGTCAAGGTGGTGGATGACGAGGCCGCGCAGATGAGCCTGCGTCTGGACGAAACCATGAGCGAATTTTCTGATTCCGCGAAATCGCGCTGGCCGCTGGAGGACGTGCTGGCGGTCGATATCATCGGTGCCGCACAGCGACGGATCGAAAGCAAGCTCGATCTGGTGGTGCTGATCGAAGATGTCGATGACAGCCTGTGGATCAAAGCCGACAGTTTTTCCCTAGTGTTTGCGCTGACCTTCATTGCCGAGCGCCTGCTCGATCATTACCAGATCCGCGATTTGCGTTTTCGTACCAGCCGCGAAGGTAAATTGGTCTATCTTGATGCGATTTGGGTGGGGCAGGCAATTTCCTCGGAGACTTTTTATTCTTGGGAAATGGAAACCATGCAGGCCCTGGGCGAAACCTCGTCCTTGTCCTTACGCGATGTGATCGACCGGCACGGCGGCGAAATCTGGTATCAGCGCGAACGCGCCGCACACCGCGCGTATTTCCGCTTCGTTTTGCCGCTGGCGACACCTGGTGTGGAACTGGCCGATGAGCGGCGGGCCACGGGGCGGCCAGAATATTACGATTTCGATCTATTCAAATTTGAAGACAAATCCATCGACCTTGATCGTAAACTCTCGGAGCTTGCCTATACCGTTTTTGACACGGAAACCACCGGGCTGGAGCCGTCCAAGGGCGATGAAATCATCCAGATCGGTGCGGCGCGCATTGTCAATAACCGGCTTTTGCGCCAGGAGACCTTTAACCAGCTGGTCGACCCGGAAGGGCCGATTCCGCCGCAGGGTATTCCCATTCACGGCATCCGTGATGACATGGTGCGCGGTCAGCCCAATATCGACGTGGTTTTGCCCGCTTTCCACGCCTTTTGCGAAGACACTGTCCTGATTGCCCATAACGCGGCCTTCGATATGCGTTTTTTGCAGTTGAAGGAAGAGCGCACGGGGACCCGCTTTACCCAGCCGGTGCTCGATACCTTGCTCCTTTCGGCGGTGGTACATCCGCATCAGGAGTCGCACAAGCTCGATGTGATTCTGGAACGTCTGGGTATCCAGATCGATACCCGGCATAACGCACTGGAAGATGCTTTGGCGACCGGCGAGGTGTTTTTGAAATTACTGCCGCTCCTGGAGGAAATGGGGGTGGTCACCGTGCGCCAAGCCTTGGAGGCGGCAGAAAAAACCTATTTTGCACGGGTAAAATACTAATTTGAACAGCTTAGTCGTTTGATTCTTCAGAAATAAATAATAAAGGGATGTTTATGAGCACAGCACAAGAGGGCACGCACGAGACGAGTGCGCTCAGTGTCCGCCTGCAGCAAGAGGGGCAGCGCCGGGCAGTGGCCAGTACGGTGGCTTTTCTTTCGCGCCATGCGCCGTTCAACAAAATGGACGCGGCATCCTTGCAGTGGTTTGCGGAAAAAGCCCAGATCGTTTTTTACCCGGCCGGTAATCTCATCGTTGGGGCGGATTCCGGCAATGTGCGTTATTTTTATTTGATCGAATCCGGCAAGGTGCAGGCGCGTCAGGCAGGTGAGGTGGTGGTGACGGAGTACTCCATCCTCAGTCACGGCCCGGGCGAGAGCTTTCCCATCGGTGCGGTAACCGCCGGGCGGCCCTCGACCAATGATTACACGGCGCTGGAAGACAGCTTTTGTTATTTGCTGCCGGCCGAAGATTATTTGGTGTTGATGGCGAAAAGCCCGGAGTTCAACCTCTTTTGCACGCAATACATCGCCAGTCTGCTCGATCAGTCGCGCCGCCAGTTGCAGGCGCAATTTGCGCAAAAGGCGAGCGAACAGCAAACGCTCAATTCGCCCCTGTCCGGCATCGGAACCCGCAGTCCACTGGCGGTGCTGCCGGAAACGCCGCTGCGCGAAGCTTTTCAGGCGATGTCGCAAGCCAATGTCGGCTCGGTGATCGTGGTCGATACACAGAAAAAACCGCAGGGCATTTTCACCCGTAGCGATTTGCTCGATCGCGTGGTGCTCGCCGAATTGCCTTTGACTACGGCGATTCGTGAGGCGATGTCGGCCACACCCGCCACCCTGAACGAACACGCCACGGCCTACGATGCCATGCTGCTCATGGCCAAGGAGGGCATCCGCCATGTCCTCATCACTGACCATGCTGGTGCTTTGAGCGGCATTGTGTCCGAGCGCGACTTGTTCGCCCTGCAGCGCGTGGGGCTGCGCCAGATTCGTCAGACCATCGAGGCCGCCTCCGATGTGGACGCCCTGAAAACCGCAGCTGCCGATGTGCGCCAGTTGTCCTTCAACATGCTGGCGCAGGGCATAGGGGCGGAGCAGTTGACGCAGTTCATTTCCGCCTTGAATGACGCGCTGACGCGGCGCGTGTTGCAGCTCAATCTGGAGCGCCACGATTTTTCCGGTATCGACTGGTGCTGGCTGGCCTTCGGTTCAGAAGGGCGCGATGAGCAAACTTTCAGCACCGACCAGGATAACGGCATCGTCTATCAGGTGCCGGTGGGCGAAGATCAAGCGAGCTTGAAAGCACGGCTCCTGGCCTTCGCTTTGGATGTGAATAAGGCGCTCGACCAGATTGGTTTCCCGCTGTGCAAGGGCGACATCATGGCGAGCAATCCGCAGTGGTGTCTGACGCTGGATGAATGGCGCAGCCAATTCACCGAATGGATCCGCGTGCCGGAACCGGTGGCGCTCTTGAATGCCAGCATTTTTTTCGATTTTCGCCCGCTGTATGGCAAGGTCGAGCTGGCCGACAGTATGCGCCGCCACCTCTTGCATCAGGCACAGGCGATGCCGGTTTTTCTGCAGGCGATGGCGCGCAATGCGCTCGACGTGGCCCCGCCGCTGGGCAAAATCCGCGATTTCCTCACCGATCTGGAACCCGATGCGCCCGGTAAAATCGACCTGAAAAAATACGGTTCGCGGATTTTTGTCGATGTGGCGCGCATCTACGCGCTCTCGGCCGGGGTGCATAGCACCAATACCTTGCAGCGTCTGCGTTTGTCGGCGCAGAAAATGAACATTCGCGGCGATGAAATCAATGCCGTGCTCGATGGTTTGAATTTCATCCAGTTTTTGCGCCTGCAACATCAACATCTGCACGGCGAGCCGGGGCGCCAGGGGGATAACCTGATCGACCCGGAAAAGTTGAACGAGCTCGATCGCCGTATTCTGAAAGAATCTTTCCGTCAGGCACGCAAAATCCAGTCGCGCCTGAAACTGGATTATCAGGTGAATCACTGACATGTTCGGCATCAAGAAAATTTTTTCTGCGACGCCCGATGTGGCGAGTTTGCCCGCCGACGTACAGGCGACGCTGGCCGATTGGCAGGGGCGGGTGGTCGATGATCTGGAATCCACCCATTTTCTGACCCGTTACGTGGTGCTCGATGTCGTCACCGACGGCCCGGACCCCGAGCGCAACCGCTTGACCGGCCTGGCGGCGACTGAAGTGCATCGTGGCGTGCTGGTGCCAGCGCGCAGCGTTTATCTCGATCTTTCAAAGCAGGAAGATGCGGCAGACAAGGCCCGCGGTTTGGCAGCCTTTTTGCAGTTCATCGGCAAAGCGCCGCTGGTGGTGTTTTACGCGGCCCACGTCGGCGGTTTTTTACTGCCGGCGCTGCGCCAGCAATTAGGCCTGTCTTTCCAGCCGCGTTGGGTGGATCTGGCCTGGCTGCTGCCGGCCTTGTTTGCAGAAAAAAACCATCAACCGATGCCGCTTGATGACTGGCTGGAGGTTTTTGGGCTGGATCTGGGCGAGGGGCGGCGTAGTCCCAATGAAAACTGTCTGGCCTTGGCACGGATTTTTCAAATGTTGGTGGTGCGGGCGCACAGCAAGGGCATCGATACGGTGGCGGAATTGATCGATGAATCTCGGGCGAGCAGCCATTTGCGGCGCAGTCATTAAGCGCGCACGACGGTGATTTTCCTGCCCGACATTTCATTCAAGGCGGCGTGATCTCGTGCAACTGACACGGCTGCAGCGTTACTACCTCTATTACACCGGGGTTTTTCTGCTGTTTACCGGTTTTTTGGCGGTGCTGGAAAACCATGGCATGCCGCCGCGCTGGATCGGCTATGCGTTTTTGGTGTTTACCGTGTCGATGTACGCCACGATCGGCGTCTTCAGCCGGACCTCCGATGTTTCCGAATACTATGTCGCGGGCCGGCGTGTGCCGGCTTTTTTCAATGGCATGGCGACGGGTGCCGATTGGATGAGCGCGGCCTCTTTCATGGGGCTGGCCGGCACCTTGTATTTGCAGGGGTTTCAAGGATTGGCCTACATCGTTGGCTGGACTGGCGGTTTTGTCCTGGTGGCCTTGTTGCTGGCGCCCTATTTGCGCCGTTTCGGTCAATTCACCATTCCGGATTTTCTCAGCGCCCGTTATGGCGGCAATGCGGTGCGTTTGATTGCCGTGTTCGCGGCGATTCTGGCTTCTTTCGTCTATGTCGTGGCACAGATTTACGGCGTCGGTGTGATCACCAGCCGCTTTGTCAGCCTGCAGTTTGAAATTGGTGTTTTCGTCGGTCTGGCGGGGATTTTGGTGTGCTCCTTTTTGGGCGGGATGCGGGCGATTACTTGGACGCAGGTGGCGCAATACCTGATTTTGATTGTTGCTTATCTGACGCCGGTCGCCATTCTTTCCTACAAGGTGACCGGAGTGCCGGTGCCGCAAGTGGTGTATGGCGGCGTGCTGCAGCAGGTGACGGCGCTGGAAACTGAATTATTTGCCGCGCCGGCCGAAGCCAAGGTGCGTGACCTGTATCGGGAGCGGGCCGCAATTTTTGCTGAAAAAATCCAGAAACTGCCGCATTCCTTGCAGGAAGAAAGCGCCTATTACGCCGCCGAGGTCGAGCGCGTGCGGGCCAGTGACGCACAGATGCGCGAAGTGGTGGCGCTGGAGCGACAGCGCCGCGAACTGCCGAAAACCCCGGAAGAAGCAAAAATACATTGGGAGCGCGCGCAGCGCGATGCGCTGGCGCGCAGCCAGATGCCGCGTCCGCACGCGGAGGCTTTTCCCGGTGAGAGTGCGGCGGAACGCAATGTGTTGCGCAACAATTTTCTTGCCCTGGTGTTCTGCCTGACCATAGGCACGGCGGCCTTGCCGCATGTGCTGATGCGTTACTACACTACGCCCAGCGTGGCGCAGGCACGTCAATCGGTGTTCTGGTCGCTCTTGTTTATCGGCATCTTGTACGTCACCGCGCCGGCTTACGCTGTATTCGCCAAGTTCGAAGTGCTGTCCAATCTGGTTGGTATTCCCATCGCCAAATTGCCCGGCTGGGTGATGGCCTGGGCGAAAATCGGCTTGATTACCTTCGAGGACATCAATGGCGATGGCCTGCTGCAATTCGCCGAACTGTCGCTCAACCCGGACGTGATCGTGCTGGCAACCCCGGAAATCGCCGGTATGCCCTATGTGGTTTCCGGTTTGGTGGCGGCGGGCGGTTTGGCGGCCGCTTTATCTACGGCAGACGGTTTGTTGCTGACGATTACCAGCGCCTTGTCGCACGATGTGTATTTCCGCGTGTTTCGCCCGCAGTCTTCGACCCAATTTCGTTTGGTCATCGCCAAAATTCTGCTTTTGGTGGTGGCCTTGATGGCCGCGCTGGTGGCCGCCCAAAAACCAGGGACGATTTTATCGATGGTGGCCTGGGCCTTTTCCATCGCTGGTGCGGCGCTCTTTCCGGCCTTGGTGCTGGGGATTTTCTGGGTACGCGCGACGCGCGCCGGGGCGATTGCCAGCATGTTGGTGGGTTTGAGCCTGACCCTGTATTACATCGCCCGCATGGAATTCGGCGGACACGCCTGGTTGGGCTTGGGGGAGGAAATGCTGGGGCCGTGGTTTGATCTGCATTCCACTTCTGCCGGCGTGTTCGGCATTGTGGCGGGCTTTGCCACCCACCTTGTCGTCAGTCTGCTGACCCCGGCCAATCCGGAAACCGCTGAGTTTCTCGCTTGTGTGCGCCAACCCGGCGAGCGTGGCGTTTAGGGGGCGATTGATGACAAAAAATACAACGCGTGTTTCGGTGTATTGGCAGCAAACGCGCCGTTTGACCGGGGGTTTGTTGCTCCTGTGGTGTGTGTTGACCTTTGGCATGATCTTTTTTGCCCGTGAATTAAATACTTTGACGGGTTTTGGTTTTCCGCTCGGATTCTATTTTGCGGCGCAAGGCGGGTTTTTCTGCTACCTCGGTATCGTGGTGTATTACAACCGCAAAATGCAGGCCTTGGACGATGCCCATGGCGGGGCAGCCGGGTAGGCGCTGTGGCGTAGGACATGGCGACGCTTTCGTCTGCGCTGTTGTTTTTTATATCGGCCTGGCGCGCCATACTCGAAATGCTGGGTTGGGCGCTTTTGGCGCAAGCCGCACTGGCTTTACTGGCCGGTCGGGCGCGCGCGGATAATCTGATGTACCAGCTCTTTGCCTTAATTACCCGCGGGCCGCGCCACGCTTGCGGCAAGCTTTTGCCGGGGCCGCGCCGCCCTTGGGGGGAAGGCGTGCTGTGTTTCCTGCTGCTTTTGGTGGCCTGGCTCGGTTTGGCGTTTTGGCGTTTGCATCTGCTCGCCTCTTGAGATGCCCGGGAGGCAAGCTGTTTACGGTGCTTGAAAAAACGCCTGAGTTTACCGAGCAGGATCGATGCGGCGCTGTTGCTGTCGGGTGGGCTTTAATCGCGCAGTTGGTCGAGCGCTGCCGCCAGTTGGTGTGCGTTTTCGCTCAGTTCCGGCAGGAGTAAATCAGCGGCATCGCCCAGGCCGTTTTGGCTGAGCGTGGTGATTTCATTGGCCAGGGCATGAAAACGTAGGTGCAGGGCGATCAGTTCGGGCGGCGCATTGTGCGCTTCGAGGGCCCCGGCCAGGGTGCAGCTGCGGTGCTCCGACAAAGGCATGTCGGCGTAGTTGCCGCCGGCAAACGCATTGAAGAATTGCCGCCGCCACTTGCCGTGCAAATGAATGGTTTCTTCGATCTGGCTCGATTTGAATTTGGCCACGCTGCGCGCTCCCCGGGGCTGGCGGTTGAGTTCTGATGCGCCATATTATGCCGCAGCGGGCCTCTTCTCTTCAATGTGCGCCATTGCGCCGCCAGCAGGCGGGGATTTCGAAATGTGACAAATCCGGTTGCGGGGCATTGAAAATAGCGTGCGCGCGGGCCAGACGTTCTTGTTCGGCGGCGTTGACTCCGACCAGGGCAGTGAACCATTTTTGTAGACTTTCCATGTTATCTCTCCTCAAGTATCGCGCCGTACCAGGCTCGGGTTTTTTGCCATCCGTGAGCAAGTTGCGCACAAACTGGTTAAAAACACAGTGTTTGCAAGCTTAAGCGTTAGCTGTGTTTTTGTACAGTGTTTTATTTTTAATAGCTCGTTTTGGCTCAAACTGGGTGCGAAAAAACCATAAAAAAACAAGCCTTGGCGCGCGTATAATTGCGCCCCATGTTAGAAAATACGACTCCTGACGCTGCCTTGGCGGCACCCGAAACCACGTTTTCCGATCTGGGCTTGGCGCCCGAATTGTTACGTGCCTTAAACGATCTTGGTTACAGCAAACCCACGCCGATTCAGGCAAAGGCGATTCCTTTAGTGGTGGCGGGCCAGGACATCATGGGCGGGGCGCAAACCGGCACGGGAAAAACCGCTGCCTTTACGCTGCCCATTTTGCAGCGCATTTTGCCCTTTGCCAGCAGCAGCCCATCGCCCGCCCGCCACCCGGTGCGCGCCCTGATTCTTGCGCCGACGCGTGAATTGGCCTTGCAGGTCTATGAGTCGGTGGTGGCCTACAGCAAACATACTTCTTTGCGCGCCATGTGTGCTTTTGGCGGCGTGGATATCAAACCGCAAATTGCTGAATTGAAAAAAGGTGTGGAGATTTTGGTGGCGACGCCGGGGCGTTTGCTCGACCATGTGGAATCGAAAAGTGTCAGCTTCAATTCGGTGCAGGCGCTCGTGCTCGACGAGGCCGATCGCATGCTGGACATGGGTTTCATCCCGGATGTGACGCGCATTCTCAAAATGCTGCCGGCGCAGCGCCAGAGCCTGCTGTTTTCGGCGACTTTTTCCGACGACATCAAAAAGCTCGCCGACAGCATGTTGCACAACCCGGTGCTGGTGGAAGTGGCGCGGCGCAATCAGGTTTCCGAAACCATCACCCATCGCGTGCATCCGGTGTCGGAGTGGGGTAAGCGCGGTTTGCTGATCAAGCTTTTGAAATCAGGCGATATTCGCCAGTGCATCGTGTTCATGCGCACCAAGCAGGGTTGCTCGCGCCTGTCGCGCGAATTGCAGCGGGCCGGCATTCATGCCGACGCGATTCACGGCGACAAGAGCCAGCTTGAACGCATCAAGGCGCTCGATGCCTTCAAGGCGGGCGGCACGCAAGCCCTGGTGGCGACTGACGTGGCGGCGCGCGGCCTGGATATCGATGATCTGCCCTACGTCATCAATTATGAATTGCCGCACGTGCCGGAAGACTACGTGCACCGTATCGGGCGTACCGGCCGTGCTGGGCGGCAAGGCAATGCGATTTCGCTGGTCAGCGCGCACGAGGTTGGCTATTTGGTCGAGATCGAAAAACTGATCAAACGCCCCATCGAGCAAATCGAAATTGCCGGTTTTGAAGCGGAAGCCGAGTATGAATATCCGCCGGGCAACAAGAAAAAGCGCCCGCCGCCCTTGCGCGCTCCGCTGGTCGAAAAACCCGTCCGCCCCGTGCGTAAAGGGCGGCGCGACGCAATGATCGCCGCCGACGGTTTCGATTTCAGCAAACCTTACGAGCCGCAAAGCAGCCTGGGCGCGGGGACGGACGCTGCCCCGGCAACAGTGAAAAATGTGCTGACCAAACCGCGCAAAGTGGTGGCCGCGCTCTTGGGCGGGATGGGGCGAAAAGCAGGTTAAATCCGAAGGCGTATTGATTTGAATCGATAGGCTTTTAAGCTAAGGCTCAGGGTGCCAGGCAGCATGAGCGTTAGATTAGGCCCTCTCTGAACACAGCCCCGTCCGGGTTAATTTCGTGCGCGCTTGCGATAGGGCCGGGACGCACGCTTTTACGCTTTGCTGTAGGGCTTCAGGGATTCCCGTGTTTCGCGCTACTGGCGGGTTTTTTTGCGACGTCCTGCAAACGGATCACCGCCAAAGATAAATTGTCGCCGCTGCCGTTGGCGCGTTCGCGCGCCAGGCGGATGATTTTCTGGCAGGCTTCGCGCGCTGAATGCTCGTTTAGCAGGTATCCTAATTCATCGTCGCTGAAATAGGCCCAGATGCCGTCGGAACAGAGCATGAAATTGTCGCCGGCAGCAGGAAGGTGGTTTTCGGAAAAATCGAAGCGTGGCGCATCCTGCCCGCCCAGGGAAGTCATCAGCACGTTGCGGTTGGGGTGGGTGAGCGCCTGTAGCGGGGTGATGCGCCCGCTGGCGATGAGGTGCTCGACGTAAGAGTGATCGACGGTGCGCGTTTGCAGGCGTGCGCCGTGAAAATGATAGAGACGGCTGTCGCCGCAGTAACCCCAGGTGGCGCGCCCCGGTTGCAGCACCATGGCGACCGCCGTGCTGTGCGGGTCTTTTTCGTTGATGAAGCGCGAGGCTTTGATCATGGTGTGCGCTTCCTGCATGCTGTGTTCCAGCAGATAACGCGGGTTTTCTTCGCCTGGTGAGAAATGTTCGAGGTTGCTGCGTGCCGTGTGCACCACCTGTTCTGCCGCCAGTGCGCCGCCGGTGTGCCCGCCCATGCCGTCGGCCACGATGGCGAGCAAAACGCCTTTATGGCGTGGGTGCGGCAAGATGGCGACACGGTCTTGCTGTTCTTTGCGATCCCCTTGGTGCTGGGCGGCGCAGGCGTCGATGGTGAGTGGCATGGCATTCCCTAGTGGAGGGCGAATACTAACGCAAAGCCCTTGTTCTGCGGCGGGTTAATCCACATTGTGACGGGGTATAATGCGCCGTTTCTCGGAAAATTCTGACCCATGACACAAACCATGCCACTGCCGGATTGGCGAGCCCCGGAAAATCGCGCTTTGCTGGCCCGTTTGCTGCGTGGACTGGATCGAGGCGTGGGGCAGGAAACCCTGGCCGAAGGGGCCTTGGTCATCGAACGCACTTATGCCGCCTGGCCGAAGATCAGGGCGTGTTTGCTGGCCTCGCTGACCGACCCGAACGATCCGGATTGTCAGAAAATCATCGAGCATCTGGCCGATACCAATACGCCCTTCATGCTCTTTGCGCACCAGTTCGGCGTCTTGCGTAATCTGGTGCTGAAGGAGGCGCTGGCAGAGCGCAATATCAACGAAGCGGCGCAGGTGATGGCTTTGTTCGAAGCCATGGAAGAAGAGTTTGCGGCGGTTTATCTGGCGATCTTCCTCAACCGTCTGGGTACGCGCAATCATGTGCGTCTGGGCCATATCCGGGCGCTCAACGACAAAAACCTGCTGTCGTATTTCGAAAGCCATCTGGAATGGATGGAGCATCTGATTGAAGCCGTGCGCCTGCGCCGGCAGGGTGATCTGCCTGAACTCGACCCGACCCGTTGCCAGTTTGGCCAGTGGCTGCACTCGGAAGGTCTGCAGTTGATTCGTGACCGCAGTCATGTCCGGCAGATCAAGGAATTGCACGAAACCATGCACCATATCGTGGCGGAAATGCACGATCTTCTGGCCCTGCCGCATACCAGCAGCCCGTTGTACGCCTTGCTGAGAAAGGCTGAAATCTATTCGCTGGAATTGGGCAACGAGATTTCCCTGCTCAACAACGTGGTGATCATGAACGTGTACAGCAAGGATGCGTTGACGGGTTTTCTCAGCCGGCGTTTCCTCGATCGCGTCCTGTTCGGCCAGATGGAGGTCGCCAAGGCCACCGAAGTGCCATTCTCCATCATCATGTTCGATCTCGATCATTTCAAGGTTTTGAATGACACCTACGGTCACCAGGTGGGCGACAAGGCCTTGATGCACATCGCCGATCTGGTGCGCGAAACCTTGCGCCAGTCGGATCTCGTATTTCGCTACGGCGGCGAGGAATTCATGCTGGTGTGCCCTTCGACCAATCTGTTGCAGGCGCGGCAACTGGCGGAAAAACTGCGCCAGAAGATCGCAGCGACGCCGCTGTTGCACGATGTGCAGATTTCGATCAGCGCGAGTTTTGGCGTCAGCGAGGTGGCACCGGATTCCTATCAACTGGTAGATAGCCGCCTGATCGAGGACCTCATCGCTGCCTGCGACGGTCAGCTCTATGCGGCCAAAAGGAATGGGCGCAACTGTGTCGCCTGAGCTTTATTCAGGCCGCCAGCCGAGGCTGGCGAGCGTGTCGCCGCGTGGTTTGTACTCGCAGCCGATCCAGCCGTCGTAGCCCAGTTCTTCAAGCAAGCGGAAAAGATAGGGGTAGTGAATTTCCCCTGAGCCCGGTTCGTGCCGCCCGGGATTGTCGGCAATCTGGATATGCCCAATCTGCCCAATATGTGTTTCCAGGGTGCGCGCAAGGTCGCCGTGCATGATCTGCAGATGGTAAAGATCGAGCTGCAGTTTGACATTGGGGGCGTCAATCGCTTCCAGCATGTGCAGCGCCTTGGGCAGGCTGTCCAGCCAGTAGCCGGGCATGTCGATGCGGCTGTTGATAGGCTCGATTAACAGCGTGATGCCCAGCGGCGCCAGGTAGGCCGCCGCCTGGCGCAGATTGTTGATGTAGGTGTTTGCCAGGCTGTCTTCACAGGCTTGGGCTGGACGTAGGCCGGCTAAAGCGTGCAGGCGTGGGCAATTCAGCGCCTGGGCATAGTGCACTGCCTGGGCAAGGCTTGCGCCAAATTCGTCTTCCCGCCCGGGAAGACAAGCCAAGCCACGTTCCCCTGCGGCCCAGTCGCCGGCCGGGAGATTGAACAAGATCTGTTGCAGGGCATTTTGTTGCAGCCTGTGGGCAAGTTCGGTGGCGGCAAAGTCGTAGGGAAAGAGAAACTCCACCCCACGGAACCCCGCGCTCGCCGCCTGCTCAAAGCGTTGCACAAAGGGATGTTCGGTAAACAGAAAGCTCAGGTTGGCGGCAAATTTCAGCATGGCGAAAGTCGTGAGAAAGGCGGAAGGCGGAAGGGGGGCGGTGAGGTGGTGAAAGTATAATCCGCCCACGCAAACGAAATCGGCGCTTGCCTTCCATGCACCGGGACGGCAAGAAAATGGCGTGTGAAAACACGGCCAAAAACAAAGCAATATTGTCACCCGCGCGCAGATAAAAATGCGCTCATAAACCGGAAGAAGGAGAACACCATGGAAAAAGAAAAAACGGCTACGCCGATTGCCGGCAGCGCTCTGGCAAGTGGCGAGCGCAAGGGGAATCGCCTCTCGAAAATCGTCACTCGCACCGGCGACGGTGGCACCACCGGTTTGGGCGATGGCAGCCGTACCACCAAAGACAGCTTGCGTATCCACGCGATTGGCGAAGTCGATGAGTTGAATTCCAGTTTGGGCGTGCTTTTATGCGAAGCATTGCCCGCGCCGGTACGGGCGGCGCTGCTCGATATCCAGCACGATCTTTTCGATCTGGGCGGCGAGTTGTGTTTGCCCGGCATGGCGGTGATGCAGGATGCGCAGGTGGCGCGTCTGGAAACGCTGACTGAAGAATTCAACCGTGAATTGTCGATGTTGAAAGAATTCATTTTGCCCGGCGGCACGCGCCCGGCAGCGATCGCCCATTTGTGCCGCACCGTTTGTCGTCGCGCAGAACGGGCCATGGCTGCGCTGCATCATGCGGAAACCCTGTCTGACCCGGCCCGTCGCTACATCAATCGCTTGTCGGATTGTTTGTTTGTTCTCGGACGGCATTTGAATAAAACCGGCGGGGGCGGCGATGTGCTTTGGCAAAAAGGCAAAAATGCCGCGCATTGAGAAAATTATTGCCATTTCTTGCTTGCCTCCAGGCTTGGGCTGACCGGATAATCGGCCCATTCCTGTTTTTTCGTCGCACGTCCACCTTGGGTTTTAGTCGTGTATCGCGTCGTTACCACTTACCGCAATGGCAGCCCGCGCCCCGTCGTCGAACGCGGGCCGTGGCATGTTGCGCAGAAAACGGCGGATGACTGGGCGCAGATTCTGCGCGCTCTGGGCTATGCGGTGCATGTCGAAGCGCAAAACGGCATGATCGACGCGGGCGGCGAAGCCGGTGGCAATGATGATCTCATGGCAGCGCTCGCCAGCATGGCTTGAGCGCTGTCGCCAGCGCATTAAAAAGCTTTAAACGTTGGCCGGAACGTAGGCCTGTAGAGCGTTGACGGCAGGAATTTCGATGCGCCGGCCGTTTAGAACGATCAGCCCGAAGCGGTGCAATTCGCTGAGAATCCGGGAAAAATGTTCCTGCGTCAGATTGAGCTGGGAGGCGATCAAGCCTTTGGCGATATCAAGGTTGACGACGCCGCTGTTGGCCCCGGCGGTGCTGTCCATTTCAAGCAGAAGATAGCGCACGATGCGCTCGGACGCGCTATGCAGGCGCACGGACTCGAAATCCACGATCAGTTGATGGTAGCCATCGGCCACGCCTTGCATGATCTGCTGCATGAAGGTGACGTTACTTGCCATGACGGCGTGCAAAGACTGCTTGTTGATGTGTAAAAGCAGGCTGTTGCGTACGGCCTGGGCAAAAAAAGCGTAGGGGCGCTGCGCGTAGAGCATGGCTTCGCAAAAACTTTCGCCGGGGCGAATCACCTGCAAGACTTTTTCCTGCCCCTGGGGTGAGGCAAAAGCCAGCTTGATCTGGCCGCTGAGTAGGAGATACAGGCCGGTGCAGGGGTCACCTTGTTGAAACAGTATCTTCCCCTTGTCCACCAAAGATTTTCCGGTGGCGCGCATGAGCGTTTCGCGCTCGGCTATGGTCAGCATGGAAAATTGCGGCAGGCAGTCGAGCCAGCGCGACAAATCCCTCAACTCCCCTTCGTGCATTCTTCCCTCGTAATCTGTCACAGTGTCGTGAACTTAGCACGGGGTCAGTGAGTTTGATATAGGTCAATTCCGAGAGGGAATAGGATAGGCGTGAAACAGGTCGCAGAAACGGGCTGCAAAAACAGGCTGCACTTACGCAGCGAGAAAGCTTTGCACCCGGGTCAGAATGGCGCTGTCGAGCTGGGGGTCGAGACAGTCGAAAGTTTCGGCTTCGAAGCTGTTGCCAAGCCAGGTGATTTGTCGCTTGGCCAGTTGGCGGGTGGCGTAAATGCCGCGTTCGCGGCATTCCTGCGCTGAAATCACGCCGTCGAGCGCTTCCCAGGCCTGCCGGTAACCGACGCATCGCATCGCGGGCAGTTCGGCGTGCAGATCGTAATTGCGCCGTAATTGGCGGGTTTCGTCGAGCAAACCGGCCTGCAGCATGGCATCGAAGCGCTGGGCAATACGTTCGTGCAGCACGGCGCGCGTAGAAGGCAGCAAGGCGAGTTGGAGAAAATCGTAGGGCGGTTTTTCTGCCGTGCTGGCGGCGAGCAAGTCCGACATCGCCTGGCCGCTTGCCAGGCAGACTTCCAGGGCGCGCTGAATCCGCTGACTATCGGTGGGGTGTAGGCGCGCTGCGGTGACCGGGTCGAGCCTCTGCAAGCGCTGATGCAGCGCGGGCCAGCCGTATTGCGCGGCATCGGCATCGATTTGTGCGCGCAGCGCAGCATCGGCCTGTGGCAATTCAGCCAGGCCCTGAAGCAGCGCACGAAAATACAACATGGTGCCGCCCACCAATACTGGCACCCGGCCGGCTGCGGTAATTTCGGCCATGGCCGCCAGCGCATCGCTACGAAAGCGGGCGGCGGAATAGCGTTCTTCTGGCGTAATGAGGTCGATCAAGCGGTGTGGATAGCGCGCCAAGACTGTCGCATCCGGCTTGGCCGTGCCGATATTCATGTCGATGAAAACCTGTGCCGAATCGACGCTGATCAACTCCACCGGCAAGGCGTCATACAAGGCCATGGCCGCAGCGGTTTTGCCGGATGCGGTCGGGCCCATGAGCAAAATGGCGGGAGGCAGATGATGCATGGGCGGTGCTTTGTTTTTCGGTCAGAAATGTGTCGGCAAAGGGTGGCTGCGTTTGAGGTGCTCGTAGATTTCCATCAGCTCAAGTACGCGTTCGTTTTTTTCTTGTTCGAGCGCTTTTTTCATACATTCGACTAACATCATATGCAAGCGGCAGACACCTTCGGGCGAGCATAGCAGGCCTTCGCTTATTTCGGCAGCAACGATCATGGGGACGCCGGTATGGTCGGCGATCACTTCGATGACGTCGTCGTTGAGGTCGCAATAATCGAGAATATCTTGCATGGAGAGCATGATTTCCTCCAGTTTTGGGCGGGGCATCGGGATCCGATCGACCCTCCTTGTTGTTTATTATAGGTGGAGGCGTTACGCTTTATTTATAACACGTTGGGTGGTAAATGCAAGGCTGGGTGGGCGTTTCAGAACGAAATGCCATTTTCGGCAAAGGCTTTCAAGAGGCCAGAAAGCGCGAGGCGGCTGTGCTTTTGCAGTGCGTCCATGCGTGTTTTCAATGTGTCAGGATCAAGCGTGACGGCTTCTTCTCCACGGCCAAAAACTAGGGTGTTGCCGCTGGTGCACGGGGGGAAGACGCTGCATTGCTGGGAAAACGCGCGCTCGATCGCAGCAATTTGTTCGCGCCAACCGGTTTCGCGTAACACATTGACGCAAAAGACACCCTTGCTCGTCAGGCGGGCGCGGCAATGGTGGTAAAAGTCCGCAGTTGCCAGTGCGCCAACCTGGCCATCAGGGGCAAAACCATCGACCAAAATGAGATCGAAACAGTGTTTGCTGCGGGCAAGGTAGTCTGCACCGCAGGCGATCTGGATATTGAAACGTGGGGAGGTGGGGGGTAACTTGAAATATTGGCGGGCGACAAATTCAACCTGCGGGTTGATTTCGACGACCGTGACGCGACAGTTTGGCGCGTAGCGGTGGATGAATTTTGCCAGTGTGCCTGCCCCCAAGCCGATCAATACGGCGCTGCGCGGCCCGCGCTGGAGCTGCTCGCCGTGCTCACGCATCAGTAAGCTGGCCAGCATGAGCTGCGTGTATTCGAGCACCGGTGCGTCCGGTCGGGCGATGCGCATGGCCCCTTGTACCCAGTCGGAACCAAAATGCAAACTGCGGATGCCGGCGCTTTCGCTGATTTCTATGGGGTGCATCTTCAACGCGGTTTAAGTCATGTCGATGCGCAAGGCGCGCTCACCCGCCGCTTCGACGTGGCCGATGCAGGCAGCTTCGGCAAAGCCGTGCTCACGGAAGATGCGCAGCACCTCAGCGCGGCTGTCTGCGCTGCAGCTGACCAATAAGCCGCCGCTGGTCTGCGGATCACTCAAAAGTGCTTGGGCGTTTGCTGGAAAGTTTTCCGGCAAGGTGATTTCATGGCCGTAGGCGGCAAAATTGCGCCCGGAAGCGCCAGTGATGCAGCCTTGCGCCGCCAGTTCTGGCGTTTGCGGCAGAAAGGGTACGTTTTTCCAGTGGATCACCAGCGTACTGGATGCTGCCCGCGCCATTTCCAGGGCGTGGCCACCGAGGCCGAAACCGGTGACATCGGTCATGGCATGTACGCCGGGCAACTCGGCCAAGTCCGGGCCGGGGGTGTTGAGGCGGGTGGTGGCATCGATCATGGCGGCGTAGCCGGGGGCATCGAGAGCGTCTTTCTTCAAGGCAGCAGACAAAATCCCCACGCCCAGCGGTTTGCCCAAAATGAGCGCATCGCCGATTTGCGCTGCGCCATTACGCCGCAGTTTTTTCGGATGCACCAGACCGAGCGCTACCAGGCCGTAGATGGGTTCCACAGAGTCGATGCTGTGTCCGCCGGCAATCGGAATACCTGCCGCCCGGCAGGCCGCCGCGCCGCCTTCCAAAATGCGGGCGATGGTTTCGGGCGGTAACACCTTGATCGGCATGCCGACAAGCGCCAGCGCCATGATCGGCCGCCCGCCCATGGCGTAGACGTCGGAAATCGCGTTGGTGGCGGCGATGCGCCCAAAATCGTAAGGGTCATCGACGATAGGCATGAAAAAATCGGTGGTCGCCACCAGTGCCTGTTCTTCATTGAGTTGATAAACCGCCGCATCGTCTGCCGTTTCTATGCCCACCAACAGTTCAGCCGGAACCGGGAAACCGCTGATGCCCTTGAGCATGTCGGCGAGCACACCGGGCGCAATCTTGCAGCCGCAGCCGCCGCCGTGGGAAAGAGAGGTCAAGCGGGGAGAAGAGGCAGTCATGAATCATCCATTGCAAAAGCATCGATAACGCCGCACTAAAAGCTTCGGCAGACATCGTTGCGGGGATTGAGAGCGGTGGGGTTTGCTATGTTTGCAACTTTTACAACTGGCGCATCCGGTGGAATTGAATCACTTATTCGCCCTGGGGAGGTGGCCGCTTGTAATTTATCAAAGCCTTGTAAACACAGGGCTTGGGCGGCATTGTAAATGGAAAAGCGCACAATGTAGCACCCAAAATTCAGCACAGATCGAAATGCTGTGATTCCGAGAAAAGACGTTGCATTGCCGGGTGGCGGCGAGCGACCACCCCTCAAAGATGCTGCAGGCGATGGCTTAGCCAGTGAAAGCCGACCTGCTCCTGTTCTAGCCGCAGCCCAGGGCGAATGCGGTTGTCGCGCAGATCGTCGTAGAGACTTCTTTCCTCGGGGGTGAGTCGGTGTAAATCGATGCGAAGAGGTTTGTCTTCGCTGCCCCAAAAATCAGCATGCGTATCGAGCGTTGCCCTGTCCATCAAGAACGAAACCACGTGTTCAAAGTGGCTGCGAAGCTGATCCAGAATGCCAAAGCCATGCGTGTCGATATCGCCCCAGTAATGGATCGAGCGGTTCTTCAGCCAACGACTGCGGGCCAGCGCCTCCCAACCGTAACCCGCACCAAAAATCACGATAGCCTTGCGTACTGGTGGAAAGGCCAGAAAGTTGGTTTCGTTTTCAGTGATGAATAAGCGTTCTACATCGAGATCCAGGCGGCTGAAGCTGTCGGCATCCAGAGTCAGGTCGGGTGATGTTGCGCCGGAGACGATCTGAATCGCCGGATCAAGCGCACGAAAGCGAATGCGTGCCGGTTTTTGCAGAAAGCCATAGCGCGCTGCAAACTGGCTGATGCCGGTTTTGTCGGAGTCTACTGCGCTATCCGGCAAGGCCAAATCAAGTAATTCCGCCAGTACGCCGCGATGGGTTTCGATGAATTTGCTGTGAACCCCCGGTAAATCCACCTGCCGCAAGTAAATGCCGGGGCGCGGATGTTCCATAAGCCAGGTCACCACAGCCAGCAATCGAGGCCATTCGGCGGATAGTTCCAGCGCCTGCAGCGGGCGTTTCTCCAACCAGGGTAATAAGCCAGGGTGGGTTTGCCGGGTGATGGCAAGCTGCGTCGAAAAACGCTCCCAATCTTTGCGTTTTCCCAACCAGGTCAGCGCATCTTCAAGCGTCTCGATCCACACGCAAACCGGCAATTTTTGTGCGCCCTGGACGCGGTGGCGAAGTTCTTGCCACTCCACGCGCACTAAGTTCGTCGCAGCCGATTCGGCGGCCAATTCGGCGGCCCATGCGCGAACTTCGTTAAAGCGTTCGGTAATGTCCGCTGAATTCGGCGACTTGAGAGACATGCGTAAAGGAAAACGCACATGACCTGTCACGGTGTCGCGCAGCAGCTCGCCGCGCTCCCAAAGCCTCGTCAACTGCGCTTTTAATTCTTTTCGCCCCGTCCAGCTCATGGTTCAGAATCCTGGGCAGATTGAGGTGGCACCAAGGCCTTCTGCGTCCGGTATTCTTCGATCGACAGATTGCGCAGCTTCGAAACCCGCCCACCTTCGTTATGGACGAAGCCGACACTGGAGACATAGGGTTCGATGATGTGAATTTTCTGCAGCGGCGTCACGATCAAGAGTTGCAGGTTGAGTTGCCGAAATAAGCGCAATCCGTATTGGGCGGATTCATCCGAGCCGCGCCCGAATGCCTCATCAATGACCACGAAGCGGAAGGAGCGAGAGCGCACCACCCCCCACTCCAAGCCAAACTGGTAAGCCAGGCTGGCGGCCAGAATCGTGTAGGCCAGTTTTTCTTTTTGCCCACCCGATTTGCCGCCGGAGTCGGAGTAATGCTCGTGTTCGCTGTTGTCCTCGCGCCAACGTTCGCTGGCGGCGAAAAGGAACCAGTTGCGCACATCGGTGACCTTGGAAGTCCAGCGGCGGTCCTGTTCGGACAAGCCTTCGCGGCCCCGGAAACGGTCGATGATGGCCTTGACCTGCAAAAACTTGGCCTCGGAATATTGTGCGTCGTCCGAGCCGGTGACCGCGCCTTCGGTGCACGCGCGCAATTCCTGCTGGAAGTCGCGAATTTCCGCATCGGGGCTGGTCTGCGATTCCAGCACGATGTAGCGTCCGGGGTTGTAGTCGATCTCGCCCAGCGATTTATTGATGTGGGCGATACGTTCTTTGATGGTTTCGCGCTCACGGGCCAACTGCGCATTGAAGTTGGCGATTTCGTTAATGGTGTTGACGTTGAGCAGTTCCTTGAATCGTGAAACAAAGCGCGGCAGGTCGTCGCGGTTCAACTGTGTCAGCAGGTTTTCATATTCAAAGGCCGCTTCAAGGCTGGCATCGATCTCGGCTGTTTCCAGCTTGAAGGTCTCTTTGAAGGAGACCATGGCTTTGATGATTTTCTCTGCCAGGCGTTTGAGTTTCTGGTCTTCGGCGTCAATGCGTGCCTGCAGCCAGGTGCGCAGGTCCTGCTCGCGGTTATCGCAGGATTCAACGGTGAGTTGGTGTTCGCCCAAGGCATCGGCGCGCATGGTTTCGAGTTTTGCCAGCACAATATCGTCGATGACGATATCCTGAATCAGCGCTGCGGTTTGCTGCCGAAGTTCTTGCGCGTCAGAGCGCCGCTGCTCCACTTTGGCGCGCTTTTCGCGCGCAGTCTGCAGCGCCTCCTCCGTTTCCTTCTGCGTTTTTTGCATTGTGCGCAGGTTATCGTTCAACTGCTTGAGCACATCCGAGGCGGATTCCAGTCGGCTGCGTTCATCGGCCAATTGTGCAATCTCGGTGGCGACGCTGGCCCAGTCCAGCTCATCGAAGGCTGAAAATTCTTCGAGGCGGCTCAGTGCATCAAGGCGATTGGCCAGTTCAGCACGCTCTTTTTGAATGACACCGATCTGACTGCCGACCTCGCCGAGCTGGATTTCCAGTTGCTGGCGCTTGGCCTCCAACACCGCGATTTTGGCGCTGTTGCTCCAGCCCAGAATGTAGCGACTGCGATCGTCGATGCGGTGCCGGTCGTCCTTTTCGTGGCGGCCGCTCGGGTCTTTGATTTGGCCCGTGCGGGTAATGGCGCGTGTTTCACGCCGGAACTGCTCTTGTGTGGCGCAACAGGCAACATCAAAGCGATGGGCAAGCTCGCGTTCGAGCCAGTCGTAGTGCGGGGAATCGGGCTTGATCGCCAGCTTGCGGACTAAGGAATCACGGTGCAGCTCAGGCAATTCGGCGGCCTTGCGTGAGCGCACATGGAAGTACACCAAGCGGCCACGCAGATGGGCAGCATCCACCCATTCGGCCACGGCCTTGTAATGCACATCCGGCACCAGTAACGCCAGGCCGAAACCGCGTAGCAAACGTTCGGCAGCGCCTTCCCAGTCGCGCTCATCGTCACGCACCTGAATCAATTCACCGGCGAACGGCATGTCATCCACATTCAGGCCCAGTGCCGCACACAGTGCCGCGCGGATCTGGATCTGCTGGTCATCGATGTTGCTGCGCCGACGTTTGAGGCTGTCAATCTCCAAACTTTGCTGTTCGTGCGCTTGCTTACCCTGGCGCAAGCGCACGCTGTGTTCGGTGAGTGCATTTTGCAGGTCGGCATCGCGGTTGCGTGCCTCTTCGCGCCCGCTTTGATACTTGCCACGCTGCGCGGCGAAGCTGCTGGCATCCGTCGCCGGCGGCTCGCCCAGGATGGCGGCCAGCGCACCATAGCGGCTGGCTTTGGCCTTGCGCGCATCGCGTAACTGCTCTTTTTTGCGAATTTCGACGGCCAGGCGTTCCAGTCGGTCGCCGCCGTTGTCGTGGATGGCCTGCTTCAGTTCCTCTATTTGTTGGCCTTGATTCTCCTGCACCGCATCGAGTTTTTTTACTTGGGCATCGACACGCTCCCATTCTTCTGCCAACAAGCCTAGGCGCTTATCGATCAGGCCAAGCTTCAGGCCTGCAAAATGGGGCCGCAGACTCTCCCGGCAGCCACGCAAGTTCTCGAGCTCGGCGACCAATGCACGATGGCGGGTGCAATCGGCGATCAGAGGCGTGAGCAATTCCACCTGTTGCTGGGTTTTCAGCACGGCCTGATGGGCGCGATTGAGATCATCGAAATGGCCGATCAAGGCGTGCAGGCGTGGGCCAACCTCAAAGGGTTCAAGCATGTGGCTGCGCACAAAGTCGGTCAGGTTGCCCACCGACTTCATCGACACGGTTTGGTGGAACAGCTCGAGCGCCTGGTCGTTTTCAATGCCGAAGCGTCGTCGAAACCACGCCGCATAGGGCGGAAAGCTGTCGTGCAATTCAGCACCGAGACCCCGCAGCTTCTTGCGCAGCTGGGTAATGTCCGATCCAAAATGGGCGAAGTCGGCCGTAATCGATAGCGCACGCTCTGCCCCCAGAAAAAACCGCGCGGGCTGCCCCTGGGCTTCTTTCATCCAGAACACCTGGGCCAGCGTGACAGTCTGGTCGTAGCCGGCGTTGTGGAAAACACCCAAGATCACCGAGTAGCTGTTGTGGTCGCGCAGGCTCACCGGCTTGGCTGCGCCGCTGACCTCGTTGCGCTCGGATTTGTAGTGTCCGAGCACATAGGAACGCAGCGTCCTTTCCTTGTTGTCGGCACCGGCCGCCTTGTTGTAGGCAATTCGATTGGCCGGTACCAGCAAGGTGGTGATGGCATCCACCAAGGTGGATTTGCCCGAGCCAATATCACCCGTGAGCAGGGCATTTTTGCCCTCCAGTTGCAGCGTCCACACCTGGCTGTCGAAGGTACCCCAGTTGAATACTTCCAATCGCGCCAGCCGAAAGCCTGACAGCGTGTCATCGGCACAAAAATCCAGAGCCAATGCTTGCGGATCATTCATGGTCGGCTCCTTTTTTGGCCTGGCTCACAGCGGGCAGCTGAGACTGATAGGCGGCCAGGCGGGCATCGAATTCGGCCAGCCATTGGGCGTCGACAAAGGCCTTCAGAATGCGCCGCACTTCGTAAGAGGCAGGCCCTGGCGCAGTGCTGCCGGCGGGTTTGAGTTTTTGCAGAAAACCCAGTTCGGCCACCTTGTTGATCGTGGTTTCGATCTGATCGATGAGTTTGGCTTCATTCGGCCCATCGGGCAGAAACACCCGTACCAATTCCACGATCTCGTCGCGAGAGAGCACCAGCCGCGTATCGCCGCCGCCGGCATCGAATTCGGCAAGTTTCTTGCGCAGCAAGGCGAGCAGCAAACTCACAGCAAAAGACAGCGGGCGGCGCGCCACCAAACGCGGCAAGCGTGGGGACGGATCGTCCTCGGCAGGCTCGGGGCGGCTTTTCAGGAAGGCATAGCCTTCTGCTTCATCCAGCACCAGTTCAAGGTTCAATACCACCACGTAATCACGCACCCGCGCTTGCAGATTCAGCAGTGCCGCCCATTGGCGTTCGTCGTCATCGCGGTAGAGCACGCTCTTCAGTAAGCCGATCAACAATGTCGATAAATCAGCGGCCGGGGCTACGGTTGATGGTGCGCTCAGTGTGGTGTTCAAGAATTCTTCTTCCATCTCTTGCCTCAGTTTTTTTCAGCGCATGAAAATCACGCGGGGCAATCGCGCGCTGCGGGTAATGGTTTGGCCATTCGCCGCCACGGTCTGCCAGCAGATGGGTTCGGGCGTGTCTTCATCGACCACACTGCTGAATGTCTCACTACCCAGTTGCAGATAGGCCACCAGTTCGGCCAAGCCGTGTAACAAGGGTTGCTTCATCACCAGTTCGCTCAAGGTGATCTGGGTGTGGTTTTGCAAGGCGTGGCGGATATGGCGGCTGAGTCGTGCCTTGTCGACGACCACTTGCTCGAACAGTTTTGAGGGGTCGATGTCTTCATCGCCGGCTTGCAAGGTCAGGTTGGCAATCACCGGCTTGATGGCCGGGGTGAATAAGGGCCGTTCCATCGCCAGTTCGATATCCGCGCTGGCGTCAGCCATTTCCATCAGCTTGCCAGGGGGAGGGCTATCGCGCAGGGCCAGCGCTTTGCTCTCGATGCCGTGCAGAATGTCCATGATGCGGCGGTTTTCCAGCCAGGCTTGGTCATCCAGAAAACGGCGTAATTGCTGCGACAAGGCGGCGACGGTGCGCTGGGTGTGCTCCCCCGCTTCCATCCAGTCGTAGTGCACGCGGCGGGTGCGAGTGTCCGGGTTCAGATCCGCCACCGCAGGCAGTGCGAGTACGCGATCCAGCAGTTCAGTCAATTCTTCCTGACGACGGCTGGACAGTAGAAAATCCCAGAAGGCGCGAAAACTCTTACCCTGGTCGGAATCGGCAATGGCATCGCGCTCGCCCATGATGTCTTCCAGCAGCGCGCCCTTGCTGCCCTCCCACAGCGCGATGCGCTCGCGCACGCGCCGGTCCAGCTGACGGAAGTTGTGTTCCACCTCGCGAAAGTCCGTCAGCAGTTCGCGGGCCCCCTGCATGAACTGTTGAAAACGATCTTTCACCGCCGTCTCATCCAGTAGCGGCGCGTTGCCGGATAACACCCGGGCGATCTCGGCGTCGATTTCATCACGTTTTTTGTGCAGCTCGGCGATGCGCTTAGCTGGATCGGCTTCGCTGCCCTCGCTCATTTGTTTGAGCAGATCAAACAGTGTGAGCAGGCGGGATTCCGTGCCCACGAACTGCCGTTCGCTAAGCTGTGCCAGCCAGGCAATGGCTTTTTCGGTGGCGGGAGTCAAATCGAACTGCGCTTCGTCCGTGCCGGGGCGGTAGAACTTGCGCAGCCAGCCTTTGTCGGGCGCGGCCCAATCGTTCAGGTACTCCAGCGCAGGTTTGGGAAAGCTGCCTTCGCCCAGGTGCAGGCGCAAGGCATACAGCTCGTCCTCCAAGGCTTCCGTCAAATCTGCCGCTGCCATGACACGCACATTTGGTGCGACGAACACCCGCTGCAGAAAGCTTGCCACCAGCGGCGCATGGTCAGAACGCAACAGCCGCCACGCCGGGTGGTAACTGCGTAGAGCATCGAGGCTGGCGTAGTCGAGGCTCATGCGGCGCGCGGTTTTGTGGGCGTGAGCCGGGCGGCCACATTTCGAGGTGCCAGAACCACTTGCGCGTCGTATGGCTTCTTCAAATCGGCAAGAATCAGGTCGTGGCGCATAGGCGGAATAGGGGGGAATGGCGTCCCCGGCCGGAATCGAACCAGCATCTAATTCTTAGGAGGAACTTGTTCTATCCATTGAACTACGGGGACGGCGGGCGCATTGTACCGCTTGAGCCGGATTTTGCATGCAGCGGGCGCGCGCCTGGGAGGCTTCAGGGGCGGGTGCGTAATATGCCGTAGATCAGGATGTGGCGCTTGAGTCGCGGGTCAAAGGCGGCGGGGACGATGGCCAGCGGGTAGGTGTCGCAGCATAGTCCTTGTGTGTCGAGCCAGGCGCTGGCGGCGGCATGGGCATCGCTAAAGCGGCTAAACAATGCTTCCAGCGTTGCATCGCGCATAGGTAAAAACAGCTGGCGCTTGCGGTCGAGCAGTTGGTCGTGATCCAGACGTTGCACGGCGTAGCCGTCCGCCGGGCGGGGGAGGGGGAGTTGTTGCAGATCGAAAATATCGCCAAAGGCGGTGGCAGAAAAACGGGAGCGTGTGGGCATGGATCAATCGGAAGTATCGAGATTGAGCATGTGGCGCAGTACGCTAATGCGCTCTTTGAGTGCCAATTTTTGTTTTTTTAGACGGCGAATCAGCATCGGGTCGGCGTTAATGAGTTGATCCAAATGTCCGACTTCCCGGTCGAGGGCGCGGTGTTCGGTCTCGAGCTGGTTCAATTTGTGGCGGATGTCGATAATTTCTGCTTCGGTAAGCGGGCGCAAGATCACAGTGGAGGCTCCTGACAGCGGCGAGGGTTTTGCTTAGAATAACCGAACCAATAATAGGAGGAGAACATTATGCAACACCACATCATTGTTTCTTTTGGCAAAGACGCCGAGTACGAGTACCGGTTGTCGGCACCTGGCGCGGCGGATGAGGCGCGTCAATGGTTTGATCGTGAGTTCGTCAAATTGGAATGCGATGTCTCGACGCCGACCGGCAAGATACTTGCGGTCGACCGTATTTTGAGTGTCGCCAAGTATGCCGGTGATGCGCGTTTCAAAACGGACGCAGCCTGGGCGGGCGAATTTGCCAAAAATACGGCAGCGATTCTGGGGCGCGACCTGATTCGGGTCGATGTCGAGCAATACAGCATCGGCTATTGAGTGTCGAGCGTTCGTTAAAGGGCGGGAATGAGCAAGGCGTTTGTGCGCGAAAGCGACGGTGATGAGGAAGAAGCACTGTCACCTGCTTTGCGCATTCCTCCCGGTGCGCGCAACTACATTACCCCCGCCGGGCATGCACGCCTCAAGGCGGAGCTGGAAGAGCTCGTCAAGCGCGAGCGACCGCGCATCGTAGACGTCGTTGCCTGGGCCGCTTCCAATGGCGATCGTTCGGAAAACGGCGACTATATTTACGGCAAGCGCCGCTTGCGTGAAATCGACCGGCGCATCCGTTTTTTGACGAAACGCCTCGATATTGCCGAGGTGGTTGATCCGCTGCGGCAAGGCAACAATGACCAGGTGTTTTTCGGAGCGACGGTCACGATAGGCGATGCGCAGGGCCAGGAGCAAACCTACAGTATCGTCGGCATCGACGAGGCTGATGCCAGTCTTGGGCGCATTAGCTGGATTTCCCCGCTTGCCCGGGCCTTGATTAAGGCCCGCGAAGGCGACGGCATCCGCTTCCAAAGCCCGGCAGGTGTGCGCGAGATTGAGATTCTCGAAGTCCGTTACGAAAATCTGCCCTAGCGCTGTTCTGGCGTGAAAAGTCTTTTGGCTGATGCAGGCGATCCGTGTTGCGCAAAAATTTTTCAAAAAGTTGTTGACGAAAGTTTTTGTCTCTGTAGAATGCGCGGCTTCCTTGAGTTGCCGGGGTTTTTCGGTGGTTTGAGGGGTTTTTGGAGAGAAAATATTTTTCCAAAAACGCTTGACAGAAGTCGTGATGTTGTTTCATAATCTCGCTTCTTTGCTTCGTTGGAAGCTGCCTGATTCAGGTGATGTTCTTTAACAGTTTGGACAACCGATAGGTGTGGGTGTCTTGGTACGAAGCGGCTTAGGTCGCAAAGAGTATTAAGGCATTTACACTGAGTAATAGGTAGAGAAATCTACCGTCAGTGAATTTGCGAGTTTGTTGGATTGAACTGAAGAGTTTGATCCTGGCTCAGATTGAACGCTGGCGGCATGCCTTACACATGCAAGTCGAACGGCAGCGCGGACTTCGGTCTGGCGGCGAGTGGCGAACGGGTGAGTAAAGCATCGGAACGTGCCCATGAGTGGGGGATAACTACCCGAAAGGGTGGCTAATACCGCATATTCTATGAGTAGGAAAGCAGGGGATCTTCGGACCTTGTGCTTGTGGAGCGGCCGATGTCAGATTAGGTAGTTGGTGGGGTAATGGCCTACCAAGCCTGCGATCTGTAGCGGGTCTGAGAGGATGATCCGCCACACTGGGACTGAGACACGGCCCAGACTCCTACGGGAGGCAGCAGTGGGGAATTTTGGACAATGGGGGCAACCCTGATCCAGCCATGCCGCGTGAGTGAAGAAGGCCTTCGGGTTGTAAAGCTCTTTCGGACGGAAAGAAAACGGATGGGTTAATACCCTGTTCGGATGACGGTACCGTCATAAGAAGCACCGGCTAACTACGTGCCAGCAGCCGCGGTAATACGTAGGGTGCGAGCGTTAATCGGAATTACTGGGCGTAAAGCGTGCGCAGGCGGTTGATTAAGACAGGCGTGAAATCCCCGGGCTTAACCTGGGAACTGCGCTTGTGACTGGTCGGCTAGAGTACGGCAGAGGGGGGTGGAATTCCACGTGTAGCAGTGAAATGCGTAGAGATGTGGAGGAACACCGATGGCGAAGGCAGCCCCCTGGGCCGATACTGACGCTCATGCACGAAAGCGTGGGTAGCAAACAGGATTAGATACCCTGGTAGTCCACGCCCTAAACGATGTCAACTAGTTGTTGGGAGGGTAAAACCTTTTAGTAACGTAGCTAACGCGTGAAGTTGACCGCCTGGGGAGTACGGCCGCAAGGCTAAAACTCAAAGGAATTGACGGGGACCCGCACAAGCGGTGGATGATGTGGATTAATTCGATGCAACGCGAAAAACCTTACCTACCCTTGACATGTCAGAGATCCCTGAGAGATTGGGGAGTGCCGCAAGGAATCTGAACACAGGTGCTGCATGGCTGTCGTCAGCTCGTGTCGTGAGATGTTGGGTTAAGTCCCGCAACGAGCGCAACCCTTGTCGTTAATTGCCATCATTTAGTTGGGCACTTTAACGAGACTGCCGGTGACAAACCGGAGGAAGGTGGGGATGACGTCAAGTCCTCATGGCCCTTATGGGTAGGGCTTCACACGTCATACAATGGTCGGTACAGAGGGTTGCCAAGCCGCGAGGTGGAGCCAATCCCAGAAAGCCGATCGTAGTCCGGATTGCAGGCTGCAACTCGCCTGCATGAAGTCGGAATCGCTAGTAATCGCGGATCAGCATGTCGCGGTGAATACGTTCCCGGGTCTTGTACACACCGCCCGTCACACCATGGGAGTGGGTTCTGCCAGAAGTAGGTAGCTTAACCGCAAGGAGGGCGCTTACCACGGCAGGGTTCATGACTGGGGTGAAGTCGTAACAAGGTAGCCGTAGGGGAACCTGCGGCTGGATCACCTCCTTTCTAGAGAAAGTATCTAGGCACCCACAACCTATCGGTTGTTCGAAGAAGTAGCCCACAGACGCGGGTCTGTAGCTCAGTCGGTTAGAGCACCGTCTTGATAAGGCGGGGGTCGTTGGTTCGATTCCAACCAGACCCACCA
>NZ_JBLJBW010000013.1:0-60156 GCF_047638095.1 Azonexus sp.
CTCAGGGGGTTAGCATGTCGCAAGGCAAGTCCAAGATTATCTACACGCTCACCGACGAGGCGCCGCTGCTGGCGACTTGTGCTTTTTTGCCCATCGTCCGCACCTTTACCGAAGCGGCGGGGATTGCCATTGAAAAGGCCGATATTTCCGTGTCGGCACGCATGATTGCTGAGTTTCCGGAATTTCTCGAAGAAAATCAGCGCCTGCCCAATACCCTGGCCGAACTGGGTAAGAAAACCCTCGATCCGGACGCCAACATCATCAAGCTGCCGAATATTTCGGCATCGGTGGCGCAGTTGAAGGCTTGCCTGAAGGAATTGCAGGAAAAGGGCTACAAACTGCCCGATTACCCGGAAAATCCCAGCACCGACAAAGAAAAAGACATTGCCGCCCGCTATGGCAAGTGCCTGGGATCGGCGGTCAATCCGGTTCTGCGCGAAGGTAACTCGGATCGTCGTGCCCCCGGCGCGGTGAAAAACTACGCGAAAAAACACCCGCACTCCATGGGGGAGTGGAAACAGTGGTCGCAAACCCACGTTTCGCACATGCACGGCGGCGATTTTTATCACGGCGAAAAATCCCTGACCCTCGACAAGGCGCGCCGCGTGCGCATGGAGTTGATCGGCAAAGGGGGCAAAAACACCGTTTTGAAGCCGGAAGTCAAGCTGCTGGACGGCGAAATCATCGATTCCATGTTCATGAGCAAGAAAGCGCTGTGCGCCTTCTACGAGCGCGAGCTGGAAGATTGCCGCAAAGCCGGCATCCTCTTCTCGCTGCACGTCAAGGCGACCATGATGAAGGTGTCGCACCCTATCGTCTTTGGTCACTGCGTCAAGATCTACTACAAGGAAGCCTTTGAAAAGCACGCGCAAACCTTTGCCGAGCTGGGCATCAACGTCAATAACGGCATGGTCGATCTGTATGAAAAGATCAAAACCCTGCCTGAATCCAAGCACGACGAAATCATCCGTGATCTGCACGCGTGCCAGGAGCACCGTCCGCGTTTGGCGATGGTCGATTCGGCCAAGGGCATCACCAACTTCCATTCGCCCAATGACATCATCGTCGATGCTTCGATGCCGGCCATGATCCGCCAGGGCGGCAAGATGTGGGGGGCCGACGGCAAGCAGTACGATGCCAAGGCCGTCATGCCGGAATCGACTTTTGCCCGCATCTATCAGGAGATGATCAACTTCTGCAAATGGAACGGTAATTTCGATCCGCGCACCATGGGCACCGTGCCCAACGTCGGCCTGATGGCGCAGAAGGCCGAAGAATACGGCTCGCACGACAAGACCTATGAAATCGTCGAAGACGGCATCGCCAATGTCGTCGATATCGACACCGGCGAAGTGCTGCTGACGCAAAACGTCGAAGCTGGCGACATCTGGCGCATGTGCCAGGTGAAAGATGCGCCGATCCGCGACTGGGTCAAGCTCGCCGTCACCCGTGCGCGTAATTCCGGGATGCCGGCGGTGTTCTGGCTCGATCCCTATCGGCCGCACGAAAACGAGTTGATTAAAAAAGTCAAAACCTACCTCAAGGATTACGACACCAACGGGTTGGAAATCCACATCATGAGCCAGGTGCGTGCCATGCGTTTCACGCTGGAGCGCGTGGCCCGCGGGCTGGACACCATTTCGGTGACCGGCAACATCTTGCGCGATTATTTGACTGACCTGTTCCCGATCATGGAGCTGGGTACCAGCGCCAAGATGCTGTCCATCGTGCCGCTGATGAACGGCGGCGGCATGTACGAAACCGGTGCCGGCGGCTCGGCCCCGAAGCACGTGCAGCAACTGACGCAGGAAAACCATCTGCGCTGGGATTCGCTCGGTGAGTTCCTGGCTTTGGCGGTGTCGCTGGAAGACCTCGGTATCAAGGAAAACAACGCGCGCGCCAAGCTGCTGGCCAAAACGCTGGATGCGGCCACCGGCAAGCTGCTCGACAACAACAAGTCGCCGTCGCCCAAAACCGGCGAACTCGACAACCGTGGCTCGCAGTTCTACCTCGCCATGTATTGGGCGCAGGAGCTGGCCGCGCAAAAAGAAGACGCCGAGCTGGCCGCGCAGTTTGCCAAACTCGCCAAGGTACTGGCCGACAGCGAGGCAACCATCGTGGCGGAATTGAAGAGCGTGCAAGGCAAAGCCGTGGATATCGGCGGCTATTACAAAGCTGATTCCGAGAAATGCAAGGCCGTCATGCGCCCGAGCCCGACCTTGAACGCAGCCTTGAAAGCGGCGCGCGGCTGATCTGACCTAGCGCATAAAAACCCCGGTGCTGGCTGACCGGGGTTTTATTCATCTTGCGTAACAAGATGTATCGAAACGGCAAAAAGGGCGCAAACTGGGCTACAATTTTGCGGTAAATCAAACTCGTCGGTGCAATTCGGCGGGTTTTCGTTTTTTTAATCGACGGAGAATCTCAGCATGAAAAACAAGCTCATCCTTACCGCCTTGCTGGCCACTTCGGCGCTGAGCGCTCAGGCGCAAGTGAAGCCGGAAGATGCGATCAAATGGCGCCAGTCGGCCTACGCCACCATGAGCTGGAGCATGGCGCGGATCGATGCCAACCTGCAAGGCAAGTACGACAAGGAAGACGTGCTCAAGGCGGCGACGGTGCTGCAAGCGATTGCCAATTCGGGCATGGGTGCTCTGTATGTGCCGGGCAGCGACAAGGGCAAGGGCTGGGTGGATACCCGTGTCAAACCGGCTTTGTTTACCGACGGCCCGAAAGTCGGCAAGATTGCCGGCGATTTCAACAAGGCGGCCAATGAGCTCGCCAAAGCCGCTGCGGCAGGCGATGCGGGTGCCGTGAAAACTTCCTTCGAGGCCGTGGGGGGCACCTGCAAGAGCTGCCACGACGATTACCGCACCAAGTAATTTCGCCAGACCTTGATGCCAAGGGTGCCGCGAGGTGCCCTTTTTGTTTGGCTGTTGCCGTTTCAGTGGGTTTATAGGGGAGATCGAGCATGCAAGGAATGCGCAAAATTTTGATCTGGGATGTGCCGACGCGGCTGTTCCACTGGCTGCTGGTATTCGCCGTGCTGGCGCTGGTGATCAGCGGCAAACTGGGCGGTGGCTGGATCAACTGGCATGGGCGCATCGGCCTGGCGGTTTTGGGGCTGCTCGTGTTCCGTTTGCTGTGGGGTTTTTTCGGCTCGAGCTATGCGCGCTTCTGGAGTTTTTTTCCGACGCCGAAAAAAGTAAGTGCGTACTTGCGCGGAGAGTGGCGCGGACACGGTCATAACCCTCTGGGGGCTTTTTCAGTATTTGCCTTGCTTGGGGTTTTGTTGGTGCAAGTGCTGACCGGTTTGGTCGCCAATGACGACATCGCTTTTACCGGGCCACTCTACGATTTGGTCGGGCGTGATTTGAGCAATCTGGCCACGCGCTGGCATCACTGGAGCGTCAATGTTTTGTTGGCGCTGGTGGGCTTACATGTGGCGGCGATTCTTTTTTACGCCCATGTGAAAAAAGACAATCTCGTCAAACCGATGCTGCTCGGCTGGAAAGAGAGCGAACACGGTGAATCGGCCCGTGGTGGCGGCGCATTGGCCGTGCTGCTGGCGGTAGCCGTGGCAGGTTTGGTGGTCTATGGTGGCAGCGGACTCTGGTTGCCGGAGCCGCCGCCTCCGGCCGCGGTGGAAACACCCTCCTGGTAAATGGCTTTTCCCCGCTGCGCGTTATGAACGGCGGTGGGGAAAGCCCGCCAGAAAAGCCCCGCTAAAAAGAAGAAAGCCCTGTACTGGGGGATGTACAGGGCTTTCGGGACGGTGTTGGGGTGAGGGAGAGGAGGGCTTTCACCGTCAGGGCTGATGTCTGTTCAGCACATGGGTGAACGATACGGTCTGCGAGAATGAATCTCAAGTAACGGTTTGCAACAATGCGTACCGGCGCGTCTTTGTTTTGCCCCAAGCTTCTCTCGGCCGCCGTTGATAGCATTTTTATACGCAGCTCTTTAGCATCACGACCATGTCGGATCGCGCAAAATTCAATCTGTGGGCGGGTTATCTGTGGGCTGTGCTGGGCATCGCCGGCGGCAGTCTGCTGCTGGCCCCTTGGCAACAGGCGGTGACGGCGGCGACGGTGATTTTGCTTTATGCGCTGGCAGTGATTGCCGTGGCCATCAGCTATGGCACGGGGCCGGCCGTGCTCGCTGCCTTGGCGGGTAGTGCGGCCTATATGGGATTTTTTTCCGTGGCGCAAGGCGCGCGCGAGATTTTGAGCGCGCTGTTGTTGTTCAGCATCGCTTTGTCGGTTGGCCAGGTGACGACGCGTTTGCGCGGCCATGCCGATCTGGCGCGCCGCCAAAGCCGGGAAAGTGCGGCCTTGCATGAGCAGATGCGGGCGGCCGAGTTAAAGCATGCCGACGAAAGTCTGCGCAGTTCCATTCTGGCCGCCTTGTCGCACGATTTGCGCACGCCTTTGACGGCGCTCGTCAGCCAAGCAGAAACTTTGCAAATGGCGAAACTGCCACCGGCGCGCCAAGCGGCCTTGCTCGATACTTTGCGCGAGCAGGCCTTGAGTTTGAGCCGGCAAATGAATAATTTGCTCGATATGGCCAAGCTCGCCAGCGGGCCGGTGCGCTTGCAGAAGGCTTGGCAGCCGATCGAGGAAGTGGTGGGGGCGAGCCTGCAGCAGGCGCGGGAGCAGTGGCCGCAGCGTGTGTTTCTCACCCGTATCGCAGAAAACTTGCCGCCGCTGGAAATCGATGCCGTACTTCTGGAGCGGGCGCTATGGAATTTACTCGACAATGCCGCGAAATATTCGCCGCCGGAACAGCCGGTCACGATAGAGGTCAGGCGTGATGCCGAGAGTCTGTTTCTGGCGGTGTGCGATGCGGGTTCCGGGGTCGATGCCGCCGATAGCGTGCGCTTGTTCGCCGCCTTTCAGCGCGGACGCAGTGAGTCTGCGGTGAGCGGCACGGGTTTGGGTTTGTCGATTGCCCATAGCATTGTCAGTGCGCACGGCGGCAACATTGCTGTCGCTGGGCGCAGCGAAGGCGGCAGTTGTTTCACCATCCGCCTGCCGCTGGGGGTGCCGCCGGCCTTTATGGACGAAATCAACGAAACGAGGGCGGCATGAGCGCAGAAACGGCCATGATTTTGCTGGTGGAAGACGAGCGTCAGATTCGGGAAACCATTGCGCTGGCGCTGGAGTGCGAAGGTTTTGCCACCTGTGAAGCGGGCAATGCGGCGCGGGCGAGCGAGCAGGTGGCGCAACACAAGCCGGCCTTGATTCTCCTCGATTTGGGCTTGCCGGATCGTGACGGGGTAGATTTTATTCGCGATCTGCGCGCCTGGTCGGCGACGCCGATTCTGATCTTGTCGGCGCGCAGCGCGGAAGACAGCAAGGTGGATGCACTCGATGCCGGGGCGGATGATTATTTGAGCAAACCCTTTGGCATGGCGGAGCTGCTCGCCCGGGTGCGCGCTTTATTGCGCCGGCGACCGGATGAGCAGGTGAGCGATGCGCAGCTCGCATTCGGTGATTTTCTGATCGATTGCGTCAAGCGGACGGTGAGCCGTGCCGGTGAGCCCTTGCATCTGACCCAGATTGAGTACCGTCTGCTCGCTTATCTGGCCGCCAATCCGGGGCGGGTGCTGACGCATCGGCATCTTTTGGCACGCGTTTGGGGGGGGCAGGCGGTGGAAAATCATCAGTATCTGCGGGTGTATGTCGGCCATTTGCGCCAGAAAATCGAAGCCAACCCGGCGCAGCCTCGCCATATCTTGACGGAAATCGGTGTGGGTTACCGTTTTCAGCCCTAAAACTCGCCTGCCTGTGCCTAAGACCATGACGCAACGATCAGTAAACCCTAAAATAGCCGTTTTTTTTGCGGCCCGCCTTTTTCTTTAATCGGGATCAACCATGCATATTGCCGTTTGTATCAAGCAGGTTCCGGACAGCGCGCAGATTCGCGTACACCCGGTGACCAACACCATCATGCGCCAAGGGGTACCGGCCATCGTCAACCCCTTCGATCTGTTTGCGCTGGAAGAAGCGCTGCGCATCAAGGATGCCACCGGGGCCAAGGTCACCGTGCTGACCATGGGGCCGCCGCCGGCCGAGGAAGCCTTGCGCAAGTGTCTGTCTTTCGGGGCGGATCAAGCGATTTTGATTACCGACAAGGTGTTTTCCGGGGCTGATACGCTGGCCACTTCTTTCGTGCTCGCCGCTGCCCTGCGCACGCTCGATGCACGCGAGCCGCTCGATCTCATTTTTACCGGCAAGCAGACCATCGACGGCGACACGGCGCAGGTCGGCCCGGGGATTGCCATTCGCTTGGGCTATCAGCTGCTCACCTACGTTTCCAAAATTCGCGAACTTGATCCGGCGGCGCGCCGTCTGGTGGTCGAGCGGCGTGCCGAAGGTGGCGTGCAGGTTTTGCAGTCCGCCTTGCCGGCAGTGATCACCATGCTCGAAGGCGGCAATGAAATGCGTTTTGCCGACATGCCCGGCATGTTCCGCGCGGCCCGCCAAGCGGTGGAGGTGTGGAATCGCGATACGGCCGGCGTCAGCGATCTTACGCAAGTCGGTCTGAAAGGCTCGCCGACGGCGGTCGCCCAGGTGTTTGGCCCGAAACCGAAAGCGGTGAAGGCGCAGCACATTGTCGGCGAGACACCGGCGGCGATGGCGGAAGCCTTCGTTGCGCAGCTGTTTGCCGATTTTCCGCAGCTGGAAGACGAACTGATTGCCCACCTCGATCAACTGGCGGCACAGCAGGGTGAGCGGCAAGGGAAACAACAAGGAGAACAGGCATGAGCGACGATACCGATATCGCCAAACCGATCAAAAAACCCAAACGGGTCTTGCCGGAGCGTTTCAAAACCTACAAAAATGTTTGGGTTTTCGTTGAGCACGAACATGGCTATGTGCATCCTGTTTCTTGGGAATTACTCGGCAAAGGGCGCAAGCTCGCCGATACCCTGGGCTGTGAATTGGGCGTGGCGATTCTTGGCGGTCCGGCCCCGGCTGTGCGTGCCCTGGTCGACGAAGCGGCCTGTTACGGTGCCGATCTGTGCTATCTGATGCAAAGCCCGGTGCTGGCCGATTACCGCAACCAGACTTACACCGTCGGCATGACCGAGCTGGTCAATGCCTATCAGCCGGAAATTTTGCTTTTGGGGGCGACGGCGCAAGGCCGCGATCTGGCCGGCTCGGTGGCGACCACCCTGCTGACCGGCTTGACCGCCGACTGCACCGGTCTGGAAATCGACCCGAGCGACAAATCTCTGCTTTCCAGTCGGCCCACGTTTGGCGGCAGCCTGATGTGCACCATCGTCAATCTTGCCACCCGGCCGCAAATGGCTACCGTGCGTCCGCGCGTCATGCCCATGCCGGCACGTCAGAGCGGGCGGGACATTCGCGTCATCGAACACCCGTTCACCCTGGCGGAAGAGGCCGTGGTGACCAAGGTCATCGATTTCATCCCGGATGCCCGGGCGGACAAACCGCAGCTCGCTTTCGCCGATTTCATCGTTTCCGGCGGGCGTGGTTTGAGCAAGCCGGAAAACTTTGAAAAGGTATTTGGCCTCGCCAAGGTGCTGGGGGCCGAAGTTGGTGCTTCGCGCCCGGCGGTGCATGCCGGGTGGACTGATCCGGAGCGCCAGGTCGGTCAGTCGGGTAAAACGGTGCGCCCCAAGCTCTACATCGCCGCCGGTATTTCCGGCGCGGTGCAGCATCGGGTGGGCATGGAAGGCGCGGATGCCATTGCCGCCATCAACGTCGATGCCAAGGCGCCGATTTTTGATTTTGCCAATTACGCCCTGGTGGGCAATGCGCTCGAATTGCTGCCCGCGCTGGAGGCCGCTTTTGCCAAGCGCCTGAGCGCAGCTCGCCAGCAACGGGCCGAGCTTGCCGCGACAACGCAAGGAGCGCAATGATGGAAAAATTTGACGTTATCGTCGTCGGTGCCGGCCCTGCCGGTAACGGCGCAGCCTATACGCTCGCCAAGGCCGGCCTCTCGGTTTTGCAGCTGGAGCGCGGCGAATCGCCTGGCACCAAGAACGTGCAGGGAGCGATTTTGTATTCTGACGCCCTGGAAAAAATCATCCCTGATTTTCGCGACAGCGCCCCGCTCGAGCGCCATATCATCGAGCAGCGCATGTGGCTGATGGATGAAGACCAGACCTGCACCGGCATGAGTTATCGCGATGCGCGCTTTGCGCAGCCGCCCTACAACCGTTACACCATCATCCGCGCGCGTTTCGACCGCTGGTTTTCCGAGCAGGTGAAGAAGGCGGGGGCTTTGGTGGTGTGCGAAACCACGGTCACGGAATTGCTGCGTAACGGCTCCGGCAAGGTGATCGGCGTGCGCACCGAACGCGAGCAGGGTGACATCTACGCCGATTGCGTCATCCTTGCCGACGGGGCGAATTCCCTGGTCGGCAGCCGTGCCGGCCTGCGCCCGGAAATCAAAGCCGAGGACATGGCGCTGGCGGTCAAGGAGGTGCTGTTTCTGCCCAAAGAGGTGGTGGAGGCGCGTTTCAACATCAGCGGCGCGCAAGGGGTGGTCATCGAAATTGCCGGCAATGTCACGCACGGCATGCTGGGTACGGGTTTTCTTTACACCAACAAGGATTCCTTGGCGATTGGCATCGGCTGCATGTTGTCCGACATGAAAAAACAGTCGCTCACGCCCTTCCAGTTGCTCGAAGCCCTGAAGCGCCATCCGAGTATTCAACCCTTGATCGAAGGGGCGGAAATGAAGGAATACTCCGCCCATCTGATCCCGGAGGGCGGCTATAAAACGCTGCCGCAGCTCTATGGTGACGGCTGGATGATCGCTGGCGATGCCGCCGGCTTCGTCAATGCCGTGCACCGCGAAGGCTCCAACCTCGCCATGACTTCCGGACGCATGGCGGCAGAAACCGTAATTGCGCTGAAAAAAGCCGAAAAACCTTGCAGCGCAGCCAATCTGGCCGCATACAAACGCGCCCTGGACGAGAGTTTCGTCATGGACGACATGAAAAAATATCAGGACGTGCCGACACTGCTCACGCAGCAGCCGCACATGCTCAATATGTACCCGCGTTTTCTTGGAGATGCGGCGCGCGAGCTGCTCACCGTCGATGGGGTCAGCAAGCGCGCCAAACAGGAAAAAATTATGGCGGCACTTAAAAACAAGCGCTCCTTGCTGGGGCTTTTGGGCGATGCCTACCGTTTTTGGAGGACTTTCAAATGAGTTCGACGACCTTTGTCGCGCCGGCGCTCAATGTCGAGGAAAAGCTGTTCCAGAACCGTTACCGGGTCGATACCGGCCGCCCGCACATTCAAGTGCGCGACGAAAAAACCTGCGTCAGCTGCGACAGCAAAGCCTGCACCGTGTGTTGCCCGGCCGGTTGTTGGCGTATCGACGATAACGGCGGCATCGAGCTGGTGGTCGACGGCTGCCTGGAATGCGGCACCTGCCGGCTGATTTGCGATACCGGCAACGTGGATTGGAACTACCCGCGCGGGGGGTTCGGCATTTTATTCAAATTCGGCTGAGGTGACGATGGACAGCATTCGCCGTTTTCTCGCCCACGCCGTGCGCCTAGAGGCCGAGGCCGCCCGCCGTTTTGATGAATTGGCCGAGCATCTGCACACCTTGGGCAATGACGAGGTGGGCGCGCTGTTTCGCCAGTTTGCCGATTTTTCCCGCCTACATTTGAAGGAAGCCATGGCACGCGGCGGTTTTCGCTACATCAGCGATTTGCCGGCCGACGGCTACGACTGGCCCGACGGTGAATCGCCGGAAGCTGCTGCCTGGTGGGGAGTCGATGCCTTGATGGACATTCCCGCTGCGCTTGAATTGGCGCTCGCCAGCGAACGTCAGGGGCTTGCTTACTACCAGAGTGTCGCCGATGCTTCCGCCGATCCGCGCGTGGTGGCCATGGCGCAGGAGTTTGTCGAAGAAGAAGCCGAACATGTGGCGCAATTGGAAATATTGCAAAAACGCCTGCTTACCTGAATCCGGGCTTTTTATTCAGACGGGGTGCGCCGTGCCAAAATCGCCGCGCACCCCGTTTTCGTTTGTGCCGCAAGGCTTGACAAGTTTTGCGACAAACGGGGAAGATGAAGCCCATATATGACTAAAGCCATAGTGGCTTGAGCAACATACCGCGTGGAGGTGCGCCCGCATGAAAATTGGTTTCGTTGGCTTGGGCATCATGGGGCGTCCGATGGCGCTCAATCTCTTGCGCGCCGGGCATGAATTAACCGTCTGGGCGCGCCGCCCGGCGGCTCTGCCGCCATTATTGGAGGCCGGGGCGCGGGCAGCGCACGATCTGGCGGCCCTGGCCCAGGGGCAAGACATGGTCATTTCCATGGTGGCCGATGCGCCAGATGTGGCCGCCGTCATGCAGACCATGGCCAGTGCCGCCGAGCCCGGCCTGGTGGCCGTGGATATGAGCACTATCGCACCGGCGGCGGCGCGGGAAATTCATGGTGATTTGCAGGCAAAAGGCATCGACTTCATCGACGCACCGGTTTCCGGCGGCGAGCCGGGAGCGATTGCCGGTAGTTTGTCGATCATGGCGGGCGGCTCGGCGCAGGCCTTTGCCCACGCCTTGCCGGCCTTTGCCGCGATGGGGCAGAGCATCGTCCATGTCGGTGGGCCGGGGGCCGGGCAGGTGGCCAAGGCGGCGAATCAGGTCGTTACCGGTATGGGCGTGGTGGCGGTGGCCGAAGCCTTTAATTTTGCGCAGCAAAACGGTGTCGATCCCGCGCGCGTGCGCGAGGCGCTTTTGGGCGGTTTTGCATTTTCGAAAATTCTTGAAAACCACGGTCAGCGCATGATCGCGCGCAATTTCACGCCGGGTTTCAAAAGCTGGATGCACGCCAAGGATTTGCACATCGTCATGCAAACGGCGCATGAATTGCAGGTCGGTTTGCCAGGGGCCGCAGTGGCCGAGCAACTTTTTGCCGCCGCCCTGGCCCAAGGTTTGGGCGAGGCAGATTCGGTCGCCGTTTTACAGGTGCTGGAGCAGCTTTCAGGAGGTCGGCCATGAAAGTCGGGTTCATTGGTCTGGGCGTGATGGGGCGGCCGATGGCGCAACATCTGGCAGATGCCGGGCACGAATTGCATGTCTGGGCGCGCCGCGCCGCGAGTTGTCAGGGCTTGCCGGCGCAGATCCATGCCACGCCGGCGGCGCTGGGTGCGGCGTGCGAGGTGGTGTTTACCATGGTCACTTCGAGCGAGGACGTGAGCATCGTCACCCTGGGTGAGCATGGCCTGATTTACGGCATGGCAGCGGGGACGGTGCTGGTCGATTGCTCGACCATCGCGCCGCAGGTGGCGCGCGATATTTCTGCGCATTTGGCGGCGCGCCATGTGCATATGCTCGATGCGCCGGTTTCCGGCGGCGAGCAGGGGGCGCGTGCAGCCAGTCTGGCGATCATGGTCGGCGGTGCGGCAGCGGTGCTCGAGCGGGTGCGCCCTTTGCTGGAAAAACTCGGGCCGCGCATCGTGCATGTGGGTCCGGCCGGGGCCGGGCAGGTGGCAAAAGCCTGTAACCAGATGATCATGGTGGCGGCGATCGAAGCCGTGGCCGAAGCCTTGCATCTGGCGCGCGCTGCCGGGGTCGATGTGGGCAAGGTGCGAGAGGCCCTGGCCGGCGGTTCGGCAGCCTCTCGGGTGCTCGAAATCATGGGTAAACGCATGGTTGAACGGGATTTTTCAGCGGGCATCGAAGCGCGTTTGCATCACAAAGATTTTGGCCTGTTGCTGGCGGCGGCGCGCGCCAGCGGCAGTGTGACGCCCTTGGCCGCCTGTGTCGGGCAGCAGTTGAATGCCTTGCAGGGGGCGGGCTGGGGCAAGGATGATACGGCGTCCTTATTGCGCGTACTGGAGGGGCAATGAGCCAGCTGGCCCTGCTTTCTGAAGCGGAAATCGAAGAACGCTTTCATATCACCGGCCCGCGCGCCATAGCGCTGACGCTGGAAGGTTTGGCGCGGTCAGTGGAGCGCTTTACGGCGCATTTCGGGCAGGAGTTGATGCTGACCACGCTGCTTGCCGCCAATGCGCAGAACGGCGTGGTGATTTTCGATCAAGGTGGTTCAGAAATTTTGAACCGTCACCTGCAAGAATGGGGGCGGTGCACCTTGGTGGCGCGCCCGGAAGGCGTGCTGGTGCAGTTTGCAGTAACGGAGGTGCGGGCGGTGACCTATGCCGGCCGGCCGGCTTTCGCCGCGACACTGCCGGAATATATTTTGCGCCTGCAGCGGCGCGAGAGTTTTCGCATTTTTGCCCCGCGCAGCCGCCCGCTCAGTTTTCAGGTTTTAGCGCATGAAGACCGGCCGGCGCTTCAGTGGTCGGTGCATGACATTTCAGTCGAAGGCATCGGCGTGAGTGCTCCGCTTGCCGCACCCGACCTAGGGTGCGGCACGACCTTGCCGCATTGCAGTTTTCAGCTGGGCGAGGCCAGCGCGCCGCTACATTGTGCGGCGCAGGTGCGCCATGTCAGCGCAGTTGAAGGGCGAAGCGGGGTGCACAACTGGCGCATCGGTCTCTGTTTTGAGCAGCTGCCGCGCGGCGCAGCACACGATATCCAGCGCTATATCATCCGGGTCGAGCGCGAACGCAGCGATTTGTTATAACATCGCCGCCCCAGGTCTAGCGACTTTTCCCTTGTTTTGGAACCCATGATGCACCCCTTGAGCATGATCCTGCTCGCCTGTCTGCTGGGCGGTTTGATCAGCATGGCCGCTGCGGCCGCCGTCGTTTTTCGCCTGTCACACCGCGCCACCGCTGTTCTTGTGGCGTTTGCCGCCGGGGTGATGCTGTCTTCGGCATTCTTGCATGTGTTGCCGGAGGCCTTCGGTAGCCTGCACGAGGATAGCCACGCCGTCTCGGCACAGCTGGCCGAGCCCATGCCCGAGCATCCGCATGACCACGAGCACGACCACGAGCATGACCACAGTGGGCAAGCGCCGTCCGCGGCAGTTCCGGAAGTGGCGCATCACCACCATGGTGGTCCGGCGGCGACCTTGTTTGCCGTCATGCTGGCCACCCTCTTCGCCTTTTTTACCCTGGAGCGCCTGGCGCTGTGGCGGCATTCGCACGGCGATTGCAAAGCACACGACGGTCACCACGCCACCGTTACCGCACCTTTGCTGATTTTGGTCGGCGATGGTTTTCATAATTTTGTCGATGGCGTTTTAATCGCCGCCGCCTTCATTGCCGACCCCATGCTCGGCATTACGACGACGGTGGCGATCATCGCCCACGAGGTGCCGCAGGAAATGGGAGATTTTGTGCTGCTCAAAAATGCCGGCTGGAGCAATGCCAAGGCTTTTCTGGCGAATGCGGCCTCCAGTTTGAGCGCGGTATTGGGCGGTGTCTTGGGCTTTTTCATCTTGAGCAGCGTCAGCGCCGCCCTGCCTTATGTGCTGGTGATTGCGGCCTCCAGCTTCATTTACGTTGCACTCGCCGACATTTTTCCGCTGTTACATAAACAGGGCGACAGTTTCGTCCGCCAAAGCCTGTGGATCGCCGCCGGTGTGGCGGTAGTGCCGTTGGTCGGTTGGCTGACCCATTGATCAAACGCTGGCGCGACAGGTGATCCAAAGCACCCAGCAAAAACGCCGCTGATAAGCGGCGTTTTTGCTGGGTTCGAGCGATGCGCGCATCGCTCAGGGGGGGGTTAGTTATTTGCCATGCCGCGGCAGCCGCCTACGGTGTTGCCTTCGCAAGGACGCGAATTTTCCCGGTTGATCAGCCAGCGGCCATTCACACGGATCATTTCGAGGGTCTTGAATACGCGGTCGTTAAACTCGCTGGAACGGTAGTTCTGCGTGAATTCGACACGCGCACGATCGGCGCTTTCCATCTTGACCACGATCTGCTCCAGCGTGACCGAAATATTTTCACGCGGCGTGATGCGTTTGCGGCGCAGCGTGTTCCAGTCTTCCCGGTTGAGCCCTCCATCCGGCGTGAAGGTCGGTGCATAAAAAGCCGTATAAGCCGCATAATCCTTAGCCGACCACGCTGCCGCCCAGGAGCGCACGCTGTTTTCCAGGTCTGCATCCGGGCCGGCCGGCGCCACCGGCGCGGGCACAAAGGCCGGGGTGCGGGTGGCCGCCAGCATTTCCTGAGCGCGGGCATCGAGCTCCGGGTAAGAAGCCGATTTCACATCGACCATATCTGCCGGGCACAGCGCGGCGGCATCTACGGCGGCCAATTCGCTCGCCGCCGGGGTTTCTGTTTCCAGTTTTTGCAGACCCATGAATTCGAGCAGGGTGCCCATGCCGGCGTAGGTGCGCAGATAGGCCAGACTCAGATCGACCTCGGCATTGGCCAGCGAGCGGCGGGCAGAGAGCAATTCGTTTTCCGTATCCAGCAAGTCGAGCAGGGTACGCTGGCCGACGTTGAACTGGTCGCGGTAAGCATCGCGCGTTTTGTTCTGCAATTCCACCTGTGTTTTCAGGTATTTTGCCTGCTCGCCCAGGCGCGCCACGTCGTTATAGGCAATTTGCAGGGTCTGGCGTGTATCGCGACAGGCTTTTTCGCGCATCTCGACCGCCAGATTTTTGCGCTCCATGTATTGCCGCTCGCGCGCCCGGTCCGAACCGCCGTTCAAGAGGTTCCAATTCAGCACCACTTCTGCCACGTTGTTATCGCGATCACCGCGCACACCCTGGTAGTTGTTGATGTTCTCGGTGCGTGCCCGAAAATCCACTTTGGGCGAATAGGCCGCGCGGCGGGCGCTAATGTCGTGCTGGGCTGCTTCGATATTTTCAATCGCCGCATGCAAGGTCGGATTGCGCTGATAAAGCGTTTCCATTGCCGCTTTTCCCGAGGTCGGCAGACTGCTGCGCACCAGTTCCGGATCCGTGATGCTGGCCGGCGGCATGCTCCCCACCAAACGCTGATAGCGCGCTGAAACATCGTGCAGATTGGCGGTTTCCGTGGTCAGATTGACTTCGGCCAAGGCCAGACGGCTGCCGGCCTGTTCCAGGTCGGCGCGACGGCCGACGCCGGAGGCGGTGCGAATCTTCAACTGTTCGTAGGTCGCCTTGTGGCGCACATAGTTGTCTTCCGCCAACTGCTGCAAGTTGCGGTAACGCAGCACGTCGAGGTAAGCGCGCCCCGCCTCGAGCGCCACATTTTCCGAGGCTTCGAGTAATTCGTAATAACGCACCAGACGCGCTTTATCGAGTTTGCGTACCTCGCTGCGCGTGGCAAAACCATCGAATAGCATCTGGTTCAGAGTCAAGCCGTAACCGCGACGATTGTAGGAATCGCGATCATTTCCCGGCGCTTTCAGGCTTTCACGCCCGGCGCCAGCGTTTAGGTCGACACGCGGAAAATAACCGCCGCGCGCCACACCGATTTCTTCTTCTGCTGCCTTGTAGTTGTGCCACTTGGTGGTGACTTCCGGACTTTTCAGCACGGCCTGCTGGGCGATATCGCGCAAGGCCTGCTGCACGGTAGAAGCCGGTGCGGCGTGTTGCGCTGGTTGTGCCTGGGCCAGCAAGGGAAAAACGCCGGCTGCCAAAAGCAGGGGAATCTGTTTGATTTTCATCTTCATGTTATCCATCCATCGCGACGATTTTCTTAAGGACATTGCCGCAAAAAATCGGTTTTGTGAAACCATTGGTTCGTCATTCTGAACCGAACCAACGCATCTTCGAGGGCAAATTGTAAATAAAACATGCAATAGAAATGTAATGTTTAGTAAATTCAAGGCAGAGAACGAGGGAAACGGCCTTGGTTTCCTGAAAAAGAAGCGGGCTAATTTGTTAATTTTGCTCAATTAAACCAGCTATCTTGTTTCAAATAGCATTTTCTGTTAGTTTTTAACAAAGTTAATTTTGCCAAGAACACATCCTCCAGCCATGTCCCGCTCTCCCCGTATTCCTTTCGCGCACATGCAAGGCCGACTCTGGCGCGGGCTGTGCTGCGCGTTCGCGATCGGGCTACTCCTTTCCTGCAGCCAGAAAGAGAGCGCCTTGCCGAATCTGGATTATCACACCGCCCCCACGACCAGCGAGACCATCTACCGTTTTGCCGTGCACCCGCTGCACAACCCGGGCAAGTTAGCAAGCGCTTACCAGCCTTTGATCGAGCATTTGAACCAGCGCATTCCAGGCGCGCATTTCGTTCTTGAAGCTTCGCGCGATTACGCGGCTTTCGAAGCAAAACTGCGTGCCAAGGAGCCCGAATTTCTGCTTCCCAATCCGTGGCAAACCCTGGAAGCGATCAAGGCGGGCTATCAAGTGATCGCCATGGCCGGCGATGCGGCAGATTTTCATGGCATTTTCATCGTTCGTCGCGACAGCCCGCTCAAGCAGCCAGCGGATCTGCGCGGGCAGGCGGTCAGTTATCCTTCGCCGACGGCGCTCGCCGCAGCCATGCTGCCGCAGCAGTTTTTGCACGCGCACGGGCTCGATGTGCAGCGCGACATCGACAACCGCTACGTTGGCTCGCAAGAATCTTCCATCATGAATGCCTACCTTGGTCAGAGCGCCGCTGCCGCCACTTGGCCGCCGCCCTGGCGCCTTTTTCAGCAAGATCACCCGGAGGAAGCCGCGCAGCTCAAAATCATTTGGCAGACGCCCAGCCTGGTGAACAATTCGGTCATGGCGCGCCGCGATCTTCCCGCGCAGCTCATCGCCGCTGTGCGTCAGGAACTCTTGGCGCTCAGCCCGGAAGGGGAGGGCGAAAACATTCTCAACGCCATGGCCACCGCCCGCTTTCACCCGGCAGAAGACCGCGATTACACGGTCGTCAGTGATTTCGTCGCCCGCTTCGAGCGCGAGGTACGCCCGGTAGAAATTCCCTAAAATACAGACCATGACCCAGCGCCTGCGACCCCTCTTTTTTGGCAGCCTGCAGCGCCAGCTGACGCTGGGCAGCACACTGTTTTTTGCGCTCAGCCTGCTCTTTTTGGTGGGAAATTTGCTGCACCGGCAAGAAGAACGCGCCGTCCTCGAGCAGCGCCAGCAGGTTCTTGCCTTGGCACAAAGTCTGGCGGCATCGACCGCGCTCTGGGTGGCGGCGCACGATTTTGCCGGCATGCAAAAAAGTATCGACAGCCTGGCCAGCTATCCGGGCTTGCAGCACGCGATCTTGCTCGATACGCGCGGCAAAATTCTCGCCCACAACGAACGTAAACGGCGCGGCCTTTATCTCGAACTCCCAACAGAAACCCAGGCCAAGGCCGGTGCAAGCGTGCTCTACAGCCAGCATCTGGCGCTCGAAGTCATCGCACCGGTCCGTCTGCAAGGGGCGATCATCGGCTGGCTGCGCATCGGGGTGGTGAATCAGGCGCTGGCAGAAGAATTACAGCAGCTGAGTCGCAAAGCCTATCTCTTCGCCAGCCTGGCTATCGCACTGGCGGCGTTTTTTGCGCATCTTGCGGTGAGCTATCTCACCCGACGTCTGGCACTGATCAAGCGGGTGACCGATGCCGTCGAACGCGGCGAGCATCTAGAACGCGTGCTGCTCGATGGCGATGACGAAGCCGCCCGCCTGGGGCACGCCATCAACACCATGCTCGACGCCCTGGCGCGCAGCGAAGCGCGCCTCACCGAGCAACAGGCGACGCTGGAAAAAGAGGTCGCCTTGCGCACCAGCGATCTGGTTCAGGCCCGTGACGCCGCCGAAACGGCCAGCCGGGCAAAAAGCACCTTCCTCGCCAATATGAGCCACGAATTACGCACGCCGATGAACGCCATCATGGGCCTGACCGCCATTTTGCGCCGCCGCACCGAGGATGCCAGCGCCGCGGAACAACTGGGCAAGATCGACCACGCTTCGCGCCACCTGCTGCACATCATCAACGACATCCTCGACCTGTCAAAAATCGAAGCCGAGCGCATCAATCTGGAAAAGCGCGATTTTCTCCTCAGCAGCGTGCTGGAAAACACCCTCAGCCTGCTCAGTCACCGCGCGGCCAGCAAAGGTTTGCACCTCCACAGCGTGGTCGCCCCCGAACTGGCGCGACGCCAAGTCCTCGGCGATCCGGCACGGATCGGGCAGGTGCTGCTCAATCTGGCGAGCAATGCCGTGAAATTCACGCACACCGGTAGCATCGAATTGCGCCTCACGGGAATGCAGACGCAAAACAGCCAGCTCGATCTGCACTTCAGTGTGCGCGATAGTGGCATCGGCATCGCCCCTGAGGTTTTGGCGCGACTTTTCCGCCCCTTCGAGCAGGCCGATAATTCAACCACCCGCGAGCATGGCGGCACGGGCCTGGGCCTGGCCATCAGTAAACGCCTGGTTGAACTGATGGGCGGAAAAATCGGTGTCGACAGCCGCCCGGGCGAAGGCAGCACCTTCTGGTTCACCCTCACCCTGCCCGTTCTGGACGACACCGCCGCCCCGGCAAGCGAAGCCCGCGCCGATGCCCCCCAATGCACTGCCGAACTCGCCTTGCGCAGCCAATCTCCCGGCACTCGTGTGCTGCTGGTAGAAGATGAACCGATCAATCGTGAAGTTTCCCTGGCCCTGCTCGAAGATGTTGGTTTTGACGTCGATCTCGCTGAAGACGGTGTCATTGCGCTCGCTCTTGCCAAAGAAAATGACTACGCCCTGATCCTGATGGACATCCAAATGCCGCGCATGAACGGGCTGGATGCCAGCCGCGCCATTCGTCTGCTGCCCCGCCACGCGGCCACCCCCATTCTGGCCATGACGGCCAATGCCTTTGCCGAAGACCGCCTGGCCTGTCTCGAAGCCGGCATGAACGAGCACATCAGTAAACCGATCGACCCGGAGCGGCTCTACAGCACGCTCCTGCACTGGCTTGCACAGCCTGCCGCCCATGCGTAAACCCGCCCACGTTTCGGAAACCCCGGCCACGCAATTCCTCAAGGCTCAGGGTGTTCCTTTCACCAGTCATCCCTATGCCTATGAAGAACACGGCGGTACTCGCGTTTCCGCACGCGAACTCGGTGTCGATGAGCACACGGTGATCAAAACCCTGGTTTTCGAGGACGAAAAAGCCAAACCGCTGCTCGTTCTCATGCACGGCGATTGCAAGGTGTCTACCAAGGAGTTGGCCCGCCAGATCGGCTGTAAAAAAATCGAGCCTTGCACGCCGGAGCAGGCGCAGCGCCATACCGGCTATCTGGTCGGTGGCACCAGCCCCTTCGGCACCAAGAAAGCCCTTCCGGTTTTTGTTGAACACAGTATCCTTAGCCTGGTCAAAATTTACATTAACGGAGGCCGGCGCGGATTTCTCGTCGGCATCGAACCCAGCGTCGTACGCAACACCTTGAATGCGCAAAGCGTTAACGCGGCCCTGCGGGGTTAGCGCATCTTCGATCTATTTTCCAAGGGTCCGCGGCCATGTCACAACTTCCCTCATTGAACGCCTCACCTGCCGCGCAAGGCCGTGCCATTGGACAAATCATCGGCGTCTATAGTCTTTTTGCCAGCCTCTGGATTCTTTTTTCCGACAAGGTTTTGACGCTACTGAGCGACGATAAACAAGCCCTTCTGCAACTGAGCATCGCCAAAGGCTGGCTGTTCGTTCTGGTGACGGCCGCCCTGCTTTATTTTCTATTGACGCAATACTGGGGGCGCTATAACCGGGCCGTCCAGGAGCAAATAAACACCCTGCACCTGCTGGAAACCATTGCCAACAGCTCACTCGATGCCATTTTCGCCATCGACCTCGAAGGCCGCTATCTGGTTTTTAACCGCGCCGCCGGGGAATTCATCGGCAAACCGGCAAATAGCGTCATCGGTCACAGCTTGCGTGAATTGTTTCCGCCCTTGCAGGCCGAAGCCATGCTCGCAGTACAACAGCGCCTGCTTGCCGAAGGCCGGGTGGAAACAAAACTCGAAGACATTCGCACGACGCAGGGCGAGCGGACATTTCACGTGACCCAGGGGCCGCTACGCGATCACGACGGGGTATTGATCGGTACCTTTGGTGTGGCCCGCGATTTAAGCGAACGCATTACCTATGAGCGAGAGCTGGAACAGCACCGCAACCACCTCGAAGAACTGGTGGAGGAACGCAGTGCCGAATTGGTTCAGGCCAAGTTGGCCGCTGAAAATGCAAGCATTGCAAAAAGCGCCTTTCTGGCCAACATGAGCCACGAAATTCGCACGCCGCTTGCCGCCATCACCGGCATGGCCGGGCGCATCCGCCGCGCACCGCTCGCCGCCCAGCAGCAAGATCAGCTGAACAAGCTGGAAACGGCGAGCGAGCATTTGCTGGCGATCATCAACAGCATCCTCGATCTATCCAAAATCGAAGCCGGCCGCATGGTGCTGGAAGCGCGACCATTTCGCATCGAAAGCGTGCTCGCCAATGTCAGTTCGATACTGCACGAACGCGCTTCGAGCAAGGGGCTGACGCTGGTCAGCGAATACGCTGCCTTGCCGGCCAGCGTCATCGGTGATCCGCTGCGCGTGCAACAGGCCTTACTCAATTACGCAAGCAATGCGATCAAATTTACCGAACACGGCACAATCACGCTCATCGCCCGCTGTGAAGAGGAAAATGCCGACAGCGCGTTGCTCTATCTCGCCGTGCGCGACACCGGCATCGGCGTTCCCCCGGAAGCACAAAAACGCCTGTTCTGCGCCTTCGAGCAGGCCGATAGCAGCACCACGCGCCGTTACGGCGGCACCGGCCTGGGGTTGGCCATTACCCGCAAGCTCGCCCAGATGATGGGGGGCGATACCGGCTTAATCAGCGCCCCTGGTGCCGGCAGCACCTTCTGGTTCACCGTGCGCCTGAAGAAAAGCAGCCACACAGCGCCTCCTGTCGACGAAACCCCCGATACTGCCGCAGAAGCACGCTTGCGCAATGAATTTGCCGGCGAGTTTTCCGGCACACGCATCCTGCTCGTCGAAGATGAGCCGATCAACCGTGAAATCAGCGAACTCCTGCTCGAAGACGTCGGCCTGATGCACGACAGCGCCGCCGACGGTGCCATTGCCCTGGAGCTCGCCGCACGCAAACCCTATGCGCTCATTTTGATGGACATGCAAATGCCCAATATGGACGGGCTGGAAGCCACCCGACGCATCCGCGCGCTGCCCGAGGGGGCGCACATTCCCATCATCGCCATGACCGCCAATGCCTTCGCCGAAGATCGCGAGCGCTGCATGCGCGCCGGCATGAACGATTTTCTCGCCAAACCCTTCTCCCCGGAGCAGCTCTACGCCACCCTCGTCCGCTGGCTGGCGCAAGCACCCCCAAAAGGCGATTGATGCCGACGGATAGTCCGGCGCGCTAACAGCAAAACCACGGATGCCTTTGCCCGCCGCGCGGCGCGGTACAATCCGGGGCATTGTTTTTGCTGCCGCTGCGCCATTTGCCATGACCGAATCGTTTGTTCCCGGTTTGTTTGCCATTTTTGCTGCCTACCTGCTGGGCTCCGTGTCTTTCGCCCTGGTTTCCTCGCGCCTTTTCGGCCTTGCCGACCCGCGTAGTTACGGATCGGGCAACCCCGGCGCGACCAATGTCTTGCGTAGCGGCAACAAAAAAGCCGCGCTCTTCACGCTCATCGGCGATGCCCTCAAAGGTTGGCTGGCGGTATTTCTGGCGCAGCGTTTCGGCTTGTCCGACACCTTTCTTGCACTGGTTGCCCTGGCCGTATTTCTCGGCCACCTCTTCCCGGTGTTTCTCAAATTCAAAGGCGGCAAAGGGGTTGCCACGGCGGCCGGCGTATTGCTGGCGCTTGACCCCTGGTTGGGTTTGTTGACACTCGCCACCTGGCTTCTGGTGGCCTATGTTTCGCGTTATTCCTCGCTGGCAGCACTCATCGCCGCGCTGCTGGCACCGATTTACGCCGCCAGTTTGCACGGCACCGGAGCGCTTTTTGGCATCGTTACACTGATTGCCCTGGCCCTTGTCGCCAAACACTGGGTGAATCTGCAACGCTTGATGGCCGGGCAAGAAGGGAAAATCGGCGGCAATAAAAATACGCAGCATCCCGCCAAAAAGAAGAAAAAACGCTAAATCCCTAAGTTCTAAAGCCAGCCCGCACGCTTGAAACGTCGATAAAGCAGAAAGCAGGTCAGGCAGATCATGCCCAGCGCGGTTGGGTAGCCGTATTTCCATGCCAGCTCCGGCATGACTTCGAAATTCATGCCCCAAATGCCGGCAAAGGCCGTCGCCACGGCAAAAATCCCCGCCCAGGCGGCAAGGCGTTTACTCACCTCGCTATCGCCGATCGCCACCATCGACAAATTGACCTGAATCGCCGTGCCTATGGTGTCACGAATGCTGTCGATGGAGGCATTGATGCGCAGCAAGTGGTCATACACGTCGCGGAAATACTCCCGGCTCGCCGCGCAACACGCCGGCCCGCGCCCGCTGGAAAGTTTTGCCGCCACCTCCAGCAAGGGTGCCACGGCGTGGCGCACGCGCATCACCTTGTATTTCAGATCGTAGAGACGCTCGATATTGCTGCGCGCTGCCCCCTCGCTGAAAATATTTTCCTCGATGCCTTCGAGCTCGGTTTCCAGATGATCGATGATCGGGAAGTAACGATCGACCACCGCATCCATCAAGGCATACAAAACAAAACCCGCTCCCTGGCGCAGCAGGTGCGGTTCGCGCTCGCAGCGCGCACGCACGCCCAAAAAGCCCTGCTGGCTGCGGTTACGCACCGACAAAATGTAATTCTGGCCCACGAAAACGTTGAGGTCGCCAATTTCGAAATCATCGCCCTGCGGCTCAACCAAATGCAGCACGGCAAACACGGCATCTTCATATTCTTCGAGCTTGGGGCGCTGCTTGCCGTTGCGCGCGTCTTCCACAGCCAGATCGTGCAGACCGAATTCTTCCTGCATCTGCGCCATTTCTTCCGGACTCGCATCACGCAAGGCCACCCAGACGAAGGTGTCCGGACGGGCAAGAAAATCGCTGATTTCTTCCACCGCCAAATCGCGCAGGCGACTGCCGTGTTCGTAGGCGACACAGTTAATCAACATGAGGGCGCTCCTGCCTTGGCGTTGGCGTTTATGCCAATTTTTTCTGCGCCAGCCGATAACAAAGGCCAGCGGGGTTCTACGGAAAAACTACCGGGCGCTTTCAGCGGCGCGCCAGCGTGCTGGCGCAGACAACCGGCCAAGGCAATCATCGCTCCGTTATCGGTGCAAAACTCCAGCTCCGGGTAATGCACGCGAAAACCTTTGCGCTTGGCCTGTGCGTCAAGCTGCGTGCGCAACTGCCGATTGGCCCCAACCCCGCCAGCCACCACCAAGGTTTGCAAACCGCTGATCTGCAGTGCCTTGAGCGATTTTTTCACCAACACTTCGACGATTGCCTCCTGAAACGCACAGGCGATATCGGCCTTGATGTTTTCGTTCAGCGCTTCGCCCTGCTCGCGCACCAAGGTCAGCACGGCGGTTTTCAGGCCGGAAAAACTGAAATTCAAATCGCCCGAATGCAGCATGGGGCGCGGCAGTGTGTATTTTCCGGCCGCGCCGGACTCGGCCAAGCGCGACAATAGCGCTCCGCCGGGATAGGGCAGGCCCAGCAGCTTGGCGCTTTTATCGAAAGCCTCGCCGGCCGCATCGTCCAGGGTTTCGCCCAGAATCTCGTAATCGCCCACGCCGCGCACCCGCATCAGCTGGGTATGGCCGCCCGAAACCAGGAGCGCGACAAAAGGAAAACGCGGCGGATCGGCCGACAGCAAAGGCGAAAGCAAATGCCCCTCCAGGTGATGCACGGGCAAAGTCGGCTTGTTCAAGGCAAACGCCAAGGCCTCGGCGAAGGCGCAGCCCACCAGCAAAGCGCCGGACAACCCCGGGCCGCGCGTATAGGCCACGGCATCGATGTCGGCCAAGGTTTTCCCCGTTTGTGCGAGTAGGGCGCGCAACAGCGGCACGACACGGCGTACATGGTCGCGCGAGGCCAGCTCCGGCACGACGCCGCCGTACTCGGCGTGCATGGCCACCTGCGAATGCAGGGTGTGGGCCAGCAGCCCGGCGGCGCTGTCGTAAAGCGCCAGGCCGGTTTCATCGCAGGAAGATTCGACACCCAGGATCAACATGGCCGGCATTTTACACTTGATCCCGGCGGGTTTTCTGACATAAAATCTCGGGCTTTCCGCACTCAGCGGAATATTATTTTGCGCGTACCGCCCTTGTACTTGACCCGGCGGACGCCTTACGGAAGGGGGTGAAACTATGCCAAATATTCGTGTCAAGGAAAATGAGCCGTTCGAGGCCGCTATCCGCCGCTTCAAGCGCACGGTCGAAAAGACCGGTCTCCTGACCGAGCTGCGCGCCCGTGAGTTCTATGAAAAGCCCACGGCCGAACGCAAGCGCAAAGCTGCCGCTGCCGTCAAACGTCAGAACAAACGTCTGCGCAGCCTGACCCTGCCGCCGAAAATGTACTGATCGACTGCATTCAAATAAAACAGCCGCCCGCCCTCAAAGCCGGCGGCTGTTTTTTTGCGGCATTTCCATTGTTTTTTCCGCTGGTGGCTTTCTCGTGATTCCCGACGCCTTCATTCAGGACTTGCTCGCCCGCACCGACATCGTCGAGTTGGTGGATGCCTATGTCCCTTTGAAAAAAGCGGGCGGCAATTACGCCGCTTGCTGCCCTTTCCACAACGAAAAAACCCCGTCCTTCACCGTCAGCCCGGCCAAACAGTTTTATCACTGCTTTGGCTGCGGTGCCCACGGCTCGGCGATCGGTTTCGTCATGGAATACCAGGGCATCGGTTTTGTCGATGCCGTGCGCGATCTGGCTGGGCGCCTTGGTCTGCCCGTGCCGGAAGACGACGTGCGCACGCCGGGAACGCAGGGCGACATCCGCCAGCTGACCGAAGTCATGGCGCAAGCGGCCAACTGGTACAAGGAACAGCTGCGCCATAGCACGCGTGCCATCGAATACTGCAAAAAACGCGGGCTTTCCGGCGAAATCGCCGCCCGTTTCGGCATCGGCTATGCTCCGGATGACTGGCAAAATCTGCGCGCCGTTTTTGGCGATTACGACAGCCCGCTGCTCAAGCAGGCCGGGCTCACCATCGACAGCGATGCCGGCCGGCGCTACGACCGATTTCGCGACCGCCTGATGATCCCTATCGTCAATCCCAAAGGCGACACCATCGCTTTTGGTGGGCGCATCATCGACCAGGGCGAGCCGAAATATCTCAACTCGCCGGAAACCCCCCTCTTTGAAAAAGGTCGCGAACTTTTCGGCCTGCCGCAAGCCCGGCAGGCGCTGCGCGAAAAAAACTTGGCGATCGTCACCGAAGGCTATATGGACGTGATTGCTCTCGCGCAAAACGGCGTCGGCAATGCGGTGGCCACACTGGGCACGGCAACCACCCCCACCCATGTACAAAAACTCTTGCGCCAGGTTGATCGCATCGTATTTTGTTTTGACGGTGACGCCGCCGGGCGCAAGGCCGCTTGGCGGGCGCTGGAAAACGCCCTGGAAATGCTCGCCGACAACAAATCCGTCGGCTTCGTGCTGCTACCCGCCGAACACGACCCGGACAGTTACATCCGCGACCACGGCAAAGCCGAATTTGAACGCCTCATTGCCCAGGCCACGCCGCTCTCCGACTTTCTTCTACGCGAATTGGCGCTGCGCTGCGACCTCACCAGCGCCGAAGGGCGCGCCCAGCTGATCTACGAAGCCAAGCCGCTCTTGCTCAAATTGCCCACGCCACTACTGCGCCTGCAGCTCGTCAAACGCCTGGCCGAGGCCAGCGGCTTCAGCCAGGGCGAAGTCGAACGCCTGTGCGAGCTGAAGTCCTACGCCTCCCCTGCGCCGGCGCGCGCCAAGCGCAGCCCGCCTTCGCTCGCGCGCAATTTGCTGCGCCTCATCCTGCACAAACCGTCGCTGGCCGCCGAATTACCCGCCGCGCTCCTGCCCGATACACCGGAACGTCCGGCGCTGTTGCGTCTCAAAGCCTGTCTGGAACACAGCGGTACTACCGCCAATTACGCCCTGCTGCGCGAACAGCTACGCGGCCAGCCAGAAGAACAGCAGATTGAAGCGGCCGCGGCGGAACTTCTCGACCTGCCCTTTGACGAAGACGAAGCGGATGCCGAATTTCGCGCCACCCTGGAAAAACTCCAAGAAAGCGCCAGTTTGCGTCAGTTTGCCGATTTGCAAGCCAAGGCCCAGCAATTCGGCGTCGCAGGCTTATCCGCCGAAGAAAAACAAGCCTACATTCAACTTCTCACCCGAAAACCCACGGCTAATCCCTGACTTTTTTAGCGCAATTTCGCCTGCGGCAGCGGCATTCTTTTGTCGTAAGTGCTTATAAACGTTACAAAGTTGTGGTATAATTTGCGGTTTTCCAGCTACCCGGAATCGTGTTCATGGCCAAGGCAAAAAGCAGCGCAAAAGAAGTAACCGAAGACAGCTTGCAGGAAGCGCCTAAAGCGGCCCCTAAAGCGCCCACAAAGGCAGCTGCGCAAAAAACCGTGAAAAAACCCACCAAGGCTGCCGCCGCTGAGGAAGCGGCAAAAACCGGCGCACCGGCCAGCCCGCCGGAAGTCAGCGCGCCGGCGGCACCCGAGGCAGGCAAAAAAGCCAGAGTAGCCAAAACCGCTGCCCAAGATGCGCCGCCCGCTGCCGCAGAGACCAAAGAGGCTCCCAAGGCGCGTGCCAACAGCAAGGCCAAAGACAAAGCCAGCGAAAAAGCCGCCATCAAGGAAGCCATGGCGGAAACCCCGCAGCCGCTGGATGCCGAAGCGCGCAAAATGCGCCTGAAAGCGCTGATCAAGCTGGGCAAGGAACGCGGCTATCTCACCTACGCCGAAATCAACGATCACCTGCCGGATGACCTGGTCGATGCCGAGGCCATCGAAGCCATCATTTCTACCTTCAGCGAAATGAGCATCCAGGTTTTCGACGAAGCCCCCGCCGCCGAAGACATTCTGATGTCCGACACCAACGCCAGCAGCGCCGACGAAGAAGAAGTCGAAGCGCAGGCCGAGCAGGCGCTATCTACCGTCGATTCCGAATTTGGTCGCACCACCGACCCGGTGCGCATGTACATGCGCGAAATGGGCACTGTCGAACTCCTCACTCGCGAGGGCGAAATCGAAATCGCCAAACGCATCGAGGAAGGCCTGAAACACATGATTCAGGCGATTGCCGCCTGCCCGACGACGATTACCGAAATCCTCGATTTGGCGAGCAAGGTCGAAAACGAAGAAATCCGCATCGACGAACTGGTCGACGGCGTGATCGATCCCAACGCTGTCGAAGAACCCCCCGCCCCGGAAGCTCCGGCCAGCGCCGCCGGTGCCAACGAAAGCGAAAACGAAGAGGCAGAAGAGGAAGAGGAAGAGGAAGAAGAAACCAACAGCGGCGCTGCTGCCGCAGCCTCCCTCCTGCAACTGAAAACCGACGCCCTGGAGCGCTTTGCCAACGTCCGCAGCCTGCATGCCAAAATGCAGAAAACCCTCTCCAGCAAAGGCAGCCAGGATAAAACCTACGTCAAACTGCAGCAGCAGCTGCTCGACGAACTGGTGCTGATCCGCTTCACCTCGCGCACCATCGAACGCCTGTGCGACAACGTGCGCGCCATGGTGGACGAAGTACGCGGTTGCGAGCGCAAAATCCAGAACATCTGCGTGGACCGCGTGCGCATGCCGCGCCCGCACTTCATCCAGTCCTTCCCGGGCAACGAAATCAACCTCGATTGGGCCGACACGCAGATCGCCGCCGCCCCCAAGAGCTACGTCGCCGTGCTCACCCGCAGCGCGCCGGATATCCAGGAAGAACAGCGCAAGATCCTCGCCCTGCAGGAACGCATCGGCATTTCGCTGAAAGAACTGAAAGACATCAACAAGCAGATGTCCACCGGCGAAGCCAAGGCCCGCCGTGCCAAGCGCGAAATGACCGAAGCCAACCTGCGTCTGGTCATTTCCATCGCCAAGAAATACACCAATCGCGGATTGCAATTCCTTGATTTGATTCAGGAAGGCAACATTGGCTTGATGAAGGCCGTGGATAAATTCGAATACCGGCGCGGCTACAAATTCTCGACCTACGCCACCTGGTGGATTCGCCAGGCCATCACCCGCTCCATCGCCGACCAGGCACGCACCATCCGCATTCCGGTGCACATGATCGAAACCATTAACAAGATGAACCGCATCAGCCGCCAGATTCTGCAGGAAACCGGGCTGGAGCCCGATCCGGCGACCCTGGCCAAAAAGATGGACATGCCGGAAGACAAAATCCGCAAGATCATGAAAATTTCCAAGGAGCCGATCTCCATGGAAACCCCCATCGGCGACGACGACGATTCCCACCTCGGCGACTTCATCGAAGACCAGACCACGCTCGCCCCGGCAGACGCCGCCATGTTCTCCAGCCTGCGCGGTGTGACCAAGGACATCCTGGACAGCCTCACCACCCGCGAAGCCAAGGTACTGCGCATGCGTTTCGGCATCGAAATGAACACCGACCACACCCTGGAAGAAGTCGGCAAACAATTCGACGTCACCCGCGAGCGTATCCGCCAGATCGAAGCCAAGGCGCTACGCAAACTGCGCCACCCCAGCCGCTCGGACAAACTGCGCAGCTTCCTCGATCCGACCGGAAACTAACCCCTTGCCGGGCCTCTAGCTCATGCCTGGTTAGAGCAGCGGACTCATAATCCGTTGGTGCCGAGTTCGACTCTCGGGGGGCCCACCAGTTTAAAGAAGCCAGCCGCGCGCTGGCTTCATCTTTATGTGCTCCCGGCATGGGCGCACGGCATTAAAAAACCCAAGGGCTTTGTTGCACCCTTGGGTTTTTCGGAACTTTATTTCAGCTTTACAGAAGCAAAAATCAGGCGAAGTTGCTGGCGGCGAAATTCCAGTTGACCAGGTGGTTGAGGAAGGTTTCGACGAATTTCGGGCGCAGGTTGCGGTAGTCGATGTAGTAGGCGTGTTCCCAGACGTCGACGCAGAGCAGGGCTTTGTCGCCGGTGGTCAGCGGGGTGCCGGCGGCGCCCATGTTGACGATGTCGAGCGTGCCGTCGGCCTTTTTCACCAGCCAGGTCCAGCCGGAGCCGAAGTTGCCGACGGCGGCGGTCTGGAAGGCGGTCTTGAAGGCGTCCAGCGAGCCCCATTTGGCGTTGATTGCCTCAGCCAGTGCGCCGCTCGGAGCGCCGCCGCCGTTCGGGCTCATGCAATTCCAGAAGAAGGTATGGTTCCAGACCTGGGCGGCGTTGTTGTAAATGCCGCCGGCCGGGGCCTTCTTGACGATGGCTTCGAGGTCGAGGTTCTCGTATTCGGTGCCTTTGATCAGGTTGTTCAGGTTCACCACATAGGCGTTGTGGTGCTTGCTGTAGTGGTAATCGAAGGTTTCGGCCGACATGTGCGGGGCCAGGGCGTCCTTGGCGTAGGGCAGGGCGGGCAGTTGATGTTCCATCGTTTTCTCCGTTGTAGTAAGGGGGGGAAGGGGCTGATTCTAGTCAGCTTTATGTGGAGCGACAACCTTGTTGCCGCCCTGGGTTGACTGATCGATAAAATGAAATTTGGTTCAGGGGGGGATCCGCGAAGATTTCATGGATCGGCGCGCGGGGTTCTATCGTCTTCGCTGCGCGCGCTGACCTGGGCGGCGAGTTGGCCGTGGGCGAGGCGGATGCGTAGCGAGTCGCCGATGTGCACTTGTGTGCTGTTACGCAAAGCCTGCCCCTGTTCGTTGGTCACGAGGGCGTAACCGCGCCCGAGTACGGCGAGCGGGTCGAGCTGTTTGAGGTTGTCGGTCAGGCGCAGGAGGCGGGCGCGCTGCTGTTCGTGCAGAAACTGACTGGCACGTTGCAGGCGCAGGGCGAGTGCGGCGAGCTTTTCGCTTTGTCGGGCCAGGCGCTCGGCCGGATGGGCCAGCTTATCGGTGAGGCGATCGAGTCTTTGTTGCCAATCGGCAAGCCGGCGCTGGCTGGCGCGCTGCAGGCGGGCCGATTGCTGCTGCAGGGTGTGGAGCAAGGCGCTGCGTTCGCGGATGGCAAGTTCGGCGGCGGCGGTTGGGGTGGCGGCGCGCTGGTCGGCGACGAAGTCGGCGATGGTGAAATCGGTTTCGTGGCCGATGCCGCTGATTACCGGTACGGGGCAGGCGGCAATGGCGTGGGCGACGCTTTCTTCATTGAAGGGCCAGAGGTCTTCGATACTGCCGCCGCCCCGGCAGAGAATGAGTAAAGCGCAATCGCTTTGGCCGGCGGCGGTGAGCGCCGCACAAATCTGTTCCGCCGCCCCTTCGCCTTGCACTGGCGTGGGGAAAATGTCGATCTTGAGTTGCGGTGCGCGGCGCAGGAGGGTGCTCAAAACATCGCGCAGCGCCGCTGCCTGCAAACTGGTGACGATGCCGATTTTGTGCGGATAGGGCGGCAGGCTGCGCTTGTGCTCGGGAGCGAAGAGCCCGGCAGCTTCCAGTGTCGCCTTCAGGCGTAAAAAGCGTTCGAAGAGCTGGCCTTGCCCGCCCTGACGCAAGGCTTCGACGTTGAGCTGAAATTCGCCGCGCGGTTCATAAAAAGCGACCAAGGCTCGCGCTTCGACCTGGTCGCCATTTTTCGGCTGCCAGCCGAGTGTTTGCGCGCGGGTGCGCCACATCACGCAACGCACCTGAGCGGCGGAGTCTTTGAGGGAAAAATAAATGTGTCCGGAGGCGGCGCGGGTCAGGTTGGAAATCTCCCCACTCACCCAGAGCAAGGGAAAAGTCGTTTCCAGACAAAGGCGTACCTGCTGGTTGAGGGCGCTGACGCTGAGCGGAGAGTTATTGACAAGATCAGGTGGCTTCGGCATGAGGGGATTTTAACGGGGAAAATTATTTCAGCATCAGCTTGACAAGAAAAAATAAAGCTAAGTCATTGATTTTTAATTCACCAAAAAGAGTGCCTCGTTTTTTGGCAGAGCAAACCTTTTCCTGCAAGGCTGCGGTTTCGAAGGGGTTTGCCACAGATCATTCACAGACTTATCCACAGGTTTTGGGGATAAGCAGGAGAGTTCTTGTGCGATCAATGAGATGGCGTGTAAATCTGGGAAGAGACCTGAGATTTGGCGGGTAAGTATGCTTTCTTTTTTGGGGTGACAACGAAACAAAATAGCGAACGGCTTGCTCGAGGGGGCGGGGCAGGGCAAAATTGCGCACTGAATTTTTCAAGGACATGGGCAAGTGTTTGAAATCGTTAAAGCAGCAGGCTGGCCGATCTGGCCCTTATTGTTGGCCTCGGTCATTGCCGTCGCCCTGATTATCGAGCGCTTGGTCACCTTGCGCCGTGCCAAAATTGTGCCGCCCGGTTTGTTGCAGCGGGCGGTGGGCGAATTCAAGCGCGGCGGTGATAACGCGCGTTTGTTCGATGACCTGGAGCGTCATTCGCCGCTGGGGCGCGTGCTGGCTGCGGGTTTGCGCAATGTCGGCACCTCGCGTGAGGTGATGAAGGAGGCGATCGAGGAAACCGGGGGGGCGGTGGCGCACGATCTCAACCGCTATCTGACGACGCTCGGCACCATTGCTTCGATCAGCCCCTTGATGGGTTTGTTTGGCACGGTGGTCGGAATGATCGAGATTTTTGGTTCGCAAGCGCCGGGTACCGGCAGCCCGCAACAGCTCGCGCATGGTATTTCGATTGCGCTCTACAACACGGGATTCGGGATTTTCATTGCCGTGCCAGCACTGATTTTCTGGCGTCATTTCCGCGCGCTGGTCGATAGTTTCGTCATTCAGATGGAGCAGCAGGCGGTGCGCCTGGTCGAATACATGCACGGAGAACGGAAGTAAATCATGCGATTTCAGCGCGACAGCAGCCGGGAAGAACCGGAACTGAACCTGATTCCGATGATCGACGTGTTGCTCGTCATCATTATTTTCCTGATGCTGACGACCACCTATTCGAAATATGCCGGTCTGGAAATCGATCTGCCGACTGCCGATGCCTCGCAAACGGCCGAGCAGCCCAATGAAATCGATGTGGCAGTAACCGCCAGCGGACAAATTTTGGTCAATAAAACACCTCTGGCCGAAGGCGATAACCAAGCCATTGCCACCGCCTTGCAGCAGGCGGCCGGCGGGCGCGAAAAACCGGTGATCGTCATCAACGCAGACGCCAAGGCGACGCACCAGCGCGTGATCGATGTCATGCAGGCGGCGCAATCGGCCGGGTATCCGCATATTTCTTTCGCTACGCAAAGCGCCGAGTAATGCGCGGGCACGGCGTGCAACAGCTGTGGTATCCACGCCGGCCTAGGCCGGCGTGGTGGTTTCTGGCCTGGCCTCTATGGTTTTTGTTTTTGTGGCCGGCGCAGCTGCTCTATGTCGGTGTGGCGGCCTGGCGTAAATGGCGGGCGCGGCCGCAGCGCTTGCCGGTGCCGGTCGTGGTGGTCGGTAATCTGGTCGTCGGCGGTGCCGGTAAAACGCCGCTCACCTTGGCCTTGGCCGAAAATTTGCGCGCCCGGGGCTGGCATCCGGGCATCGTCAGCCGGGGGTATGGGGCAGATTTGGGGGCGGCGGTGCGCGCCGTGCACGCGACGAGTACGGCGGCGGAAGTCGGTGATGAACCGCGTTTGCTCGCCCAGCGCAGTGCCTGCCCGGTGTGGGTGGGGCGCGCGCGTGCGGCCGCCGGACAAGCGCTGTTGGCGGCGCACCCTGAAGTCGATGTGCTTTTGTGTGACGACGGCTTGCAGCACTACAGTCTGGCGCGCGATGTCGAAATTGCCGTGTTCGATACGCGCAGTGCGGGCAATGGCTGGCGTTTGCCGTTAGGACCTTTGCGCGAACCCTTGGCGCGTCTGCTCACAGTCGATGCCGTGGTGGGCAATGGCTGTGCGGTGGAAGGTTTCGCCGCACAGCGGCCCGCTTTTACCATGCCGCTGCAGGCGCAGGATTTTTATGCCCTGGGAGCGCCCGAAAAACGTTGCTCTGCGGCAGAGTTGTCGGTGCAGTTGGCGGGCAAAAATGTACACGCCATTGCCGGCATCGGTGCGCCGCAGCGGTTTTTTGCCAGCTTGCGCGCCTTGGGCTTTGACTTTGTTGCCCATCCTTTTCCCGACCATCACGCCTATTTGGCGGCGGAGCTCGATTTTGGTGCGCAAAGCATTTTGCTGATGACGGAAAAGGATGCAGTAAAATGCGCCGCGCTTGTCTTGCCGGCAGCACTTGCTGCTGCCTGGGTTTTGCCGGTCAGCGCAGTTTTGCCGCCGGCCCTGATGGATTTGATTGTGGAGAAACTTCGTGGATGCTCGTCTGCTTGAAATCTTGGTCTGCCCGCAGTGCAAAGGCCCGCTCGAATACGACAAAGCGGCGCAGGAATTGATCTGCGCGCCCTGCGCTCTGGCGTATCCGGTGCGCGACGACATCCCGGTGATGTTGGTCGATGAGGCCCGGCAATGGCTTGCTCCGGCGTGAGGGCCGTTGCCTGATGGTGCCAGCATTCAAGATCGTTATTCCGGCGCGTTACGCCTCCTCCCGCCTGCCCGGAAAACCTCTGCTCGATCTGGGGGGGAAACCGATGGTGGTGCGCGTTGCCGAACGCGCGCGCCAGGCAGGGGCGGAAGAAATCTGGGTGGCGACCGACCATCCAGAGGTGCATGCGGCCTGTACCGAACACGGCGTGGCAGCGCTTTTGACGCATCCAGATCACGCCACCGGCACCGATCGTCTGGCTGAAGTGGTGGCGCAGCGCGGCTGGACGAATGAGGTCTTGGTGGTCAATGTGCAGGGCGACGAGCCTTTGATCGAACCGGCGCTGATCACGCAAACCGTGCGCCAGTTGGCGGCCAGCGGTGCGGATATCGCCACTGTGGCGCATCCGATACATAGCGCGGCAGAGTTTTTTAATCCGAACGTGGTGAAGGTGGTTTGTCGCGCCGATGGCGATGCCTTGTATTTTTCGCGCGCGCCCATTCCGTATGCCCGCGACCATTTTGCCAAGGTAGATCGAAGCAGCCTGCCGCAGAATTTTCCCGCCTACCGCCACGTCGGCCTGTATGCCTATCGGGCGGGCTTTTTGAAAGCCTATGCCGGCTTGCAGGAAGCGCCTGGCGAGCAGTTCGAGGCGCTGGAGCAGCTGCGTGCGCTCTGGCAGGGCTACCGCATCAGCGTTACCCTGACCGATACCGCCCCGGCCGCCGGGGTGGATACACCGGAAGACGCAGTGCGGGTGCGCAAACTGTTTGACCCTGCCGGAATTAGCGGGTAAGTTCGAGCGTTCCGGCAGTCTGTCTGCCACGGTGCGAAGGCCGTGCAAAAAGCAAGAATTTCTGGTTTTTCATACGAGGGACGTTTCATGAAGCTGATTCTTTTGGGGGCACCGGGTGCCGGCAAGGGCACGCAAGCCAAATACATTTGCGAAAAATTTGCCATTCCGCAAATTTCCACCGGCGACATGCTGCGCGCCCAGGTCAAAGCGGGTACGCCGCTCGGGCTGGAGGCAAAAAAACATATGGACGCTGGCGGCCTGGTGCCGGATGCGGTGATCATCGGCATGGTCAAGGATCGTTTGCAGGAAGCCGATTGTAAAAATGGTTACCTGTTCGATGGTTTTCCGCGCACCATCCCGCAGGCGCAGGCGATGAAAGAGGCTGGTGTGCCGATTGAGTTCGTTCTGGAAATCGACGTGCCAGACAGCGATATCGTCGAGCGCATGGCCGGTCGCCGCGCTCATCTGGCCTCGGGGCGCACCTATCACGTTAAATTCAACCCGCCCAAGGTGGAAGGTAAAGACGACGTGACCGGTGAAGACCTGGTGCAGCGCGATGACGACAAGGAAGAAACCGTCAAAAAACGTCTTGAAATATACCATTCGCAAACCAAGCCGCTGGTCGATTTTTACAGCAGCTGGGCCGCTGCGGGCGACGCCAAGGCACCGAAAGTGCGCAAAATTGCCGGTGTTGGCAATGTCGATCAAATTACGGCAGCAGCCTTTGGTGCCTTGACCTGACGCGATGACGGCAATCAACGCCTTCTACGCGCAGTCAGGAGGCGCTACCGCCGTAATCAATGCGACGGCGTGCGGCCTCATTGAGGAAGCGCGCCGTCAGCATTTGGCCGATCCAACGCGCATGGGGACTGTCTATGCCGGGCGCGACGGCATTCTTGGCGCGTTGCGCGAGGATTTGATCGACACAGGTCTGGAAAGCGATGCCGATATTGCCCGCCTACGCCAGACGCCGGGCGGTGCCTTTGGTGCCAGCCGCTTTCATCTGGGGCCGCTGGAAACGCATCGTGTCATGTATGAACGTCTGGCGGCAGTGCTCGATGCGCATGAAGTCGGCTACTTTTTCATCAACGGCGGTGAAGGCTCGATGGGGGCGGCCTGGCATCTCTCGCAGATGATGCGCGAAATCGGCCGGCCTTTGAAAGTGATCGGTATCCCGAAAACGGTCGATAACGATATGGCGCTCACCGATTGCTGTCCCGGATTCGGTTCGGTGGCGAAATACATCGCCACCTCGGTGCGCGAAGCAGGGTACGACGTGGCATCGATGTCGCAGACCTCGACCAAGGTGTTCGTGCTCGAAGTCATGGGTCGCCATGCCGGCTGGATCACGGCGGCCGCCGGGCTGGCGAGCGAGGCCGCGGGGGAGCCGCCGCACATCCTGCTCTTTCCGGAAGTCGGCTTCGATGATCGCAAATTTCTGGCGCGTGTGCGGCAATGCGTAGAAACCTACGGTTATTGCGTGGTGGTCACGGCAGAAGGCCTGTGCGATGCGGGAGGCTGCAATTTCGGCGTTTCCAGCCGGCGCGCCGGCACGGTCGGCCGCTATATCGCCGACATGGTGGAAGTGCACCTGGGCTACAAACAACACCTGGCGGTGGCCGACTACCTGCAGCGTTCGGCCCGCCATTTGGCCTCCAAAGTCGACGTCGAACAGGCTTACGCCCTGGGTGCCGCGGCCTTGCGCCTGGCCATGGCGGGGGAGAGCGATGTTGCGCCGATTCTGCACCGCCTCAGCGATATGCCGTATCGTTGGGAGATTCGCACCGCTCCTCTGGCCGATTTGGCCAATGTCGAGCGTCGTCTGCCGGCGGAATTCATCAGTGCCGACTGTTTTCACATCACCGAGGCCTGCCGCCGCTATCTGCGCCCTTTGATCGTTGGCGAGGATCTGCCGCCTTTCGTTGATGGCTTGCCGGCCTATGTGCGCTTAAAAAACATATCTTTGCCCCGGCACCTGCCACCGTACGCGATTTGATTACTGCGCGCACCGCAGTTTTCTGCACTGCGGCGGTTGGATCGACCGGACGGCGGGCCAGAAAAGCAAAAAGCCCACAAGAATGTGGGCTTTTTGCTTGAATTTCTTTGGCTCCCCGACCTGGGCTCGAACCAGGGACCTACGGATTAACAGTCCGGCGCTCTACCGACTGAGCTATCGGGGAATAGAAAGATGGCATTATAGTAGTAGAATGGACAAAAGTCAAGGCCAGTTGTGGGTTTCGAGGGAAGGTGAACGATGGTTTCAGCACGAGTTTATGCAAAAACGCCGGCTGGCGATGAGGCCGTTCGGCAGAGTACGCGTGTGGTGCAGCGTAATTTGCGCCTGGTGTTGGTGCAGATCGACGGCAAGCTCAGTGTCGAGGAGTTGACGGCCAAAATCGGCAATGCCCGGTTGGTGGAAGGGGCAATCAGCGAGCTGGAGCGCGGCGGTTATATCGTCCCGCTAGCCGAGGCAGCCGCCGCATGGGCGGTGGGTTTGCCGCCGGAGACGCCGGAGCGGCATTCGGCGTTGTCGCAGTTTTCTACCTTTGGCACCCGTGAGTCGCCGCGCATTACGCACGATGAGCCTGGGCCAGTCAGCGTATTTTCGGCTTTTGGCAAACCCGTGTTGGCGGCCAGCCAGCGAACTGCCCAGGCGGTAAAACAGGAGCGCCAGCAGGATGCGGAGGATGTTTTTGATGCGCCCCGCCGTTTGCGTTTACTGCCTTGGCTGGTGGGAGGTGTGCTGGCGCTGATCGTGGGGGCGCTGCTGCTGGTGTTTTTCTATCCTTACGACAGGCATCGTGCCGAGCTGGAAAAAACGGCGAGCGAGCTGTTGCAGACGCCGGTGACGATCGGTGCGATCATTTTTGTTGCCCTGCCTCGTCCGCACCTTGAATTACACGATCTGCGCCTGGGCGGCCCGGAGGGGGCAGCGTCCCAGCTTGGGCGGATTGGACGTTTGGATTTACCGCCGCCGTGGCAGTTGTGGGCCTCGGGGCGGGCGCAGCTTGGCCACATGGAAGCGTCGCAGGTCAGTTGGTCGCTGCCGGCCTTGTTGATGCAACCCGGTGTGGCCAGCGCGAGTGACTTGGCTTTGCCGGCCTTGCACGAGATCAAGCTGAACCATGTGCAGCTGATGGCCGCGCCGCAGCTGGTGTTTGCCGAATTCAATGGGATTTTGAGCTATGCACAGGGGCGTTTTGTGCGTGGGCGTTTGGAGAACCAGGATAAATCCTTGGCGCTCGAGATCAATCCAGCCCCTGGGCAGCTTGCGCTACGCATCGAAGGTCGGGCCTGGCAGCCGCCCGCGTTGCCGCTGCGCTTTGGCGCGCTCGATGCAAAAGCAACCCTCGATGTGCAAGGCTTGCAGGTGCGTGAGATTGAGGCCAGTATTTTCGGCGGTCTGCTGCAGGGTGAGTGGAGCTTGGGTTGGAACGAACAGGGGCTGGCCATGCGCGGCGATTTGCAGCTGGCAAGAGTAGATTTGCAGCAATTGAGCAGCAGTGTTTTGCCAAAATTCAAATGGGCTGGCGTGCTGGAAGGGCCCTTGCGTCTTAACGGCAGCGGCAGCGATTGGGCCGCTTTATGGTCGGGCGTGAATCTGGACATGCAGGCAACGGTTTTGCGCGGCACCCTGTTTGGCATCGATCTTGGCGAGGCCGGGCGGCGTGGTCCGGGCAGCGTGGTGCGTGCCGGCAATACGCGCTTTGATCGACTGGCCGCACGGGTGCAGGCGGATGCACGCGGCATCGGCTTGCACGATTTGCATCTCGATGCCGGGGCGATGCGCGCCAGCGGGGCTTTGCGCCATACGCCAGACGGGCAGATCGAGGGGCGGCTGACAGTCGATGTGCGCTCTTCGGTGGCGGCCTTGCGTGTGCCGGTGCGCGTCAGCGGCATGCTGCCCAACCCGGAAGTGGTGATCGAGCGCTGAAATTTGCAGGCTTATTCGTTTCGAGTTTGCTCAAGCCCATCAACCGGCTTGATCGAAAGGCTTCAAACGGCAGGCAAGCGGAGTGATACCCAAGAAAAAGGCCGCATTCAGCGGCCTTTTCCTTGGCGTGGCCAATAGTCAGCGGATGACATTGGCGATTGCCTGGGCAACATAACCGATGTTTTTGCTGTTGAGCGCGGCAAGGCAGATGCGACCGGTGGAAACGGCGTAGATGCCGAATTCTTCTTTCAGGCGCTCGACCTGCGCAGCGGAAAGGCCGGTGTAGGAGAACATGCCGCGTTGCTGCGTGACGAAGGAAAAATCCTGCGCGCAGCCGGTGGCCTTGATCGCGTCCACCAGGCCGCTGCGCATGGCGCGGATGCGCTCGCGCATGGCGGCGAGTTCGCCTTCCCACTGGGCGCGCAATTCGGGCGAGGTCAGCACATTGGCCACCAACACGGCACCGTGGGTGTGCGGATTGGAGTAATTGGTACGGATGACGCGCTTCACCTGCGACAGCACGCGGGCCGATTCTTCCTTGCTGGCGGTGACAATGGACAGCGCGCCGACACGCTCGCCGTAGAGCGAGAAGTTCTTGGAGAAGGAGCTGGAGGCGAAGAACTGCAGGCCGGAAGCGGAGAAAGCGCGAATGGCCACGGCGTCGGCATCGATGCCGTCGGCAAAGCCCTGGTAGGCCATGTCGAGGAAAGGCACCAAACCGCGCGCCTGGCAGATTTCGACGACTTCCGCCCACTGCGCGTCGGACAGGTCGGCACCGGTTGGGTTATGGCAGCAGGCGTGCAGCAGCACGATGGCGCCAGGAGCCATTTTGTTGAGATCGGCCTTCATGCCGGCGAAGTTCACGCCACGGGTGGCGGCATCGTAATAGGCGTAATCCTCGACGATGAAACCCGCAGATTCAAACAGCGCGCGGTGGTTTTCCCAGGACGGGTTGCTGATATAGACCTTGGCGTCCGGGTTCAGGCGTTTCAGGTAATCGGCACCGATTTTCAGCGCGCCAGTGCCGCCAATGGCCTGGGCGGTGATGACGCGGCCGGCGGCAAGCAGTTCGGAATCCTTGCCGAACAGCAGATTTTGTACTGCGCTGTTATAGGCAGGAACGCCTTCGATCGGTTGATAACCGCGCGGCAGGGCGGCTTTGACGCGGGCGTCTTCGGCGGCCTTGACGGCGGCCAGCAGGGGGATTTTCCCGTTGTCGTCGAAATACACGCCGACACCAAGATTGACTTTGATATCGCGTGCATCGGCGTTAAAGGCTTCGTTCAGCCCCAAAATGGGGTCGCGCGGGGCAAGTTCCACCGCCGCAAAGATCGAAGAGGACATGACTGACTCCGTGGATAATGGGAAGATAAATGTGCGGCGGCCGTCGGGGTCGCCGGAATGCTGCGGGCCTGTTGGCGCGGCAGAAAACGTAAAATACTAACATGAGCGCATCGACCGACAGCACGCCCGTGCTGACTTTTTCCGGCAGCCCCTACCGTTTGCACCAGCCTTTTCCGCCCGCTGGCGACCAGCCGGCGGCCATTGCGCAACTGGTCGAAGGGGTGGGCGACGGCCTTTCTTTTCAGACTTTGCTCGGCGTGACCGGCTCCGGCAAGACCTACACCATGGCCAACGTCATCGCCCGCAGCGGCCGCCCGGCGCTGGTGCTGGCCCCAAACAAGACGCTGGCGGCGCAGTTGTATTCGGAGTTCAAGGAGTTCTTCCCGGAAAACGCCGTCGAGTATTTCGTTTCCTACTACGACTATTACCAGCCGGAAGCCTATGTGCCGTCGCGCGATCTGTTTATCGAGAAGGACAGTTCGATCAATGACCACATCGAGCAGATGCGCCTGTCCGCCACCAAGAGCCTGATCGAGCGGCGCGATGTGGTGATCGTGGCGACGGTGTCGTGCATCTACGGCATTGGCGACCGCGACGAATACCACAACATGATCCTTACCATGCGGGTGGGTGATCGCATGGATCAGCGCGATATCCTCAAGCGCCTGACGGACATGCAGTACGAGCGCAACGAAATCGACTTTCAGCGCGGCACTTTCCGGGTGCGCGGCGATGTGATCGATATTTTTCCGGCAGAAAACGCCGAGCACGCGCTGCGTGTGGCCTTGTTCGACGACGAAATCGAAGGCTTGCAGTTTTTTGATCCCTTGACCGGCCAGCTTTTGCATAAAGCCTTGCGCTTTACCGTTTTTCCGGCGTCGCACTACGTCACGCCACGCGCCACGGTCTTGAAGGCCATCGAAACCATCAAGGCCGAGTTGCGCGAGCGCATCGCGTTTTTCAGCGCCAATCAGAAACTGGTCGAAGCGCAGCGCATCGAGCAGCGCACCCGTTTCGATCTGGAAATGCTGGATCAGATCGGTTTTTGCAAGGGCATCGAAAACTATTCCCGGCATTTTTCTGGACGCCAGGCGGGCGAGCCGCCGCCCACCCTGATCGACTACCTGCCGCGCGATGCGCTGATGTTCATCGACGAATCGCACGTCACCATCGGCCAGGTCGGCGGCATGTACAAGGGCGACCGCTCGCGCAAGGAAAACCTGGTCGACTATGGCTTTCGCCTGCCTTCCGCGCTTGACAACCGGCCCCTGCAATTCAATGAGTTCGAGACGCATATGCGGCAGACCATCTTCGTTTCGGCGACGCCCGCCGATTACGAAGCACAGCACGCTGGGCAGGTGGTGGAGCAATTGGTGCGCCCGACCGGCTTGGTGGACCCGGACATCATCGTTCGTCCGGCGGGAACGCAGGTTGATGATTTGCTTGGTGAAATCAAGTTGCGGGTGGCGCAGCAAGAGCGAGTGCTGGTCACCACGCTGACCAAGCGCATGGCCGAGGATTTGACGGATTTTCTTTCGGAGCATGGTGTACGCGTGCGCTATCTGCACTCGGACATCGACACCGTCGAGCGGGTGGAAATCATCCGCGATCTGCGTCTGGGCGAATTCGACGTGCTGGTCGGTATCAACCTCTTGCGCGAAGGTCTGGATATTCCGGAAGTTTCCTTGGTGACGATACTGGATGCGGATAAGGAAGGTTTTTTGCGTTCCGAGCGTTCGCTGATTCAGACGATTGGCCGGGCGGCGCGGCATATTCACGGCACGGCCATTTTGTATGCTGACAAGATGACGCAGTCGATGCAAAAAGCCATCGACGAAACCGCGCGGCGGCGGGAAAAACAACTTGCCTTCAATGCCCAGCATGGCATCGTGGCGCGCAGCGTGGCGAAAAAAATCAAGGACATCATTGACGGCGTTTATGACGCAGGCCCGGCACAAAACACGCTGAAAGTAGCGCAAGAGCGGGAAAATTATGCGACGATGAGCGAAAAGGCCGTGGCAAAAGAGATCAAGCGGCTGGAAAAAGAGATGCTCGACTGCGCGAAAAACCTCGAATTCGAAAAAGCGGCAGCAGCACGCGACAGCTTGTTCCGTCTGCGTGAACAGGTTTTTGGCGCAGCGCAGCACGATATTTCAGGAGAACACGCGATTGGAGGAAAACAACAATGACAATTCGCGTTTTGCTGGTTTGTATGGGCAATATCTGCCGCTCACCCACGGCAGAAGCCGTTTTACGGCATTGTGTGCGGCAGGCCGGTATCGGTGAGTGGGTAGAGATCGATTCGGCGGGGACGCACGGTTATCACGTTGGCGAAGCACCAGATCCGCGCACCCAGCGTGCGGCGGCGGCGCGTGGTTATGATTTGTCGCAGTTGCGCGCGCGCAAGGTGGCGTACCAGGATCTCGATTATTTCGATCTGATTCTGGCCATGGATAAAAACAACTGCGACAACCTGCAGCGCATGGCGACACCAGCACAACAGGAAAAAATCCACCTGTTCATGGAATACGCCAAAAACTTCGACGACCACGAAGTGCCGGACCCCTATTACGGCCTCGGCCACGGGTTTGATCTGGTACTCGATATGGTCGAGGACGCTGCGCAGGGCTTGGTTATCGTGCTCAAGAAACAGCTGAAAAACACCTGAGAACGCGGCGGCGCGGAAGGTTTGCGCGGTGTTCTCGTTTTTCGCCCTGTAACGCAGCATTGTTCCGCTGCGGCGGTTTGGCCGGAGGGCAAACCCCTGGCAAATTTTGTCATGACGAGAGGCCGCAAAACAGGCCGCAAGGCCGGTAGCGTATCGCTTGCTTGGCGCGCGGCGTAAAAAAACCGGGAAGTGGAAGGCTTCCCGGTTTTTGCAGGCAAGGCGTTTTGCTTGCGCTTATTTTTGCGTTTCGATCATCACCATGGCTTCCTCTTGCGCCGGGGCTGCCTTGGCTTTGCGCGGCCGTCCCAGCTTTTTCGGCGGCTCGGCGACGGCGCTGTGGGTGGCTGCGGTCGTGGTTTGCACCATGACCAGGCCGCTGTCGGCAAGCGCTGCGTCAAGATCGAGCTTGGTTGTCGGGGTGTCGCTTGCCGCGGCAAGGCTGGGCGCGATTTCGGGTGCGATTTCGGGCGCGCTCGGTGGCGTGACGATTTCCGCCGGGGTTTCTGGCGCAGCCTCCGGCAGGACTGCTGCCGGGGGGGTAAAGCTTGACGGCGGCGTGTCGGCGGTGGGCGCTGCGACAGTCTCGCTGGCGAGATCGGCGGCGAGGACCGGGGCTGGTGTTACCGGAGCTGCTGTTACGGCAGGCGCGGCGATTTCAGCCGGTAGCGCAGCGGTTTCGGAGGTGCCTGCTTCTGTTGCCAGAGTGCTGTTTTCTGGCGCAACGGCAGTGCTCACGACCGGCTGGTCGAGGGCGACGAGGGCGGTGGGCAGCGGTGTGGTCAGCTGGAATTTGGCGGCGGTGGTTTCTGCCGCGGTTTCGAGCGCGCTGTCTGCCTCCTTGCTCGCTGTGCTGCTCTCGAGCTTGTCGATCGGCGTTTCAACATCGCGAGACTCTGGGCGTTCGCCCCGGTTGCGGCCGCCGCGACGGCCTCGGCGACGGGAATTACCTTGCTCGTCGTTGTTGACGCCCGTGGTGTTCTCGCCAGGGGCAGGAGTATTGTCGTTGGCAACGGGCAGGGCAGCGACTTCCGTTTGTGGCTTGTTCTCTGCCGGAGTGCGTTCGCGCCGTTCGCGCCGCTTGCGTTCCGGACGTTCGCTATTGCCCGTGCTGGCGGTGGTTTGCGGCGCAGCGAGGTTTTCCTCGGCGACCGGTTTGGGGTTGCGCTCGTTGTTGCGTCCGCTTTGGCGCTCATTGCGCTCGCCGTTACGTTCGCTGTTTTCCTCGTTGCGGCCATTGCGGTTATTGCGCCCATTACGACGGTTGCCTTGGCGCTCATTACGTTCGCCATTACGAGCGTTGCGCGGTTTTTGCGCCGGGGTGACGGGCTCGGTCGGGGCGGGGGCAGCAGCGCCACCGGCGAACAGAGATTTCAGCCAGCCGAGCAGGCCGCCCTGGCTGGGGCTTGCCGGTACGGGCAGCGCCGCCGGTTTTTCAGCGACCAGCGGGGCCGGTTGCGCCGGGGTGATGCCTTTGACGGCGGCTTCCTGGCGCGGTTTTTGTTTTTCTGCCGGGTTGCTGCTGCGCGTGTCTTCTTCGGCAGGTTGGTCGACCATCTTGTACGAGGGGGCACGTTCGTCCTCGCTGTTGAGATCCTCGTGGCGCAGACGGGTGATCTGGTGGGCCGGCGTTTCCAGGTAGATGTTGGGGATCAACAAAATGTTGACCTTGTGGCGCAATTCGATGGTTTGAATGTCGGCGCGTTTCTCGTTGAGCAGGAAGGTGGCGACGTCGACCGGCACCTGCACATGCACGGCACCGGTGTTTTCTTTCATCGCCTCTTCTTCGAGGATGCGCAGGATATGTAGCGCCGCCGATTCGGTGGAGCGGATGTGGCCGGTGCCGGAGCAGCGCGGGCAGGCGATGTAGCTGGTTTCAGCGAGCGCCGGGCGCAGCCGCTGGCGCGATAGCTCCATCAGGCCGAAGCGGCTGATTTTGCCCATCTGGACGCGGGCGCGGTCAAAGCGCAGGGCGTCGCGCAGGCGGTTTTCGACTTCGCGCTGGGCCTTGCTGCTTTCCATGTCGATGAAGTCGATGACGATCAGGCCGCCCAGGTCGCGCAGGCGCAGCTGGCGGGCCAGTTCGTCGGCGGCTTCGAGGTTGGTTTTGAGCGCGGTTTCTTCGATGTCGGCGCCTTTGGTGGCGCGCCCGGAGTTGACGTCGACGGCGACTAGCGCCTCGGTGTGGTCGATGACGATGGCACCGCCGGAAGGCAGGTTGACCTGGCGGGCGAAGGCGGTTTCGATCTGGTGTTCGATCTGGAAGCGCGAGAAAAGCGGCACGTCGTCGCGATAGCGTTTGACGCGATTGACGTTGCCCGGCATCACCGTGCCCATGAAGGCGCGCGCCTGCTCGTAGACGTCGTCGGTGTCGATGAGGATTTCGCCGATATCCGGCTGGAAGTAATCGCGAATGGCGCGGATGACCAGCGAGCTTTCCAGGTAGATGAGGAAAGCACCGGAATGCTCCTTGGCCGCGCCTTCGATGGCCGTCCACAGCTGCATCAGGTAGTTCAGATCCCATTGCAGTTCTTCGGCCTGGCGGCCAATGGCGGCGGTGCGCGCGATCAAGCTCATGCCTTGCGGCACTTCGAGCTGATCCATGGCTTCGCGCAACTCGGTGCGCTCGTCGCCATCGACCCGGCGCGAGACGCCGCCGCCGCGCGGATTGTTCGGCATTAACACGAGGTAACGCCCGGCCAGCGAAACATAGGTGGTGAGCGCCGCACCCTTGTTGCCGCGCTCGTCTTTATCGACCTGGACGATGAGCTCCTGACCTTCCTTGAGCGCTTCGTTGATCTTGGCGCGGCTGGGCTCGACGCCGGGCTGGAAATAGCTGCGGGAAATTTCCTTGAAGGGCAGAAAACCGTGGCGGTCCGCGCCGTAATCGACGAAACAGGCTTCCAGCGACGGCTCTATGCGGGTGATAACCCCTTTGTAGATGTTGCTTTTGCGTTGTTCCTTGGCGGCGGATTCAATGTCGAGGTCAATCAGTTTTTGACCATCGACAATGGCGACACGGAGTTCTTCCGCCTGTGTCGCATTGAAGAGCATGCGTTTCATTGTAATGGGGCTCCAGCCTACCGGAGCACGGCGAAACGCCCATGCAGGCAGCGACAGGTTCAGTGATCGGGTTGCGTCATAGAGATGGAAGGCAAGGCGATGATGAGTGTGCTGATCGTTAAATGGCCGCGCGGTTTTGAGAGGGCGTGGCTTGAAATTCCTGCAACGGACGATCCGTGCGTGCTTGTGGCAAGCTAATCTATTACCATCGCTACTTTGGGTGAGCGAACTTAACCCGATGTTTGTCGTGGTTTGCCCCGCGCCATTCGCACGGGAGAGAATTCGTGGCCTGCCACGCGGTGTCTGCCTCCGGGGAAGTTCCCCTACGAGCACGCTGCGCATGGTCTGATGGTTTGGCATCCCTTCAAACAACGACGTAAAACCCGCGCAGTATATTAGAAAAATGAACCCAATAGGAAACAATTCGGTCACTTATCTGACACTCGACGAGGATGCCGTCGGCCAGCGGTTGGATAATTTTTTGTTTCGCCACTGCAAGGGCGTGCCCAAGAGTCATGTGTATCGCATCTTGCGCAGCGGCGAAGTGCGCGTCAATAAAGGGCGGGTCGATGCCACTTACCGCTTGCAAGCGGGCGATGTCTTGCGGCTGCCGCCGCTGCGTCTGGCACAGCGGCCGGTGGCGGAAATCACGGCGGCAGCGAAAGTGCGAGTCGACCTGCCCGTGCTGTACGAGGACGACGCCTTGCTGGTGATCAACAAACCGGAAGGAGTTGCCGTGCATGGCGGCAGCGGGGTCAGTTTCGGGGTGATCGAAGCCTTGCGTGAACAGCGGCCGCAGGCAAAATTTCTGGAACTGGCGCACCGGCTCGACCGGGAAACCTCCGGTATTTTGTTGGTCGGCAAGAAACGCTCTGCCCTGACCGCCTTGCACGACATGTTTCGTGAGCACGGCAAGGGAGCGGACAAGCGCTATCTGGTGCTCGTCAAAGGGCGCTGGATGAATGGCGTGCAGCAGGTCAAATTGCCGCTTCATAAATATTTGCTGGAAAACGGTGAGCGGCGGGTGCGTGTGGATGCATCGGGCAAGCCGGCGCATACGGTATTTCGGCTACTGGCGCGCTGGCCAGGCTGCAGTCTTTTGGAAGCGCAGTTGAAAACCGGGCGTACGCATCAGATCCGCGTGCATCTGGCGCACCTGGGCTTTCCTATTCTGGGCGATGAAAAATACGGTGATTTTGCCTTGAACAAACAGTTGGCCGCGCAAGGTTTGAAGCGCATGGGCCTGCACGCCTGGCGCATGGCCTTCAAGCATCCGATAAACGGCGAATCCTTGGAATGTCGTGCGCCGCTGCCCGCCAATTTGCGCACCTATGTGGCGCAGGCCGATGCGCAAATGGCGCGCGAATTTTCAGCAGAAAACTGCGCAGCAATCCTGGAGTACGCAGACAAATGAAATACGAATTGGTGGTTTTTGACTGGGACGGCACTTTGCTCGATTCCACCGGTGCCATTGTGCGCGCCATTCAGGCCGCGTGCGCCGATCTCGAGTTGCCGGTACCCAGCCGCGCCCAGGCCAGCCATGTGATTGGTCTGGGGCTGGGCGATGCCATGCGCCATGCGGTGCCGGATCTGGCAGCAGAAAATTATCAAGACATGATCGAGCGTTATCGCTTCCATTATTTGTCCGCTGACCACGAGTTGCGTTTGTTCGAAGGGGTGCCGCAGATGTTGGCGCGCCTGCAAAATGCTGGGCATATTCTCGCCGTGGCGACGGGGAAAAGCCGCGTCGGGCTGGAGCGTGCGCTCGATCATTCGGGCTTGCGCACATTTTTTTCCGCCTCGCGTTGCGCCGATGAGTGTCACTCCAAGCCGCACCCGCAGATGCTGGAAGAATTGCTGGCTGAGTTTGGTATGGCTGAAACCGCCGCCGTGATGATTGGAGACACTTCGCACGATCTCTTGATGGCCAAAAATGCCGGGGTCGATGCCCTCGCCGTTAGCTATGGCGCACATCCGGCGGTGCAGTTGCACGCTCATGCGCCGCGCGCCTGTGTGCAGGATGTGGCGGAACTCGATGCCTGGTTGCGCGTCAACGGCTGAGTTGACCGGCGCTTGTTGCATGATCTGTGCGCTGCAACAAATGCGCCGCAAATAATGGCATGATGCGCGCTTCTCATTTGATCTACAGATGCAGGATATTTCAATGGATAAGCCTTCCCACCCAGATAGCGACCCGTCCTGGGAGCGGAAAACTCTGGAAAAACTCGCTTTTTCCGCTTTGAGCGAGCAGCGCGCCAAGCGCCGTTGGGGGATTTTTTTCAAGCTGCTGGGTTTTGTTTACGTCAGTTTCATCCTGTTTGCCCTGGTCGATTGGGATGCCGCCAAGGTGGCGGACAAGCACGTCGCCTTAGTGCAATTGCGCGGCGTGATTGCGCCGCAGTCGGAAGCCAGCGCGGAAAACCTCGTGGCGTCGCTGAACTCCGCCTTCGAAGCGCCCAATTCGCAAGCCGTGATTTTGCGTATCAACAGCCCCGGCGGCAGCCCGGTGCAGGCGGGAATGGTCAATGACGAAATCCGCCGTCTGCGTGCCAAATATCCGGACAAGCCCTTGTATGCCGTGGTTGAGGATATTTGCGCCTCCGGCGGTTACTACATCGCCGCAGCGGCGGATCAGATTTACGTCGATAAAGCCAGCATCATTGGCTCCATCGGTGTACTCATGGACGGGTTCGGTTTTTCCGGGACGATGGAAAAACTGGGCGTCGAGCGGCGTTTGCTGACGGCGGGCGAAAACAAGGGTTTTCTTGATCCTTTCTCGCCGCAGGTCGAAGGGCAAACGGCGCACGCCAAGGCGCTGCTGGCCAATATCCATGCGCAATTTGTCCAGGTGGTGCGCGAAGGTCGGGGCAAGCGCTTGAAAGAAGACGAGCAGACCTTCTCCGGATTGATGTGGACCGGCGAACAAAGCCTCGCTCTGGGGCTGGCTGATGCACTTGGTTCGGTCGATAGCGTGGCGCGCGAGGTAGTGAAAAACGAGGAGTTGCTCGACTACACTGTCAAGGAAAACCTCGCTGAGCGCTTTGCCAAACGCTTTGGCGCGGGCGCGATGGACAGCTTGTGGCAGGGGCTGAGCAGTCGTATGGCGGGGTTTACGCTGTACTAAGCGAGCAGTAGAAAAACCGTCGGACGCCGCTCGAGATCGGGCGGCGTTTGTTTTTTCCAGGCGGCGATTGTCTGCGTGCGGATAGTTTCACTGGGCAAGCTTAAATCGCTAGCGACACAAAGCCGGGTCGTGGGCTGGCAGTGTTTCAGAAAAGCCGCGAAGAGGGCGGTGTTGCGATACGGAGTTTCGATGCACAGTTGCGTCTGGCGCTTGTGTCGCGATTCTTTTTCCAGTTCGCGCAAAGCGCTGGAACGTTCGGCTTCTTTTGCCGGCAGATAGCCGTGAAAGGCGAAGCGCTGGCCGTCCAGGCCGCTGCCCATGAGGGCGAGCAGCAAGGCGGAAGGGCCGATCAAAGGTAGGATCCGGATGTTTTTTTCTTGCGCCAGCGCGACCAGCGCCGCCCCCGGGTCGGCCACCGCCGGGCAGCCGGCTTCCGAGAGCAGGCCGACATCTTCGCCGGCGAGGAGGGGGGCGAGCAAGGGGGCAATGTCAGAGGGGCGGCTGTGCTCGTTGAGCTCGTTTAACTGTAATTCCTGTAAAGGAAGCGCCGTGCCCGCCGCTTTCAGAAAGGCGCGCGCGCTCTTGGCGTTTTCCACGACGAAGTGGCGCAGTGGGTGAAGTGCGGCCAGCGTTTGCGGTGCCAGTACGGCTTGCGGCGCGCCGGGGCCAAGCGGCACCGGGATGAGATAAAGGGTGCCGGTCATCGCTGTGCTCAGGTGAGGGGATCGAGGCCGGCGCTGCGCAGCATGCGGCACAAAGCGATCAGCGGCAGTCCGATCAAGGCGTTGGGGTCGTCGCCGCGGATGCGCTCCAGCAGCGCAATCCCCAGGCCCTCGGATTTGGCGGAACCGGCGCAGTTGCAGGCCTCTTCGCGGCTCAGATAGTGTGCAATGTCGCGCTCACTGAGTGCGCGAAAAACGACCTGGGTCGGCACGCCCTCGATCTGGCAGTGGTCGTTGCGACTGTCGTATAGGCACAGTGCGGTGTAGAAGGTAACGCTTTGCCCGGACAGTTCGCGCAGCTGCGCCGTGGCGCGTGCCAGATCGCCGGGCTTGCCGTAGATTTTGCCCTGAGCGACGGCGACTTGATCGCTGCCGATGATGAGCGCCCCGGGGTGGGCGGCGGCCACAGCGCGGGCCTTGGCTTCGGCCAGGCGTAAGGCAAGGGCTTCTGCTGCCTCGTTGGGTAAGGGGCTTTCGTCGGTGTGCGGATTGGCGACGGTGAACGGCAGCCCGAGACGGGCGAGCAGCTCGCGGCGATAGGGAGAGGTGGAGGCGAGAACGAGCGGTACGTGCGGTGCGGACATGGCGTGTGCTGGGTTTTTCTTTGACTTGGTGAGCCGAAAATAATATCATCCGCCGTTTAAGTCGCAACAGATTCAAATTGAAAAGGATCAACGACGCCTTTCTCTTTGCCCGTGAAGCTCGCGTTCTTCAAGGAACGACGGCGGTTTCCGGTTTGGAGCGCCTGCATGATCTGCTGGCGGAAGTGTCGGGTGAGCTCAGTTGGCAACTGGAAGGTCGGCGCGGTGCGCGCGGGGAGTTCCTCTTGCATTTGACGGTGGAGGGGGTGATTCCTCTGGCTTGTCAGCGCTGTCTGGGTGCCATTCCTTTTCAAGTGGAAGTCGATAACCTGCTGGAGTTGGTGCCAGTCGATGCCGAGCTTTCCCAAGATGAACTGGAAGACGACAGCCGGGATTTTCTCCCGCTGGAAAAGGAATTGGATGTGGTGGAACTGGTGGAGGACGAAATTCTTCTCTCCCTGCCGGTGGCACCGCGCCACGAACACTGTGTTTTGCCTGGTACCGCCGAGGCGGGTGAGCGGATCAATCCGTTTGCTGCGCTGGCCGGTTTCAAGGGTAAGCCCAACTGATTTTTTTGGAGTAAGAAAATGGCCGTTCAACAGAACAAGAAATCCCCGTCCAAGCGTGGCATGCACCGCGCGCACGATTTTTTGAGCGCTGCGCCGATCGCGATCGAGCAAACCACCGGTGAAACGCATTTGCGTCACCACGTGTCGCCGAGCGGTTTTTACCGTGGCAAGAAAGTCATGAAGGGCAAGGGCGAGTAAAGCATTGAGGTGGGGGCAGGGCTTCTTGCGAAGCGCCTGCCCTTTCTTTTGCCATGACAACCCGCATCGCCATTGATTGCATGGGGGGGGACCACGGACCGTCGGTGACGGTGCCGGCGGCGCTCCGTTTTCTCAAGGATAATCCGGCGGTTGAGCTCATCCTGGTCGGTCAGGAGGCTTTGGTGCGCCCTTTGCTGCAAGGCGAGGAGGCGAACAGCCGCTGGCGTCTACAGCATGCCTCAGAGGTCATTGGCATGGATGAGGCACCGGCGCAGGCGCTGCGCAGTAAAAAAGACGCATCGATGCGCGTTGCGCTCAATCTCGTCAAGGCCGGCGAGGCCGACGCCTGTGTCTCGGCCGGCAATACCGGGGCCTTGATGGCAATTTCCCGTTTCGTGCTGAAAATGTTGCCGGGTATCGACCGCCCGGCGCTTTGCCCGATTTTGCCAACGGCTGACGGCGGGCATGTGCATATGCTCGATCTTGGGGCCAACGTCGATTGTTCGGCGCAAGATTTGCTGCAATTCGGTGTGATGGGGGCGATGCTGGCCTCCGCCGTCGATCAGCTGGAGCGCCCGCGTGTCGGGCTGCTCAATATCGGTTCGGAGGACATCAAGGGGAACGAGGTGGTGAAGGAAGCCGCGCAGTTGCTCAAGGCGTCCGGACTGAATTTCGTCGGCAACGTCGAAGGCGACGGCATCTATCGCCACGAAGCCGATGTCATTGTTTGCGATGGTTTCGTGGGCAATGTGGCGCTGAAATCCTCGGAAGGGGTGGCGCACATGTTGGCCAGCTTGCTGAAAAGCGAGTTTTCCCGAAATTGGCTGACCAGGGCCGTCGCCATACTGGCTTTGCCCGTGCTCAAGCGTTTCAAGCAGCGGCTCGATCCGCGCCGTTACAACGGCGCAGTGCTCTTGGGTTTGAAAGGCATTTCTGTAAAAAGCCACGGTTCGGCCGATATTTTATCTTTCTACCAAGCCCTGGCCCGCGCCCGCGATGCAGCGCAAAACCGGGTGGTCGAGCGGATCGCCGAGCAAATGGCGCATTTGCCGGCGGCGGAGGTTTCCTAATATGTATGCACGGATTATCGGCACCGGCAGTTATCTGCCCGGGGAGGCGGTGAGCAACGCGGCGCTGGCCGCGCGCGGCATCGAAACGTCGGATGAGTGGATTACGACACGCACCGGCATCCGTAGCCGTCATTTGGCCGCGCCCGGCACTACCGCCAGTCAGCTCGGCCTGGAAGCGGCGCGGCGCGCCCTTGAGATGGCCGGAGTCGATGCGGAACAGCTTGATCTGATCATCGTTGCCACCTCGACACCGGATTTTATTTTCCCCAGTACGGCGTGTTTGATTCAGGCGCAGCTCAATAATCGCGGGGCAACCGCTTTTGACGTGCAGGCGGTATGTGCCGGCTTTGCTTACGCGCTGGGGATTGCCGAAAAATTTATCCGTTCGGGTAGCCATAAAAAAGCCCTGGTGATCGGCGCGGAAGTCTTTTCGCGCATCCTCGACTGGCAGGATCGCGGCACCTGCGTATTGTTCGGTGACGGTGCCGGCGCGGTCGTCCTCGCGGCCTCCGAAACCCCCGGCATTCTGGCCAGTGCCATGCACGCCGATGGACGTTACGCCGGCATCCTCAACGTGCCAGGGCAGGTCTGCGGCGGCCAGGTGACGGGCGACCCTTTTCTGCGCATGGACGGACAGGCGGTGTTCAAATTTGCCGTGCGCGTACTGGCGGAAGTGGCCGAGGAAGTGTGCGCCGCAGCCGGTGTGGCAACGTCGGCGATTGATTGGCTGATTCCGCACCAGGCTAATTTGCGCATCATCGATGCGACCGGCAAAAAACTCGGCATTGCGCCGGAAAAAGTTGTCGTTACGGTCGACCGCCACGGCAATACCTCGGCCGCGTCAGTGCCGCTGGCGCTGGATGAAGCGGTGCGTGACGGACGCATCCAGCGCGGTCAGAAGGTGCTGCTCGAAGGGATAGGCGGCGGTTTTGCCTGGGGCGCTGCCCTGCTTGAATTCTGATTACAGGAGATGCCCGAGATGTCTTTCGCGTTCGTTTTTCCCGGCCAAGGCTCACAGAGTGTCGGCATGATGGCCGCTTACGGCGATGCCGCCGTGGTGCGCGCCACTTTTGACGAAGCTTCCTCCGCGCTCGGCGACGATCTGTGGGCGATGGTCGCCGACGGCCCGGCCGAATTGCTGACGCAAACCGTCAACACCCAGCCGGTCATGCTCACCGCCGGCATCGCCGCCTGGCGCTTGTGGCTGGAAAAAGGCGGTCGCCTACCGGCCGTGGTGGCAGGACACAGCCTGGGCGAGTACTCGGCGCTGGTTGCAGCCAGCGTCATCGACTTCAAGGATGCCGTACCGCTGGTGCGCCTGCGCGCCGCCGCCATGCAGGAGGCGGTGCCGCTCGGCACCGGGGCGATGGCCGCCGTGCTTGGCCTGGACGATGCCGGTATCGTTGCCGCCTGTGCCGAATCGGCGCAGGGTGAAGTGGTCGAGCCGGTCAACTTCAACGCCAACGGTCAGACCGTGATTGCTGGCCACAAGGCCGCCGTCGAGCGCGCCATGGTCGCCTGCAAGGAACGCGGTGCGAAAATGGCGAAGGCGCTGCCGGTCTCGGCCCCCTTCCATTCTTCGCTGATCCGCCCGGCCGCCGATAAACTGGCGGCGCGGTTGGCAGAACTGGATTTCAAAGCGCCGCGGATTCCGGTCATCAACAACGTCGACGTGGCGATTGAAAACGATCCGGCGCGTATCAAGGACGCCTTGGTTCGCCAGGCCTATAAACCGGTGCGTTGGGTGGAAACCATCCAGAAAATGGCCGCCATGGGCGTGACGACGGTGGCCGAATGCGGCCCGGGCAAGGTGCTGGCCGGTTTGACCAAGCGCTGCGCCGAGGGCGTGGCCGGTGTGGCACTCGCCGATGCGGCAGCCATTGACGCTAATCTGACGCTGGAGTGAGCCATGCTGAACGATAAAATTGCCCTCGTGACCGGTGCCACCCGTGGTATCGGCCGTGCCATTGCGCTCGAATTGGGCCGCCAGGGCGCAACCGTGGTCGGTACAGCGACCAGTGAAAACGGCGCGGCGCAAATCAGTGCTTATCTTGCTGAAGCTGGTGTGCGAGGCAAAGGTGTGGTGCTCAATGTGACCGATACGGCACAAACCGATACGCTGCTCGCCGATATTGCCAAGGAGTTTGGCGCGATCGGTATCTTGGTCAATAACGCCGGCATCACCCGCGATAATCTTTCCTTGCGCATGCACGATGACGAATGGGACGCGGTGATCGATACCAATCTGAAAGCGGTATTTCGTCTGTCGCGCGGCGTCATGCGCGGCATGATGAAGCTGCGCTTTGGCCGCATCGTCAATATTTCTTCGGTCGTCGGCTATTCCGGCAATGCCGGGCAGGCCAACTATTGCGCCGCGAAGGCCGGTGTTGCCGGTTTGACCCGTTCTTTGGCGCGCGAGCTGGGCAGCCGCAACATTACGGTGAATTGCGTCGCCCCTGGTTTCATTGCCACCGACATGACGCAGGCGCTGAGCGAAGAGCAGCGCGCCGCCATGCTGGCCACGATTCCGCTGGCCCGTGCCGGGACGCCGGAAGATGTCGCCGGTGCCGTCGGTTTTCTCGTTTCAGCCGCTGCCGCTTACGTCACGGGTACCACCGTGCATGTGAATGGCGGCATGTTTATGGATTGATTACACCGGGCTTGGCTTTTGGTAGAATCAACACGTTTTTTTTCGAACCCCCGAGGGGAAGGAGTTTTTTGCATGGATAACATCGTAGAGCGCGTCAAGAAGATCGTCGCCGAACAACTGGGCGTGAACGAAGCGGACATCAAGAATGAGTCCTCTTTTGTAGACGATCTGGGCGCGGATTCGCTGGACACCGTTGAGCTGGTCATGGCCCTGGAAGAGGAATTCGAGTGTGAAATTCCGGACGACCAGGCTGAGAAGATCACGACGGTTCAGCAAGCTGTCGATTACATCCTCGCCAATAAGAAGTAATTCCTTGCCGGCCTGGCCGGTGATGAAGCATTTCTACTGGATTTAACCTGACGAGGCCGGCCCGCAAGGCCGGCCTTGCTATTTTATGCGGAGCGCACCTTGGCACGTCGCAGAGTTGTTATTACGGGCCTCGGCCTGATTTCCCCGGTCGGTAATTCGGTCGCCGAAGGCTGGCAGAACATCATTGCCGGGGTGTCCGGCATTGCCCCGGTTACCCGTTTCGATACTTCGACTTTTCCCGTGCAGTTTGCCGGCGAGGTGAAGAATTTCGACATCACGCAATACATTTCCGCCAAAGACGCTCGCCGCATGGATACCTTCATCCATTATGGCCTGGCCGCTGGTATGCAGGCGGTGCGCGATGCGGGCTTGGATCAAGCGGGCGCGGCCGACCCGGAGCGGGTGGGCGTAGCGATCGGTTCCGGGATTGGCGGTTTGCCGCTGATCGAAGCCACCAAGGAAGAATACGCCGCCGCCGGCGTGCGCAAGGTGTCGCCCTTCTTCGTGCCGGGTTCGATCATCAACATGATTTCCGGCAATCTGTCGATCGAGTACGGCTTCAAAGGGCCGAATCTGTCCATCGTCACGGCGTGTACGACCGGCACCCATTCGATCGGGGAGGCGGCGCGCATCATCGAGTACGGCGATGCCGACGTAATGGTCGCGGGTGGCGCGGAATCGACGGTGTCGCCGCTCGGCATGGGCGGCTTCTGCGCGGCGCGTGCATTGTCTACACGTAACGACGATCCGGCCACGGCCAGCCGTCCCTGGGACAAAGACCGCGATGGTTTCGTGCTCGGCGAAGGTGCGGGCGTATTGGTGCTGGAAGAATACGAACATGCCAAGGCGCGGGGTGCGAAAATCTACGCCGAAGTCGCCGGCTACGGCATGAGCGCCGATGCTTACCACATCACCGCGCCGAATATGGACGGCCCGCGCCGCTCCATGGTCAATGCGCTGAAAAATGCCGGTGTCACGCCAGCCGATGTACAGTACGTCAATGCGCACGGCACCTCGACTCCCCTGGGCGACAAGAACGAATCGGATGCCATCAAGGCGGCTTTTGGTGATGCGGCGCAGAAAATCGTCGTCAATTCGACCAAGTCAATGACCGGCCACCTGTTGGGCGGTGCTGGCGGGGTGGAGTCCTTGTTTACTGTGTTGGCGATTCACCACCAGATTTCGCCGCCGACGATCAATATCTTCAATCAGGATCCGGAGTGCGATCTGGATTACTGCGCCAATGCCGCGCGCCCGATGCAAATCGATATTGCGCTGAAGAACAACTTCGGCTTTGGCGGCACCAACGGCTCGCTGGTTTTCAAGCGGGTTTGAGTCAGGTCTAAATCCAACGAGCCAAGCGTGCAGCCGCCCCAATATTTCCGGCTGCACCCTTCGCGTTGGCAGCGCCGTCTGCTGGTGTTGCTGTTGGTGTTGTCAGGCGCTCTGCTGCTCGCTTATCCGGCGCATGTCTTGCTGCGTCTGGTGGCACTTGTGGCGCTGGTTCTGTGGGGGTGTAGGCTGCTCCGGCGCGCCGCCCGGGGAAATGCCCGGGAAACTCTCACGCTGGAAATTACGGATGCGGGGGGTTTCGCGCTGCAATGCGCCGCCGGCGGCGATTTTCTGGCGGCCCGTTGTTTGCCGGCGCTCACGGTGCATCCTTGGTTGACGGTGCTGCGCCTGGAGTTGCTGGTAAGTCGTCAGCGGGTAAGCCTTGTGCTTACGCCGGACAGATTGAGCGCCGAGGAATTTCGCCGTTTGCGCGTCCTGCTGCGCTGGCGACGCGAACTCAGCGTTTCGGGCGGGGCGGCTTGAGCACCGTGCTGCGGGCTTTTTCCAGTAATTCAGGATAGTCGCGGGAATAGTGCAGGCCGCGACTTTCCTTGCGCAGCAAGGCACAGCGTATGATGAGTTCAGCCGTCAAGACGAGATTGCGCAATTCGATCAAATCGTGGCTGACACGAAAATGCGCGTAAAACTCCTGAATTTCGCTACGCAAAAGATGTACGCGGTGTAGCGCACGTTGCAGGCGTTTCGTGGTGCGCACGATGCCCACATAATTCCACATGGCGCGCCGTAGTTCGTCCCAGTTGTGCGCAATCACCACCTCCTCGTCGGCATCGGTGACGCGGCTGGCATCCCATTCGGGCACTTTGGGCAGCGGCGCGGTAGGCTGCGCCAGCATGTCATTGACGGCAGCCTCGGCAAATACCAGACATTCGAGCAGGGAGTTCGAGGCCAGCCGATTGGCACCGTGCAGGCCGGTGCAAGAGGTTTCGCCGGCGACATAGAGCCCGGCGACATCGGTACGTCCATTGAGGTCGCAGACGACGCCGCCGCAGGTGTAGTGGGCGGCGGGTACCACCGGGATCGGCTCGCGGGTGATGTCGATGCCCAGCTCCAGGCAGCGGGCGTGAATGTTGGGAAAATGCTCGCGGACGAAAGTTTCGCCCTTGTGCGAAATGTCAAGATAAACGCAGTCCAGGCCGTGTTTTTTGATTTCAAAGTCGATGGCACGGGCGACGATGTCGCGCGGCGCAAGTTCGGCGCGCGCATCGTGTTCGGGCATGAAGCGGCTGCCGTCGGGGCGCTTCAGCAGGCCGCCTTCGCCGCGTACGGCCTCGGAAATGAGAAAGGATTTGGCCTCGGGGTGATAGAGGCAGGTCGGGTGAAACTGGATGAATTCCATGTTCGACACGCGGCAGCCGGCGCGCCAGGCCATGGCGATGCCGTCGCCGGTGGAAGTGTCGGGATTGGTGGTAAAGAGATAAACTTTGCCTGCCCCGCCGGTGCCGAGCAGGGTGTTGGGCGCGACAAAAGTGCGCACTTCGCCGCTCTTGTCATCGAGCACATAAGCCCCGTAACAGCGGTTGTCTTCGGCATGGCCGAGATGTTTTCCGGTAATTAAATCAACGGCGATGTGATCTTCAAAAATTTCGATATTGGGGTGCGTGCGCACTTTGGCCGTCAAGGTTTTCTGCACGGCGGCGCCCGTGGCATCGGCCACGTGAATGACGCGGCGGGCGCTGTGGCCGCCTTCGCGGGTCAGGTGGTAGCCGGTATCGTCTTTGGTGAACGGTACGCCCTGGTCGATCAACCAATGAATGGCGCGGCGGCCGTTTTCGACGACGAAGCAGGTGGCTTTGGCATCATTGAGCCAGGCACCGGCAACAAAGGTGTCGTGGATATGGGCGTCGATGGAATCTTGCGTGTCGAGCACTGCGGCGATGCCGCCTTGCGCCCAGCCCGAGGCCGAATCTTCCAGTTTGCGTTTGCTGATGAGCGCTACCCGGCGCTGGTCAGCGAGTCGTAATGCCGCAGTTTGGCCGGCGAGGCCGCTGCCGATGATGAGTACATCAAAGTTGAGCACGATGCTTCTCGGGGGGAAATCCGGGCGCGCAATATAGCACGCGCGTCAGGGAGCTGTGGCAATGTTTCGTAGGTGCCGTTCAGTCGGCGTTGTTTACCTCTGCGCTGTTTACTCTGTAATGGCGGCAGATGGCAGCACCGTAACTTGCTGTGCCATGACCTCGGCGACGGCGCGCTCAATCAAGGCCGGCAGGGCGGCGTGCAGTTGTTTTTCGAGCGCTTGCGCCAAGTCTGCCGCAAATTTTGTTGGGTCATGCGCGCTTTGCGTCTGCGGGGGCGATAAAAGGGATGGGGGGGGCGTGTCCACCTGCAGCAGGATGGGAATGTTGTCTTCTTCGTCGAAGGCGTCGGTGAGCAGTGGAAAGTCTTCTACGACTTCGTGGCTGGCGGATTGGCCGGGGCTGTGCCGCTGCATCAAGGCATCGGCGCGGGCGAGAATGGGGCTGGGCATGGCGGAAGTCAGCGCTGGCTGAGGTCGAAAAACTGGATGGCGCAGTTATCGGCACGGTAGTGCTGCACGCGTGCGCGCGCCGCAAGCCGGTCGTCTTCGGCGCGGCTGACGACTTCGACCAAGGTGGTGAAACGTTGGTAGGCTGGGGGAATGTCGCGCGAAAGATTCATCAGTCGTTCTGTCTGTGCCACCTGATCGAGTTGGGCCGCGATCAGTATGGGGGTTTCAGCGGCAAGCGGCGAATCGGCCCGGCAATGCGGAATGAAGCTAGCAGCCTCCGTGCTCCACAGGGCGCGATCCAGGGAATTCGCCAAATTGGGGTCCGGGGCGTAGATCAGCAGCGGGTTACGCTTTTTCCAGACACCCTTGACCAGCGCGCAGGCTGCCGCGAGGGCATCGCTTGCGTCGTAATAGAAAAAAACCGTGGTCACGCCTCGCTCTCGCTGTAATGCAGCAGATAGTGACTGAGTAGAGGCACTGGGCGGCCGGTCGCGCCTTTGTCCTTGCCGGAATTCCAGGCGGTGCCGGCAATGTCGAGGTGAGCCCAGGGGTATTTTTCGGTGAATCGGGCGAGGAAACAGGCTGCCGTAATGGCCCCGCCCCAGCGCCCGCCGATGTTGGCCATGTCGGCGAACGGGCTTTTCAGCAAATCCTGATAATCGTCCCACAAAGGCAGCTGCCAGGCGCGGTCGTGGCATTCTTCGCCCGCCCGCAACAGCGCCCGAGCCAGATTGGGTTTGCTGGAAAAAAGGCCGGTGGCGATATGGCCGAGTGCCACCACGCAAGCCCCGGTGAGGGTGGCGACGTCGATGACCACTGCCGGCTTGAAGCGTTCGGCGTAGGTCAGCGCATCGCAGAGAATGAGGCGACCTTCGGCGTCGGTGTTGAGAATCTCGATGCTCTTGCCGGCAAGCGAGCTGACGATGTCGCCGGGGCGGGTGGCGTTGCCGTCGGGCATGTTTTCTGCCGCTGGCACGATGACGGTGAGATTGATCGGCAAGGCCATGCTGGCCGCCGCCTTGAGCGTGCCCAGTACGCTGGCGGCACCGCTCATGTCGTACTTCATTTCATCCATGTCAGCCCCGGGCTTGAGCGAGATGCCGCCGGAGTCGAAAGTGATGCCTTTGCCGACGAGCACGACCGGCGCGGCCTCTTTTTTGCCGCCGCGATAATGCAGCACGATCAGCCGTGGCGCCTGGGCGGAACCGCGGGCAACGGCGAGCAGGGCGTGCATGCCGAGTTTGGCCATGGCCTCGGTTTCGAGAATCTCGCAGGAAAGCCCGTAGTCATCGGCCAGTTTGCGTGCGGTGTCGGCCAGATAAGCCGGGTGGCAGACATTGCCCGGCAGATTGGCCAGATCGCGGCTGAAAGCGCAGCCTTGGCCGATGGCAATACCTTCGCGCAAGCCTTGTTCGGCTGCGGCGATTTCGCTGCGTCGGGCGATCATCAAGGTGAGTTTGCGCAGGTTGACCGGCGTTTTTTCCGATTTGAACTGCTCGAAACGGTAAGCTGCTTGCAAGGCAGTGCACGCCGTTTGGCGCAGCTGCCAGGCGATATCGTGGCCACTGACCTGGGTTTCGCTGAGAAACAGGGCGGCATCGCTGCAGTGTGTCGCCGCCAGCGTGCTGACCGCCAGACGAATGGCGCTGATGTAGGCAGCGGCGTTAAAGGTTTTGGCTTTACCCAAGCCAACCAGCAAAACGCGCTCGCACAGGCTGCCCGGCAGGTTGTGCAGAAGCAGCGTGGTGCCGGCTTTGCCGGTCATGTCGCCACGGCGCAGAATGTCGCTCAAGGCACCGTTGGAGGCTTTGTCCAGTAACTCGGCGGGTAAGGAAAGCTGGCGCTGCTCGAACACGCCGACGATGACGCAGCCGCACCGCTGCTTTTCCGGGCTACCGCTTTTTATGCTAAATTCCACGCGCTGCTCCTGTGTACTAGGGCCGATCAGAGTTTCGGCCGCGGGCGGCCGATTATCCACGCATTCTTAAAGTTTCGTCAAAGCATGATCTACGAGCGCGCCGCGCGGCGTGAATTTGCCCAGGCGGC
>NZ_JBLJBW010000014.1:0-59154 GCF_047638095.1 Azonexus sp.
ATTTTCATTTTTTGCCTTCCAAAAGTAACGCTAATTTTAGGTCACCCTTGGCAGACTAAATTTCGGGGGAAGCTCAGAGAAGACCGGCTCTTACCCCCGGAAGAGCGCTTGGCGCGGCAACTGCAATTGCAATTGGCTTACGTCGGTTACGTTGGTCTTGTGATCAGGCGGGCGCTTGAACGGTATGGTCTGCGCAGGGTTGATGGAGATTTCGTCTTCAGTTGGGCGGGACGGCGTTTCGTACTCCGGCGTGATGTACATGATTGGGTCGTAACTCAGTCTGAGAGATCTACCCTGAGAATCCTGCCGATTGCCTGGTTCGGCGCGTCAATAAATATCAGTGAGAGTCTGGAGCCTGGTCGCATCGTGTGTTGGCCAGGCGTGCCAACCAGTGTCGCATCGTCGCAGAGTCTTCCTGTTTCACCGCTGGATCTTTATGTCGTGGAGAAGGTGGGGAAGTTGATCGATGAGTGGATGTTGCGGCAGCTGCTCCAAGGTCATGGCCGAAAAATGGGGCCGTTGCCCACACTGGCCAAAAAGCTAACCGAGACTTGGCCCGAACAGTTTGAATCTATTTCGCCTACCCACGTTAGGCTCCTCGCGCCACTCGATGGTCAGAAAGCAGCCGAACTGAAGGCATCACTCAAAGGTGCGGCCAATTCACAAGTTGAGGACGCCGTCGGTGTGACCATCGAACAGGTCGCAGCACTTGCCCAACTTTGTGGACATCCAGCGCGATTCGAACGTGGGCAGCAGCAAGACTTCTACTGTCAATGCGGGACCTGCCAGGCAACCTGGTCGCTCAAGACAACAGGGAAAAAGCGACACTTTTCTATGCGACCGAAGGGTGCCTCTGCCATACCAGAGGAGGACGGCTTTCTTTGGTCTGGGAGAGATTGGCTGGAGTTCGACATAGATTCAGCACCGTGAAGATGGCCTGATCACAGAGTCTACATCCAAAAGGACCGCGTCGGCCAAGCTATCGGGGATCGGAAGTGCGCGGGGGGCTGCGAACTTTTCTCGGACCTCCGTATTCGTATATAATCTTTCCCACGGTGTCCTCTCCGACGAGGCAGGGCGGTTTCCTGTAACAGGAAACTACACCACCAAGTAATCCCTGCTTTTGTTGCGGAGCGCTGAAAATCCTGTCAGTCAGGATTTTTTTGCATTTAAGAAGAGAAAACAAAATCTCAGCGACCAAAAAAGCGTGTGATGAGTTGGGCCAATCTGTTTGAGTAGGCGTTGGTCTTGTGTCTCGTGGAAACAAAACCAATTTTGCGGCCCATGCCTGAAAAAAATGCTTCGCACGATGTCAATAACGCCTTGCCCAAGGTTGCCATCCTGCTGTGCACCTACCACGGCCAGCACTATCTCGCCGAGCAACTGGATTCTTTTCAGGCCCAGTCGCACTCAAACTGGGCGGTCTGGGCGTCGGACGACGGGTCCGAAGACGACACACGCGCCATCCTCAATGTCTATCGGCCCATCGAGATCATCCGCCAATACATCGAACAACAGCAGACACCACACTGACCGCCCAAAGGACGCCTACGGCGTCCGCGCTATCCTTCCCCGGCATGAAGGCCGAGGCTTGCCGCGCACCGGGTCAGTTTTTTTGTGGTTATAGTGTTGATGATTTCTGATGAATGGTTATGATAACCACCATGAACAGCGCAGAACTCATCAAACAGTTGGAAAAGGCGGGTTGGGTCCTGCGGAGCGTCAAGGGCTCGCACCATGTTTATGTCCACCCACAGCGCGGCGGTCATTTGAGCGTGCCGCACCCCAAGAAGGATCTGGGGGCTGGACTGGTGCACAAGCTGATGAAGCAGGCTGGGTTGAAGTAAAGGAGAACGTGATGAGATTTGTGATTGCTATCGAACCCGGCGATGACGGGCATGCCTTTGGGGTGGTTGTGCCCGATCTGCCGGGGTGTTTTTCGGCGGGCGACACCTTGGATGAGGCGATTGATAACGCCCGAGAAGCGATCGATCTGCACTGCGAAACCTTGATTGAGGATGGCGGCGATGTGCCGGCACCGAGGTTGTTGTCCGAGCATCAGGCGGACCCGGATTTCACGGGCTGGGTGTGGGCTGTGGTCGAGGTGCCGGTGGAGCGTTATTTCGGGCCGGCAGAGAAGGTCAATATCACTTTGCCGCGCTTGCTGCTGGCGAAGATTGATGACTATGCCCGCAGCCATGGTGAAACCCGTTCCGGATTCTTGGCGGAGGCAGCAAGGGTTGCGATGAGGTAGATCGCTGCCTAAAAACAAACCCGCCCGGCATCGTCTTGATCACCGGGCTTTTTTTTGCTCGAAAGACTTTCTTTGCAGGGCCGCGCTCAGTGCCTGGATCAGCCAGGCGTGGTCGGCTGCGCCGGCGCTTTCGCGCAGGCTGTGCATGGCCCAGAGGGGGCTGCCGATGTCGATGGCGGGGATGCCTAGGCGGGCGGCGAGGATGGGGCCGATGGTGCTGCCGCAGCCTAAATCGCTGCGGTGGGCGTAGTGCTGGCAGGGGATTCCGGTTTTTGCGCAGAGCGCCATGAAGCGCGCGGCGCTTTCGGCGTTGGTGCTGTAACGTTGGTTGGCGTTGTATTTGATGACCGGGCCGCCGTTGATGCGGATGCGGTGGCCGGGTTCGTAAGCTTGAGGGAAATTGGGGTGCCAGGCGTGCGCCATGTCGGCGCTGATGAAAAAGCTTTGCCGTCGGGCACGTTGCTGATCTTCCGGGTTGAGCCCTTGTTGCTGGGCAATGCGTTCGAGCACGTCGTTAAGGAAGGAGCCGCCGGCCCCAGCGCTGCTTTCGGAGCCGACTTCTTCGTGATCGAACAGGGCAATCAGTGCCGTTTGCGGGCTGGGGGGGCTGTCGATCAAGGCACGCAGCGCGCCGTGGCAGGAGGCGAGGTTATCCAGCTGGGGCGCAGCGATGAATTCTTCTTCTGCCCCCCAGAAAACGCCGGCCTGCGTGTCGCACACGGCCAATTCCCAGCTCAAAAGTGCTTCGGCGGCGCAGTTCAGCTCTTGTGCCAGAAGTGCGCGAAAGCGCTGCGCTGAGGTAAGCGCGTTGCTTATGGCAAAAATTGGCGGCAGTTCGGTTTGCTTGTTGAATTTCAGGCCGGCCTCATTGACCTCGCGGTTCATGTGTATGGCGAGGTTGGGTAGGCGCAAGAGGGGGCGGGCGATGTGTAAAAGCCGGGTTTGCAAGCCTTCCGGTGTGTCAAGCACGACACGTCCGGCCAGGCTTAAATCGCGGTCGGCAAAGGTGGCGAGGATGGGGCCGCCGTAGACTTCGACGGCGAGCCGTTCCAGGTCGCCCTGGCGATCCGCCGCCTGTGGTTTGACGCGTAATCCGGGCGAATCGGTATGCGCGCCGATCAAGGTGATGCCTTGCGCTGGATCGCTGCCCAGGGTGAAGGCGATTAGAGCGCTGGCGTTACGCGTGACGTAATAGCGCGCGCCAGGGCGCAAAGACCAGCGGGCGGTTTCATCGAGCGCGATAAAACCGGCGCTTTCGAGCTCATGGCTGGCACGTTCGACGGCGTGCCAAGGACTGGGGCTGGCGGCGATGAAATCGAGCAAGGTCTGTGCGGCAGCGCGGGGGGAATAGGATGTCATAGGCTTGAGGGGGCATGGGCTTTGGAGACGGTCACTTCTGACACAGGGCGATCAACTGGGCGGCGACTTCGCGATCGTAGAGGAGCTGCAAATGGCCGACCGGTGGCGTGCGTTGATTGTCCGCGCCGGTCAGACGCTGGTGCGCGCGCGGCATGATGAAATTGTCGAGCGGGTTTTCCAGGGCGATCACCGGGAGATTCGGGCGTTCATGCCTCAGATCTTGCAGCCAAAGGGAATCCGGCTGCATTTCGCGGCTGTTTTGGCCAAAGCCGAAACGCGCCAGCGCCGTGCCGCTGTTGGGGCTGGCCAGTGTGATCAGGCGGCGCACACCGTGTCCTTTTTGCGCGCCGTAGCGGGCGAGCCAGGAACGGCAGACCAGGCCGCCCATGCTGTGGCCGATGAGGATGATTGGTGTATTGCGCTGTTCTTGGCGCAATGCGGCAATGCGCGCCGCGACGAGCGGCACCATGCGCCCCATGCTGCCAAAGGGCGGGCGCAGGTTGAGTGTGGCGACATTCAGGCCGGCGGCTTCCAGACGCCGGCGCAGCAGCCACCAGACGGCGCGATTGCAGCTGTAACCATGCACCAGGAGGACGATGGGACGCCCCGCTTGCAGGCGATCCGGAGCCATCCACAGACTGGGCAGCGGCAGGACGAGGAGCTGGGTAAACAGGCTGGCGGCGGCTTCGTGCAGAATTTGCCCAAGGCGCGGGCGCAACTCGCCGGGTTCGGCGCAGCGGGCGCTAAAACCCCAGGTGGCGAGACTCTGCCCCAGACGCAAGGCGAGCAGGAAAAGCGCCCCGGCCAAGAGGGCGCGCCCGGGTGTCCAGCCGAACCAAGTTTGGCCGAGATAGGCGTAGAGCCCGAGTTCGAGCCAGAGCCAAAGTTGCAGGCGCAGGGCAGACATGGTGTTACGCGCTGCCGTCGGCAAGGGCGGCGGCTTGGGCCAGCCATAGACATTGCCCCTTGCTCTCTTTGTCGATGTCGGCCAGCAGACGGGCGTGCTCGTTTTCTTCTGTGGCGCTCGCCAAAAGAACGCGCAGGGGCTTACGTTGGCGGGCCTTGCCGTCGGCATCGCATTGCGGCACCGGCGCGTCCTCGGCCTCGATCATCAGGCTGTTTTGGCCGCGCGTCATAGCCAGGTATACCTCGGCCAAGAGCTCGGTATCGAGCAAGGCACCGTGCAGGGTGCGCCCGGAGTTGTCGATGGCGTAGCGCTCGCACAGGGCGTCGAGATTGTTGCGCTTGCCCGGGTGTCGCTCCTTGGCCTCTTTTAAGGTGTCGATCACGCCTTGGCACAGGGTTTCCACCGGCACGCGGTCGAGCCGGTCGAGTTCGGCGTTGAGAAAACCAAGATCAAAAGGCGCGTTATGGATGATTAACTCGGCTCCGTTGATGAACTCGAGAAATTCATCGGCGATGTCGGCAAACTTGGGTTTGTCGGCAAGAAATTCCAGACTGATGCCGTGCACCCGCTGCGCTTCGGCATCAATGTCGCGTTCGGGGTTGAGGTATTTGTGCAGGTGCTTGCCGGTCAGGCGGCGATTCACCAATTCGATGCAGGCCACTTCGATGATGCGGTGGCCTTGGCGCGGGTCCAGGCCGGTGGTTTCGGTGTCGAGTACGATTTGGCGCATTAGAGCTCTTTCAGTAAGTCGTCGATGCCGCGATTGGCCAGTTGGTCGGCGCGTTCGTTTTCCGGGTGGCCGGCGTGGCCTTTGACCCAGATCCATTCAATTTTGTGCTGGGCGCGCAAGGCATCGAGCTTTTGCCAGAGGTCGGCGTTTTTTACGGGTTTTTTGTCGGCGGTTTTCCAGCCGTTTTTTTTCCAGCCGTGTATCCATTCGCTGATACCTTTGAGTACGTACTGCGAATCGCTGTGTACCTGGGCGCTGACCGGGCGTTTCATGGCTTCCAGAGCGCGGATGACGGCTAAAAGCTCCATGCGGTTGTTGGTGGTGTCGGCCTCGCCGCCCCACATTTCTTTTTCGTGCGCTCCGCTTTTGAGCAGCACACCCCAGCCGCCGGGGCCGGGATTGCCGCGACAGGCACCGTCGGTAAAGATGTTGACCACGCTGGGGGCTGCCGGAATCGCTTTAGTCACTGTGAATTTCCTTTGGGGTTTTGCGCGCAATCGGCTGCAAGGCTTTGTCGCGCAAGGTTTTTTTCTGCCAGTTCGGGGTGATGAGGCGCAGACCGGGGACGCGCTTGACGGCGCGCAGCATATAGACCGCGCCGGAAAATTTCCACCAGCGGCGCCCGGCACGCTCGGTGAATTGCCAGCGCTGCAGCCATTTTTGTTCTTCAAAAGGCGGGACATAACAGCCCAGTTGGCTGGTGTCGATGCTAAAACCCAACAGATTCAACCAATCCTTCAGGCGCGGCAACGAAAGGTAGCGCCCGGTCCAGGGGTAATGGGTTGGCCGCCCGGCCTGTTTGCGCAAACCCCAGAGCGACAAGGGATTGAAGCCGCTGATCACGAGCTGGCCTTCGGGTATCAGCACGCGCTCCACCTCGCGCAGCACCTGGTGGGGATCTTCCGTAAATTCAAGCACATGGGGCAAGACGATGAGGTCCACGCTCTGATTGGCAAAGGGCAGCTGCTCTGGGTGGCACTGCACGGCAATCTCGGCACCAAGGCCCACGTGGGCGCGCAGCGCCATGCGGTTGGCGCGCAAAAAATCATGCTGCGTCAGCCCGATCTGCAGGGCGTTAAAACCAAAAATATCGGCCACCGCGGCATCGATCTGGGCGCTTTCCCACTCCAGCACGTAGCGCCCGAGCGCAGAGGCGAGCCACGGGCCGAGCTCGTCGCGGTTACGCGGCGTGTTTGACAAGCTGGGGTCTGGACGCGATAGTTCCGGCATGTTTCAAATCTCGTACATTCCTGCGTTCAAGGACAATTACATCTGGGTGTTGCAGCGCGGCGCGCGCGCTTTCGTGGTCGATCCGGGCGATGCGGCACCCGTCCTGTCGCACTTTGCTGCACACGGATTGGAGCTGGCCGGCATCCTCGTCACACATCACCATGCGGATCATCAAGGCGGCGTGGCGGCGCTGCTCGAACGCTGGCCTTGCCAGGTCTTTGCGCCGGCCAAAGAGTCTATCACGGGGCGGACTCAGCCCTTGTCGGGCGGTGAAAAGATCGATGTGCTGGGGGTGCAAGTCGAGGTTCTCGATGTTGCAGGGCATACATGCGGCCATCTGGCCTATCTTGCGCCGCAAGCGCTTTTTTGTGGCGACACCTTGTTCGGGGCCGGCTGCGGCCGTTTGTTCGAGGGCAGCCCGGCGCAAATGTATGCAGCGCTGACGCGCATCGCCCTTTTGCCGGAGGCGACGAAAATTTACTGCGCCCACGAATACACGCAGATGAATTTGCCTTTCGCGCAAAGGGTGGAGCCGGACAACCCGGCCATTGGCGAGCGCATTTCCCGGGTCGCCGCGCGTCGGCAGGCCGGTTTGCCGACCGTGCCGCTTGCTTTGCCGGAAGAAAAGGCGACCAACCCCTTTTTGCGTTGCAGCGAACCCGCGGTCATCGCCGCCGCCCGCGCGCAGGGCGCGCTCAGTGACGATGCGGTGGAGGTGTTCGCGGCCTTGCGGGCGTGGCGTAATGGGTTTGGCTGAGTTCTCTTGCCGCTGCCGCTGCCTCAGTCGTTTTCCGCGTTATCCAGGAACGGCCGGTAACGCTGGTCTTCGCCGAGGATGTGCTTGCGTAGCCAGTCGCGCAGATAGCCCAGGATTTCGCTGCCGAGCTGGCGGCGGCTGTGGTAAGTGAATTCTTCGCGCACCTGACGGATCCAGCGCACGAAGCCTTGGTGGATGCGCCGGTGTTGTTCGAGGTCGGGGTAGTTGGCGGCGGCGATCAAATCTTCTTCATACTCGAAATGAAAGACCGTGTAATTGATCAACTCGTCGATGATCATTGCGACAATGGCGCGGTCGTTGCGGATTTCGGCGTTGGCCAGCTGATTGATGGTGTCGATGAGAATCTGGTGCTGTTCGTCGATGTGGGTATTGCCCACGCTCATTTCGGGCTGCCAGTTGACCAATTTGACCTGATTGCGCCCTTCGACCACCTCGAGAAAAGCCTCGACGACAACGGGATCGAACTGACGCCCGCTCAGGCTGCGGATCTGCTCGATGGCGTGCAGGGTTTTCCAGGGGGCTTTGTAGGGGCGGCGCGAGGTGAGCGCGTCGAATACATCAGCCAGGGCGCAGAGCCGCCCGGAGAGCGGAATTTCCTCGCCGGCCAGGCCGTTGGGGTAGCCGCTGCCGTCGTGCCATTCGTGGTGGGTCAGGGCGATTTCTGCGCCCAGTTCGAGATAGCGGCTGTTGTCCATGAGCAGACTGGCTTGCGTTAGCATGCGCGCGCCGTCGACGGCATGCTGGCGCATGGTGTTGCGCTCGTGGGCATCGAGCGGGCCAGGTTTGAACAAGATGCGGTCCGGCGTGGCGATTTTGCCAACATCATGCAGGATGCTGGCGGTGGCGACCTGGTCGATGTAGGCGTCGTCGAGAATTCCCGAAAAATGCCCACGTTGTTGCAGCAGCCGTGCGGTTTCGCCGACCAGCCGAGCAACCCGCAAGACATGCGCGCCGGTGTCAGTGTCGCGGTGCTCGGAAAAATTGGCAAAGGCGACGACGGTGGCCTTGGCATTACGGCGCAATTCCTCAAAAGCCCGGCTCTCGACACTGATATCGGTATAGGTGAAGACGTAGCCGCCGTCGGGCAGGGGGCGGGCCTTGACCTTCAGCACCGTGCCGGTGGGACGGATGCGGATTGCTTGCCAATCTTCCTGGCGCTGCATGCGGTGCATGCAATCGGCAATATGTTTGGCTGGGTCCACGCCGTCGATCTGGTCGCCTTCCTGCTCGAATTGCTGCAGTAATTCCTTGAAGGGGCGGCCGATCAGCGGGGTAAAGGCATCGAGTTCAAGTAGGTGCAGATAGGCTTGATTAAAGCCTGCAATGCAAAAATTGCGATCCAGCCAGAGCAGGCCCTCGTCGATACATTCGAGCACATCGGCGATCGGTGCCTCATGGCGGGGGTGCTGGATGCTACGGGTATCCACGTTGTTTGGAAATGTTGGCAAATGATAGAAAACGAAAATAAGCGGCGAAAGACACAGTTTTTGACACTGTCTTGCATTCTAGGGCGCAAGTTGGGGCTGTGCCATTCCTGAAAATGCTTATGGCACTACGTGTAAACAGGTAAGCGGGGGTAGGCGAGGGGGTAGGTGGCCGTTGTCGGCGGCTGGCTTACACTGAAGGCACCAGGCGATGGCGGATGGCGTAGTGGGTGAGGCCGACGGCGCTGTCGATGCGCAGTTTGCGCATGATGTTGCGCCGGTGGACGTCGACGGTGGATTGTGCGATGCCCAGTTTTTCGGCGATTTGCCCGGAAGTGAGGCCGCTGGCGACCAGACGCAGGACTTCGGTTTCGCGCCCGCCGAGTTTGCTGGCGGCAAGTTTGTGGCCGTCGCCCAGCACATCGCGAATGGCTTGTGTGGTTTCCGGGCAGAGGTAGCTGCGGTTGAGGCAGACGGCATCGATGGCGCGCAGGAGCTCGGTGCTGGCGGCGGCCTTGGTGACATAGCTCAGCGCGCCGGCGGCGAGCATGTCGGAAATGTAGCCACGGTCGGCAAAAATCGACAAGGCAATGACGCGGCATTGCGGGAGTTCATTTTTCAAGCGGCGGGTGATTTCGATGCCGTTGATGCCCGGCAAATCGATATCCAGACAGATGACATCCGGTTTCAGGCTACGCGCCAGCGCCAGCGCTTCGTGGCCGTCGCCGCTTTCACCAACGATTTCCAGGCGCGGATTGCGCTCGAGTAAAAGATGGAGGGCTTCACGAAACATTTGATGGTCATCGACCAGCAAGAGGCGAAAGGTCACGCGGGTTCTCCTTCTAGAGGCAAGGTGATGCGCAGTAGGGTACCGCGCCCGGGGCGGCTGTCAATATGACAACTGCCGCCGGAAAATTCCGTTAAATCGCGCACGGTGAGGATGCCAAGGCCGATATTTTGGCTGTCTTGACCGAGTTCTTCCAGCGCAAAACCTGCGCCGTCATCTTCGATGCGCAATTCGATCTGTGCCGGCTGGCGTGCCAAATAGACATCGATGCGGCTCGCTTGGGCGTGTTTGGCACAATTTGTCAGCGCTTCTTGAACAATGCGGAATAAAACGGATTCTTGCGCCGGCGGCAGGCGGGCATCGTCGTTACAGTGCAGCTGCGCACGGACTCCGGTGCGCCGGGTAAAGGCTTGCAAATGGCTGGTCAGCGCCGGGCACAGGCCGGCGTAATCGAGAATGGGCGGGCGCAGATCGTTTGAGATATCGCGGATGCTCGCCGTGGTGTCTTCGATCAGGGCGCGTGCATCTTCCAGATGGAGTGCCAAATCGGTGGTGTCGTTTGCGTTCAGGCGGGCGATGGTGTCTTCCAGGTGAATACTCAAGGCCGCAAGATTGGGGCTGGTGCGGTCGTGCAATTCACCCGCCAGGCGGCGGCGGGCCCTTTCCTGGACGTTGATCAGTTGGTGCGAGAGGGTATTGACGCGGCGTTCGGCTTCTTTGCGCTCGCTGATATCTTGTTTGACGGCAATGAAATGGCGGATTTCGCCGCCTTCGTCGAGTACCGGCGTAATGGTTTGGTCTTCGCTGTAGAGGCTGCCGTCGCGCCGGCGGTTGAGTATTTCGCCGCGCCATACCTGGCCGCTCAAGATGGTCGACCATAGGCGTTGGTAAAATGCTTTGGGCTGGTGACCGGCGTTTTGCAGTTGCCCCGGCGTGCGCCCAAGTACTTCTGACAAGGCATAAGCCGTCATGCGGCAAAACGCCGGATTCGCCCATTCGATGCGCCCGTTTTTGTCTGTGATGATGATGGCGTTGGCTGCGGCAGATAAGGCGCTGTGATGCAGGCGGATTTGTTCGATGTCGGCGGCGCGCTGGCGGGTCATGCGCTCATAACGGAAAAAATACAGGCTGCTGGCAGCAAAGGTGGTGAGGAGCAAAAACAAGGTGGTTGCGATGCTGTGCCAGGCTTCGTGCTGCCAACTTGCCATGGCTTCTTTTTTATCGATTTGCATGCTGACGAAAAACGGCGTTTCGCGGGCTTCGGCAAAACTGCCCAACATCTCCTGCGAGTCGTCTTGCTCATTGTTGAAACGGCCGCTGCTGTATTGGCTTAGGGTGGCCGCATCGGGGGCGCGCTCGTTCATGCTGCCGGGCAGGTGTTCAGGATGGGTGGAGAGTAATCGCCTGTTGTCGTAACGCAGGATATCGACGGTGTTTTTCGGGTGGCCGCGGTGCTGTTCGTAGTAGTTGAGAAAGTAATCGGGGTTGATGGCCGCAAGAAAACTGCCGGCCGTGGCAGGGCTGTCGCTATGGCGCAAGACGGGTAATAGCAGCAGGTCGTTGGCGGCAGCGGGTTGCTTTGCCGTGCTGAGACGTCCGGCATTGAAATCGCGCCCGATCCAGGGCGGTGCGGCGCGTAAAAAACGCCCGGGCAGGGTCGTGGCGGGCAAAAAAGCGCTTTGATCGATTGCCTGGCCGAGATTGGCGGGGTTTGAGCTGGCGCTGATTTTTCCTTGCCCATCCAGGCGTGAGAGCGAGCGCAGGTAAGGGGCGTTTTCCAAGGCGCGTAGCAAATCTTCGTTAGTGGCGTGCGCATCGAGCTGTTCGAGGGTGAGTTGCACGGCATTGAAGGTTTGCTCCAGATGGGTGGCAAATATCTGGGCATACAGATCGCTGTTGGCGGCGATGCGTTCCAGGGCTTCGTTGTGCAAACGCCACAAGGTGTAGCTGGTGCTGCCCAGAAATAGCAGCGTGAGCAGCGCTAAAACGCTAAAAAAAATCTGGCGTGGGGTACGCGGTTTAATTGGCATGGGTGTCGCTGACAACGATGGGCAGCAGGCGGTGCCGGCGCGCTGCGTCGGCCAGGCGACCATCGCGCTTGATGTGCGTGACGAATTCTTCCAGGCGCGCCAACCAGGCGCTATCCCCCGGTTTCAAGGCGAAGGCGTAAGGCATTTTTTCAGTGCCCGGCAGTGGTTCGATCAGGCGCGCCCAGGGGGTTGTTTCCAGCGTACGCCGACTGTAGGGATAATCGGTCATGAACACGTCGGCGCGCCCGGATTGCACCTCTTCTTCGCGCCCGTTGGGGCGCTGTGTGACGAGCAGGCGGGCGTAGCGCAGGGTGTGGCGCATGATGTTTTCGTGGTAGGTGCCACGGGCGACGGCCACCACATTGCCGGGGCGGTCGATGTCCTGCCAACTGCGGATGCGCCGGTTACTGCGTGTGGTCACGGCATAAATGCCGCTGCTCAAATGGGGTTGGGTGAAATCGAGATGTCGTTGCCGTTCCGGTGTTACGGCAATGGCAAAGATGGCCACGGCACAGCGCTCGGAAAGCAAATCGTCGATCAGGCGCGGGAAGGAGCTATCGACAAAGCGCAGCGACACGGCCAGATCTTGCGCCAGCGTCTGCGCCAGATCGATGCCGATACCGGAGAGCTCGCGGGTTTTCGGGTTGCGGTAGGAAATGCCGTAGTAATCGGGCCAGATGCAGACATCGATTGCCTGTTGTGCCTCGATGCGGCTCAAGGTGTCGGCCGCCGCCAAAGGTGCAGTGAACAGGCTCAGACCGGCGGTGAGCAACCAGACGAGCAGCCAGACAAGCAGCCCGGCGAGCAGGGGCTGTTTTATGTTTTTGCCGGGGCGGCGGCAAAAACATAAAGAGTGGGCGATTGGGCGTATCAGGATGGGTGTGAAATACAAAACGTAAATGAAACAAAAACAGAACAAAAAATAGCGATGCAGGCGTTATCTTGCCACGTCTGACTATGCTAGATTCAGCAGATTACTTTTTGCCTAAAACGAGCATGAACACAGGGTCTTCACATTCTTCCTCAAGATTGTTACAGCTACGTGAGCGCGTGGATACCCCCAAAAACCGGTATTGGGCGAAATGGCTGCTGGGCAGCTTTGCCGTATTGATCTTGCTGGGCTTTTTGGTACTGCCGCCGATTCTGAAAAATGTTTTGACGACACAATTAAGCGAAATCCTGCACCGTGAGGTTACGATCGAAGCGATCGAGGTCAATCCCCTGCAGCTTGCTGTGCGTGTTTCCGGTGTTTCGGTGCGCCGCAAAGCGGGAGAGGGGCAGACGGCGGAACAGGCGGCGGGACAGACGGCGGAACAGGCCGGGTTTGATGAGCTGTACATCAATTTGTCGGCGGCTTCTCTTTTCAAAATGGCGGCGGTGGTCGATGCGCTGAAACTCACCCATCCGCGTTTGGCGGTGACACGCCATGCCGATGGGCGTTTCGATGTCTCCGATCTGCTCGATGTATGGCTCGCGCCCGACGACAGCCCGCCGGGGCCGACACCGCGCTTTTCTTTGAACAACATTGAGATCACGGCGGGCGATTTGCGCTTCAACGACGAGCAGCATGGCAAAGCGCACCGCATCGATCAACTGCATCTGGGCCTGCCTTTCATTTCCAGCCTGCCTTATCAGGCCAAAATCGAGGTGCAGCCTTTGTTTGCGGCCCACATCAACGGTGCCCCCTTGCGCTTGGAGGGAGAAAGCCGGCCGTTTGCGCAAGACAGGCACAGCCAGATCGACCTGACGCTCGATGCCTTCGACCTGGGTGGTGTGCACGCTTATTTGCCGAAAAATTTCCCTTTGCATTTGCCGGCGGCGACGCTCGATAGCCGCGTGCAGGCGGTGTTTCGTGAATTGCCGGGCGGGGTGAATTCCCTGGTCCTGAGCGGGCAGCTGGCCTTGAACGGCGTGAAACTCACCGATGCGGCAGATGCGCCGTTTATCGCCTGGCAAAAAATGCAGCTCGATCTGGACGAAATCGACCTTTTCAATCAGCGTTTTGCCGTGCGCCAGCTCACTTTCGATGGTCTGGAAGTCGATGCGACAGTCGATCGTGCCGGTGAACTGAATTTTTTGCGTCTGCTCGATCGCTTGCAGGCCGCGCCGCAGGAGAACACCGTGGCGGCAGCGCCCGCCGGCGCACTGGTGAAGGAAGGCGCGCCAGCAGGGGGAGCAGAGGCTGGGAAGAAAAACGCTGCAAGCCAGGAAAAACATCAGGAAAAAACCCAGGAAAAAGCCTCGGAAACCCCGCCTTTGCGCTGGTCTTTGGGCGGCTTGGCCCTCAATAATGCGCAACTGCGCTGGCAGGATGCCTCGAACGCCGCGCCCGTCAGTGGCAGCGTACGATCGCTCAACCTGCGCCTGGGGGCGCTCGATCAGGCGCTGGAGAAATTGCAGCTGGAATCCTTGACGGCAGAAATCGATTTTGCCGAAGCCTTGCGCGCCCGTCAGCTGGCGGTGGACGGCGTGGTACTCGATCTGTCGGGGCGGCGGGCCGAAATTGCCGCTGTACGCCTGGAAGGCGCACGCTTGGCGCTTTTGCGCGATGCGCAAGGCTTGTTGCACTGGCTGAATCCGCCGCAGCTCAAGGCAGACAAAAAAACCGCCGAGAAACCGGCTGATAAAACTGCCGACAAAACCGCCGACAAAACCGCCAAGATCGCGCCCTGGCGGGCGCAACTGGCGCGTCTGGAAGTGGCCGATCTGGCCTTGCGTTTCGAAGACCGCAGCGTCAATCCGAGCGCCGTGCAGAAAATCGATCAGCTCCAGCTGGTGGCGGAAAAACTGGGCAATCTACCCAAGGAAGAAGCGCGTTTGCAGATGAAGGCGCAGCTCAATGACAAGGGGCAGCTGGAGATCAACGGCGGGCTTCAGGTCGAGCCGCTGGCCGGCAAGCTGCAACTGAAAACGACCGGGGTGCCGATCGACGTCTTGCAAGGCTATATCGATCCGCATTTGAACGCGGCCTTGCAGCGCGGGCAGTTCTCCAACAGCGGCGAATTGCTTTTTTCTCTCGACGAGCAAACCGGGAAGGACGCACTGAAACTGGCCTATCGCGGTTCTGCCACGCTGGGTAATTTGCTTTTGGTCGACAAGGAAAACAAAAGTGATTTTCTCAAGTGGAAATCCTTGCACGTGGGGGGCATTGATTTTCGCCTGACGCCGCTCGCCATCGATATCGGCGAAATCGCGCTGACGGACTTTTTCTCCCGCCTGATCCTGAACGCCAATGGCCGCCTGAATCTGGCCGACATCTTGCGCCAGAAAGAAACCCCCGCGGCACCGCTGGAAAACCCCGCCTCCGGCACACCGGCCGAGGAAAAAAATACCGCGCCGGCCGTCGCTGAAGCCCCAGCTACCCCGCCGCTGCCGATCAAAATCGGCAAAATCACGCTGAATAACGGCACCGTCAATTTTTCCGATTATTTCGTCAAACCCAATTACACGGTCAATATCGGCAAGCTTTCCGGGCGGGTAACGGGTTTGTCCGCGCAGGCGGGGACGCTGGCCGACATGGAATTGCGCGGCAACTACGGGGCAGGCGCGCCGGTCTTGATTACGGCGCAGTTGAACCCTTTGGCGGCGAAGTCTTTTCTCGATCTGAAAGCCGAAGTCAAAGGCGTCGATCTCACCGGCTTTTCGCCCTATGCCGGCAAATACGCGGGTTATCTGATTGAAAAAGGCAAACTCAGCTTGGATGTTGCGTACAAGCTGGAAAATCAGAAACTGAGCGCCGAAAACCATTTGTTTATCGATCAATTCAATTTTGGCGAGAAAACCGATAGCCCGGACGCCACCAGCCTGCCGGTCAAGCTGGCGATTGCCCTGTTGCGCAATAATCGGGGGGAAATCGACATTCGCTTGCCGATTGCCGGTTCGCTCGATGATCCGCAATTTTCCATTGGTGGCCTGGTCATCAAGGTCATCGTCAATCTTTTCGTGAAAGCGGTGACTTCGCCCTTTGCGCTTCTGGGTTCGATGTTTGGCGATGGCGAGGAACTCTCCAATATCAGTTTTGAGCCGGGGCGGCGACGTATCGATGCGCCCGCGCAGAAAAAACTGGAAGCGCTGGCCAAAGCCTTGCAGGAGCGCGATGGTTTGAAGCTCGACATCACCGGCTATGCCGATGCCGAAAGCGAGCGCGAGGGCATCAAGCGGGTGGCGATCGAGCGTTTGATGCGGCGCGAAAAATTGGCCGATCTGCAGAAAAAAGGCGGCGACAAAAACGCGGAGGCCTTGGAACTGCGCGAGGTGCGCATCACGCCGGAGGAATATCCGGCCTACTTGGCGCGGGTCTATAAGGCGGCAAAGTTTCCCAAACCGCGCAACGTGATCGGCCTGCAAAAAGATATTCCTGCTGAAGAAATGGAGCGCTTGCTGATGGCCAACACGCCGGCGGAAGAGGGCGATCTCGCGCTCCTCGCCCGTCAGCGGGCGGAAAGCGTGCAAAGCTGGCTGGTGGACGAGGGCAAGGTCGACCCTGGGCGGATTTTTCTGGTGCCGCCCAAGCCTGGGCAGACGCCGCCCGCCGGGGCGCAAGCCGTCTTTAACCTGCACTAAGCGGCGAGCGAAAATGTCGTCCGAGGCCTTGCTGGCGGCCTATGTCGCCACCTGTTACCGCGTCTATTTGCCGGGAGATTGCCTGGATTTACGGGTGGGTGAAGCCAATGCCCCGCTGGCGGCTTGGCTGGCCCGCGAAGGCATTACCTGTTTCGCTGTGTTGACGGCATTCAACCCGGGCAGCATCGTTTTGAGCGCTGAGGAAAACGCGCAGCGCCAGGCCGATTTGATCGGTGAATTGCTGTTGGGCAATTACGAAACTTATAACGCAGAAAACTTGGCCGATAACGCCGCTTGGCCGCTCGAGGAAAGCGTGTTCGTGCCGCATCTGGAACGCCTGGATGCGCTGGCGCTGGCGGCCGATTACGGCCAAAATGCCGTCTTGTGGGGGAGTGCAGAAGGCATTCCGATGCTGGCCTGGACGGCTGAACTGGATACATGATGCAAAAAATCGGTCGTTTTGAAATTCGTGGCGAACTCGGGCGCGGCGCGCAGAGCGTGGTTTATCGCGCCTGGGACCCGCAGCTGGAACGCGAAGTGGCGATCAAAACCCTGCATTTCGAGCGCCCCAATCCGGCGCAAAACCGGGTGTTGTTGAGCGAAGCGCGCTCGGTCAGCCGTTTGCGCCACGCCAATTTGGTGCCGATTTTTGAAGCAGGTGAAGAAGAGGGCGATCTCTACCTGGTGTTCGAATATGTGCCGGGCCGCAATTTGGCGGAGTTTTTGCGCATTCACGGGGCTTTGCAGCCGGTGCGCGCGGCGGCAATTTTGCGCGATATTTTGGCGGCGGTGGCGCAGGCGCACGCGGCCGGGGTGATTCATCGCGACTTGAAACCTTCGAACATTTTGCTGGCCGCCGATGATGTGCCGCGCGTCATGGATTTCGGCATCGCCACGCCGATCGATGCGCCGAGCGAGCGCATGGATCAGCTCTCAGGTACGCCGAATTACATGGCGCCGGAATACGTTCTGCGCCGGGAGTTGAGCGAGCGCTCCGATATTTTTGCCGCCGGCCTCATCTTTTACGAAATGCTCACCGGCCAGCGGGCTTTTGCCGGCAATGATGTGCAAAATTTGTTGCAGCAGGTGGCCAATAAGAGCGTGCGTCTGCCGGCCGATTGCCCGGCCGATGAGCGCCTGAGCGTGATTGCGCACAAAGCCCTGGCGACGGACCCTGCCTTGCGCTACCAGAGCGCCGAACAGTTTGCTGCAGCGCTCGATGAGTATCTCGAGCCGCCGCTGGAAACGCCGGTGGGAGAAGGCAATGCGCAGGCGACGGTGGAGTTTTTGCTGCGCCGCATGCGCCATAAAAGCGATTTTCCAGCCCTTTCGGAATCGGTTACGGCGATCAACCGCATTGCCAACAGCGAAACGGAAAGCGTCAATCGCCTGTCCAGTACGATTTTGCGCGACTTTGCCTTGACCAACAAAATTCTGCGCCTGGTCAATTCAGCGCATTTTCGCACCGCTGGCGGCGGTAGCATCAGCACCGTCTCGCGCGCGGTGATCGTGCTTGGTTTCGAAGCGGTAAGGAATATCGCGATTACCGTGCTGCTTTTTGAGCATCTGCAGAACAAGGCGCATGCCGGCCCTTTGAAAGAAGCGTTCTTGCGCAGCAATCTGGCGGCCGTGCTGGCGCGCGATCTGAGTACGCTGACGCGTCAGGGCAACTCGGAGCAAGCCTTCATTTGCGCCTTGTTTCATGGCTTGGGGCGCTTGCTCGCGCTCTATTACTTTCCCGAAGAGAGCGAGGAGATTCGCCGCCAGATGGCGCAAAAAGGCTGTAGCGAAGAAGCCGCGGCGCGCATGGCGCTGGGCATTGGTTTGCAAGATTTGGGGCTGGCGATTGCCAAACAGTGGGGTTTCCCCCCGCTGATCGTCGATTCCATGCGCGATTTGCCGCCCGGCCGGGTGCGTCGTCCGGCAAGCGATGAAGAGCGGCTGCGCGCCCTCTCCGGCCTGGCCGAGCAGCTTTGCGAAAGCCTGGCTGCTGCGTCTGCCGAGGCGCGTGTGCGCGAAATGAAGAAAATTCAGCAGCGTTTTACGGATGCTTTGCCACTCAACGATGAAGAATTGGCCTTGAGTGTGCGCCGCAGTATCGAGGAAGTCGGCGAATTTGCCCGCATCATTCAACTGAACGTCAAACAAAGCGCTTTTGGCCGGCAGATGCGCGAATTTGCCAGTCAAGGCAGCGCGCTCGAAGCCGATGCGGGGGTGGCTAGCACTTTCAGTGGCACCGTGCTGCAAGAGGCTGTCGGTGTTTTGGAAGACAGCCCGGAACTGCCCGAAAAACCGGATGCGCAAGCCGTATTGACGGCAGGGATTCAGGATATCAGCAACACCCTGGTCGATGATTTCAAGCTCAATGACATTTTGCGCATCATTCTCGAAACCATGTACCGGGCGATGGGTTTCAAACGGGTGCTGCTGTGCATCCGCGATGCGCGCAACAACACCATGCAGGGGCGTTTCGGTCTGGGGCCGGACAGCCCGGCCTTGGCGCGTAGTTTCCGTTTTCCGCTGGGCAGCGGGGCGGATGTGTTTTTCGTCGCTTGCGCGCGCGGGGCGGATATTCTCATCAGCGATATCGAAGATCCGAAAATTGCACCGCGCATTCCCGAGTGGTACCGCAAACTGACGCCGGCCCGCTCCTTCATCTTGTTTCCGCTGACCATCAAAGGCAAGCCGGTGGCGATGATTTATGCCGATGCCGATGCCGCCAACAGCATCGTTATTGCTGAAAAAGAATTGTCACTGCTGCGCACCCTGCGCAACCAAGCGGTGCTGGCGATCAAACAGGGCGGCTAAATGGAAGTTTTGGTCGATATTTTGTTGCGCGCCGGACGCTCGGCAGTCGAGCTTTCTTTGTTCGTGCTTTTGCCGGTGATGGTGGTGATGCTTTCCTTGATGCGTCTCTTGGAAGCTCGCGGCGTGCTCGACTGGCTGGTGGACAAAACCGCCCCCTTGCTCAAACCCTTTGGTCTGACTGGGCTGGGGGTATTTGCTGCGCTGCAGATCAATTTCGTCAGCTTCGCCGCACCGATGGCGACGCTGACCATGATGGCGCAGCGCGGGGCCTCCGATCGCCATATCGCCGCCACTTTGGCCATGGTATTTGCCATGTCGCAGGCCAATGCCGCCTTGCCGATGATGACCATGGGCTTGGATATCGGGCTTACCTTGTTGTGGTCTTTGCTCGGCGGTCTGGCCGCAGCGAGTGCGACCTACTATGTATTTGGCCGCAACTTGTCGGTGACCGAAGGCCAGCTCGACGAGCATCTCGATCATCCGCTTGCCGACAGCGCCAAAGGGATTCTGGACGTCATCAACCGCGCCGGGGCGGAAGCCTTTCGCCTCGCCACCGGGGCAATTCCCATGCTGGTGCTCTCTTTGGTGGCGGTGACTTTACTGCGTACCTTCGGTGCCATCGATGCGCTCACCGTGCTCTTGGCCCCGTTTCTGGATTGGGCCGGCATCGACCGCATGCTGGTCTTGCCTTCGCTGACCAAATATCTGGCTGGCGGCACGGCGATGATGGGTGTGGTCGATGACATGCGCCGCGCCGGGCAGATGAGCGCCGAACTGCTCAATAGTAGCGCCGGTTTTCTCATTTCCCCCTTTGACCTGCCCGGCGTCGCCGTGCTGATTTCCGCCGGGCCGCGTATCGCCCAGGTGTGGAAACCGGCGGCTTACGGCGCTTGTGTCGGCATCGCCCTGCGCACGCTGGGTCATGCCTTCCTGGGCTGATTTTTTGTTCTGAAAATGTTTTGAAAATGTTCTGAAAGGCATCTCGCATGGCCCGCATCAAGATCGAACTGCCGGAAAAATTCATTTTTTCCACCGATGTTCCCCTCTACATCCAGCACATCAACTACGGCCAGCATCTCGACAATGCCGCGCTGCTGATGCTGATCGCCGAAGCGCGGGTGCGTTTCTTCCAGCATTTTGGCTGGCGCGAACTGGACGTGGAAGGTGTCGGCATCGTCGTGGCCGACGTGGCCGCGCAATACCGCTCGGAAGCCTTCCACGGCGAAAGCTTGCACATCGAATTTGCCACCGCCGATTTCAACGACTACGGCTGCGATCTGGTCTGGCGCGCCACCGATCAAGCCAGCGGCCGTGAAGTGGCGCGCGGCAAGCATGGCATCGTCTTCTTCGACTACAAGGCGCGGAGCAAGGCCAAAGTACCCGCCGCCTTCCGCGCCAAAACCGGAGCATGATCCCCATCCGCTACGTCGAGCCGGTCTATCGTCCGCCCTCGGAGGCCGAATCGCTGATCCTGCCCGTCACCGACGGCTGCTCCTGGAATCAATGCACTTTTTGCGAGATGTACAGCGCGCCGCAGAAGAAATTCCGCGCCCGCAGCGAGGACGAGGTGCTGGCGAACATCCGCGATCTGGGCGCGCAGTACGGTCAGGCCATCCGCCGCATTTTCCTCGCCGACGGCGATGCCCTGGTCCTGCCGACCCGCCGCCTGCTGAACATCCTGACCGCCATCCGCGAGCATCTGCCGGGAGTGCGCCGTATTTCCAGCTATTGCCTGGCGCGCAACCTCGGCAAAAAAAGCGTCACCGAATTGCAGGAACTGGCTGCCGCCGGCCTGAGCCTCGCCTACCTCGGTGCGGAATCGGGCGATGATGCCGTGCTCGCTGCCGTCAACAAGGGCGAAACCTATGCCAGCACGCTGAACGCGCTGGAAAAACTCGGTGCCGCCGGCATCAGCCGCTCGGTCATGATCCTCAACGGTCTGGGTGGCGTGGCGCGCTCCCGGCAGCACGCCGAAAACTCCGCCCGCCTCATCAACGCCGCGCAACCGGAATACCTCGCCACCCTGGTGGTCAGTTTTCCCCTGGGTGAGGCGCGCTTTCGCGCCGCTTTCCCGGATTGGGAACCGCTCGACCAGCGCGGCCTGTTCACCGAAATGCGCCATTTCATCGGCGCGCTCGAATTGCAACGCACCGTTTTCCGCTCCGACCACGCCTCCAACTGGCTGATGCTCAAAGGCAGCCTGGGGGCCGATAAAGCGCGCCTGCTCGCCCAGATCGACGCCGCGCTGGCCGGGGCAGCGCCGCTACGCCCGGCCTGGGCGCGCGGTTTGTAAGTTCAGGCAGCGAACTGGGCGCGCGGCAGCAGCCAGCGCCCTGGATAACCGGGCAGTTCACTGAAGCCGAAATGCTGATAAAAGGTGGCAGCAGTCGGTGTTTTGGCGTCCACGATCAGGGCTTTTGTGTGGCGCTCGAATGCGCACAGCGTCAATTTTGTCGCCGCCTCATTGGGCCGCCAGCGCTCGCGCGATGAAATCGCGTTTGACGCGGGGACGCGGCACGCGCTCATCGAACCAGCGGCGTACGTCATCTTCCAGGCAGATGCCGTGCATATAGTTGTAGAGCGCTTTGTTGAGCGCCCGTCCAAGTGTGTCGTGATCGACGCCGCTGGGGTCGTTAAAAGCCACGTCATTCTTGGCGAAACCAGCGAAGGGCGCGGGTTGTAGAGTGATGCCGAATTGCGCTGGGTTTTTGCCGACCGGCGAATGCACCGTGCAGGAAAAGCGGTGAAAGAAACCCGATTGAATGCAGCCTTCGGCAAAAAGCTGGCGCACATATTCCAGCGCATCCACCGTATCCTGCACGGTTTGTGTGGGAAAACCGTACATCAGGTAGGCGTGCACCAGGATGCCGGCGTCGCTGAAGGCGCGGGTGACGCGGGCGACCTGATCGACCGAGACGCCTTTTTGCATCAGTCCGAGCAAGCGGTCGGAGGCGACTTCCAGGCCGCCAGAAACGGCAATGCAGCCGCTTGCGGCAAGTTCATGGCAAAGCTCCGGGGTGAAGGATTTTTCAAAACGTATATTGCCCCACCAGGAAATCACCCGGCCGCGTGTTTTCAGCTCTGCCGCCATGGCGCGCAAAGCTTTGGGCGGCGCGGCTTCGTCGACGAAATGAAAGCCGCTGTAGCCGGTTTCGTCGATTACCTGCTCCATGCGATCGACCAGTTGGGCGGCGCTGATGGCATCAAAACGTGAGATGTAATCGAGGCTGATGTCGCAAAAGCTGCATTTTTTCCAGTAACAGCCGTGGGCGACGGTGAGCTTGTTCCAGCGCCCATCCGACCACAGGCGGTGCATGGGGTTGAGCAGGTCAAGCAGTGATAAATAGCGATCCAGCGGCAGCCCCTCCCAGGTGGGCGTGCCGATTTCGCTAAAGGGAATATCGGCTTCGCCACTGTGGATGTAGCGCACGCTGCCCACGTCGCGCACATAGGTGCGCACCAGTTGTTCTCGCGGGCGGCTGCCGCTCAAGTGCTCGATCAGGGCAAGCAACGGCTTTTCGCCATCGTCCAGGGTGACGTAGTCGAAAAAGTCGAAAACGCGCGCTTCGGCGAGTTCGCGCAATTCGGTATTGACCCAGCCGCCGCCCAGCACGGTGACGATTTCCGGGTGTTGCGCCTTGATGCTTTGTGCCATGCGAAAGGCCGCATAAACCGAGCCGGGGAAGGGGACGGAAAAGAGGGCGATCTGCGGTGGATTTTCTTGCAGGGTGGCGAACAGGCGGCGTTCAAGAAAACGATCTACCAGACTGGGCGGCGCGGCCAATGCTGCGGCCAGTGGCGCAAAACTGCCTTGGCTTTGCGCCAAGGATTCGCCGTAGCGGATGAATTCGAAGCGCGCATCGCCCGCCTCGCGGATGATATCGGCCAGGTCGTTGATGAACAGCGTGGCGAAATGGCGCGCCCGGTCTTGCAGGCCGAGTGCGCCGAAGGCCCAGTTGAGCGGATCGCCGCTGTCATCGTCGAGATAATGTTCGAGTGCCGAGAAACGCGGTCCTTCGGGCAGAAAACTGCGCGACACGATGCGCTGGGCAAGCGAGGGGTCGCGTCCCTGCAAAAACGCCAGCGTCGGGCCAGTGGCGTAGCGGTAACGGGGAAATTCGTTGAGAAAAAATTTAAGGCTTGCCGAGCGCCGTTTGCGTGGCAAAGCCTCGGCTGCCTCGTGCAAAGCGTCCAGGCCCTCGGGCGCAAGCAGATCGAGCACGAGATGAATGGCCAGATCGGCCTGTCGGGCGGGAAAGCCGCGCGCGCGTAAAAAGCCGGTGAGATAGGCGGTGGCGGGGTAGGGAATGTTCAGCTGCGTCATCGGTGGGATGATGCTGAGAATGGCGGGGCGTTCAGGGAGCATGGGGCGTAGTTTACTGGACGATTCGCGGCATTCGTGTAGAGTGAGCGTATCCCTTGCTCGTGTGAAGGAGTTGATTATGGACATTGCATCGGTTGGCGCATCCGGCGCCTACGTTCCCGCCGTTACCCCGCAAACTGCCGCTGCAGGCGTTGCTGCACCGCCTACTGAGCGCAGCGAGCCGCGCCCCGTCGAAGCCGCCAGTGGCGAAGCGCCGCGTGTCGTGGTCAATGCTCAAGGTCAGCAAACAGGAAAAATCATCAATACGACGGCTTGAAATCTGCCGATAAGGCATCGGGTCGACACCATGGGCACTGCGGTGCCCTTTTTGCTGTGCGCCCGGCACGGGCGCACTCTCGTGGGTGAAAGTCTTACCGTAAGTTGATCACAGCGAACGAAGCGAAGCGCAACTGCATGAGGGTGACCGATTGTGGGGAGGGCGAGGCAGGGTTTCACAACGCATGCGTTGTGCTGCCGCAGCCGGAATCCTGTGCAAAGGATTCCGTGGACGGGGTGGAGCGAAACTGCGAGCCGATGGACAGGAACCGGATAGAAGGCGTTACCGAGCAGGGCGAGCGGGCGAAATTCCGCGAAGCTCTCGTGATCAAGGCGAAGTGGCGTAAATCCGGCGGTTGTGTAGAGAAGGAGTGTGTTCTTACCCGGGGAGATCTCGCCTCATGGCTGAAAGGCTGACGCCGGAAGGTGGAGCGACCAGCCCGCAGGGCGCAGGACAGCCGAAGGCTGGTCCCGACCAACGGGAGGGATGCGGCAAAGCCGCACAGAAGTCAGCAGAGGCCGTAGTAGCTGCCGGTAAGGAGCGAAGGGCCGAACGAGGAGAAGTGTTCGAGACCATGTCGATGTTGAACGCAAGGCGTCAGAAGTCCGCGCAAGCCATGCCGCGAACATCCTCCAACATTGTCTTGAATACACCTGTAATCGGGCCGAAGAACGGTGCCCCCGGCTCGAAAGTCATGCCGCGCCATATGAGGTGCAACTCGGTGAGCGGGCTATGCCGCTCACAACCTCGCCGTCTTAAAGCACATCACCCTCAACATCATTCGCCTCGACCCCATCAAACGCAAGAGCGGCATCAAGGTCAGAAGGCTTATCGCTGCCACCTCTGGCCTCTACCGCGCTCAACTGCTCGGCTTGCGTGACTTTCATGCGATTGCCCTGCCAGGAGGGGGGACGGAGTGATGGCCATTGTTTGCGTTCCGGGTATTGCGGTCTTAGCCGCGGCGCATGGCGTCGAAGAATTCGGCGTTGCCCTTGGTGGATTTGACCTTGTCGAGCAGGAATTCCATGGCTTCGAGGTCGTCCATCGGGTAGCAGAGTTTGCGCAGAACCCACATTTTTTGCAGGACATCCGGTTTCAGCAGCAATTCCTCGCGGCGGGTGCCGGAGCGGTTGACGTTGATGGCCGGGTACATGCGTTTTTCGGCCATGCGGCGGTCGAGGTGGATTTCTGAGTTACCGGTGCCCTTGAATTCTTCGTAGATGACTTCGTCCATGCGGCTGCCGGTGTCGATCAGGGCAGTGGCGAGGATGGTCAGCGAGCCGCCTTCTTCGATATTGCGGGCGGCACCGAAGAAACGTTTGGGTTTTTGTAATGCATTGGCATCGACGCCGCCGGTGAGTACCTTGCCGGAAGCGGGCTGCACGGTGTTGTAGGCGCGGGCAAGGCGGGTGATGGAATCGAGCAGGATGACCACATCGCGCTTGTGTTCGACCAGGCGCTTGGCCTTTTCGATGACCATTTCGGCGACGGCGACGTGGCGGCTGGCCGGTTCGTCGAAGGTGGAGGCGACGACTTCACCCTTGACGGTGCGCGTCATTTCGGTGACTTCTTCCGGACGTTCGTCGATCAAGAGGACGATCAGCGCGACTTCCGGGTGATTGGCGGCGAGTGCGTGCGCAATGTTTTGCAGCATCACCGTTTTGCCAGTTTTCGGCGGGGCGACGATGAGGCCGCGCTGACCAGCACCGATGGGTGAAATCATGTCGATGACGCGGCTGGTGATGTTTTCGTCAGACTTGACATCGCGTTCGAGCTTGAAGTGACGCATCGGATGCAGGGGCGTCAGGTTCTCGAACATGATCTTGGTTTTGTTGGCTTCCGGGGGGAAGCCATTGATCTCGCTGACGCGGGTCAGGGCGACGTAGCGTTCGCCATCTTTCGGGGTGCGGATTTCGCCCTCGATGGTGTCACCGGTGCGCAGGTTGTAGCGGCGGATCTGCGAGGGGGTGACGAAAATGTCGTCCGGGTTGGCGAGGTAAGAGGTGTCGGCGGAGCGCAGAAAGCCGTAGCCGTCGGAGAGGACTTCCAGGGTGCCGTCGCCGTAAATGGTTTCGCCGTTACGGGCAATCGCCTTGAGCACGGCAAAAATGAGTTCCTGCTTGCGCATCCGGTTGGCGTTTTCGATGGCGAGTTCGGTAGCCATGTCGAGCAAGCGGCTGACGTGTAGGGTCTTGAGTTCGGAGAGTTGCATGGGGAATGTAAGAGGGGCGCCGGGCAGCAGGAAAGACAGCAAAAAGGCGGCAGGGGCCAGCGGGCTGTGGCGTCAAGCGTGTGCTTCGGGGAGTGTTGGTAAGGACGCGTTGGGGCAGGGAGATTTGCTGTTTCTGGGCCTGCCGGCGTCAGCCTGAAAGTGCGCGCGGCACTTTCAGGCGGCAAGACTAAGGGGATTACAGCGCGCTGTCAATGAAAGCGGCGAGTTGCGATTTGGAGAGTGCACCGACTTTGGTGGCTTCGATGTTGCCGTTCTTGAACAGCATCAGCGTGGGGATGCCACGGATGCCGTATTTGGCCGGGGTGCCTTGGTTGTCGTCGATGTTGACCTTGGCGACTTTGAGTTTTCCGGCGTATTCAGCGGCGATTTCGTCCAGGATGGGGGAAATCATCTTGCACGGACCGCACCATTCGGCCCAGTAATCGACGAGCACCGGCAGCTCGGCCTGGAGGACTTCCGCCTCGAAGGTGGCGTCGGTGACGTAATGGATGTGTGCGCTCATGATGGCCTTTCAGGAAGAAGGAGGAGCAAAAGAAGAAGCTTGTAAGAGCAAGTAGATGCTCGTGAATGCTGGCGGAATTGTTCCGGCAGAAAGCGTGGCAGCATGCTAGCGAAAAAAAACCGGCAAGGGAAGCGCGAAACGGTGCTGGGTGATTTATAAGGGGGCGGATTTCAGCAAATTCGCCAATTCCACCGCGGTTTTGACCTGCATTTTTTCAAACAAATTGGCCCGGTGTACTTCGACCGTGCGCGTGCTGATATTGAGTTCGTCGGCAATTACCTTGTTGTATTTGCCGGCGAGAATGCCCTCCATGATCTGATGCTCGCGTGGAGTGAGTTGCAAGACGCGGTGCTTGATCGAGTCGGCGCTGGCGTGGGCGGCGTGCTGTTGGGCATCATGCGCAAGGGCTTCGCTGACGCGGGTGGCCAGCGCGTTGTCGTTGAAGGGTTTTTCAAAAAAATCGAAAGCCCCTCGTTTGAGTGCAGCAACCGCCAGCGGCACATCGCCGTGGCCGGTGAGGAAAATCACCGGCAGGCTGGCGCTGCGGGCGAGCAAGGCGTCGAAACAATCCAGGCCACTCATTCCTTCCATGCGCATGTCGAGAACCACGCAACCACGGGTGGCGGGCGTCCAGGCGGCGAGAAAATCCTCGGCGCTGGCATAGGCGGCAGTGGGCAGGCCACGGGATTTGAAGAGCCAGGCCAGGGCATCGCGGATGGCCTCATCGTCGTCGACCAGGTGGGCTTGCGGGGTGTTCATTCGGCGTTAGAGTCCAGGGGAAGGGTGAAGGTGAAACGGGTGCCGCTGCCGCTCGGAGAATCGGGTAAATCTTCTGCCCACAGGCGGCCACGGTGAAATTCGATGATCGAGCGGCAAATGGATAAACCGATGCCCATGCCTTCCGATTTGGTGGTGAAAAACGCGGTGTAAAGTTTGTCGGCGATTTCCGGTGCGATGCCGCAGCCGTAGTCGGTGACGTGCAGGCGAATGTCTTGCGTGCCAAGTGCCACATCCAGGTGCAGCTGACGATGGGCGGGGGCGGTATCGGCCATGGCGTCGAGGGCATTGCGCAAAAGATTGAGCAAAACCTGTTCGATGAGCAGGCGATCAAGCGAAATGTCCGGCAGTGCTGGCAAGGTGGTTTCGATGCGGATATGACGTTTGCGCGCTTCCGGTTCGATGAAGGCGAGGCAGTCGTCGATGATGTCGCTCAGCGCACAGGGGGCGCGTTTGGGTTCGCTGCGGCGTACGAAATCATGTACGCGGCGAATGATGCGGCCGGCGCGCTGGGCTTGCGTCGCCATTTTTTCGAGGGCTGGGCGTAATTCGGCGCAGGAAAAATTTTCTGTTGCAAGCAGATTCAGGCAGCCGGTGTTGTAACTGGCAATTGCGGCGAGCGGCTGGTTTAATTCGTGGGCGAGGGTGGAGGCCATTTCGCCCAGGGTGACCAGGCGGGCGGTGAATTGCAGCTGCTCCTGCTGCTGGCGGGCCAGTTCTTCGGCGCGCTTGCGCTCGGTAATATCGAGCACGGAGGCCATCCAGCCGGTGTGTCGGCCGTTGCCGTCAATCAATTTGGCCTCATAGACGAGCGCTTCGAACCGTTCGCCGTCTTTACGCATGAAGGTGAGTTCGAAACCTTCTTCCGGGGCCAAGCCAGCAAGCACGGTCTGGTGCATGGCGCGTGCTTCATCCAGATGTTCCGGAGCCCAGTAGGGCATGGGCGGGCTGTGATCGACCAGTTCTTCGGCAGAAAAACCGGTCATTTTGCAGAAGGCAGGATTGACGTAAATGATGCGTCCATTGAGATCGCGAGCGCGCATGCCGACGGTGAGCGAGTTTTCCATGGCGGTGCGAAATGCGTGTTCTGCCCGCAAGGCGGCTTCGGCACGGGTGCTTTTTTGCATCAGGCCGCGCACCAGCCATAGGCTGGCAAACACCCCCAGGGCCAGAAACAAAATGGCCAGGGTGAGCATGTTTTGCAGTGGATTCTGGGTGCTGGGGTAGCTGCTGATTTTCAGGCGCAAACCCTGCCCGGGCGGGTCGAAAGCCAGTAGATAGGAATCGCTGCTGGTTCCGGCAACCTGGGTTTTGCTGGCGAAAATCTGCTCGTTGTCATCGACGATTTCAACCTTGTATTTTTCGGTGAACCACCAGGGAATCTGTTTGCTCAATAAAAGGTTCAGACGATAGGTGGCTTGCAACATGCCGCTGAGTTCGCCACTGTGATAGATCGGTAAAAGGAGGTGAATCTGGCCATCTTGCGCCGTATTCAAGTAGGGCGCGCTATAGACCGCCTTGCCCAGGCGGCGCGCGGTATCGAAGGCGGTACTCAGAATTTGCGCTTGCGGAGAATCCGCCGGGCGCTGTAGATGGATGGGGAGCGTGAGGATGTTTTTTTCCTGAGCATCGAGCCAACCCAGGCGCAAGATGTCCGGGTTGTTTTTCAGGAAATGGCTGGCGCGCAGCTGAAACAGGGTGCTTTGTTCCTGATGTTGCGTTTCTTCCGCTAATTCGCCGGCGAGTTGTTGCAGTTGCTCGCGATGATTTTCCAGATGAAAACGCAGGCTTTGTTCCAGCCATAAAACGTCTTTGATCAAGACGTTATGTTGCTCTTCGCGCTCGCTTTTTTGCAGTAACCAGAGTAGCGCAATCAAGGCGGCGATGAGCAGCGCCAGCCCCAATTTGGGCAGCAACAGGTACCAGGAGAGGCGCTGCCTGTTGATGGGTGCGCGGGCAGGGTGTGGAAGGGGCGACATGTGGCGATGTTAACCCGGCGCCGGGATGTGGAAAACCACAATACCGAAGATTTACGCCCTCCGTAATACTTTGCTTCGCTAGCAAGGGTTTTTGCGGCATTCCATTCTAAAGAGGAGAAATCGATGAAAGTTTCCAAACTTCTGGTCGGCCTGTTTGCTTGCGCCGCCTCGCTGGGCGCTTATGCGCAGCAGCCGATTGTGATCAAGTTCAGCCACGTCGTGGCCGGCGATACCCCCAAAGGTAAGGCGGCGGAATTTTTTGCCAAGAAAGCCAGTGAGCTGACGCAAGGCAAGGTCAAGGTCGAGGTCTATGCCAACTCCACCTTGTATAAAGACAAGGAAGAAATGGAAGCGTTGCAGCTGGGGGCAGTACAGATGCTGGCCCCGTCGCTGGCCAAATTCGGCCCGCTCGGCGTGCGCGAATTCGAGGTTTTCGATCTGCCCTACATTTTCGATAACTACGATGCCCTGCACAAAGTGACGAATGGCCCGGCCGGTAAGCAACTCCTGGCCAAGCTCGAACCCAAGGGGATCAGCGGCTTGGTTTTCTGGGATAACGGTTTCAAGTCTTTCTCGGCCAACACGCCGATCAAGACGCCGGAAGATTTGAAAGGCAAAAAAATGCGTATTCAGTCTTCCAAAGTGTTGGAAGAAGAAATCCGCGCGCTTAAGGCATTGCCGCAGGTGATGGCGTTCTCCGAGGTGTACCAGGCGCTGCAAACAGGCGTGGTCGATGGCACGGAAAACCCGATTTCCAATCTTTACACCCAGAAAATGCACGAAGTGCAAAAACACCTGACGCTCACCGACCACGGCTATCTCGGTTATGCCGTGATCGTCAACAAGAAATTCTGGGACGGTTTGCCGGGCGATATTCGCAAGCAACTGGATGAAGCCATGGTCCAGTCCACGCGCTACGCCAACCAGATCGCCAAGGTGGAAAACGACAATGCGCTGGAAGCGGTGAAGAAGAGCGGTAAAACCGAGGTCTACACGCCGACCGCCGCCGAGCGCGCAGCCTTCAAGAAGGTGCTGGTGCCGGTACATAAGAAGATGGAAAGCCGCGTCGGCAAGCAGACCATCGATGCCGTGTATCAAGCGACGGGTTTTAATCCGAACGCACTGTAAAAAGTTTCAAACAAAGTCCTTCCGCCGGCCACAACCGGCGGAAGTTGGGTTAACGAGGGGAAAACATGAAATTTCTCGATCATCTGGAGGAGTGGCTGATTGCCTTCCTCATGGGCACGGCGACGCTGATCATTTTTTTATCGGTAGCACATCGCTTCAGTAGCGGCTGGGACATTCCCGGCGTGCAGGATTGGCTCCTGGAAATCAACATGGGTTGGGCGCAGGAGCTGACCATCATCATGTTTGTGTGGATGGCCAAATTTGGCGCGGCCTATGGCGTACGCACCGGCATTCACGTCGGGGTTGATGTGCTGATCAACCGTCTGACGGCAAAAAACCGTAAAAAATTCATCATTTTTGGCCTTTCGGCAGGGGCGTTTTTCACCTTCGTCGTGGGCAGCCTGGGGCTGACCTTTGTGCTCGAAAATGGCGCGCATTACCAGATCTTCTCCTGGCTCGGCCTGGATACCGGTGAGATGTACGAAGGCCCGGTCACGCCGGACCTCGAATGGCCGACCTGGATCGTTTATTCCGCCGTGCCGCTGGGCTCTTACCTGATGTGTTTCCGTTTCTTGCAGGTCATCTACTCTTTCGTGCGTACGGGCGAATTGCCGCACCACGATCATGGTCACGTCGATGGTATCGAGGAAGAGGTGCTGCCGGTGGATGCCAATCCTTATGACATGGGTGACGATCTGCACCCGCAGGATATGAAGCACAAGCAGTATGGCGAGGCGGAAAATCAAACCGATGCCCCCGCCGGCAAGGAGGACAAATAATGAGCGCGCTGATTATTTTTGTCATCCTGGCGACCTTGATGCTGACCGGGATGCCCATTTCCATTTCGCTGGGTCTCACTGTGCTGACCTTCCTGTTCACCATGACGCAGGTGCCGATCGAATCCGTGGCTTTGAAGTTGTTCACGGGGATCGAAAAGTTCGAAATCATGGCGATTCCCTTCTTCATCCTGGCCGGCAACTTCCTCACCCACGGTGGGGTGGCGCGGCGCATGATCAATTTTGCCACTTCCATGGTCGGTCACTGGCACGGCGGTCTGGGCTTGGGCGGTGTGGTCGCCTGCGCGTTGTTCGCTGCCGTATCGGGCTCCAGCCCGGCGACCGTGGTGGCGATTGGCGCGATTATTTTGCCGGCGATGGTGAAGCAGGGTTTCCCGAATAAATTCGGGGCGGGCGTCATCACCACGTCGGGGGCGCTGGGTATTTTGATTCCGCCCTCCATCGTCATGGTGATGTATTCGGTGTCGACCAATACTTCGGTCGGTGCGCTGTTCATGGCAGGGGTGATTCCCGGCTTGCTGCTGGCCTGTTTCCTCGGTTTCGTGACCTGGAACCGGGCGCGTAAATTCGGTTATCCGCGCATGAAAAAGGCCAGCTGGAAAGAGCGTTTGCAAGCGCTGCGCGCCTCTGCCTGGGGGCTTTTCCTGATTGTGGTGGTGATGGGCGGGATTTATAGCGGCATCTTCACGCCGACTGAAGCGGCTGCCATGAGCGCGGTGTACGCCTTCATCGTGGCGGTGTTCATCTATAAAGATCTGCGTCTTTCTGATGTGCCGAAGGTGCTGCTCAATTCGGCCAATATGAGCGCCATGCTGCTCTACATCATCACCAATGCGGTGCTTTTCTCCTTCCTCATGACGCACGAGAATATCCCGCAAGCCATGGCCAATTTCATGATGGGCACCGGTATTGGCGTGATCGGATTCTTGATCATGGCCAACATTTTGATGCTGATCATGGGTAACTTCATGGAGCCGTCTTCCATCGTGTTGATTCTGGCCCCCATCCTGTTCCCGATTGCCATGACACTGGGCATCGATCCGGTGCATTTTGGCATTGTCATGGTGGTGAATATGGAAGTGGGCATGTGTCACCCGCCGGTCGGCCTGAACCTGTACGTCGCCTCCGGCATCACCAAGATGGGCATCACCGAACTGACCATCGCGGTCTGGCCCTGGCTGCTCTCCATGCTGGTATTCCTTGTGCTGGTGACCTATGTGCCGGAAATCTCCCTCTGGCTGCCGCGCACCCTAGGCATGTTGTAGGACTAAACCGACAGAGGCGGACGCAAGGCCGCTAAGGCGTACAAACCCCGGATACATCGCGCTGTATCCGGGGTTTTTTGTTGCTCTCGTCCATGCTGTGCTGCACCTAGAGTCATTCTGTCTTGCGCGGTACCAATGATTCGCGCACCAACGGGCGGTTGTGGACCTTGTTTTGCCCGTGGTTTATCGCCTCGACGGTTTGCCTGAAAAGGCGGTGGCGGACGAAAAAAAGCCACCCGCAGAGGATGGCTTGGTTTTCTGGCGCTTGCGCTCAGGTCTTGAACTGGGCAACCGCAGCGTGGAGTTCGCCGGAGAGTTGGTGCAGGCGGCGGGCGGCATCGGCCGTGTGGCGCACGGCGGAAGCGCTTTCTTCCGACATTTGAGCGATGGTTTCGATTTTGTGGGCGATGTCGTTACTGGCGTGGCTTTGCTCGGCGATGGCATCGGAAATGCTGTTGACCACGTCGCTGACGCGTTGCGCGCCATCGCGGATGCTGTTGATCGATTCGCCGGCCTGGCTGGCGAGATTGACCCCGCTGCTCACCTTGGAGACACCGGCTTGCATGCTCGACACTGCGCCGCGCGTGCCTTGCTGGATGCGCGTCACCATGGTGGCGATTTCGGTGGTGGACAGGCTGGTGCGTTCGGCAAGCTTCCTGACTTCGTCAGCAACCACGGCAAAACCGCGCCCCTGTTCGCCGGCGCGCGCCGCTTCAATGGCGGCGTTGAGCGCGAGCAGGTTGGTTTGGTCGGCAATTTCGCGAATCGTATTGACGATGGAGGTGATCTGATCCGACTGGCGGCCCAAATCTTCGACGATTTCCGAAGAAGCCTGCACCGCTTCGGAAATTTGTCGCATCTCGCTTGCGGCAGAATGAATGACGGAAGCGCCTTCTTCCGAAACCGTGGCCGAATTTTGCGAAATGGCGTGCGCTTCATGGGCATTTTCGCGCACCTGGTCGATGCTGACCGCCATTTCTTCCACCGAGGCGGCCATGGAAGAAGCGGCATCACTTTGGCGTTGTGAGCGGTCGGCGACTTCTTCGGCGGCACCCAAAAGTTGATTGGCCGAACTGGCGACATGCTCGGCATTTTCCAAAATAGTGGAAATCATCGTGCGCAAGGTGTCTTGCATGCGGGCGATGTCGGCGAGCAGGCTTTCCCCCGGGGGAGCGTCGACATTGCTCGACAGGTCGCCGGCGGCAATGCGGCGGGTGACGGCGCTGGCGGCCGCCGGGTCGCCGCCCAAGGTGTTCAGGATATTGCGCGAAACGAGCAAAAGCGAAATGCTGATGAAGCCGGAAATTCCCAAGCCCCAGAGGAGGAGTCTTAACGCGTCGCGGCGAAATTGCGCATCGACATCATCGACATAAATGCCAGAACCCACGGCCCACCCCCAAGGTTTGAAACTTGCAAGGTAGGAGATTTTGGGTACCGGCGCATCCGAACCCGGTTTGGGCCAGAGGTAGTCGACAAAACCCTCGCCTTGTTTTTCCAGCACCTCATCCATGGCGACAAAAATCTGCTTACCCGTCGGGTCTTTTACCTGATCGAGTGCCGGCCAGCCCTCTGCCGGTTTGATCGGGTGCATCAGCATTTTTTGGCGCGGGGCGTGAACCCAGAAATATTCGACTTTGTCGTAGCGCATGGCACTGATCACAGCAAGAGCCTGCTGTTTGGCGTCTTCTTCGCTCATCTGGCCGGCGCGTGCCTGTGCTTCGTATTTGGCCAAGGTGGAAACCACCACTTCAACCAGGTTGCGCACCTTGTTCTGGCGGTCTTCCATCATGCGCTGTTTGTCGTCGAGGAGCAGGTAGACGAACAAAATGATGAGGGCAACAATGGTTGCCAGGGTCATGGCGATCAATTTGCCGCGCAGTGTCATTGGTGTGTTTGGCATGGGCTCTCTCCCGGTAATTCTGCTTTTGTATGAGGGTCTGCGCTTGAATGCGCTGGCGACCGTTATCCATATGAGATTTTAGCGGTTTGCCTGGGGTTTTTGTGCCAGGGCGCGACAAATTGTCTCTTGAAATTCCCGCCTTCTGCCTCATTTGTCACTCATGTCAATTTTTGCCTGAGGAAACTGCCATGCGACTCGATAAACTGACCACCAAATTCCAGGAAGCCCTGGGGGATGCACAAAGTCTTGCCAATGGTAATGACCAGCAATTCATCGAGGCGCAACACCTTTTGCTGGCTTTGCTGAATCAGGAAGAGGGCGGCAGCGTGTCGCTTTTGGGGCGCGCCGGCGTCAATGTGCCGGTCTTGAAGCGTGATCTGGAGTTGGCTTTGCAGCGCTTGCCCAAGGTCGAAGGGCATGGCGGCGATGTGCAGGTGGGGCGCGAGCTGACGAACTTGCTCAATTTGACGGACAAGGAAGCGCAAAAACGCGGCGATCAGTTCATTGCCAGTGAAATGTTCTTGCTCGCGCTGACCGATGACAAAGGTGAAACTGGCCGTTTGGCGCGCCAGCATGGTTTGCAGCGCAAAGCCCTGGAAGCGGCGATTCTCGCTGTGCGCGGCGGGCAGGGGGTGGATAGCCAGGAGGCAGAAACTCAGCGCGAAGCCTTGAAAAAATACTGCCTCGATCTGACCGAGCGCGCACGCCAAGGCAAGCTCGATCCGGTGATCGGGCGTGACGATGAAATCCGCCGTGCCATTCAGATTTTGCAGCGGCGCACGAAAAATAATCCGGTGTTGATTGGTGAGCCCGGCGTGGGCAAAACGGCGATTGTCGAAGGCTTGGCGCAGCGCATCGTCAACGACGAAGTGCCGGAAACGCTCAAAGGCAAGCAGGTGCTGGTGCTCGACATGGCCGGGCTGCTGGCCGGAGCCAAGTACCGTGGCGAGTTCGAGGAGCGCTTGAAGGCGGTGTTGAAGGAGGTGGCGCAGGATGAAGGGCGCATCATTTTGTTCATCGACGAATTGCACACCATGGTGGGGGCCGGCAAAGCTGAGGGCGCGATCGATGCGGGCAACATGCTCAAACCGGCGCTGGCACGCGGCGAGTTGCACTGTATCGGTGCCACGACCTTGGATGAATACCGCAAATACATCGAAAAAGATGCCGCCTTGGAGCGCCGTTTCCAGAAAGTGCTGGTGGAAGAGCCATCGGTGGAATCGACCATCGCCATTTTGCGCGGTTTGCAAGAGAAGTACGAACTGCACCACGGGGTGGATATCACTGACCCGGCGATCGTTGCGGCGGCAGAACTCTCGCACCGCTACATCACCGACCGCTTTCTGCCGGACAAGGCGATCGACCTGATCGACGAAGCTGCGGCGCGCATCAAGATGGAAATCGACTCCAAACCGGAGGCGATGGACAAGCTCGATCGGCGCATCATCCAGCTGAAAATCGAACGCGAGGCAGTCAAAAAAGAGAAGGACGAAGCCTCGCAAAAACGCTTGGCCTTGATCGAGGAGGAAATCGTTAAGCTGACCAAGGAATATTCCGATTTGGAAGAAATCTGGAAGGCAGAAAAATCGGCGGTACTCGGTTCGGCGCAGATCAAGGAAGAAATCGACCGCCTTAAGGCCGATGTTGCCCGCCTGCAGCGCGAAGGGCGGCTCGATAAGGTGGCTGAGCTGCAATACGGCAAGCTGCCGCAGTTGGAAGCGCAGCTCAAGGCGGCGGAAAAAGCGAGTCACGGCGAAAAACGCGCGCATCAGCTTCTGCGCACGCAAGTCGGCACGGAAGAAATTGCCGAGGTGGTGAGCCGTGCCACCGGCATTCCGGTCAGCAAAATGTTGCAAGGCGAGCGCGATAAATTGTTGCACATGGAAGCGCGCCTGCATCAGCGCGTCGTCGGCCAAGACGAGGCCGTGCGCCTGGTGGCCGATGCCATTCGCCGCTCGCGTGCGGGGCTTGCCGACCCGAACCGCCCCTATGGCTCTTTCCTTTTTCTGGGGCCGACCGGTGTGGGCAAAACCGAGTTGTGCAAGGCGCTTGCAGAATTCATGTTCGATGCCGAAGACCATTTGATTCGCATCGACATGAGCGAATTCATGGAAAAACACTCGGTGGCGCGTTTGATCGGCGCGCCGCCGGGTTACGTCGGCTACGAAGAGGGCGGTTATCTGACCGAAGCCGTGCGGCGCAAACCCTATAGCGTCGTTTTGCTGGACGAAGTCGAAAAAGCGCATCCCGACGTGTTCAACGTCTTATTGCAAGTGCTCGACGACGGGCGCATGACGGATGGTCAGGGGCGCACGGTCGATTTCAAAAACACGGTGATCGTCATGACTTCCAACCTGGGTAGCCAGATGATTCAGCACATGGCGGGCGAGGATTATGCGGCGGTGAAAGAAGCGGTGATGAACGAGGTGAAAAGCTATTTCCGCCCCGAGTTCATCAACCGCATCGACGAGCCGGTGGTCTTTCACAGCCTGGACGAAAAACATATCGCCGGTATCGCCCGCATTCAGCTTGCCTATCTGGAAAAACGCTTGGCGCAGCTCGAAATGGGCATGGTGGTCGAGGAATCGGCCCTGCTGGAGCTGGCAAAAGCCGGTTTCGACCCGGTGTTTGGCGCGCGCCCCTTGAAACGTGCGATTCAGCAGCAAATCGAAAATCCGCTGGCCAAGGCCATTCTTGAAGGCAAATTTGCTGCCAAGGATGTGATCCGGATCAGTGCAGGGACGACCGGCCTGGAATTTTCGCTCGCATGAAGTGCTGCATGAAGTGCTGCCTGGGCGGGGCTGAAAAAAACGCTTGCCGACACAGTAAATAAGGGCGTATACCGTTTTCCGGGGCCAAGGCAGGCTCCGGGAGACGACTATGGATGATCTGGCAACGATTTCCGCGCATCTCGTGGCCGCTTTGATCGCAGGCGGCATCATCGGTCTGGAGCGCAGCTACCACGGCCGACCGGCCGGTTTTCGCACACATGCCCTGGTGTGTATGGCGTCCAGCTTGTTGATGTTGGTGACGCTTTATCAGTGGAAATGGCTGCCGGGCGTCCCCATGGACACCGTGCGCACCGACCCGACACGCATGGCGCAAGGCATCATGACGGGTATCGGTTTTCTCGGGGCCGGGGTGATTTTCAAGGAAAGTTTCACCGTGCGCGGTCTGACGACGGCAGCCTCGATCTGGACGACCGCGGCCATCGGCGTTTTGATCGGCGTGGGTTTCTATCTGCCGGCAGTGCTGGCAACTGCCCTCACTTTGGGCACCTTGTCGCTGTTTCGCTGGATCGAAGCGCGCCTGCCAGCGCATTTTTATGCCCACCACAGCATACGTTTTGATCGCGCTACGCCGTTTCCCGAAGCGGTATTGCGCAGCTACGTCACGGCAGCCGGGTTTTCCATCGCCAACATGAGTTATCGCTTGGCCGATGACGGCAGCTGGTATGAGTACAAAATGATTCTGAGCACGACCAACCCGGCCAATATTTCGCGCTTTGCCGAAGCCTTGCGCCAGCGCCCGGAAGTCAAATCTTTCCGCATTTCACCCGCCGGGGATTGAGTTTTACCTCACACCTGCAGCCGTTCCATGAGTACGGTTTCTAGCCTGATACGGCGGGCGGGGTCGTTTAAGTCGGCACCGCTGACCAGAAAAACGTCTTCGGCGCGCTCGCCCAAGGTGGCGATTTTGGCGGTGTGCACCTGAACGCCGTGTTCGGCCAGGGTTTGTGCGATCAAGTAGAGCAGGCCGGGACGATCGGCGGCGACCAGGGATAAAACATAGTGCGTACCCTTGTCGTCCGGGCGCACGCTGACTTCCGGTTTGATCGGAAAATGCCGCAGCTGGCGCGAGAGGCGCACCGCCGAAGGCGCTTCCGGCGGTAACTGACGGCGTAAGCGCTGTTCCAACTCGTGCTCGATGTAATCGAGCGTTTCGCGCTGCACTTCTTGCGCCTCGACCGCTAGTAAAACGAAACTGTCGAGTGCGTAACCATGTGCCGTGGTGTGTATTTTGGCATCCACCACGCTGTAGCCGGCGCGGGCGAAAAAGCCGGCCAGGCGGGCAAAAAGGTCGGGTTGGTCGAGGGTGTAGACCATGACCTGCACGCTGTTACTCAATTCGCCCAGACGGGCGCGCACCACCGGTTGCTGGTTGTGGATGCGGTAGTGCAGGGCGCGCGTGTGCCAGGCAATTTCTTCGGCGGAATGGCGCAGGAAATAAACCGTATCGAGTTGTCGCCACAGACGTTCGTGCACGGTATCGGAGAGGGCAAAGAAGCGCAGCTGGCGCATGGCCTCGGCTTGGCGTTCGGCGATGATGCCGTGCGCGGCCGGACTTTCGTCGCCGCTCAAATGATGCAAGGTGGCCTGGTAAAGGTCGGCAAGCAGCTTGCCTTTCCACTCGTTCCACACCTTCGGGCTGGTGCCGCGAATGTCGGCGTGGGTCAGGAGATAGAGTGCCTGCAAATGGCGCACATCACCGACCAGCGCGGCGAAACGGGCGATCACCTCGGGGTCGTGGGTGTCTTCTTTTTGCGCGATCAGCGACATGCGCAAATGCTGGCGCACCAGCCAAACGATGAGTTCGCTGTCATCGGCGCTCAAACCGTGCTGGGCGCAGAATTCGGCGGCATCTACCGTGCCTTTTTCCGAGTGGTCGCCGCCGCGGCCTTTGGCAATGTCGTGAAAAAGCGCCGCAATATAGAGCAGCCAGGGGCGCTCGAAGGCATTGATGATGCGCGAGCATTCCGGGTATTCGTGGGCGAATTCACTCAAGGTGAAACGGCGCAGATTGCGCAAAACCTGCAAGCTGTGCTGATCGACAGTGTAGGCATGGAAAAGGTCGTGCTGCATCTGGCCGACGATGCGCCCAAAGTTGGGCAGATACGCGCCGAGAATGTCGAGCTGATTCATCCGGCGAAATTCGCTGACGACACCGCTGTCGTTTTGTAAAAGTTCAAGAAACAGGCGGCGATTGACCGGATCGGCACGAAATGCGTCGTCGATAAGGTGGCGGGCATGCCACAGGCTGCGCAGGGTCGGCGCGGTCATGCCGTTGAGCGTGGGGTTTTGCTGCAGGGCACGAAATGCCTTGAAAATGAGCTGGGGCCGGGTTTTGAAATCTTCGCGCTGGCGAATGGCGAGCTGGTTGCCGACGAGCTCGAAATCGGCATCGTAATCACGCGCATGCTGGCGGTTTTCCGGAAACAGCGCATATTCCATGTTTTGCAGGACGATGGTGTTGAACATGACCAGGGTTTTGGCGTTGCGGTAATACACCTGCATCAGCTGTTCGGAAGCTAGTTTTTCACTGTTGTCGGCGTAACCGTAGCGCATCGCAAGCGAGCGCTGGTAATCGAAACGCAAACGCTCTTCACGCCGCCCGGAAAGTAGATGCAGGCGGATGCGTAAATGGTGCAGAAAGTCTTCCAGCTGTTGCCCGAGTATTTGCCCTTCCGGGCTGACCATGCCGCTTGTTGCAAGCTCCGCCCAGGTCGTGCCGAAACCGGCGACCCGGGCGATCCAAAGCAGGGTGTGCAAATCGCGCAGACCACCCGGAGCTTCCTTGATGTTGGGTTCGAGGCTGTACGGGGTTTCGTCGTGGCGCTGGTGGCGATCTTTTTGTTCGAGCAGTTTGGCATCGTAAAAATTGCGCGCATTGAGGTGGCGGCGAAATTGTTTTTCGAAGCGGCCAAAAATTTTGCTGTTACCGGCGAGTAAGCGGGCTTCCGATAGCGCCGTTTGTACGGAAAGATCCCCGGCCGCTTCGATCAGGCACTCATCGATGGTGCGCACGCTGTGACCGATTTCCAGGCCAAGATCCCACAAACAGGCGAGCAGGGCGTCGATTTTTTTCGCCGTGGCAGCGCTCGCAGTTTGTGGCAACAGGATGAGCAGATCGATATCAGAAGCCGGATACAGCTCCCCGCGCCCGTACCCCCCCACGGCGGCGAGGGCGGCAGCGACGGGAAAGCGGCTCAGAGTCCACAATTCGCTTAACAGCGCATCAACATCCTCGGCGCGCGCGCGCAATAAGGCGGCGGCATCGTTATCCTGCGCATAGCGTGTTTCCCGGTCGTGGCGCTGTGCTTGGCTGCGTTGGCGTAGTGCGGCGACCGGAAAAAGCATCAGGGAATCCAGTTCGGTTTGGGGCGGCTGCCAGCCGAGAGAGTGAGTACCTCGTAAGCGGTGTCGGTGACCAGTACCGTGTGTTCCCACTGGGCGGAAAGGCTGCGATCCTTGGTGACGATGGTCCAGCCGTCAGACATTTCGCGGATGGCCGCTTTGCCAGCGTTGATCATCGGTTCGACGGTGAAAATCATCCCCGGTCGCAGCTCCGGGCCGGAGCCTGCTTTGCCGTAATGTAAAACCTGCGGGTCTTCGTGGAATTTTTCGCCGATGCCGTGGCCACAAAATTCGCGCACCACCGAATAGCCGTTTTTCTCGGCGTATTTTTGAATCACCGCGCCGATGTCGCCCAAATGCGCGCCAGGGCGCACGGCTGAAATCCCCAGCCACATGCATTCAAAGGTGATGTCGCACAGGCGTTTTGCCTGGATCGACGCTTCGCCGACGATGAACATGCGGCTGGTGTCGCCGTGCCAGCCGTCTTTGATGGTGGTGATGTCAAGGTTGACGATGTCGCCGTTCTTCAGCGCCCGCTCGCCGGGTACGCCGTGGCATACCTGCTGGTTGATCGAGGTGCAGATCGATTTGGGGTAGGGGTCGTATCCCGAGGGCGCATAGTTCAGCGGTGCCGGGATACAGCCTTGTACCTCGACCATGTAATCGTGGCAGAGGCGATCGAGCTCGTCCGTCGTCACCCCAGGGATGACAAAAGGGGCGATGTAATCGAGCACCTCGCTTGCCAGGCGGCAGGCAAGGCGCATCTTTTCAATGTTTTCCGGCGTTTTGATGCTGATACTCATTGTTCTGGTGGCGCGTTGGGGAAGGGCAGAGGATAAAGGAAGCCTCGGTGATACGCAAAATTCACCGGCGCAAAACCCGCTTTCCCTTGGCCGGTGGCATACTGCCGCCCTGATTTTGCCGCGAGAATGAAACGATGAAAATTTTGCTACTGGGTAAAAATGGCCAGGTCGGCTGGCAGTTGCAGCGCGCGCTGGCCCCCTTGGGGGAAGTCATCGCTTGGGGGCGCGAAAGTTGCGATATGGCCGACACGGCAGGTTTGGCGGCGCGGGTACAAGCGCTTGCCCCGCAAATCATCGTCAATGCCACGGCCTATACCGCAGTCGATAAAGCCGAGAGCGAGCCTGAGCTTGCCTATGCCATCAACGCTGAAGCGCCGCGCCAACTTGCCCTGGCCGCCCGCAACTGCGGCGCAAAGCTGGTGCATTATTCAACCGATTATGTTTTTTCCGGGACGAAAACCAGTGCCTATGACGAAGACGATACGCCGGCACCGCGTAGCGTCTATGGTCAGAGTAAGCGCGCCGGGGAAGAGGCCATACAAGGCGTCGCGGGTGCGCAATCCGTGATCTTTCGCACGAGCTGGGTGTTTGGAGAGCACGGCGGCAATTTCGTCAAAACCATTTTGCGCCTGGCCGCCGAACGCGAAGCGCTCAATGTCGTTGACGACCAGATCGGTGCGCCCACCCCCGCGGCGCTGATCGCCGATGTCACCGCCCTGGCACTGCGTCAATGGCAACAGGAAAGCGGAAACATTCCGGCGCATCGCCTATATCACCTGAGTGCGGCCCAGCCGGTGAGTTGGTACACATTTGCGTGTGAAATCGTGCGTTTGGCCAAGATGCAGGGGCGTACCTTGCGCCTGGAAGCCAGCGCAATCAAGCCTATTCCCAGCGCCGATTACCCCACCCCCGCCGCGCGCCCGGCCAATTCACGCCTGAATTGCCAGCGCCTGGAAGCTGATTTTTCTCTGCAACTGCCCGCTTGGCAGGGCTATCTCGAACGCCTGCTGCCCTTGTTGCCGGGGGCGTAAGACGTTCGATTTTTGTCGCATGCGCCCTGGGCTTGTCGAAGGGCTGCGCTAGGGCCTGGGGGAGCGCAAGGTCGCGTTTCATGAAGCAGGGGCAATAAAATTTGCAGAAAAATTTGTCGGTTTGTGCATGGTAAGTTAGAATATCAGTGTTTAATTATTTACCTGCGGAGAACTCACCATGTTGCGCTTTGATATTGCCCCCATCTGCTCCAATGCCTACCGTTTGCAAGCCTTGATGAGCACGACGATTGCGGCCATTTACCTATTCACCCCGTACAAGTGGGTGGCGATTTTTCTCGCGGTTGGCGGCTTTATTCGTGGCTTCGTATCGCCGCACAAATGTTTTTCTTACAAACTCTTTGCCAGCATCACCAAAAAACTGAACCTGCAGAAGATGCAAAATGCCGGCTCCAAGATGTTTGCCGACAAAATTGCTTTTGTCGCCGGTACGGCCATGTTCGTGACCTGGCTGCTCGGCTCCAGCGTGGGCATGATTCCGGGGTGGGCGATTTTGATTTTTGCTTTCCTTGATGTGAGCACCGGTTTTTGTGCCGCGTGCTGGGCTTACCTCGCGTATTACAAGATGAAGGGCGCGTAAGCCTTTCCTACCTCCAAAGATCACGGGCTGGACACGTTTTTTTACATCTGGCCCGGTTTTTGGCGACACAGATCAAGGATTTTTACCCCTCTGCTCCTGAAAATGCAGCCCAAGGTCGAGCCGGTGCTCGGTCGTTATTTTCGGGAGAGAGAAATGAAAAAACTGCACAAGATCACCTCCGTTTTGCTGGCCGGTACCGCCGCCGCTTTGTTTGCCACCGGGGCGCAAGCTTTTGACGAAGCCACGGCCAAGGATTTGATGAAGCAGAACAAGTGCACCCAGTGCCACGGTATGGACAAAGACAAAGATGGTCCGTCCTTCAAAAAAATTGCCGGCAAGTTCAAAGGCAAGGCCGATTCTGAAGCGAAACTTCTCACCCACCTGACGTCAGCCCCCAAGGTCAAGCTTTCCGACGGTTCGGAAGAAGAACACAAGGTGGTGAAAACCACGCCGGCCAAGGATGAGGCTCAGATCAAGAACCTGATCCAGTACATTCTGTCGCTGTAAGACAGCCCGGTGCCCCGCCGGGCGGGGCACCAAAAAAGCCTGGGGGGCTAAATGAATCAAGAAAACCAAGGCGCCTTGCGCCGCTGCTGGGGAGCCTTGCGCCGGCCCAGCGTCAAATATTCCTTGCTGACCTTGCTGGTTGTCGGCTTTTTCTCCGGCATCCTGTTCTGGGGCGCGTTCAACACGGGGATGGAAGCGACCAATACGATGGATTTTTGTATCGGTTGCCACGAGATGCGTGACAACGTCTATGTCGAATACAAGGAAACCATCCACTACAAGAACCGTAGCGGCGTGCGCGCTGTGTGTTCTGATTGCCATGTGCCGAAGGACTGGACGCATAAGATCATTCGCAAAATCAAGGCGAGTAAGGAAGTCTGGGGCAAGATCACCGGGGTGATCGATACCAAGGAAAAATTCACCGGCCACCGCATGGAAATGGCGACCCGCGAGTGGGAACGCATGAAGAGCAGCGATTCGCGTGAATGCCGTAACTGCCACAATTTCGATGCGATGAGCGAAGAATTGCAGCGCAAGACGCCGTACAAGAAACACATGGCGGCGAAAGCGGAAGGAAAAACCTGCATCGATTGCCACAAGGGCATTGCCCACCGTCTGCCGGATGAATTCGAGGAAGACGAAGAAGAGGAGTGATCGTCGCCTAGTTTCCTGATCACGCAACCCGGCCTCGGCCGGGTTTTTTACACTTGTTTTCTGCGCTTTTCTGATAAAAGTCAGTTTCGTCCTGGTTTGACTTGACCTTTCCAAGCCAGCCGTTAGGATGCGGTATGTCAGGAATGAAATAAAGATCAAATATGTCAGAGCGTTTGCGTTTTTTATCCATGGCCGAGGTCGCTGAGGGTATGTTGCTGGGTAAGCCGCTGGTGGTGGCCAAGCAAGGGGTGATCGATTTCACCTTGCCCGCCGGCCACGCGCTGACGGAAACCAATTTGCGCCAGATGCGTTTGCGCCAGGTGGAGTTTGTCTGTGTCAGCGAAACGGATTTGCGTACCGAGGACGAACGCAGTGCCGAGCTGGCGGCGGAAGCTGAACGCCTGGACGAGGTGTTTGCCCATGCCGATTTGAGCGCGCCAGCCCTAGCCGGTTTGCACGCAGCGGTACTGGCCTACCGGAGCCTGTGATGCCCTTGCACTTACTACCCGAGCAGGTGATTCAGCGGGCTGCCTTGTTGCCGGCTTTTCCGGCCGTGGTCAAGGATGTGTTGCGCACCCTGGACGACGAGGCGGCGAGCCTTTCTTCCTTGACGGATCTGATTAGCAAGGATCCCGTGATTACCGCGCGCGTATTTTCGTTTGCCAATGCCGCCGCAGCGGCCGGGCGGGGGCGGCGTGAAGTGCGCGATATTCAGGTGGCGCTGTCCCTGATCGGCATGGCCAAATTACGCGAAATCGTGCTCACCGTGAGCATTGCCGAGTTTTCGCGCGTTTGTCGCATGGACCGCAATTTCTGGCGTCATAGCGTGGCGGTTGGCGTGGCGACACAGGAATTGGCGAGAGTCGGGCAATTTTCCGCCGATATTGCCCTGGTATGCGGCCTGCTGCACGACATTGGGGCGCTCTGGATGGCGCGCTGTCAGCCGCTGGAATTTCAGATGGTGCGTAACAGCATGGGGGCCGATCCGAACCTGGACATCATCGCCGCCGAACGCCGGCATTTTGGTGTCGATCATTGCTGGATTGGTGCCGTGTTGGCGCGTGCCTGGGAATTGCCAGAGCCGCTTATTCTGGCCGTGGCGCATCATCACGATCCGGAGCCGCCGCTCGATAAACTGGCGGCTGCGACGCACGTTGGCGAAGTGCTGGCCAATGCCCTCAACCTTGCCAGCCATGGGCGCGCTCGCGTGCGTCATCTGTCGGCAGAAGCTTGTGCCCTGTTGGGTCTGGATTGGAGCCAGGACATGAGTTTTCTGTTTGGCCGCATTGAAGCGCGCGTGCGGCATTTAGGGCGGTTTTTTGATTGAAATTTCGGCTGGTCCGCCCAGATTCTGGATAAGTCAGCCAAGAAAAGAACAATGGCACTCAAAGCAACGATTTTCAAACTCAATCTTACGGTTTCCGACCTCGATCGCGGGCATTTTGCGGATTATGCGCTGACGGTGGCGCGCCACCCTTCGGAAAACGATTTGCGCATGATGGTGCGCATTTTGGCTTTTGCGCTGTTCGCCAGTCCAGATCTGAGCTTTGGCAAAGGCTTGTCGAGCGACGACGAATGCGCGCTGCAGGCGGTCGATGCGGGCGGCGTGTTGCGCGATTGGATCGAAGTCGGGCAGCCGGACTTGAGCCGCATCCGCAAAGGCGCGCAGCGCTCAGATAATGCTGTGGTGCTGGCTTACGGCGGGCGTGCTGTGGATGTCTGGTGGGAACAGATTGCCCCTGATCTGGCGCGTTTTCGTAATCTTACCGTGCTGCGTTTGTCCGCCGAAGATGGCGAGGCGATGGCAGCATTGGCTGCGCGCAACATGGCGCTGGAATGCACGATACAAGAAGGCACGGTATGGCTGGCGCAAGGGGCGAGGAGTGTGGAAATGACACTTGAAACACTGTTGCGCCCATTTGCGGGATAGAATCGCAGTTTCCATCGAACAAAGGGCAAATCCATGTCTTCGCAAGACGAAAACGAAACACAAGGGGTGGTATTTGGTGTGCTGGCCGGCGTCATTTTTGGCGTAATCGCCTTGGTGGCTGGTTTGGGTATTTGGAAAGCCAAACAGTCGGCCGCGCCGACCGTTGCGCAAGTAAGTGCTGCTGCAAGTGTGCCCTCTGCAACGGAAATCGATATTGAAATCGTCGAGATCGAGGCCGTCGGCGAAGCCTTGGCCAAGGTGTATTTCGATCTGGGTTCGTCCAGTCTGAATGCGGCGGATCAAGCCATCGTGGCGCAAGTCACGGAAGCTTTGGCGGGCAAGGCCGACGGCATCGTGCTTTTGTCGGGCTTTCATGATGCATCCGGCGATGCTGCGGTGAATGCCCGCATCGCCAAGGCCCGCGCGGTCGCCGTGCGCGATGCGCTGGTGGCTGGTGGGGTGGCGCTCGAGCAGATCAAATTCCGCCGCCCGGAGTCGACCTTGGGCAGTGGCGATGCCGCCGAAGGCCGGCGCGTGGAAGTGCGCGTGCAGTAAAAATTGTCGTGTAAAAAAACGGCGTATCCTGCGATGCGCCATTTTTTTGCCTTGATGGGTCAGCCTCGATAAAGCTTGCAGCCCGCCCGGGGCGGCGTTACGGCCATTTTCAGCCGCAAGGCTGGGCGTTGGTAAGGCCAAGATGGAGCGTTACCCCTTTTTTCATCTTGCCGATGACGTGCATTTCGCAAGCCTGGCAGTCGAATTTTAGGATGAGTTTTTCCTTGCCGTTCATCAGCGTCATGGGGTCAGGTTTGAGGTATTTGACCTCCTTGGGGCATAGATTGAAGCTGTGGCGCAGGCAGTGCTTGGTAATCATCAGCGACACCATGCCTTTTTCCGCGCCGGCTTCATAGGCTTCGTCGATCAGGCGCACGCCGTGTTTTTCATAAAAGGCGCGGGCTTTGGCGTTGAAGACGTTACCGAGATAGCTCAGCTCATCCTGGGGGTAGAGGGCGGGTGCAGCGCTGGGCGCACGGCGGGTGGGGCGGGGGTGTTGGGCGATGCGCCTGGCCAGCAGCAGATCGACGGCTTCCCGGCGTAACGCGTTGATGCGGCCGACCGGGAAGAACCAGTCGTCGTGCAGTTTCAGTGTGAGGCTGGCGGCGTGCAAGAGTGTGCCGCCCAGTTTGGTGAGGTTTTCTTCCAGCTTGTTACGGGCGGCTGCCGGGTTTTGTGCGCGCTCGATGCCGCTGTGCCCATCTTTATTCAACGTTGCGTTAACGCACAGACCGTCTTCATCGCAAAGCTTGAGTTCGAAAGCCTCGGGAGTTTCGGAAAATTCGATTTTCACGGCAATGAGGCGTTCGGCGGAGTCCTTCTCCAGCGTCCGCTCGAAAAGCTGGTCGCGGTTGCGAAAGAGGGTGACGCCCAGGTCCAGATCTTCCGGAAATTGCGCCAGGTGCAGCCGCTGGCCTGCTGCCTCGCTTTCCACTTTGTTGACTCGCATCCCCTGTACCTCGCCGTGTGCGTCGTGAAAGCACAGACCGTCGCCGTTATGGAAAGCGGCGTCGCTCGCGATGCGAATCCAGCCCTCGCCGATCTCCTCGACCTCACCCACCGCCTCGCCCACGAAGGCGGGAGAGTCGAAGGCACCGATATCGTCTTGTCGACCTTGGGCGAAGTAGTCGGTGTAACCGCGATTGAAGGTTTTTTCCGGTTGCGGCGTGAAGGTGAAGCTCGAACGCCCGCTGGAAGCGCGACGATATTCGTCGGGATGCGTGGCGATGATCTCGTCGAGCAACATACGGTAGTGGGCGGTGATGTTCTTGACGTAGGCCAAGTCTTTCAGGCGGCCTTCGATTTTGAAGGAGCTCACGCCTGCTTCGATCAGGGCGAGTAAGTTTTCTGACTGATTGTTGTCCTTCATCGACAACAAATGTTGATTCTCACTGAGCACCTTGCCCTTGTCGTCCACCAGCGTGTAGGGCAGGCGGCAGGCTTGCGAACACTCGCCGCGATTGGCGCTGCGCCCGGTGTGGGCATGGCTGATATAGCACTGTCCGGAAAAAGCGACACACAGTGCGCCATGCACGAAATATTCCAGTGCCACCGGTGTTTGTGCGGAAATGGCGCGGATTTCCGTCAGGCTCATTTCACGCGCCAGAACGATCTGGGAAAAGCCGACGTCGGCGAGAAATTTCGCTTTTTCGGGATGACGAATGTCAGTTTGCGTGCTGGCATGTAGCTGAATTGGCGGTAAATCCATTTCCAGCAAACCCATGTCTTGAATGATGAGCGCGTCTGCGCCGGCGTCATAGAGCTGCCAGGTGAGCCGCTGGGCGGCTTCCAGCTCGCTGTCGTGCAAAATGGTGTTGAGCGCGACGAATACCTTGGCATGGAAGCGGTGCGCGTAGGTGGCGAGCTGTTGGATTTCGGCGACAGAATTGCCCGCGCCGTAGCGTGCGCCGAATCCCGGGCCGCCAATATAGACTGCGTCGGCACCATGTTTGATAGCTTCCTGGCCGAAAACCGCATTTTTGGCCGGGGCAAGGAGCTCGAGTGGGCGAGCGGCAGGGGTTAGCAGGGGTGTCATGTCAGTAAATGAAGCGCGGGGCCAGGGTTTCGAGATGGAATTCGCGCAAAATCGCTTCTGCCCGCTCGCGGGCGTTCTGGCGTGGTTTGGCGTTGCTGCGGCGGCTGGCAATGATCAGTTCGTTCTTCATCGAATGCTCCCAGCCAACCAATTCGGTTACGGTCAGCGCATAACCGTGGGATTCCAGCAACAAACAGCGCAGCACATTGGTTAAATGGCTGCCCAATTCACGGGTGTGGATGGGGTGGCGCCAGAGTTCAGAGTGCGGCGTCTGCGACAAGGCGGCGTTTTTCTCCGCGCGCAAGGTGGCTGCAACTTCGGCCTGGCAGCAGGGCACGAGCACGATATGGCGGGCCTCGCGCTGCAGGGCAAAGCGAATCGCATCATCGGTTGCCGTATTGCAGGCGTGCAAGGCAGTAACGACATCGACCTGGGCGGGCAGGGCAGTTGAATGGAGCGACTCTTCAACTGTGCAAGCCAAAAACTGCATCCGAGTAAAATTTAATCGGGAAGACAATTCTTGCGATTTTTCAACGAGTTGCGCGCGACTTTCGATGCCGATGACGCGGCTTTCTGCGCGCGTTTTGAGAAACAAATCATAAAGAATGAAGCCCAGATAGGATTTGCCCGCGCCGTGGTCGACCAAGGTGTGCAGGCCATCGAGCAGTGGTTCGATGAACTGCGCCAGGTGATACACCTGCTTGAGTTTGCGCCGGCTGTCCTGGTTGAGCTTGCCGTCCCGGGTCAGGATGTGTAGTTCTTTGAGCAGCTCCAGCGATTGGCCAGGGCGAATTTCAGGCGGAAGATCGGGTGTTTTTTTAGACATGGCACGATTATCGCATGGTGTCAGGCGAGGCGGGGTTTCCGCCACTCATTGAACCACCGTCTAGGAGACATAAAATGGGCAGTCTGAGCAACGAATCTTTCGAACAGTTCCTGGATTCCCTGAAAAAAGCGGGCATCGTCATTTCCAATGAGGCTGAACTGCGCGAACGCCTGGCCGAAGCCCAGCGCTGGCGCTACGCCTTCCAGACGCTGGCCGCCAACGGCAAGAGCATCGGCATCTCTTTTGCTGACGTTGGTTCCAACGATGAACAAATCGAACGCACTTTTAGCGAATTCCAATTCTCCGAAAAAACCCGGGCCGTGTTTTCGGCAAGTTTGGTGCACTAAACAAAAACCTCTCGCCGACAGCCTATCGAAAATAGACTGTCTGAAAAAAACGACGGGCGCGCAATGCGCCCGTCTTGCGTTTCAGGGTTTTTTATTTCTGCGGTAGACTGCGCAAACTTCGCGTCAGACGCCATAAACACCGCACAGTGCCCGTAGCTCAACTGGATAGAGCAGCCGCCTTCTAAGCGGCAGGTCGGGGGTTCGAGTCCCTCCGGGTGCACCATTTAAAAACCCTCGAAACGCTTGCAAGACAAGGCTTTCTGAGGTTTTTGTTTTTATGTTTTTGGCAATCAAAGAGCCCTGGAAATTGCCTTTTCCGGCTCTCACTGTCCCCAAATTGTCCCCATCTGATTCAGGACTGCGCCTCGAACTTTGCGGCCTCGTTTGTGACCGCCCCTATCCCGATTGCGCCGATTTTTTCTGGCGTTTTTCGTTTGCGGCAGGGCGGCGCGCTCTGCTAAGGTAGCGCCTTTACAAATTCAAGGTGAATCGGCGTGCGGGACGGTCATTGGTGTGCTTCGGTGGATGCAACGATCCAGTTACGGACAGGTTGTCACCATCTGGAAAAACACGGGCCACAAGCGGTTGCGGTACACGTGGATGCCTGGGCACCCATCGAGGCAATCCATAATCCGCACAGCATCGATGAAGTCATCAATTACGAAGTGATTTTTCTGGCGATTCGTAAGCTCGAGGATAACGGGCATTGCGAGTGCCTGGAGTCGAGCATACTTGAATTGATGGCGGCGATTTTTTCTATTGCGCCGGTGAGTGCGGCGACGGTGAAAATGCAAAAACCCCATGTGTATAAAGGGCAGGCGATTCCTGCGATTACCCTTTCCCTGACGCGCGAGCAGTGGTTGCGTCACGCCCGATGATTGCGGCGATCGGTGCCGTGGCTGCGAACGGCATGCTCGGGCGCGATAACTGGCTGCCCTGGGATATTCCCGAAGAACTCGCTTATTTTGAACGCACTGTCGCCGGCGCAGCCCTGGTCATGGGGCGGCTGACCTATGCCTCGATGCCGTCAGTGCCGGAAGACTCTTTTGTTTTATCGCGCGATGCCGACTTGGTTTTGCGCCCTGGTTGCCAGCGTTTCGGCGACATTGAAAGCGCGCTGCGCGCGGCCTGTGCGACGGGCAAACCGGTTTTCATCATCGGCGGTGCGGCAGTTTATGCTGTCGCCTGGCCTTACTGTCGTTATTTTTATCTGACCCATATCGAAGCCGAATTCGCCGGAGATACCTTATTTCCGGCGCATATTCCCGTGCCGACCTGGCGGCGTTGCAGGCAACACGAGGAAAACTACCTGGAGCGCCACAGTGGGCAGCCGGTGCGCTGCCGGTTTACGGTGTATGAACAAGATGCACCGCGCCCCTTGGCGGGAGATTCGTCTTTATGAAACCGGATTTTCTTTGGGGCTGGCTGGCTTTCGTTTTACCTTTGGCCGCGTTTTTTCTGTACTGGCAAGAAGTTTTGCCGCTCGCCCTCGCCTGGGGGCTGTCGCTGGGCTGCGTGTGGGTTGTTTGGTTTGTCCTGCAGCGCCGGGAAAATGCCCTGAAAGAGCGCCATTGCTTGATGCATCAGGTGTTTGACCATAGTGGCGAAGCGGTGATGATTACCGATGCCGATAACCGCATCCTCGATGTCAATCCTTCATTTTCCGTGTTGACGGGCTACGAGAAAGCCGAGGTGCTGGGGAAAAACCCGCGCCTGCTTTCGTCTGGGCGCACCAGTCGCGAAGAATACAAAGCCTTGTGGTCGGCATTGAGAGAAGACGGCCGCTGGCAGGGTGAAATTTGGGACCGCCGCAAAGACGGTGCGGTATATCCCAAGCTCTTGGCGATTTCCGTGCTGCGCGATGCAAGCGGGGCGGTGCGTTATCACATCGCCAATTTCAAGGATATTTCCAGCGAGAAAGCGACGCAGGCGCGTCTGGAGTACATCGCCCACCATGACATGCTGACCGGCCTGAACAATCGTTTTAGCCTGGATGATCGTCTCGACCATGTGTTGAGCATGGCGCGCCGGGAGAAGCGGGAGGTGGCGCTACTGTTCATCGATCTCGATCGCTTCAAGGTCATCAATGAAACCTTGGGGCATGCGGTGGGCGATGAGTTGCTGATCGGCGTTAGCCGGCGTTTGCGCGAGCTGGTGCGGGCGAGTGATCTGGTGGCACGCCTGGGCGGCGATGAGTTCGTCGTCGTTCTGGCGGGATTGACGCCCGGCCATGCGGCGGGGCAGGTGGCAGAAAAAATCGTGAGCGCGCTGGGGGCACCGTATGTCCTGGGCGAGCACAGTTTGTATGCAACGCCCAGTATCGGTGTGGCGGTTTTTCCCGGGGACGGGAAAGACCGTGAAAGCTTGCTGAAAAATGCCGAATCCGCGATGTATCAGGCGAAAGCGGACGGGCGCAACAATTTCCGTTTTTTCGATGCGGGCATGAATAGTGTGGCGCTGGAGCGTCTGGAAATCGAGCACGCCTTGCGCTTGGCGCTGGCCGCCGATGAATTTGTACTGCATTTTCAGCCGGTTATCGACGTGGCAAGTGGTGCGGTTTCCAGCGTGGAAGCTTTGGTACGCTGGCAGCATCCAACGCGTGGCTTGTTGCCGCCCGGCGTGTTCATCGGCGTGGCCGAGGAAACGGGCTTGATCGAAGTGCTCGGTGCCTGGGTTATGGCGCAAGCTTGCCGGCAACTGGCGGAATTTCGTCGGCTGGGTCTGGCGCAACTGAAAATGGCGATCAACATCTCCGCGGCGCAAATGCGCAGTGCAGAGCTATTGGATCGGGCAGAAAGCCTGATCGAACGCTATGGACTCGATCCGTCCTGGCTGATTTTCGAGATTACCGAGTCGGTAGCCATGGCGCAGCCGGAAGAAACCATCGAGATACTCGACAAGCTGCGCGCCATGGGAATTCAGGTGGCGCTCGATGATTTTGGCACCGGCTATTCTTCATTGGCTTATTTGCGTTTGTTTGCCCTCGACAAACTCAAGCTGGACCGCTCTTTCGTGCATGAAATCGGCCAAGGCGGCGACGGTGAGGTGATCTGTGATGCCACGATCGGTCTGGGGCATGCCTTGAATCTGGTGCTGGTCGCCGAAGGTGTGGAAACCCAGGCGCAATTCGATTATCTGGCACAGCGTGGTTGCCAGCTGGTGCAGGGCTACCATTTCAGCCGGCCCCTGCCGGCAGATGAAGTTATTCGCTATATCCAGGAGCGTTCTTGACGCTGGGCGGTGGCCGATGCATCGTTCGTCACGCACGGGCTCGCGCGCCCTGAGCCTGCCGAAGCGCTCCGGCAGGCATAAGGCTTTCTCTCAAATGAAATGATTGCGCCGCGCCAGCAGCTTGTGGCGCATGCGTTTTCAGCCGTCTTGCAAACCTGTCACCCAGGCGGTCATGGCTTGGTTGGCCGGCACCATGGGGGCTTCCATGAAGCTGATCACGAAACGCTCGCCCAGGTCGGCAATACCGATGGCGCGCGGGCGCACGGCCAGTACCTGTGGGTTGGGAATGGCGAAGCCGAAACAGAAGATGATATCGACTGCGCCAAGCAGACCGGGCATGATCTCGCCGCCGATTTTGCTGGTGTGGGCAAAATGGTCGAAAACGCCGAGAAAGTGCACCTTGGGGTTTTCGGCGATTTTTTCTTTGAAGTAATCGATCAAGGCCTCAAGCGTCGGATAGCGGGTTTCGCTTTTGCGAATTTCCAGGGAAAAAACCGGGTATTTGTCGTTGAGCAAAGTCTGCTTCATGTGGTGCTTTCGTCGTGGTCGTGGTGGGTTGCGTGGGAAGGATGGGCGTGCGGCGCGTTTGGGCTGCAGGTGAGTAATTTTCCGGACAAAAAATCGCGCACGGCGAGATCGGGGTCGTCCTCGCAGGCGATGAGCGGCAAAACGCCTTGTTCGCGCAGGCGCAGGTAAAGTGATCGGCCCATGCTGGCGCTGATCAAAACATTGATGCCTGCCAAGGCGGTCGGCAAGTTTGGTCGCTGCGCGTGCAGGCTTTGTTCGAGCGGGAGTTCGAGCAGGGTTTTTTCGCAGATGGCATGATCTTTGACCTCATAAATCCAGAATTTGCGGCACTTGCCGGCATGTTCTGTAATGTTGCGGCGATTTTGGCTGGTAATGGCGATGCGCATGGTGTTCTGTTGGGCTTGGGGAGGGGAGGAGGGCGTTAAGCGGTTTCTTTTTCGTCGCTGCCGATGATCAGGCGACTGTCGCTCAGGTAGCGGTGGGGCGGGACTTCCAGATTGGTCGGGGCGGGTTTGTTTTTGAACACGCGCCCGGCAAAGTCAAAGGTGGAGCCGTGGCACGGACAAAGAAAACCGCCTGGCCAGTCAGCGCCCAGCGCGGGGTCGCCCGGGGTAAAGGCGTTGGACGGCGAGCAACCCAGGTGGGTGCAAATGCCAATCACCACCAGCAATTCCGGCACGCGCGAACGCGTCGGGTTGGCGGCGTATTCCGGTTGTTGCGAAATGACGGCAGAGGCAGGGTCGGCGAGCATGGGTTCGGCTTTTTTCAGGGCAGCGAGCATTTCTGGCGTGCGATTGAGAATCCACACCGGCTTGCCGCGCCATTCGACGATCATCATTTCGCCCGGCGGCAGGCGTCCGATATCAACCTCCACCGGTGCGCCGGCGGCCAAAGCGCGCTCTGAAGGCAAGAGGCTGGAGACAAAGGGCGTCAGCGCCATGAAACCTATTGCGCCGCCCACGCCTGCCGTCGCCATGATCCATTGGCGACGATGGGTGTCGGTAGCGCAGGCAGAAAATGATTGGCCTTGGCAAAGACATTGAGACATGGCGTTTCCTCAAAAGCGAGCGGCGGTAAATGGCAAGCAATGGTAGAGATAATCAAAAGTCGTGCCAAAAAATAAGTTAAGTAATGCTTTGATAATAAAGAAAATTTTGTTTGCGCAGGGTTTTCATTGTGTATTTGGCAGTCATTATTGTCTTTGTTGTCAAATTTGGCATGGCGGCTTTTGTCGTAGAAATTTTCAAAATTTATAGGCAAAAAAAAGGCAGACCGCAGCCTGCCCAAGTTCGCCAGGAAAATTGCTGTTTTTAATGTTTGCCGCTGTCCTCGATTTCTTCCCAGCCGGTGATCATCGCTTTGATGTGGGCAAAAACGGTGTGGCCGGTGGTGGTCAGATAAACGTGCACGAAGAAGAAGGCGGTAATCAGGAAGGCTCCCAGCGTATGCGCCACGGCCACCCATTCCAGGCTCAGGTACTGATCCAGCCCGAAATCCGCCCAATTGGCGTAGAACAGGTAGAGCAGGCCGGAACCCCAGATCAACGGCGAGATCACCGCCAGCAGGGCGAGGTAAGTCACCCGTTGCAAGGGGTTGTGTTTGTTTTGCACGGTCTTGTGATAAGGCGAATGCTCGCCTTTGAAGATGCCGTAAGCGTAAAAGCGGATCATTTGCGGGATGTTTTGCAAGGTGGGCAGGTATTGCCGCCATTCGCCGGTGGTGAATTGCCAGAAAATGGTGAAGGCCCAGATGGTCAGCAAGGTCCAGGCCGCCAGGCTGTGCCAGTGCACTGCCTGGGCAAAACCCAGCAGGTGGTAACTGCCGTGCACCTCAAAGCCGGTAATCATCATTATGATGATCAACAGCGCCTGTGACCAGTGCCAGAAACGCTCGTAGCGTTTGTAGATGTAGATGCGATTGGCGCTCATTGTGAATTCTCCTTGCGGCGACGGGTGAAGATGCGGATCAGGCCGTGGATGAGGCTGCCGCCGATAGCGCCGACGATGGCGATGGTGCCGAACAGATCGACCCAGCGGTTGCTGTCGCGGCCCGGCAGATACACATCGGTAATCGCCGCCAGCCGGCCTTCTTCGCCGCGCATGTGGCACTCGGCGCAGGGTACGGCTTTGTCCTTGGGGGCAACCATGTGGGTGATGAACCAGTTCATGCGTGTTTCGATGAAACCGAATTTGCCGCTGTAGGGCAGCCCGGCGTAATCCATGCCGGCCTGGATCGATTTGGAAAAATCGTAGTTCTTCCACAGCGCGGTATCGTCGTCGCCATAGACGTGATTGACCACCAAGGTCTTGTTTTCGGTGTCGTAAGCCTGCTTGCCGCGCATCACCTTGAACGGCCAGATGCGGGCCTGCGGATCTTTGGCCGAACCTTCGACGCGATTGAGTTCGAGGATTTTCGTGTCGTCGATCTTGTCGGTGAAAGTCAGTTGATGCACCACGCCGTTGTACCACTTGTATTCCGGGCGCACGTTTTCACCGTAGGCAAAATCACCCTTGGCGGCGGAGTATTTCAAGTGGCCGTGGTCATCCTTGATAAACAGGGGCTTGCCGTCGGCGTCTTTTTTGCCGGCGGTCGACCAGTCCCACAAAGTCTTGGTGGCGACACCGCCACGAGCAAACTCCGGGATGTGGCAGCTTTGGCAGGCGAGTTTGCCGGTATGCATGTTGAGCCCTGCCTCCTGGTGCGGTGCGCCGCTGTGGCAGGATTCGCAGGTGGCCTTGTTGTGGTCGTTTTTCGGTAAATCCAGGCCATGCGGGTCTTTCGCCGTGGCGGCGTAGCGGCTGCCGGAGGGCTGGTGGCTGTTGAAGGTGTGGCAGTCGGAACAGACCATGTTGGCACCGTCCTTCGCCATGTGTACGTCGAGTTCCTTGGACGGCTCTTTCAGCGAGGAATCGAGGTCGCCATGCTTGACCGCATCGCCGCCGCCGCCGTTGAAGTGACAGTTGCCGCAGTTGCCGCGCCCCGGCTGGCCGACGTGCTGGGCGATCTTGGTCAGGTCGGGGGCTTTGAAGGATTTTTTGCCGGGCGGGCCTTCCATCGGCTCGAAACCATCCAGGTCTTCGTAGAGCGGATGGCCGGCATTGGTGCCAAATTTTTTGTAGGTGCCGGTGGTGTCGTGGCAGGCCAGGCAGTCGACGTTGTCCTGGTTGCTGAAATCGAAGTTTTGATCCACCCAACCATAGCCCGCGTGGCAGCTCGTGCAGCGGGTTTCGTTGGAGAGGATGGAGCCGCAGAAATTGTTGGCGACGAGTTTCTTGCCGAGCGTTTTGTCAATCGCCGGGTTCTTCGCTTCCCAGGTCCAATGGATGCTTTTCATCACCTGGTGGCCGGCGGTGTTGTGGCAGCTCAAACAGGCTTTGGTGACTTCCGGGCCGCTCTTGAACGGACCTTTTAGCGCCTCCAGCTTGCTATGGTCGGTGGTGGCTTCGCGTTTGACCGGTGCGGCCTTGCCTGCCTGTGGTACGGTCGGCAGTTCCCTGGCCTCGGCGGGCGGCAAGGAAAGCGCCAGGCACAGCGCTGCGACCATCGATACATGAATCTTCATGTTGTCTCCGATGTGGTTGTCTGCGGCGTCCAGTTTCCCCAAACCGGATGGGCCGCTGTCGCAGGCTTGTTGTGTGCCGAATTATAAGTATCTGTTGATGTTCTGCAATGATTTGTATCAATTCATTGCAAGCCTTGAAAAAATTGCCCCACGGCCGTAAATGAGTTCGTGCGCGGCGTGCGCAAGAAGCGTAGGAGTGCAGCCATGAACGTCGTCTATAACAGCGAACATTTTTCCGTGCTGGCGTACCCGGTGTGCCAGGGGTTTGAGCTGGTGGATAAAACCAGCGGCCGCATGCTGTTCTTGCACGGTGTCGAAGGTGATTGTTTCGAGGCGGCGATCAACCAGATCCCCGCCGGGCGGCGCGATATGGAAACCATCGACGAATTTCTCGATGCCTATTGCAGCGGCAGCGCCACGCCGATACACCTACATTGACGTGTTAGAATCACGCGCATTATTTTTGCTGACGAGCGAGGAAAACATGGGTGTCGTTGATAGTGGCTATGTCTCGGACCACACACGCTGGATGAACGAGCAGTTGGAAAAAAATCCGGCTTGGGTCGAAAGCCAGAAAGAAGGCCGCGCCCTGTGGTGGGACAAGAAACAAGACGTGGATACCACGGCGCGCAACGCCGAATCCAAGGTGGCGCAGAAAGCCTATCCTTACGATGTGAATTTTTTCGGCGAGTGAGTTTTCTCGCGTCAACAAAAAACCGGCGCTGGCGCCGGTTTTTTGTTGACGCGAGAAAAAATTGATCATTGCGAACGAAGTGGTTAGTGCGGTCTGGTGCCGGGTTTGCAGCAGTTTGGCAGAGCGATCAACGATGCCGAACAACGCTATTCGAGCAAGGTGATGCTCGAGCGTCAGCGTCTGGAAGCGGTAGTGCAGCCGCTGAAGCGCCGCGCCTGAGGGCCAGTGCCGCGCGCGGTTGTCAGCATTCGTTAGCTTTTATGCGGGAGTGGCGCGTCATGGTGAAATAAAAAAAACCGGCTGTCTTTTATAGAGCCGGTTTTTTCTTGGAATGCGTCCAGGGCGCTTGTACGGATATGCTGGTGCAATAGGTTAATCTGCTACACAAGCGTCGTCGTGATCACGTTCGGCAATTAACAGGCAGCGAATATTTTCACGGCCGACCTCATCAATGACCATGCGCCGCGCATCTTCCATGTCGTTGGCGTTGCGAACGTAAAACAGCTGCGTTTGGTTATCTTTGAAACGCGCTCCGGCGATGTACTCCACTTTCTTGCGCGGCGTATTTTTTAATCTTTTCTTCGGCGTTCTACCCCTGGTTTTCGATTCCATAACCCCTCCTGAAATGATAAAAATGAAGCAGGGCTAACAGTATGCTTGCCATGGTCATAAGTCAACATGGAAAAAACATTTTTTGTTGCTGATCAGGAAAAATGGAAAATGAATTTTCTGGGCGTTCTGCTCATGAATTGAGATGGGCACAGAAGACGCTCGCGATCAGAAGCTGGAGCGCTTGCACGAGAGGTGCGGGCACATTGGGCTGTCGAAAACAGCCTGCATTGGTGCATGGATGTGGCCTTCGCCGACGACCAGATGCGCGCCCGCACCGGCTATGCCGCTCACAACCTCGCCGTCTTGAAGCGCATCACCCTCAACATCATTCGCCTCGACCCCATCAAACGCAAGGGCGGCATCAAGGCCAGAAGGCTTATCGCCGCCACCTCTGACCTCTACCGCGCTCAGCTACTCGGCTTGGCGTGATTTTTATACGATTGCCCCGCTGTGCATCCCTTGTGCCGTGCACATAAACCTGCGCCCGCTATCTTCCGCGAGAGTGCGGGGTGATTGAAGCCATGCGTAATCCCGTGGGTAGAACGTGGGTAGCGCATGTTGCACAACTTTTCTTTCTGGAAGAAATGCCGGCCATCCAACACATGGGGCTGCGTTGTTTTTGCAAAGTTTTTCCGCTCGGGGAAATATCGCAAAAGAACGGTGGTGCCCGGGACGGGAATCGAACCCGTACGCCTTTCGGCTCCGGATTTTAAGTCCGGTATGTCTACCTATTTCATCACCCGGGCAGCGGCGATGGAGGCGCGATTCTAGCGGAGTCGGGGCGGCTTGGGTATACGGGATGCTTGCCGGAGCAGAGCTATCGCATACGCAGATGTCGTAAACCCTAAAAGAAAGTCGTTCACAATCAATCGGTTATGACAGGGGCTTGTGGACCTTGGGCAAATCGGGTCTACTCTCGATTTTTGTCGGGGGTAGAAATGACACTGACGGAAGCCTTTGCCGAGTTGCCGGATCCGCGCACGGGGCCGGCACAGCGACATGATTTGACGGAAATG
>NZ_JBLJBW010000015.1:0-55728 GCF_047638095.1 Azonexus sp.
TCCGAGCGCATCGAAGACCTGCGCGCCATTCCCTGGGTTTTTTCCTGGGCGCAATGCCGCCTCATGCTGCCCGGCTGGTACGGCTTTGGCCACGCCGTCGAACGTTGGTTGCAAGAAAATCCGGACGGCCTCTCTACCTTGCGCCAGATGTACCGCGACTGGCCATTTTTCCAAAGCCTGCTCTCGAACATGGACATGGTGCTCGCCAAAACCGATCTCGCCATTGCCTCGCGCTATGCCGAATTGGTAGACGACACGGCGCTGCGCCAACGCGTCTTTACGCGCCTGTGCGAGGAATGGCAACGCACCCGCCAGCACCTGCTCGCCATCCTCGAAACAGACGATTTCCTCGCCGATAACGCCGCATTAAAGCATTCGCTCAAACTGCGCGCGCCCTATATCGACCCACTCAATCACCTGCAAATCGAACTGCTCAAACGCCACCGCACCGGCGAAAACGACGAACGCATCGCGCGCGGCATCCACATCACCATCAACGGCATCGCCGCCGGCTTGAGAAACAGCGGATAGACGCGCTCAGCGAGCAATCCGCCAAGCCCAAAGTCAAAAACTAAAGCTGCGCTCGCCTGTTTATTTGGTGCCCATTCAGCCGCGAAGAGTTTCCCGAAATAGAAAAACAAAAACCCCCGAAAGCCTTGCAGCGCTTGGAGGTTTGGCGTTTTTCGATGGTGGGCGGTACTGGGATCGAACCAGTGACCCCTGCCGTGTGAAGGCAAATGAACGCCACCAACACCGCCTCAAACCCGCATGGTTGCTGGTAATGACATCCAGAAATGTGCGCTGAATTGCACCGGATTACACCGGATTTACACCGGACAAAAAGCCCGGCGTCCTTGCGGATGGCCGGGCTTTTTGCGTTTACCATATCTCGTCCGGCATAATCACCAGGCGCAGTGTGCCGACTGTTTTCCCGGCGCAGGACGCTGTGAGGATGGCTGTGCCCTCGTTGTATTCCTCGACGCCTTCTATCGTTCGCACATGGATGATGGCAACAGGCCCGTCTGCTGAAAACTCGATATGCCTGTTCGGCTTGTAGCCTTCCCATCCAAGAGACCACGTAAGTCCGCATGATGGGCCGATAGGTATCGCAAGCATTGCCGCCGTCTGTACGACTTCGATTTTCGATTCACTGCCTTCTGTTTTATAGCGGTCGTGGTTTTCAGGTGTTATCCATGCAGTTCCGCTTTCTGTGAATTCAGTGCTGTTCCACTCCTCGTCGTATCTTGTCTGGTACAGGCTGTAATCTGGCTCCCAGTTTTGGTACTCTGATCTTTCCACGTATTGGCTCACTAAGAACGCTTTGCGCGAACCCAAAAAAAACCCGGTTGGCGCGCAAGGTGGTGCTTCTCCGCCTTTTTTAAGCTCTACCTCTACCTCCACCTTTTGCCCAGGCACTTGCTGGACTGTTTTGGCCGGAAAAAATCGTCTGCGGTCGGTCATAGGATGCTCCGAGAGACCCAGGCGTTCAGGCCGGGGAGGACGTCAAAGGATCACCACTGTTTCTGATGGCGGGTAGCCGGCGGCTTCGACCAGCAGGACATGGCGCCCGCGCACGGTTGGGAAGCTGACGCGGCCGTTCTGGTCGGCGACGCGATGGATGCCGCCATCGAGGGTTACTTTTGCGCCGGGAAGTGGCTTTCCGGTGTCGCCACGGGCGGTGAAGATGATTTCGTTTTGCGCTATTTCGACGGTGATGCCGGCCTGGATGAGAGGGTCGAAGGCGCTGGAAAGCTGGCCGGTGACTGTCTCCGGCGTGTCGCCTGCGGCAGCATCGACCATGCAGGTGATGGACTGGCCAGAGAAATTCTGCTCGGCTTCGCTCAATCTGTGGCGGCCTGAAACTGGCAGCAGAGGGTGCTGCAGATCGGCCCAGTCTCCGGGCGCAATGTCTGTGAGTGGCTGACTCCAGGTGATCCGCCAGCGCGGGCGGGCGATGGCCTGCAGGATGCGGTGGCCAAGCTCTTCCGCGTGGCGTGGGCTGCGCAACCATCCGGCGTTCCACTCCATTTCGATGCGGCCATATTCGCGGATGGCATCGGGTGCCTCGATCTGCACGGCTCGGCTTGCGCGGCCGGCGGCGTGGTCATAATCGTAGAGCACGCGCAGGACGGTGTAGATGTCGTCGTGCTGGCAGGTGGCGGTCGGCGATTCGGCGGTCAGCGGCGTAACCTGATGGGCGGGCGCGGATGGGTCGGCGGCGCTTGGCCACAGGTGCGCGATGCCGGGCATGGCAGCAGACCAGGCGCTGCCGGTGGATTGCAGCAGGGAATCGATGGTGGCGCGAATGGTGGCGTCGGCGTTGTCGATCAAGCCGCCCAGCGTCAGGCCGGCTGTTTCGGCGCGGTAATCGTCGAGGTCGGACCATGTGACATCCGTGCCGGCCAGGTTGGTCATAACGTCCCACAGGATCTCGGCGGGTGTTTCGATGGGGCGGCCAGTTTCCGGGTGTAGCCTGCCGCGCAGGGTGACGGCCAGCTGCTCGCCATCGGCCAGCGCCTCAGCAAGCTCAAGGAAGGCCACGGCGCGGCCTGTGCTGTCGAGGCCATTGCGCCAGGCGTAGGCGGGCGTTTCCACGCCGTCACGTTTGACGACATCAACGCCGGCTATGGGATGATCGAGCAGTACGAACATGCGCTGATCTGCACCGTACTGGATGGGCGCGACGGTGACGCGGCCATAGCCCCACGGCAGCGTGCGGATGTCGCGCCAGCCGCCCCAGACGGCGCTGGTGCGCAGCGGCATTTTGTCGGACAGCGGCCGGTCCAGACCGGCGACGATATCCAGTGTGGCGGTACTGGACAGCGACAGGCCGGTGACGATGCCGGAAAACACCTTGCCGCTGGCTGTGCGTACCTCAGCGCGGCGGCGCATGGGCGGCGTGGCGGCATAGGCGCTGGTGATTTCTCCGTCGGCGTTTTCGATATCTGCGGATAGCGATGCGGACGGCGCAGACGACAGGCCGGGGACGGACAGGGCGCGGCGCATGGCGGAGATGCCGGTCAGGCGCGAGAGCGTCACAGCGGCGCCGGTGGGCTGTGTAGCGCGGGCGAAGGTGTAGGCGGTTGAAAAACCGTCCTGCCCGCCATCAATGACCAGCCAGGCGCTCATGCGATCACCGCATCAAGTGTCAGCGTGGCGGAGAGCAGCCGGCGGGCAGCGTCGTTTGGCTGATATTCGTGCAGGTCGTCGATTTCCAGCGCTTCCGCCCGTGCGGCAACGAGGGCGGCATCTGCTGTGTGCAGGTGGTGCGGTATCAGCACCAGCGGCTCGTCGTTGCGCTGCGCGTAATCGATGACGGAGAGCAGGTTTTCGGCGTCGTCGTTGGTCAGGCTGTCTTCCCAGGTCAATTTCCAGCCATCGCCCTGTCCGGCGTAGAGACCGGACGGGTTGAGTCCGCCGGAGCGGGAAACGCCCCATCGACGCTGGCGCGATGCGGCGGCAGAGAGGCTGGTGGCGGCGGGAACGCCAGCCCAGATTGCGCCGATCTCACCCGCTGGCGCGCCGGTCAGGGTGATGCGCAGGTAACGTGCGGCGAACGGCTCGAACAGGTCGGCGGCAATGCCGTGAGTGATGTCGATGCTGGCCGGCGCTGACCACGTCGTGCCATCGAGCGATATTTCGTAGCTGACCGTGGCCCCGGCGGGAAAGCGGTAGCGCGCCAGGACGATGCCGCCGACGGGTTTCTCGCTGCCGATGTCGATCACGATTGATGCGGCGTTGCCGGACCACTGCCACGCGCCATCGCGCATATGTTGCGTCTGGCTGGGTGCGTGCGGCTGGTGGGCGCGGAACGTGCTTGCATCGCCATCGACCCAGCTGGGCGCGGCTCCGGGGTCGAAATGGACGGCCACGCCATCGGCCAGCGGTGCTGGTCCGGATACCGGAATATCTGTGGCGGCTGACCATGCGCCTGAATCCCGGCGCCACTTGAACTGACCGGCCTCAATCGCCAGGCTGAACGTGTCTCCCAGCGAAAATGGGATGCCACCCGGCTCGATCTTGATCTCTGCACCGGCACCGGACCATGCCGGAACCGCGCCGGAAATCGGCACCATGTATTTTGCCAGTGGCCCGGAATCGCTGCCGGTCACATCCCAGGTGAGCTGGTCTGTGCCGTTGATGCCGCCGGCAAGATAGGCCGGGCCGGCGGCGACTGTTTGCAATACCGCCTCGTCGCCGACGGAATACGGGCGCTGGCCGTCGGTCTGGTTAATGTTGATGATGATGGTGTCGCCGACCTTGAGTCGGTCTGGACAAGCAACGACCAGGCCAAAGGCGAATTCCTGCGTGCTGTAAGTAGCGCCGGTTTCCGTATCCATGCGGGTGGAAACGTAGGCGCGGTTGGTGAATGCCGGGCGGTAATATCCCGCAGTATCTACCCACCAGTGAGTAGCCTTCGGGTCGTCTTGCCAGCAGCCCCCGGCGGCTGTGCTGCTGGCGTCAGATTTTGGGAAAATACCGGCTTCCACGCGGGCGTGGTTGCACTGCGCCCGCACGCGGTCAAGGAAGCGGCTGGCGTCGTATTCGACAGTGGTTTGCTCCGGGTTGATCGGATCGACGGCGGGGCGCGCTTGCCATTTGTATTCTTCGCGCATTTGGGCGGCGAGCTGGGTGACTTCGATTGATGCGTCGTTGTAAAACAGTGTCCATTCGGTTCGCTGCATTACGCCGGCATTCGGCCCGGATGTCACTGTAGCGACGCCAGAGTAGTGTTTTGTGTACACACTGCTTCCTCCGACGGTCCCTACCCTGTTTTCTGACTCAATCGACGTTGATACGCTTGGATAATCATACCCGTCATCGCCTGGCACAAACCCACTGATCTCGCTGACAGACTCAACCAGCCGGAACGCTCCGGATGCGTAGTCATCTACCGCTGTTTTTACGGAGTTGATATAGCCGTCAAGAATGGTCAGCGCGCTCGGGCTATCGGCAATTTCTCGGATGCATGTGGAAAACTCGCGGACGATGCCATCGAGCAGGTCAAGATCGACGGTGTCAGCCTTGACGATGCCGGTGGCGTCGCCGACGGCCTCAATCGGTGTGTTACTGGCTGCGGACTGTGCGTGCCATTGCATCAGCGCCAGCAGCCGCGTTTTTACTGCGGGGTCCATGGTGTCTGCTCCTTCGGGGTCGAGACCCAGGCAAGCCAGGTCGATGGTGGGTGTGGGCATATCGCGGCAGTTGCAATCTGCCGGCGGGCGGGCCTGGTAGCGGAATGAAACCTGCTTTGCGCGGGCGTTTGGGCCAAAACGGAACGGGCGCACGCAGATGGACGGATGGCCTTCACTGTCGGCGCGGGTAACAGCGTCGAACGTGAACGACCATTCGCCCTTGGCATCGTTGGCCGGCTTGATGACAGGAATGGTGAAATTCGCAGCGGCGCTGGTGTAATGCGTGCCGGTAGTGGCGCTGGCCAGCACGCCGGAGACGCTGCCGGTAACTTCCCAGCGTTCGGCGCCCACATTGTCGGCATTGACGCATTTCACGGTGACGGTCTGCGTCGGCGCGGCGGCTGGGACCGATACCGATGTCAGCGCCACTTTGCCGCCCTGCGACAGCAGCCAGGCAGATGTGCGCAGCGGCACATCGGTTGCAGCCTGCCCGCCCGGCTGGCGGTCGGCGACGACCACGCCGGCAACTTCGACCAGTGCGCTGGTCGCCAGGGCGGTGAGCATGTCGTAAAACGTAACGATTGGCGCGGCGGGCGTCACACCATAGACTTCGGTGGCGACGCCTTTTTTTACGGTGATTTCATAGCCGCCAGTTACTGAAAATGCCTTGGTTCCGGCGGTAATCGTGCGCTCAGGTGCGGGCGCCAGGCCATGCAGCCACTGCCCGTCCTTATACACCCGGTACGGCCGGAACACTTGCGGATCGCCGCCGAATTGAATGCGCGGGCTTTTGGCGTCGACTTCGCCGGATGCGGTCATTGGCAGGCCGCCGAAATTCCACTGTTCGCCCGCCTGCGTGGCTTGCCCTGCGGGCCAGTCGGCGATGAGCGAATAGTCTGTAACGACTTGCGTCAGCGCGGGCGTCACCACGATGTTGATGGTGTTGCCGGATTCCCCGGCAATACGGGCGCGGATCTGCACATCGCGCACATCGAGCCGCGCCGCTTCGGTGAGAATGCCCAGGTCGGACAAGGTAAAGGTGAGCGCCTGCAGGGTGGCGCCAGCCGCAACCGACTGAACTGTCATTTTGCCGTTACCCACGCCGGCGAACACGGGCGCACTGGCGCGCGGAATGCCGCCGGTGGCAACAATCTCGATCTCGAAATCAGACGATTCATGGCCGATGTACTCACCGGCCAGACGCACCCGGCCGCCACCCTTGCGCCGCGCCGACGTGCGGCTGATGGCGGTGGATGGCGCCACGCTGCTCGCAGTCAGCGTGGCATTGCGGACGAGGTTATCACGGCCGGAGATGAGTCGTTGCACAGAGGTCATTTGGCGAGTCTTTCCAGTTTCTTCAGTTCAGGTTCAACCAGGCGGGCAAGCTTTACCGGATCGGTGACGCCATTGACGTTGATCGTGACGGCGTTCTGATTCAGTCGCGTTGGGCTGGTTTTTTGTTCTGTCGTGGCTTTCGCCGCAGATTCAGCGGCTTTTTTCTTGGCCTCTTCCTGGCGTTTTTTCTCGGTGGCGCGGGCGAGCTGGTCGGTCAGCTTGATCTGTTCGGCGAGATAGCCAAGCTCGGTCTGGTAATACGCCATTTCGGTGGCGTCGTTGCGCAGCTGGGCGCGGTGCAGTTCGATCTGCAGCAGTGCCTTCTTGCGCTCAAGCTCTGCGATATCGCGGGCAGCGCGGGCACGGGCGATTTGCTCTTCGCTGCCGCTCAGTTCGAGCAGCTTGAGGCGCAGTTCTTCCACGCCAGCGGCGCCGGATGATGAGAGGGACTTCTGCTGCCCGTCCAGGCGCTCCATCTGGCTGGCATAGTCACCAGCTGCGGTTGCCATGGCAGAAAATCCGCTTACCGCGCGCGTTATTTCAGTGGTGAAACTCCCTCCGATTCGGTCAGTGGAGCGGCCTGCTGAATCTGCGGCGGCAACCACCTTGTCGGCAGAATCTGCGGCCGCGTCGCCGATCTTGCTCATGCTGCCAGCGGTTTTGCTGGCCTGCTCTTCCAGCCGCCTTGTTTCCTCGCGGGCTTTGATGAAGCTCTGCACGGTGACCTTGCCGGCTTCGTCAGCCCGCACTTGCAGGCCGCGCATGGCGGCTTCGCTACGCAGCCCGCTATCGACCACGCCACCATTGGCGGCAACGGCTTTTTCGGCGTAAGCGGTAAATGCGGCTTCGATTTCGCGGGCGCTGGACTTGCCGCTCTCGGCAATCTGCCGGAAGGCATCGCGGGCGGCGCTGGCGCTCTGTTTCAGTGCAGCATCGGAGACTACGCCCAGCGCCTTGAAGGCTTCTTCGACCGACTGCAGGCCGGGGATCTGTGCCTCGATCTGCCGGCGGGCGTCTTCTGCGGCTTGCCCCAGGCGCTGCATGGATTCTTCGCCGATCTTGCCGGATGCGGCCAGCTTTTTGACCTGCTCCTGCAGGGCGTTGATGCCGGACAGGCTGCTGGCGCTGCTGAATGCTTGGGTGAGCGCCATTTCGATGGCGGCACCTTGTTGCTGCGCGGTCTTGCCTGCGGCATCGAGCGCGGCAATCATGGCGTTGATGCTCTCGATGGCGTCAGCGGTTTCGGCGCCGACATCATCCAGCGCCGTGCTGGCCGATACGCCGAGACGGGCGAAGCTGGCGGCGAGCACCTGGTCGTTGATGCGGGCGAGCATTACGGCATCTTGTGCCGTGCCCTGTAGGGCCATTTCGGACATGACGCGGAATTCGCGCAGTTCCTTGCCGCTCATCTGCGCCAGGCGCTGCATCAGCGCGGTGTCGATCTGTTCGCCGGTTGCCAGGGCGGCAGATTTCAGCAGATCAAGATCGCGGGCCAGTGTCCTGATGGCATCGACGCCGGAGAGGTCGGCGGTCTTGAAGATTTTTGCCAGCGCGTCGGCGGTTTCCGGGCCGCGCTTGCGTAGGGTGTCGAGTGCTTCCTGTACCGATTCGAGCGCGGGCTTGGTTTTGTCGAAATACTTGTCGGCGAATTCGTTGATTTCTTCCATGCGGCCGATCTCGGCCAGACGGGTGCCGATGGCGCCCAGCAGCATTTCAAGCTGCGCGGCGGGGACGGTCGCAGCAATGATCGGCTCGGCGAGCATTTTCTGCAGGTCGCCGAGTTCGCCCTTGCCCATGGAGTCGAGTTTGCCGGTCAGTGCGCGGGCGATTTTGTTGCCGGCGATTTCGCCGCTTACTTCAAGCCGCTTGAGGTCGTTCAGCAGCGTCTCGATGCCTTTCGGCGTCGTGATGTCTGCGTCCTTGATTTTTTCAAGTGATTCGGCGGTGTTTTTTGCTTCTGTTCTGGCCGCCAGCAGGCGGCTTACCAGTTCGCCGAATGCGAGAACAAGCACGCCGATACCTGTTCCGGCAATGGCTGTTTTCAGTAGGTTAAGGGCGCGAATTTTTGCCAGCAAGGCAGATGTGCCGGCGGCGGCAGATGCAGCGAAAGCCGCCATTGGCGCACCGACGGTGCGGTAGGCCGCTGCCAGCAGGGCCGTGCTGGCGCTCATGGCGGTGGTGGCGCGGGTGGTTGCCGCCATGGCCGCAGCTTGCGCGGTGGTGGTGGCTGTGAATGTGGCGGCGGCCTGTGCCGCAGCAATCTGGGCGGCGGCGTAGGATTTGACGGCGCGTAGGGCACGAACGGAGAACACCGCCAACATGACTTCGCCGGCCTTGATGGCGGCGGAAACCACAGTGTCCAGATTGGTGGCCATGATGTTGATGGCCGCCACGATGTGCTGCGTGGCACCGGTGGCCTCGTTCGCATTGCCAAGGTAGTACTGCCAGGCGTTTGCCAGCTTTGTAACAGCGTCGGCAACCGTGGTTGGCATATTTTCGGCCAGCTTCTTGTTTACTTCGACCGACTGCCGCAGCCCCTCGTTCAGATCCTTGATGGATAGTTTTCCGGCGGCGCCCAGGGCGCGCACTTCCTTTGCCGTTTTCCCTGACGCCTCGGCGATGGCATCGACGATGGTCGGCGTGGCGGCCAGGATGCTTTGCCATGCGTCGGCGTCGATTTTGCCCTTCTGGATCGACTTGCTGTAGGCATCAATGGCGTTCTTGCCCTTCTCGGCGCTGGCGGCGTTGGTGACCAGCAGGAAGGACAGCGAATCGACGACATCAAGCGCCTGGTCGGTGTTGTAGCCCAGGCTGCGCAGGGCGTCTGAGGTGCGGATATAGACTTCTTGCGCCTCTGCCAGCGGTCGGTAGGTGGCGTTCGCGGTTTCGAGCAGACGAGCCTGTACGGCGTCGTACTCTTCGCTGCTTGATGTCGCCATCTTGATGCGGCTGGCCATTTGGCCGTATGCGTCTGCCGTGGCGATGGCGCTGCCGATGGCGTTCTTTGCGGCGCCGACAGAAAACACGGCAGCCATGGCGGCGGCGACGTTCTTTGCGCTGCCGCCCAGATCGCGCATGCTGTTTTCTGATTGTTTCGCCGCACCGGCTGACTGGACCAGTGCTTTTTTCAGCGCGTCCTGCTCGCGGACAAGGCGGCGCACTTCCGATGCGGCGGCGGTGTTTTCCTTGCTCATCATCCGCACGTTTGCGGAGGCGACGGCGAGCGATGTTTTCAGGTCGGCGACTTTGCTTTTTGCGCGCTCTGCTTGCTCGGCAAACAGGGATTGTGCGCTGCCGGCTTCTTTTGCCCGTGAGCGCAGGTGCTTGTATTCGTTCTGCGCGCTCAGTAGCGCCAGGCGCAGATCGTCCTGCGCTTGCTTTGCCGATGCCAGGGTGGCGGCGGTTTCTTTCTGCTTGCTGGCGGCGGCGCTGGCGGCGGTTGCGGCTGCTGATAATTCTTTTTCAAGGCCACCAACACTTTCGGCGAGCGCGTCGGTCTCCGGCTTGCCTTCGGCCTGCGCGATGATCCGGAGCTTGACTTCGTTGTCGCTCAAAAGCGCCATGGTGTCTGTGACCTTGAAAAAGCCCCCGGCCAGAGGCCAGGGGAAACGCTAGGAGAAATCAGGCCAGCGGACGACCATCAACATAGATGGCTTCCTGGTTGGCAGACGACAGGATTTCTGCGGAGAAGCTGACCGAGATGAAATCCGTCTCGGACGTGATGATGGGCAGTTCACCATTCGGCGACAGATTGACGCGCGGCATGTAATAGTCGCGGTTGCTGCCTGATGCGTTGTCGGCAATGGCGCGCAGGGCGCCGGAAAGCGCGGTCTGCGTGCCGGTCTTGATGCGCTGCCAGGATACGGCCGGCGTGGTGTAGCTGATGGTCAGCGGCACCGGGTCAGCCGGGAAGGTGGCGAGCGTTTGCAGACGGCCGGCTTGCAGGTCGCTGGCAATGACAGAGGATGTCAGTGCGACTTCGCCGATGTCTTCCCAGGTGGCGGTGCCGTCGGTGACGGTGCTGCCATTGACCGGCCAAGTCGGCTCACTGATGCCGCTCTTGCCTGCTGTGATGCAGCGGTAGGCGTGCAGGTCGGTGCCGGTGGTGGGCTTGACCACAGCGCCGACGGCGTAGTCTGTTTCATCTTCCCACGCGTCGGCGGCGATTTCGACGGTCAGCGCGGAGATGTTGCGCACGCCGGCTGGGTTGGATGCGGTGGCGCCCAACTGGTAGTGGCGGCCGGCGCGGGCGGTAAGCGTTTCGGTCTTGCTGCCGGCGGATTGTGTGATGGTTTCCAGCGAGCCGGACAGGAAGCGGGCCAGGTTCTCCGGCGAAATGTTGTCGCAGGTGATGTTCGCGGTGCGGTTGACTTCGACGGTGACGGAGGCGTCCTTGACGCGCAGGCCGGATTCCGACGAGTAGTGGTCCGACTTTTGCGTTTCTGTCGAGATGTTGAATGTCGGGCAGTTACCGAAAGGCTGTTCGCCGGTCAGGTTGCCGGATGCGTCGAACGGGTTGAAAAGAAGACGGGCGCGCGGGATGTGATACTCGTTTTGGATGTGTTGAATTGCCATGATGGTGGTCCTCTCAGGGTGTGGCTGGGGTGAGCGTGTAGGTCGCCTGGAGGCGGACCTGAACGTTGACGATGGATTGCCCATCGATGCGCGGCTGGATGACCCGGCCAGCGTATTGGATGGTTTCCGACAGGAGGCCGGAAAGCGTGTTGTCATCGGAGAAGACGGCGCGCTGGATGTCGGCAATCAGGATGTGGCCGGCGATGTCCGGGTTGTCTGGATCGCAGTGCGCGCAGGCTTCGATGGTGAAATTGATGATGGCGGTGGCGGTATAGGGGACAGCGCGCGGCTTGCTGGCATCCTCTTCGCCTTCGTAGAGGGTTGCTGTGTCCGGCGTTTCAAGCTGCCGGCGGCCACGATGGACGGTTTGCCCGATGTCGGTGGCGTAGCCGTTTGCGGCGCGGATGGTTTCGATGCGCGCCTTGATGGCCTCGGCGATGTCGTTGGCCTTGCTCATGCGCGCAGCCTCTTGATTTCGGCGGCGAAGTGGCTGGCGAAGCTGCGGGGTAGCTCGGCGGTGATGCGGCGCTCGTTGCGCTTGATCCAGCTGGCGTAAGCCTGGCTCGGTGAGACGGTGAATACCTGCTCGATTTCGTTGCCGTAGCGCCAGAAAACGCCAATTGCGTTGCCGCCGGAAACTGCGCTGTCGCCGAATCCGCGCTGACGCGGCAGGAAGAATTCACCTCGCACCACCTTGCGTGATCCGGCGCGCAGGATCTTTGCGCTGACGCCGGCCTGCTTGCGGCCGGCGGGAATGCCTCGGCGCGGGTCGCCTTTGGCGCCGGGTGCTGGCGCGGTGATTTGTGTTGCGGCGTAGCGGGCCTTGTTGAATGTTGCTTTTTTCGCCACGACGGCGGCGTTTGCTGTGTTTTTTGCCGGATGGACGATGAGCTTTTCGCGCACGTAGGCGGCAGACAGCGTGTAGCGCTGCGAGATGTCGTTTGCCGCCTGTTGCGCGGCCTGTGCTGCGGCTTCATTGACTGTTTTTTTTGCGGCAATGGCAGCGGCCTGCGGGTAGGCTTCGATCTGCTTGCGAATGGCGCGCAGGGCGGCTCCGCCACGGATGTCCAGGCTGATTTTCATTTTTCCAGCCTCACGACCCAGCGAGTGAATAGTCCGTCGTCCGATACTTGCGTGTCGATCAGGTAGCTGTCGGCATCGATGCGCACTTTGTCGCCGGCCTTGAGGCAGCCGGCAGGCACCTCGATCTCAGTGCGGCGGGAGACGACCTGGCCGTAATCCCCGATGAGCTGCTGGTCACGATGCACGATGGCGCTGAGTGGGCGGCCTTTATGCAGCACGATTTCTGCTGCGTCTCCGTGCAGGATGTCGGCGCGCATGGCTGCGAAGATTGGATTAACCGCCACGGCACGAATCCTTGACGGCTGACCAGAAATCGATCCAGCCGGCTACTTGATCTGCGGCAGCGCGGCAGGTGGCGTAGTTGTCAGCGACGGTTTCGAGGACGGCAGCGTCTGTAACGGCCTCGGCTTGACTGTCAGCCAGGCTGGCGGATTCGGCGGGCTGACCCGTGGCGGCGGCGTCGTGGCGCACGCGGAAAGTGCCAGGCAGATCGCAGCGACGATCAGGCGGTGTGACTTGCACATAGCGGATGACCTCTTTGGTGATGATGCGGTCGCGAACGGACTGCTCGGCGGCTTGTTCTGCCTGCGCGGCGGCGGATTTGTCTACGGCGGCGCGGACCTGCTCGGTCTGCTCGATCTGTTTTTCAATGCCGCGCAGGCGCTTGGCATCTTCGTGGTCGCCACGCAAAGACCAGCCGACGGCGATGCCGGAAATGGCGAGCGATGCGGCGAGCAGAATGGTCCAAGGATTCATTGCGCCAGAATGCCGGCGCAGGGGGGAAATTTTCAGGGGAAAATTTCACTAAAAATTTCCGGGTGGTCAGGTTCGAATGACGCCGACGCTACTGCGCAGCCATGCACTTTCTGTGCCGCTCAAGCTGTCGCGTCCAGACGCCGGGGCAGCGGCGGTTGCCGGGTATGGAGCAGTCATAGCCGGCAGCGTATCGGTAGCGCAGCAGGGCGTTGCAGGCGGCGGTATATTCGCCAACCAGCAGGTGGCGGCGCATGCTTGAGCCGCGCCAGTTGCCGATGCCGTACTGCCCGACGAAATCGATATATAAGTCATATTCCGCCTGGTGCAGCAGCACACCGGGCAGCGAGGCACGAAAGCGCCGCTCGTCTGCCGAAAGCAGATTTCGCGCAAGCGATTCGGCGCGCTGGCGGGTGATGGGCGGATCGGTCAGCTTGACCGGCGTGCCGTCCTCATAGCGGGTGGCGCCGTGGCCGATGGTCGGCACGTCGCCCTGGGTCGGAATGTGCGGCGCCAGGCGCTCTTCCCCGGCCACCACCACCGGCGGCGAACTGCCCTCATTCGCCACCCATGCAGCGAATCCAGCAGAGGAAAGGGCCAGGCTGGCAACGAGAATGCGGGCGGGCCTATTCATCGGCTGGCGACTCCGGGCAGGGGAACCCGGGCTTGACGCACTCTGCTTTTGCCTTCGCCAGCCGCAGGTGCTGGTGCTTGTACCAAAGGTTGGTAAGAAACGTCAGGATCGCAACAGCGGCACCGACCGCGGCGGCGATTTCGTTGGCACTCATCCCGAACAGGATGGCGCCACCGGCAGAGGTGTAGGTAGCGGCATTGGTGGCGGCTTCGCGGGCGCTCATGTTGTTCACTTTCTTTTTCAGCGGGGTGGGTAGCGGAACACTTGATGCCAGGTGGCCCAGTAGATTTGAGCGGACACCGCCGCAATACGAGCGGGCATCCACAGTAGATCGACGGTGCGGGCGATGCGCCAGGGATTGAGCTTGTCAGCGAGCATCCGACCACATCCTTTCGTAATTCCGCACGTTGAAGACCACGACGGCGATATAAATTGCGATGAACACAGCCAGCAGCCACACAGACTGCACCCAGACAGCAACAGCAACGATCAAGCCGAGTTTTACCCACACGAGCGCGAGAACGATGCCGCTCTTGTCCATCAACCAGCGCATGATTGGGTTTAGCTCGCGCCCACCATCGCGCAGGATCAGCATGGTGAGTACTGCATCGCTGACTTGCAGGGCTGCGAACAGTATGAGCAGAGTGATGAGCATAATTACCACCCAAGGATATTGATATAGTCCTCAGCACCTTCAACTTCTGCGAGGAAAGCATCTTTCTGGTCTTGTGTATAAGCTTTTCGCTCATATTGCTCAGAAATTACTTCATCGCCTCGGAGAATCTGATTTGTCCATTGGACATTTACAGCAGATTGCTGAGACAGGATTTGAACTGATTTTAGAATGCGTTGCTCTTTTAACATTTTATTTATCCTTTACACAGAGTAAAACCCTGCAATACGAATGCCGGCCGATGAATACATGCCAACTTGCGTAATCGGGCTATTTGACGCAAATGAGTAAATCTGCACAAGATCTGATCCGGGCTGGACGTTAGCTGCAATATCCCCTGAGTAGGTAAGATCGGAAGGTACTACGGTAAAGTAGCTCTGTGAATTAGCGTCAGATGAGGTTATAAAAGGCAACCCCGTAATTTGCAGATTTCCCGTCCCGGTGTGTGCAGTCCAAGTGATAAGAATCTGGAAAAATACATTCCTCCCGATTTTGGTGTATTTGCCAAGCTGGACTCCATATGTCCCAACACCTGCGGAGGCTTGGCCTCTTGCTACAGGCGTAAAAGTCCCTTCCTCGTAATCATCAAGTGTATTAGGATCAGACGATGCGACTTGTGTAGCGGGGAAGCCGATACCATCTACGATTTGTAGTATTGTGTTATTACGTGCGGTTGGTGTGAGTCCGATGCCGAGTTGTCCAGCAGAATTGATGCGGAGGCGTTCTGTACTTGAAATTGTCCCATTAGACGATATCGCAATCGCGGAAACAGCAAAATACTCATTTGCTGTTGTTTCTCCAGCGCCTACACCGCCAGACAAGCGGAAACCTGAGCGAAAATTAAGGTTCTTCGATGCGAAGTTTGCTAAGTCAAGATTTGCTTCGGATGCGTTGCCATAGCTAGCAGCGATAACGCGAATAGTTGCCTGATTGCCTGAATTTTTAAATGCGGCAATACTGTTGTCAGCGTTAATCTCACCCGTGTATATAGAAGCTGCGGAACCAACGTGTAATTTCGTACCGGGAGATGCTATCCCGATCCCGACGTTACCAGCTAAGTAGTTATCAGCGGTCCCTGTGATATTCAAATTGCGCTTGTTAGTGCCTGCGGATACTTGAGAGGTGATGCCGTAGTTGTTGATGCCTTGGGTTTGGTCGGCGATCAGTACGCCGTGCTGGTTGGCGATGGTGGAGCCAGCGCCTTTAGTGGCATTGAAAGCGTAAAGTCCAACGACGTTCGTTGCGGTGTACGCGTTAGCTGCCGTTGCTGGAATCGCACCAAATGCCGCCGTTGTGCTAGTTGCTGCAACTGATGACGTGGGTGCGGACACTACACCGTACTGGCTTCCACCTGTCAGAGCGGCGTTTTGAATATGCACTGCGTAAGACGCATTCCCGGCACCGCCCACCCCCATATACCCATTCACCGTCACGGTGTTGGTGGATGAATCACCGAGGGCTGTATTACCTGTCGTTGCCAAAGTAGTGAAACGCCCTGTACCCGGAGTTGTAGCGCCGATATTCTTGCCGTCGATGTTCGTGATGCTATTCCACCACGCAGCAATAGCCTGTCTGACACGCTGTCCTGTCCAAGCTAGACGCGTAGTGCCATTACCATCTTCAGCCTGCGCTTGGGTTGTCGTAGGCGCTATCCATTCGCGGGCGTCGGAGAGACGGGTGTCGTTGCCCTTGACCACTTCACCCGCCGCCGCGTTACCTGATGCTGCGACGTTGAGTGGCGCAGCAGTGCCCAGGGTTGGCAGGCCGGAGAGCGACGAGTAGGCAATCTGTGCGCCGTCGCCGCCGCTGTGGTCGTGGGCGTCGCCGTTGGTTACACCTTTGTCAATCGGCGCGTAAGCTGTGTTGTGGTTGTGGTTTCCAGCAGCAAAGTTCGTCGCACCTGTACCGAAAGCGCCAGTCGTCAGTACGCCAGAGGTGGTAGTGATAACCGGCAGGTTGGCGGTGGTTCCAATCGCCCCGACATTGGTAATGTTGCCGTGGCTGTGGGCGGTGGGGGCGCGGGAGTCGGATAGGCGGGTGTCGTTACCAAGGATGGCGTCACTAGGGCCAGTGCCGGTATTTACTACAGCGGCGGTGCCAAGACCAAGGACAGTGCGAGCTTCTGCGGGAGTAAGGTCTTGCGGCGCGGCGGCGACAGCGTGTTTATTTCCCTTTACTGTCCCAGCAGGCATAGCCCCTTGTTTGGCGTTCGTGGCTGCGCCATTGCTGATGGTAACCAGCCCGCTCTCTGATATGGTCGCATCGCCGGCCATTGCATGTGACTCATATTTCCCAGATGTCTGACCGACTAGAATTCTTCCAGCTGCGGGCGTGGTGTTGGGGTAAATGCTCGCTTTTGCCTGGGCGTCATTTGTGACGTTGCCAAGGCCAACGACGGATTTCGATAGCGAGTCTCCGGCAGGAAGCTGCTTGCTCTTCCCGCCGACGCGTACAAGCGGCTTCCGTTCTGCCATTTTTACAGCACCACGTAGCCGTCGTCGGTCGTAATCAGCTCGGTGGCGCTCTTGGCTTTGCCGAGGTACTGGCTGATCTTGTTGGCGTTGGCCACGTCGTTTTCATCCAGCGGGGTGTCGGTGACCGCTCCTGCGGTGCCAAGCCAGTATTCTGCGCCGGGGGTCAGGCCGCTGAGGTTGGCGTTGACGCCATCGAGCGGATAGACAAGGGCATCTTGCGCCATGAGCACGGCGGTCTGGATGTAGCCATCGGCAGCGCGGCCGTTGGAGTTATCGGCCAGGCGCACGGCCAGGTCGCCGGTGTCGGAGTAGATATTGACGAAGCTGCCAGCGGCCAAGTTTTCGGTGGCGGTGATGAGCTGCGTTTCGGCGCCGATGCCGGGCGGCATCATGGTCGGGCTGAGGCGGCCGTCGCTGCCCAGCGCGGGGACGCGGCCAGCGTCTGCTACGCCAGCGCTGACATCGGCAGCTTCGGCCTGGATGGTTTTGCCGCCTTGACGGACGAGGAATTTTTGTGCCATTTCAGTGCTCCAGATTGATGTGGTCGGTGATGGAGAGATAAAGCTGCTGGCCGACAGCGCGGCCAATGAGCAGGTCAAAGCCTTCTGCGGGCGGTGTTTGTGTCAGGGTGCCGTTTGGTCCAAGCCAGACGCGGCCAGGTGTCAGGCCCAGGCCGCTGATATCCACTGCGCCGGACAACTGGACCAGGACAGCATCGCCGGCAGAAGGTGTGGCGGTTATGGTCAGGCCGCAGAGCAGGTCGATATGTGCTGCGTCTTTGTTGTCCAGGGCGCTGACTTTTCCGTCGGCGTCTTCCCAGACGATGGTGAGCGCTGACAGCGGTTCAGCGGCAGTGCGTTCGACAGATGATCCGCCAGCCGGGCCGGGTGGTCCTGGCTTGCCCGGCGGGCCAGGCATGCCGATTTCGATTTCTTCGATGCAGGTTGTCATTGACAATCCTCCCTGCCGAATGTGATCTGCCCGTTGTAAATCTCAATGGCGCGCTCGGGATCTGACGGGATCAGCTTGAGGTCGTAATACGCGGTTTTCTCGCGAATTCCGGCGGTGGCGCTGACGAAGAAGTTGATCTGTATTTCGCCTTCTGCCGGATCGATTTCGATGCCGGCGTTGTCCTGCGTGAGATCGATGAGCAGGTTGCGCGTGTAGTCACGTGCCTGCAGGCGGGCGGTCCATCCGCTGAGGTCAAACGGTTGCCCGCCCGCCTTGAGGCGCAGGCGGATGCAGGTGTAACTGCCTGGCTCAAGGTGGATGTCTCGGCGGATGGATTTCATGGTGAATATCAGTCTGTTTTTTCGCTGGCAGCAGCCGGCTCGCTCACTTGAGCGGATTGAGCCTTGCTTTTCGTTTCAGCGGCGCGGGCAAAGCCACGGTCAATCAGACTTTCTGCGTCGGATTTGTCCTTGATTTCCAGCTCGCCACCGGGCGGGGTTTCCCCGCCTGCGGTGACGATGGTGACCAGTGCAATGAGTTTCATAGTCACCCTCCCGGATTAGCGAACGGTCGCGCAGAGCGATGCGTTGACGCGGTACGGCACCGGCAGCGGGGCCGATTGCATCATCAGGTAGCGAACGGCCGGATCTTGCTCGACCCAGGACTTGCTGAAATACGGCACAGCCTGGAAGCCGGCTTCTTCGTCACGGATGGCGCCGAAAGCGCGGACGCCTTCGAGGTCCGGGCCGGTGATGATGACCGTGTGATCCGGCAGATACGGGGTCAGTTGGCCGTTGGCCGGGTTTTCGTACCATCCGGCATAGACCCAGATGTCGAAGTCGCCGATGTTGCCCATGTAGCGACCGCCTTCGCCGGTAATGGTGGCGTTCAGCTTGTCGGCACCACGGAAGCGGTCGAGCAGCTTCTGAACCTTGGCTGACGCGCTGAACAACTGCCATGCCTTGACATCCATGACGATGGTGTTTGCGGCGGCGCCGGATTTCTCCGTGACCAGCAGCGACCAGGCTTGCACATCGTCAAGCGGCTCGACGCCGGACTCACCCCAGCGGGCGCCCAGCGTGAGCGCCTTGGTCAATGCACCGTCCCGACCGAAATTGACTTCGACGGTCGGGTACATTTCGCCGGCTACGGTGATCTTGCCGGTGCGCATGGCCTCGACGGCCATGACTTCCATGCGGCGCGTGAGCATGCCCAGCTGGTCGTTCAGCTCGAACGCCAGCGCGGCCTGCAGGCGTTGCTCAGGCGACAATTCGCCGCCGATGCGCTCGCCGATGGCGCGCTTGAATGCGCGGGAGCCGTCAAAAACGCGCTTGTCCTTGATGTAGGCCGGCTTGAAGGTCTTGGTGGTGTAGCCGTTTTGGGCTACGACCTGGCCGGCAACAATCGGGGCGACGAACGGAGCCAGACGGCGGCGGCCGGAATCCACGTCAAAGTGGATTTCTTCGGTCGTTTCGCGCTGCTCTTGCCCGAAAAACGAATTGAGAATGAACGGCTGCGGCGGCGGCAGTTCGGAAACAACACGGCGCAGGACGCCAAGCGAGAAAATATCCATTTGTCAGCTCCTTAGGCGACGATGTTGATAATGGTGATGCCCTTGGCACGCAGCCCTTCGGTGATGCTGGCTGCGGTGTGGCCGGTGCCGATGGTCAGTGCCTGAATGGCGAAGTCGCCGCGTGCGTAGGCAATCGCGGTTTTGTCGGCGGAGGTGGCATCGCAGTCTTCGGCCAGGATCAGGTCAGGGGTCTGGCTGCCATCGTTGGAGGCGGACAGGGACAGCAGATACTTGCCGTCGCCATCCTTGCCCAACACAGCGCCGCGAACGACGTTCTGGCCAGACTTGATGGTGACTTTGCGCGATACAAGCAGGTGCGCGTTGCCGGCAATCAGCTTGTCGTGCGACAGGGTGCCTTCGGTCTTTAAGGTTGCTTTGTAATTCATGATCTGTCTCCTTATCGCAGGAAGGACAGGATGCTTGCAGCTGCGGCAGCTTCCTTGTCGATGTTTGCGTTTCCTTCAATGCCCGACACGTCCGGGTTCGGCGTGGCAGCCATGGCGGCGGCAAACGGATTGGCGGCGGCGGCTGGCGCGGCGGCGGCGATTTGCTGCGGCGCGGCGCCGAGGATGGCGGTGGATTGCTCCAGGCTCAGGCCGGTGCTGATGCAGGTTTGCGCCAGTTCCGGGTTGCCCTTTGCTGCCGGTAGCGCGAGGATGCCGCTGACGCGGGCGGATTCAGCAGCGACGCCGGCGGCGTGGCCTTCTGCGCGTGCTTTGTCCAGATCAGACTGGTTGATGACGGGCGCGGTTGTTTGACCCGTCGGGGTTTCGGTGCCAGACATAGAAGTCTCCTTTTGAATGGCGGTTGCGGAGGTGCGGGCGGGCTGCCCGACGGGATATGTCCGGGCGCGTTGCCCGGCCAATTCGGAAATGAGTTGATCGGTGGTTGCGACGCGATGCGCCAGCCCGGCATCAACGGCGGCCTGTCCGCGATAGGTCTGTGCCTGCGTCTTGCGCAGGGATTCCGGATCGACGCTGAGTGCGGCGGCGGCGGCGGTGACGAACATTTCGTAGAGGCTGTTGATTTCGGCTTGCCAGTCGGCGCGCACGGCGTCCGGCAGCGGCTCGAACTGATTGCCGTCGACTTTGTGTGCGCCGGCGAAGATGTGTGTGACTTTGACGCCTTCGCTGGCGAGTGCGGCAGATAGGTCGATATGGCGCATGACGACGCCGATGGAGCCGGCATAGCCGGTGCTGGTGATGGCGAGTTCGTCGGCGGCGATGGCGGAGAGGTAGCCGGCGCTGGCGGCAACACCGTCGGCGATGGCGACCATGGGCTTTTTGCCCTTGAGATCGAGCAGGCGGGCATGGTGTTCGAAGGCGCCCTGCACTTCTCCGCCAGGCGTATCCATGACGCGCAAGATGGCGTGAATGTCCGGGTTGGACATGGCGTCTTCGACATCTGCAGTCAGGTCGTTGTAGCCCTGCATGACGGTGCAGTCGGCCATCACGAACTTGGAACGATGCACCAGGGCGCCGCTGGTATTGAGGACGGCGACGCCATCAATGACCTGATAGCCGCGTTCGGCGTACTCGCCCCGGCGGGTGCTGAACATTTCCGGCCGGTTCTGTTTCCCGTCGGCAAGATTACGACCGGCAGCCATGGCGGCGAGGATGGCGCCGGCTTGCGGGTCGTTGCCGAATAGGCGCGGTCCGATGCCGGCGATCATGGCGTCAAGCTTCTGCGGGTTAATCAACAGGGGCGTGTTGAAGATGCGGGCGAGGATGGAGGGATAGTTCATTGCGCGGACTCCTGCGGCTGGCCCAGCATGGCCATGGTGTCATTGAATGCCTGGGCGCTCTGCTCGCCGGTTTCGTCTTCTGGATCGGCCGGGTTGTCTTGCGTGAGTGTTTTGGCGGTCGGCTTGTTGGCGTTGCCACCAAGCGCCGGCAAGCCGCGTTCGGCGCGCATCGTTTGCTCGACCTGCTGCTGGTCCATGATTTCTTCGTAGTCTTGGCCCTGCTCGGCGCACTCGTTTTCCATGGTCGAGAGGCCGCCGGCAACGCGAAGAATGGCGGCTTGCGCTTCTTTGACCGGATCGACCCAGCCCTTGCCGCCGAAGATGAAGCGGCAGCGGGTGTAGGCGTAGCGCTGTGCGTAGAAGTTTGGCGCTTCGATTTCGCCGGCGTTGATGGCCTCTTCAAGCCACAGCTCGTAGATCGGCTTGAGCCAGGTAGTCATCAGCCAGCGGCGGCGGCCGTTGAAATAGCGCCAGGCTTCGAGCATGGCGGCGCGGGCGCTGCTGTAATTGGTCTTGCTGAAATCCTTAAGCAGCAATTCGTAGGGCATGTTCATGCCGGCTGCGATATGCCGCAGTACGGCGAGCATGAATGCCTCGAAAGCCTGATTCGGGCGTCCAGGTGTGAATGTGCTGACCTTTGCGCCGACAGGCAGCGGGATGACTGCGGCGCCTTCGAGTTTGCGCAGTCCTTGTGCCTGCTTGACTGACTTGTTCCATTCTGCGCGCGGGTCATTCCCGAATAGCGCGCCGGCGCTTTCCTGGTCGAGGTCCGATTCGAGAAATGCGGCGACCAGCGATGATGCGACACTGGCCTGCAGCTCGTTGCTGCTGTACTTGCCCGCCATGTGAAACTCTTTCATGACGGCGGTCAGGATCGGCTTGCCACGACTCTGCCCGGTGCGCTCTTTGTCGTGCAGATGAATGACGCGGCGGCGGCCCCAGGCGGTGAATGCCGGGACGATTTCCCATTCTTTGACACCGGCACCTGCGCTGAACAGCCCGTAGGCGTCGCCTGGGTGGCGCTTGAGGAAGGCGTAATTGATCGGCGCGCCGTCATTGTCAAACTGGATGCCGCCGCGCCAGTCGTCTCGGTGCTCAAGATGGGCGGGCGTGCAGAGGCGGTCGGCTTCGATCAGCTTGATGCGCGTTGCCCAGCGGGCATCTGGACGCGGCTTCCAGATCGGCAGGGCAATGGCGTCGCCGTTGGTAAGTGCGCCGGTGAGTGCCTGCAGGGTAAGGCCGAGTAGATCGAGCGTGCGGCCGGCATCGACTTCGCCGGGCATTTCGGCGTAGCTGCGGAATTTTGCCTCAGCGATGTTTTCCCAGGCGAGCGCCTGGTCGCGTGTCCAGCCAAGCAGGCGATAGTCTGGCGTTGCGGAGAGCTTGAGGACGCTGCCGACGATGTTGTCGCGTAAGGTCTGGAAGCCGCCGGCGACGAGGCCGTTGTTGCGGGCCAGATCCCGGCTGCGCGACATGAGTGTATCGAGGTCCGGCAGCAGGTCGGCGTCGGCGCTGGCGGCGATAGGGTTCCAGCCGTGCATGGCAAGGTCGCTGCTGCTTGCTGCGTGGTGCGACGACGCGACTGCTCCTGATGGGCCGGGCGGTGCCTTGATGTGACGCTGGGGACGGTGGCGAGATGTGCGCGCCATGGTCACACCAGGTAGATCGGGCCGCGCGGCGTGCTTTCGCTGCTGCGGCGGTCGATTTCTGCATTGACTTCTGCGAGCGCGGCGCGCAGTTCCTTGATTGCGCCGTCGCTGTATTGGGTGCGCTTGTCAGCCCATGCTGTGCCGATTGGCCCGGTCAGGCGGGCGGATAGCGCGGCAGAGAGCTTGTCGCGCTCTGCGATCAGTTCGGCGTTTGTTAGGTGGCTGTAGATTCCCATGCCCGGCAGATTGCCGGGATGGGGTGGAAATTTTCAGGGGAAAATTTCACTAAAAATTTCCGGGTGGATTAGTTTGCGGAGGCCCACTGGCTACGCAGCGTTTCTGAGTCCTCTCCGCCGGTCAGCCATTCTGAATAAGCTGGGGCATCGAATTTTACAAGTCTGAGCCTGCCGGGAAATTCGGCGAGCAATGCGGCGCAGACGGATTGCTGTGGGCGCCAGAGCACTGGCTCACGGCCAGGCAGGCTGGCCCAGTCATCGAGCGCGTCATACCAGACCAGCGCGATATCACTGCCGTACGGGGCGGATGCTATCTGTTTGACTGCGGCGTCGATTGCGGACTGTCGCCATTCTGCCAAGCGGGTGATGCGCTGAGAAACGTCGGGCGGCACTGCGAATTCTCCGGCCTCCCATTGGCGCCAGGCGCGGTCTGAAACGCCGCGCGGGCGGGTGTCGCTCGCGGCGACAAGAAGCGCGGCTTCCTGGCGGGAGAAGAACAACAGGCGCCGGAGCGCCTGGAGGGTTTGTGCGTTCATTGGGCGACCGAGTAAAGGCGACGGCCGCTCTTTGCGATGCGGACCTTGATCGCGGGCAACTGGTCAAAACCGCCGGCAGCCTCGCCAACGTCCTGGCCGAAACGGGCGGCATCGCGGTTCAGGGTTTCGGACACCGCGGACGCGGTGTGCATGCTGTGATTGACGAAATAGGCGCGCATCTCGTCGCCATTGACGATGGCAACGACGTGCTGGTTGTTTTCGGTCTGGATCAGCTTGGTTTTCATGGTCACTCTCCTAAGTGTCGGGGCTGCGCTCATCGCTGCCTCCATGTGTTTATTATACTTCCGTTTTCGGAAGTTGCAAGGATTATTTCATGTTTTTTGCGGCGGGCAGAGCATTGCCGCCAGGTTGTCGAGTTGCTCATCGTCGGTAGGCGCGATGCCGCCGCATTGGTGGATCGCATGGCCAATGCTGGTCCGCAGCATCCAGTCCTGTACGTGCTGCGGGATCGGGCGTTCAGCACGGCGCCACTTGCTGAGATAGTCTGTCGTGTAGCGGGTGCCGAGGTCGGCATTGATCGACTCGATCAGCAGCGACGCTGCTTGCCTAGAGTTTATTCCGGGAAGCCGCACGACAGCAATGGCGGTGCTGATGATGTCAGTCATCTCCTGCCTCGCGGATGGCCGGGTTGCGCGTGATCCATGCCCAGGCGATACAGCGCTCCAGGTCGCCGAGCCATTGCAGGGCGTCGAGATAACCGCCAATCGTGTCGTGGATCGCGACTGCTACCCATGGCGTCGAGGGGGCAATCACCCCTGGCCGGGTGCCAAAATTGGCGACCAGTTGCGCCCACAAATCCCCTGACTCTCTGGAGCGCTGTGCAATGCCGAGCGTGACGAGGGGCAGCCATTCGCCACTGTGCGGCTTGCCTGGCGTGTGCGGGCCGCGTGGTCCGTAAATTGTGACGACGAGGCCGATTTCCTTTATGACGCGGGCACCAAAGTGAGAGAGCGGAGCAACGGGGAGCGGCTCGATGTTTCCGCTGGTGCGTGTGCGCTCAAGCCAGGGGTGTAGCAGGGCCAGGGTGGCGTCGTCGACTTCTGTGCGCGGGGAGCGACGGCAGTGGCCGGTCGATAGGGTGATGTGATTTATAAAATTGCTCATTTAATTTCCGGGTGGATTGATAAAACCAGCGAAATCATGCCGTTGACCATGACCCGTCCAGAGTCCAGTTTGTTGGCCCGGTCGAGTGCGTCGATAGGGCGGCGTCTCTTGGGCAACGCCATCATCAAAAAATCGTCCAGCGAGGCGATCCCGCTATCGGGCAATGTGCTGTGCTCGCCATAGATGTCATCGGTCAGCCAGGCAATGGCGGATTGGATGCATGCGGATTTCCCCGCCGAACGAAGCGGCGGCTTGATCAGAGACGCGTTTTTTATCTTGGCGATTTTCTCGGCGCGAATCAGCGCCATCAACTCGGCAATGGCTATCTTGCGCTCGTAAGCTGCCGGCAGGTCAGCAACCAGATCGGCGACGCGATGATCGACGTCCCGCTTGATTTCGCTGTCCGGCCGACTGCCGGGAATGTGCCAGCGCAGTAACGCCTCCGGCACGCTGCTGCCTGGGTAATACCAGGTGCGATGCAGGGCATCCCATTTGGCACCTGCCGCCTTCGCCGAATTTTTGTCAGCGAAGGGGACGTTCAGATCGATTCTGTCCATCCCCGTGTCTCCTTAGCCGAAAATGTCACCAAAGTCGGCGGCGGTCAAGTTTTCGAACCCGTCGCAACCGTTTGCGCGCGGCATAAATCCACCGCGCCGAACAGCGCCTTGTTCGGCATATTGATAAATCGAACTGACCATCGATCCGGTCAGTAGCCAATCCGACGCATCCATATCCATTCCGCCGAAACGGGCGATGATGATGTCTTCGTCGGTGCTCTTGAGTTGGCCTGCGTAGAACATTTTCTTTCTCCTGCCTGCTACCGGAGGCGTCGGGGATCAGCGCTATTGCTTAATCCATGGGTGTATTATCAGGCATTTATGCCTGATACGCAAGCGTTTTTTATCATTTTCCTGAAATTATTTGCCGGACTCTGCGATGCGTAAGGTCGAATTCTGACGCCAGTTCCGCAACGTTGTTGCCGGTGAATCGGCGGCGGATTTCTGATTTCCGCTGGTCTGGTGACAGCGTGCGTTTGCGCACGTAGTCATAGCAGCCGCCGATGCGCAGGCGTATTCTGTCGGCGACGTAGCGCGGTTGGTCGTCGATAGGTATGTTCGCAACGCGGGCGAGGCGCATTTCTTCTTCCACTACGGAGGGGATGTCGTCTGCTTTTGTGTTTTCCATGGCGGCGGTCTCAGATTGGGATGGGTGAAAATAGGTTGGTGTCTTCGGCTTTGTTTTCCGTTGCTGAATAATCGCTTGCGCCCCACTGTGATAAGGCGCGTTTTTCGAGGCTTGGTGGCGCAGTAATTTCTCCCTTGTACGGCGCGGGTGCGGTTTGATCGTTGTATTGTTCGGCGGCCTCATACTTTTCAAGCATTGCTGCTCTTTTTTTCCAGTCGCTGACGCGCCATTTGTGCAGGTACAGTTCCGGGTGGTGGCTGGCGGCGATGGCATAGACGTGGGTGTCGAGAACTTCGTTGCGCTTGCCCTTCTTCAGCTCCCATTTGTTTTTTCGCGGGTTGAATGTTTCGGCGACTTGCTGGTCGAAGAAGCCCGGGTCGAGTTCGGTGCTGAAATGGACTTTGCGGTCGCCAGGGTCTTTGTCGGCGTCGTTGTTCAGGCGTGCGTAGATCCAGTGTTTCGCTGTGTCGCTGCCGACGGTGTAGAGCGCTACGCCTTTGCGCACGGTTTTCCCGCGAAAGTTGACGTCCTGGTGCGATGGTCTGCCGAGGATGACGCGGCCGGGCGTGCTGGCGCCCTTGATGGCGATGACGCGGCGGGCTTTTGCGCGGCGGACGTAGGCATAGACGTCGTGGGTGTGGTGGCCGCCGGTGTCGATGGCGGTGGCTTCGATGCGTAGGGTTTTGCCGTGGTCGGTCTGGAATTCGGCGGTCAGGTAGTCGTCTAGCGCGTCCCATATCGCGTCTTCGGCCGGCTTGCCGTGGATGACGTGATAATCGATGGTCCATTCGTGGCCGTCCATGCCCCAGCCGATGATGCGGATTTCGAGGCGGTCGTCTTGCGTATCGACGCCTGCGGTCAGCACCAGGGCGCCGTGCGGCACAGTGCGCAGGGCGTAGGGTTCTGCGCGGGCGATCAGCACGTTGGGTTTGAGGTCGTGCGAGCGGTCGGCCCAGCTTTCGCCCAGGCGGGTGTTCATGAAACGCATGAGCTTGGCGACGTCATCCTGCGCCTCGATCCATTCTTCGGCCAGCTCCGACCATGAGAGGCCAAGGCCGATGGGGGAATAGATGGCGTTGAGATGGTAGCTGCGCCAGGCGCCGTTGGGGCTTTCGGCGATCCAGCGGCCGGCGGCGAGCATGGCGGGTTTGTGGTGTTCGTCGATTTCGCTGCCGCAATGTTCGCAGGCGTACCAGGCGCGGGTGACGCGGCCGATGGGGTTTTTCTGCCAGCGCACGTTGGACCATTTGAGGTATTGCCGTTCGTCGCAGTGCGGGCACGGGACGTAGTAGCGGCGCTGGTCGCCTAGTTCGAATTGTTCCTCGATGCGGCTGGCGTCTTTCATGGTGGGCGTTGAGACCACCAGAATTTTCCGGTCGTGGAAGGTGGTGAGGCGGATTTCGAGCAGGCCGAGTGGGTCGCCTTGTAGCGTGCTCCAGTCGTACTCGTCGATTTCATCGGCGATGGCGTAGCGCAGGGAGGTGGATTTCAGCTCGCTGGTGGAGCCGGCGGTTTTGAAATACATGATGCCGCCGGTAAAGCGTTTGCGCTGCGCTGAGTTGTCGCCGGCACGGTTGCTACGGGTCGCCATGGCGCTGGTTACGGCAGGTGTGACGCGGGCCATGGGGTCGAACTTTTGCGATTGCCAGTCGTTCAGCGACTTCTCGGTGGGCATGACGATGCCGACCGGGCCTTTGGCGTGGCCGATGATGTATCCCAGCCAGTTGCTGCCGATTTCGGTTTTGCCGACCTGACTGGAGGCCATGAACACGATTTTCCGGTGTGGCGAGTCTTCTGACAGGCAATCCATGATTTCGCGCTGGTACGGCGCACGCGATGTTTTCCACTGCCCCGCTTCCGCGCTGCTTTCGCCGGACAGCACGCGGTTAGCGTCCGCCCATTCGGAGACGGTGAGATGGTCTTTCGGGCGCACGGCACGACGGGCAGCGCGGAAGGCGAGGCGGTGGGCGGTGGTCATTCGTTTTCGCCGATCTGCACAAGCCGCTTGGAAAACTCCCGCTCCATTTCGGACAGCGCGGCATGGATGTCTTGTTTCAGTGTGGCGCGGATCTGGTCCAGAGTTTTCCCGACCAGCTCGGGCGCGGTGCGGTGCGGCATTTGCTCAAGCGCCTGGCGGATGATGCTGGTTACGTCTTCGACGGCGGCTTCGACTTCGGTGCGCTCGACCATCTTGCCGATGGCGCGTTCGTAATCGAGCTTGGCGCTCATGGCGGCGAATTTTTCTTTTACCGCCCGGGCGGCCTGGTAGCTGTTGCCGATTTTGACGGTTTCCGGGTGATTTCGCTGTTCTTCCCAGTACTGTTCTTCCCGTCGCTGTTCTTCCCAGCGTTGTTTTACGTCGTCGCGGTTGGGGTCGGCGGTGGCGGCGATGCGGGCGCGGCTGGCTTCGACGTTAACTTTGTCGCCTTCCATGACCAGCCGGCCGGCTTGTTTGAGCTTGGTGATGTAGCTCTTGCCCCGGCCTTCCATTTTTGCAAATTCGACCTGTGTGACTAGCGTTGCCATTCGCGCCTCCGATTGAACCAGCGGCGCACGGCGTAGCTGCGGGCGATGCTGATGAGGGTGAAGTAGCCGCCGATCAGCAGGTTGTCGGCCAGGGTGACGTGGATGCCGAACAGGGGGAAGATCAGCATCTGGCTGGCGACGGCGACGGCGTAGCCGATGGCGACGTTGGCCAGCGATTCGACGGCGGATTGCAGGCGGGTTTGGCTCATTCGCCGAATTCCTGGCCTGTGACGGCGTGGACCGCAGATTTTCCGGTGTATTGCTGCCAGCGTCGGACGATTACGTCGCAATACTTCGGGTCGAGTTCCATGCTGCAATTTCGGCGGCCGGTTTTTTCGCAGGCGATGAGGGTGGAGCCGCTGCAGCCGAACAGGTCGAGGACGGTATTTGCGCCGCTTCCCCAGTTTTCAAAAAACCACTCCGCCAGGGCCACAGGCTTTTGTGTTGTATGCAGCCGATCCTCGCCTTTTTCTTTGTTGTTGAATCCTCCCCACTTTAGCCAGCACATTTTGTTTCGCTCACGTTTTGACCAGCAAAGTTCAAAATCACCATGCGGGCACCCGGATTCGCTTTCTTGTTTTTTGTTCCAGACAATAATTCCGCCTCGGCCAAGTTTTTCCGGGTAATACTGATAACCCCAGATAAAAATCTCTTTTACTCCACTAAACATATTGAGCATAAAAGACGGGTCGAAGTCGTCGCCGTCTCCGATAATCATCTCTGCCTTATTTCGCTTGTTTGTGACGCCGCTGCGGTTTCCGTTAAATTTGGCGCTGGAATACGCAATTCCATAGGGTGGGTCAGTGAAAATCATGTCTGGCTTTTTGCCTGCCATCAGCACGCCGACCGCAGCCGCGTTGGTGCTATCTCCACACATCAGCCGATGCTTACCGAGCAGCCACACGTCGCCGGGCTGGGTTTTGACTTCGGACTGGACGGCGGGGGTTTCGTCGGCGTCGGTTTCGCCTTCTGGCGTGGCGTCGAGTTCGGCGAGTAGTTCGTCGATGTCGTCCAGGCTGAAGCCGGTGAGCGTGGTGTCGAATTCCATGGCGCGCAGGTCGGCGAATTCGAGCGCCAGCATGTGTTCGTCCCAGCTGGCGTTCAGGGCCAGTTTGTTGTCGGCGATGATGTAGGCGCGGCGCTGGGCTTCGGTCCAGCCGGTGCAGTCGATGACCGGCAGCGTGCCGACGGGTAGCGCTTCGCCGCCGGGTAGCTTGATGGTTTTGCCGGCTTGATACAGGCGCGTGGCGGCCATGACGCGGCCGTGTCCGGCAACGATGCCTTGCGCATCGGCCAGCACCGGGTAGGTGAAGCCGAATTGCTCGATGGATTCCATGATCTGCGCCACTTGTTCGTCGCTGTGCGTGCGGCTGTTGCGGGCGTAGGGGATCAGGGTGTCGATGGGGTGGTTTTGGATGTTCATTTGTGCAGTCCTTCCCGCCGGCGGGCGGCAGCGATGGCGAGTGAGCGGTCGAGTTCTTCTCTCACTTGCGCGCGGTCTATGTCGTCCATTTATCTTTTCCTTCCAGATGCGTTTTGCGGGGCTGTGGGTGCGCGCCAGGGGCCGATATGGACATCGGCCATGGTGATGGTGCGTTCGGGCGCTGGCGTGAAGCGGGTGCCGATTTCCTGGCCGTTTTCGCTTGCCCAGAATGTGGGCTGGCCGTCGATGCCGGCTTTGATGGACGGGTTGATGTTTTCCGGGCCGAAGGCTTCGCGCATGGCGTCGATGAAGGCGGCGGTTTCCGGCATGGCCTGGCGTAGTGGCTTGGTCATTTGCTTGTTTCCTGTTTTCCACGGCATTCCACGCCAGCCATCTCGGAAAATGCCTTGCTAACCCCTGTATTCCACTCATTCCACGGTGTACACGGTGTATTTGTACACGCGCGTGGGGAAGCGTGCGTTGCGGTGTGCGTTTGGGCGTTTGCGTTCACGTGCGCGCAGGCGCGTTTAGGCGTGGAATGAGTGGAATACAGGGCCTGCGGGCTGTTTTCGGCGTGGTTTAGGCGTGGAATGGCGTGGAATGCCGTGGAATTTATGGTCATGAGTGTTGTTCCAGGACGGTTTCAAACGCGCAAAAGCCTTCTGTGAGCCAGCGCTGTCGGGTGTTTGCGTTTTGTTCTATGACATCCGCGCCGGCGAGCGCGGCTTTGTTGAGTGCGTCCTGAGACGGTATGACCATTTTTCTGTTCTTTTTTATGGTCGAGTTGAGGTCTTCGTAGGTGGCGCAGCTTTTTCCGGCTTCCCACCCCTGCAGGCCGTGGATGAAGCTGATAAATTGATTCATGTCCCTTGGTCGGCTGACGAGTGTTTGCCGCGCCCATCGTGCATAGGTGTTGTGGAGCTGGCTGCCTGTGCATGGGCATACTGGCAGTCGCTTGTTGCCGATGTCGATCTGGCCGGCCAGCCACTCTTCGATGAAGACTTGTTCGGATGGTGCGGAGGCGGTGATCAGCCGGCGCTTGCTGTCTGTCATGGGCGGCTGTGACTTCGGGTGGAAGTTCGTCAGGTCGCGCTGCAGCAGGTAGTAGAAAAATGCTTCTACGCCACCGTTTTCAATTTCTTCGTGCACTTCTCGGTAGAATTCCGGCAGTGCCGGCGGCGGGGTGCGGATGACGAGGAAGCGGCGGTCGTCGCGTTCGAGCGGCATGGGGATCGTCTCGTTTGAGAGAATGACGAAGTTCATGCGGTTGCGGATGTTGCGGGCGACGGCGTTCTTTTCGTTTGCGCGGATGTATTCGCCGGTGATCAGGTCTTTGACTTCGCCTTTGACTTCCCACACGTGGGAGCTGGCGGCGATTTCTTCGCATTTGACGAAGAGGGTGTTTTCCACCCAGTCGCTATTGAATTTGTCTTCGAGAGCGCGCTGATTCAGCGCTTTTGCGTACTGACCGAAGATCTGCATCATGATGTTGAACAGGGTTGATTTCCCTGTGCCTTGCGGCCCCTGCATGATTGTTGCCATGCCGAGCTTGACGCCTGGGTGCTGCACTTGATAGGCCAGAAAGTCGAGTAGGCAGTTTTTTGCTTCTTCTGCGTTGCTTTCGGCGCAGCACAGGAAGCTGGCAAGGTCTTTAATTGCTGTGCAGCGGCCTTCTTTCGGCTGGATGTCGAAGCCGCGCCAGGTGTTGAGTTTGATGCGCGGGTCTTTTCCGGTTGGGTCAAAACCGACTTGGTCCAGGTAGTACGCTCGCGAGATCCATGCAGGGTGGCGCTTGATGTCGTCGTTTCGCACGCCCGCTTCGAGCAGGGCGACCATTTGCGAGCGCTTGACGATTTTGTATGTCCAGTGGTCAAAAACGTAGTCGCCGGTGCCGTCGTCGATGAACACAAACCGCTCGACGAGGTCATCCAGGGGCATGACGGACTGGGCGCAATTGCTCTCCCCTCCCCCCTTTGGCGCGTGCCCCGCGAGCGCGGCGGGCGTCGGCCGCCATTGCAATGCCGTGAGTGCGGCTTCGATCTGCCGGGCAACGGCTTGCTGCCCTTCGATCAGGTGTAAATCGTTGAAATCGGTCGGCCCTTTTTTGTCCGTAGGGCGTTCTTCGGCGAAAACAGGGAATACGACGCCGCCGTCGACGGCCAGGGCGGCTGTTCTTGCGTGCGTTACGCCTGGGTTGCCTTCGGTGCGGTAGTCGTCGTCGGCGCAGATGAGGATCTTTGCGCGCTTGTACTTTGAAGCCAGCGCCTTGACGACGGGCAGCAGGTTTCCGGCATCAAAAGCAACGGCAACGGGCAGCCCGGTGGCTTGCTGGATCGATGCGGCGGTGGCAAATCCTTCTGCCACCAGTAAAAGGCGGTCCGGGATGCCGCCGATCATGAAAAAATGTCCCTTTTTCGCCAGACCCGCGGGCCAGAATGACTTGTCGCGGCCTTGTTTTGCCTGGTCGTAAATGATCTGCAGGCCGTAGGTCCGGCGTTCAGCGTCCTGGAGCGGTATAGCAAACTTGCCCCCGGGCAAGAAGCGGCCGCCGTGCGGCTCGATCTGCTTGCGTTTCAGGTATTCAGACTGGTCGCGACTGCCTTCTTTGCAGTGTGCGCGCCATGCGTGGTCAGCGCGGCGGGCGCATTCTTCTGCCTTGCGCTTGGCCTCGGCTTCGGCGCGTTTTTTATCTGCCTGGATGCGAGCGCGCAGGGCCTCCATCTGGTCGGCGGTCATCTCCTGCCGGTCTTTCTTCGGCAGTTCGATTTTATGCACTATATTTTCGGCGCCGAAAAAAGCGCCGAAGCTGCCAACGATCAGCGTGCCGGAGCTGTCATGTTTCGTCAGCTCGTAAAGCTGGAACCAGCCGCGCTTCTCCCGTCCGCCGTCCTTGTGCCGGCAGCGGCGGCGCTGGCCAATCACGATGTCTTCGGCTGTAACGTCAAGGCCGAATTCCTGCATCTGATGCAGCGCGTCGTCGAAATTCAGGAATCCCATCAACTAAACCCGTTCACTATGTTCACGAAACACCGACACCAGACCAATTGGGCTCCCTGATACCCTTAGCGCCATGGTTTGAGGAAGGACCCGTACTCGGCATGGTGGTTTTAGAGGCATGGCAGCTGCCCGCTGCTCGACCAGTGGGGTGCGGGGTTTGGTCATCCCTGCAGCCTCATCAGCATCACGTGAGCTGCGTCGATGATGCGCAGTAGGTCGGCTTGCATCTTCTGTCGATCTGCTGCGGATGGGCGGGATGCGAAGGTGTCAAGGTTGTAGATGACCGGGCGCATTGCGGCGCCCAGGTTGTCTGCGGCCTGCGCGCAGCTGACGGCATATGTGCTGTGATCTGGCGACGGCAGGGTGATATGCCCGGACACTTCTCCGAGTGCGTGCGCGATGCGGCGCGATTTTGTGTATTCGAGAACTTCCAGTAGCGTCAGCAAAGACGGGCCTGCTTCAAGCGCGTCCGGGTTGAACTGTGTCCAGGCGTTCTCGGGCTGGCGGTCAAGCATGCGAAACACGTCTGATCCGCCGGACGGCCATTCTTTAAGCGTGACCTGGCACGCTCTGAAAATGTGCCTGTACTTGATTTTCAGATGCTCGTATGCGGGCGGTTTGTATGACATGTGCGACGCCTCTTTGGCTATAGGGTGGTGTGGCGCATTGCGCGCCGACAATGGCCTCACCGAACAAACAACGAGAGGCGCACCATGGAAACGAGAATTGAGGGAATTGAGCAGCGGTTGGCTGATCTTGATGCCGCGTACCAAGGAACGATGGCCCGCTGTCTGGCGCTTGAAACGCTTGTGCTTGCCTTGTTTCCGACGGTTTGTGCTGAGGACAGGCAAACCGCTGCAGTACTCGACGCGGCAGAAGCTGCGCTCAAGGGCGCACTGGACGCCGATGGTGCCGATGCCGGATTCACTGCTGACGCGGTGTCCTGGTTTGTGCGCATGCGGGCTGACGCAGTGTTTCCGGTGGATGGATCGTGATGTCATTTATCGCCATATCATTTCGATTGGTGGCCCGATCCAGTGTGATAGATTGTGGATTCCACTCGCATCAACCTATTACTAAAGGATCGGACCATGATCGTTTACCGATTTATTACGCGCCGCGGTGCATTCATGCTGATCCCGGACGAGCGCGGATGGATGGTGTGGTTCGGCGACGACTGTATCGACGGACCGTATGCCAGCCCGCAGACGGCAGCACAAGAGATCGCCTGTCGCGAACAAAGCCCGAGCTATTCGCGGCGCGAGCGCGAAGATGAAGGTTCGAGCAAGCCACAGCGCATCGGTGCGGGTAAGTACAAAGAAGTGCCTCAATCCATCATCGCTCTTGAGCGAGAATCGAATCGCCCGGTCGTCGCAGCCGATGTTTGTTGCGCCACATGCGGGCCGAGCTGGCAACCATCGGCGCGGCATCGGCGCGGCATCTCGGCTTGGAAATTCGATTCGATCAATCATTCAAGCGGCCCTGTGTTTGTTGGTTGGCGCCATGCCGCTCTTCCGGGGCGGCGGCATAGATATCGTCAAAAGTGATCGCTATCCCATTTTTAGCGGCCAGGGCGATGATCCGCCTGGCGATGCGAGGTGTGACTTCCTGGCGCTGCTGCTCGATGTGGCATATGTTTCCCTGTGACACGCCGAGCGCATGCGCAAATGCGGCTTGCGACATCCCGAGGCGTTGGCGAATTGATTGCGCTGCGTTCATCTGCCAAATATTAGCTCGACTGATTTTATATTGCAATAGTCGGGCTGCTTGTCAATTGGATAGATTCCTGAAAAATTGATCACATGCCAGCACAGCCATTAACAGACGAGCAAAAAGAAGATGCCGCTCGCTTAAAAGCGATCTACTTCAGCAAAAGGAAAGATCTTGGATTAACCCAAGAATCCCTTGCGGCGGCGTGCGGGTGGGAGTCGCAAGGTACTGTTAGCCAGTATCTGAACGGGAAAATTCCTCTGAATATCGACGCAGCAATCAAGTTCGCACACCACCTCAAGGTGAGGGTTGATGATTTCAGCCCGCAGATATCGAATGAGCGCCGGAGCATCTCTGTCCCTGATGATTTCGTCCGTTTCGAACTTCATCCTGTCCGCTACTCTGCTGGGCATGGCGTCGATGCCTGCAACAACAATGAAGCGGTGGAACACCTCGACATCGCGCGAAAATGGGCAATTGAGCGGCTTGGAAGCTGCGACCCGGATAGGATAAAGATCGTTATCTGCTCCGGAACATCAATGAGCCCTACGATACCTGACGGCAGCCTTCTATTCGTCGATGTGCGCGTCAATTCATTTGTTGGCGACGGAATTTATTGCCTATCAATTGGCCACGGCTCGTCCGAGCGATTGCTGGTGAAGCGCGTGCGCCAGAGGCTTAAGCCGCCATGCATTGAGGTGTTGTCGGACAACCCTACTGGGCCCGGTCCAGAAACCTACCTTCCTCACGAAGAAGATCAGCTTACGATAAGCGCCAGGGTTGTCGGATGGTGGTCGATGGAATCTGAACGATAGATATCATGAAGAGACCATGGCCTACTTAATATTTCTCTCTGGCGCCATGGTGATGGCTGTTGCGATCTTTGCCAGGTCATTTGATCGATGGCCTATAGGAACAAGCATCACTGCCGCAGCGATGGTCTTTGCGGTGTTGGCTGTTATTTTGTTTGCAAAGCGTCAGATAGATACCAAGAAATCCAACCAAAGGATTCTGCAAGCGCCAACAACAAAGCGGCCGTTGCCGTTATCGCAAGAAGATAGAGCTAAAATTTCCGCGCTCATTGATGCCGGCGACTACGAAGAAAACGATGCAGAAAATGACGGATGGATTGACGACTGGTCGAACTCGTTCATTTCAGGTGTGCCTAATAATGCGCCTAGCAAGTTCTCTCCGAAACCGATTAGGGCCGTGCTCAATATTCAGTATGTCGATGTCAACGGAAAAAAAACACGGCGAACTGTTCATGTTAGCGAGTGTGACACACGTGAGTCGAATGGCTATCTGAAAGGGTTCTGTCAGCTTAGACGCGCACCAAGAACTTTTCGGTTAGATCGAGTGATTGTCGCCATCGATGTTGAGACGGGCGAGCGCATACAGTCTCTCCACGCCTGGGCAAGGAATCGTCACGTGGCGAGCAATGACTTCGCCGTTGAAACGTCTTTGAGAGAGTCAGCAGACGCGTTGCGCGCAATTTTTTACTTATGCAAGCTTGATGGACGTTTCACGCGAAAGGAAAAAGAAATATTCCTAAAGCATTGCCAAAGCATGGTGCCAGATAGATTGCTCAAGATCGAAGATATTGAGAATGCTTGTCAGCATCTCGTCCTTCCGTCGCAAACTGCTTTTTACATGATTTGCCAGCGACTAGCTGAGCTTCCTCTCCGCGAGCGCGAGAGTATCATTGTCGTGGCAAACCAAATAGTAGACAGCGATAAAACAGTTAAGCCAGAAGAGTCTGAAGCACTGGACTACCTTACCGCTCAGCTCGCTGGACGATAGCCAATGAAATAAGTATTGGCATAATGTCAAACCAGTAGCACTGCCCTGCCGCCCTTGATGCGGTTTTTTATCGCCCGGAGCTGGCCAAAAGCATCGGCGGAAACAATCTGCTATTGATTAGTATGCCTTGCTGCTTTTTTTGAACGAAGGCCGCCATTGCGGCTTGCCGGCGGGCGGAAACGGAATGCCATACAGGCGGAAAAGCTGCTCGTAATAGTCGGCCGGGAACGTCTTTATCCACGGCTGAAGTTCTTTGGCAACGAACTTTTCAAGGATTAGCGCCAGCGCGTCTTTGGTGCGGTCGCGCTGATACCCGGTTGCCTCATCAACAAGTGCAATGACGCCAACCCTAGCGAGACCGCGCATTAAGACCTCTGCCTTCTGCGCCTTGTCGAGCTGTTGTTTTTGTAGGGCCCCAGCCTGCCGAGCATTTAGCCAGACTTCACAGGCCGACGGGAGTACCTGAGCATCAAACCCTATTGCCGCCTTTCCGTTTGATGCGTAGGAAATCGGCCTAAAGGGCCCATTCATTAAATCATTGGAAATGAACGGTTTTAGCTGCCCAGGGGCAACAAATATCGGCAAAAGAGCCCCGGCTTCTTCAGCTTGCTTCTTGAGCTTTTTAGACGCGCCGCTTCTGCCGCCAAGGATTGCATCGGTAACGCCGCTTTCAGAAAAAACACGCGTACCGTCTTCAAGCACGGCGCAAGGAATTTCAACGTCGCCAACCATGTTCGCGCTCAATCACTTTTCTGAAATCAACACCACTGCGGCAAGCAGATCGGCGCATGCGGTCAATGTCTGACCCTGCAAAGCTGGGTGGCTGGCGGAATAAAGCGGCGTCGCGGCGAGGCAAACGCCGCCAAAATTCCAGCAAGGATTGATGCGCTTCTTTTGTTCATGCTGTCATTGTGTATTGCTGGCGCCTTGCGGGAAACAAAATCATGGAGGAATTTTGCGCAAATTATCAGTCCGGCTATTGCTTTATTAGAACAGCCGGACTAATATTCAGCCATCGCAGCAAAACACACCAATGACCCGACGGCCCAGGTGCAGAAGGTCAAGGAAGCCAGAAAAGGAGATGAACCATGGAAGTCATGCTCGCCAAGCCCTACGCCAACCAGCAAATCACTGGCTGGCTGATTTCAGAAAAACTGGACGGCGTTCGCGCCTATTGGAATGGCAGACAGTTGCTGACCAGAAACGGCAACTCCATCAGCGCCCCGCAATGGTTCATTGACGCGCTGCCCAACAACATTGCGCTCGATGGTGAGTTGTTCGTCGGTCGTGGCGAGTTCCAGCGCACGGCAGGTGCGGTGCGCAAGAAGGTGCCAGTCGATGCAGAGTGGGTCGATATTCGCTACATAGTTTTCGACGCACCATTGACCACAGGCGGATTTGAAGCGCGTTTGCAGGCTGCGCGCGATGCGCTTGCTGGGTGCAAATTTAGCCAGGTGATTGAGCAAGTTGTTTGCACTGGAAAGGCGCATCTTGATGCTGTTTTCGCTGCCCTGGTCGAACAAGGCGCCGAGGGCGTCATGCTGCGCCGCCCCGGTAGCGCCTACCAGCAGAAGCGATCCAGCGACTTGCTGAAATACAAGCCTTTCGAGACCGACGAGGCGCAGGTGATCGGTCACGAATCTGGTGGCGGCCGGATTGAAGGCTTGGTCGGGGCGCTGATCTGCCAGTGGAAAGGCAAGGTTTTTCGGGTTGGCGCTGGCATGAGCGATGCGATTCGCGAGATTCCACCAGCAGTCGGGGCAATGGTCACGTTCGGTTTCTGCGGGCTAACCGATGGTGGTGTTCCGCGATTCCCGACTTTTGTCGCTGTTCGCGACTATGAGTGAGTCAGCGCCATGTCATACAAACCGCAATCGCAGATCGCCAAGCAGCAGGGCGCTGCCATGCGTCGCACGGCGACAGTGGCGCGCAATCTGGCCGACAGCTTAGGTGCATGAGTAAAGGGATAGAGCAATACCACACGGTCCATCAGCCGCCAGGCCATTTGGCATGGTGCAGCGCGAATCCTCGGAAAGACGCAGCTGGATGGGCAAGGAATACAGCAGCACCTGCAGCACCAGCTCTTTAGGGCCAATGCCCACCCAGCCGCGGAACAGCGCGGACCGGTACAACCAGCGCGATAAATAGTAGCGAAGGCCGCAACGGTCGATAGCTTCCAGCCCGCACACGCGCTCCGGCTGAGTGAGAAAGGAGGCAAGACGCAACTTGCAGCAAGAGCCGGGGAAGCCTCGGCGGTGACGGCAGCAATAGCGAGCGCAAGCTGATCTGTTCGCCAGGCGACAGACACGGCAAGCGGCGCCTACCTGCATTGGCGCTGATAAATGCGGGCAGATTGAAACGTCACACCAGGCTGACGCGATTGCCTGGGGTTGCCCGATTCCTGAATCTGGCCGGAGCCTGAACCCGACACAGGCCGCAACGATGGACGAAAGATTCGCGACACCGGGAGAGACCGGGCAAGAGGCAGTGCAGGAAAGTAACGGCGCCGAGAGCCTGCATCTCAGCGACGCGCCAGCCTAAACCTCCCGCCGGGTAAGAGCGGGAGGGCCAACAGCGGAGCGGTGGCGCGGTATCCGGTACGCAAGGCAGTTGCGCCGCGCCTTGTCTCGCATGAGGACGCTCCGCTGTTGGTGATGTACAGCATCAACAAACCGGAAGATGAAAGCCTGCGCGTGGGTTAGTAATCAAGGCGCAACACGTTGAGCAAAAAGCGGCCTCAACACGCTGAACCTGACGCCTCGGAAAGACGAGGGCAACACGGCTGAGGCTGGTACTGCCAAGACATGAAATCTTGGGGAAACAGTTGGAATCCGGCCTCAGCCGTGTTGGTTGGAGGAAGAAGTAGCGGTCAAAAGGTCGGTGCGTAGCGAAGCCAGTGCACTGGAGCGTGTCGCCACCTCTCACCCCGCAAAAATCCAGCGGATCGCAACCGCGAGCCAACACCCGACCCACCTGCCGGGAGCTGTAAGCAGGTGGAACACGAGAGGCGGTTGAACTACCTAAAAGCATCTGGCGACTGACGCCGACGCCAGCAGCCGCCTCCCGTGTTTTCTCCACAGGCGTCCCCCGCCTTTTCGCCCGGTTCGTCCGGGCGCTTTTTATTCCGTAGCTGCGACACCCCGATGCGCCGCAGAGGCAGCGGTACAGGCAGGGGCAAGTGCCTGTGACTACCTACATGCAGCTGAGTGTGGAAAGAGCGCCTTATCAGCAACAGCCACCCCAGCCGGCCTGGTGCCGGGAGTCCTGCGCAGGATTGATTCTCGCGGTCCTGCGCAGGCGGCCCATGGGGTGGCGCAATCAAAACCCGATCAAGAAATGGAGTTACGAGATGACGCCATCCGAAACGCTTGACCAGGCGCGGCAACTGACGCGCGGCACGTCGTGTTTTGTCATGCCTGTCGGCGGGCGCTACCAGGTGTGCCGACGGGTCGGTGGCCGGGTGATCCATCTCGGCTATCGCACCAACCCATCCGACCTGCTGGCGCTTGTGCGTCGGCTTACAAAGTAAGGAGTTCGCAATGTTTTCACTGATCAAATCATCTGCGCGGCGGGTTTCTGACCTTGCCGCACGCGCCCTGCTTGTTTTCCAGATCCGGCAGATCGAAACCGAGTTAAGCGACAACATCGAATCGCTGCCGCTTGTAGAAGGCCCGATTGGGCGCATGGCGCTGCTGGCGCGGCGCGACGAGTTGTCCATGCAGCTGTGCCGCCTGCGCGGCGAGTACCGCCGCCGCTTTTCTGCGCCGGGCGATGTGCAGATTTACACACTGGCGTGAGGGGTTATCTGTGGAGCAAGTGACAAAAATCCAGAAGGCGATCAACGTGATCGAGAAAAGGCCAGGAATCCGCACGGCGGAGCTGGCGGGAGCGATTGGCGTGCCTGCTGCAAAGGTTGCGCCGCTTATTTTCGCGGCCACCAACAGCAGGTTCATTGTCAGCTGCAAGGTGGATCGTCCCGGCCTGGCGCCGACGAACGAATACCGGCTCTCTGCCGGCGTGGTCGCCAGCGACTGGGACAAATACCGCAGCATCCATGCGGCGGAGCAGGTGCGGGCGAAGCGGGCGGAGGCTTACCGGCGGGACACAGATTCTGCTGCCGTTAAGCGTGGCGTTGCGGATGTCGGCGGTGGGCCAGCGGAGGAAGAAGCGGCGACAGACGACCTGCAGAACAAGGTCGATGGCATGAGCGAGCAGATTGCTTGTCTGCAGATCGAGCTTGAGGCGGCACAGCAGACCATTCACAAAATGGAGCTTGAGGCTGCGCAGGCCACGCATGCGGCCGGCGCGGGTGAGGTTGCCGGCAAAGCCACCGGCTATCTGGTGCGGGCACACAAGCGGGCACCGCGGGTCTTCGCAAAACGCGACAGCGCGGTTAAGGCTGCGCTTGCGGCTGCCAAGCGCAACGGGCGCGCCGATGTGCTGGCGCTGGTGCCGGTAGGCAAGGCGCGGCGGGTGATCGAGGCCGGCGTCAATTGGTCTGGGAGTTGATATGGAAAAGATTTTGTGCATTTACCACCATGGCTGCGCGGATGGCTTTGCGGGCGCCTGGGTGGTTCGCAAGGCGCTGACCGAGGAAGGCAAAGCGGTGGATTTTCATCCTGGCGTATACGGCGAAGATCCGCCGGACGTGACTGGCCGCGATGTGATCCTGGTCGATTTCAGCTACAAGCGCTCTACCCTGCTGCGCATGGCGGCGCAGGCGCACTACATCCTCGTTCTCGACCATCACGCCACGGCGCAGAGCGAGCTTGTGGATCTGCCGGAGAATGTGAGTGTCGTGTTCGACAACGAAAGCTGCGGCGCCTTGCTCGCCTGGCGGATTTGTTGTGGCAGCCAAACGCACGCGCCGGCGCTGCTTTATCACATCCAAGACCGCGACCTGTGGCAGTGGAAGCTGCCGATGACACGGGAGATTGTCGCTGCGCTCTACAGCTACCCGATGGAGTTTGACGCATGGGACGCGTTGATGCGCAAGCCGCTGCGAGAGCTTGAACGCGAGGGGTGTGCCATCGCCCGGCAGCAGGAGCAGCACGTTACGGCGCTGGTTGAAAACCTGACGCGCTGGGTGCATTTCGGCGGCGTGCCGGTGCCCGCAGCTAATGTGCCCTGGTTTTACGCCAGCGAAGTCGGCGCGCGGCTGGCGCAGGGCAACCCATTCGCGGCGGTGTATCAAGACGACGAGCAGGGGCGCAAGTGGTCCCTGCGCTCTGCGCCAGACGGCGCGGATGTGTCCGCCATTGCGGCAGCGCTTGGCGGTGGCGGACATCGCCATGCAGCCGGGTTTCGTATGACGCGGGAGGAAGTTGCGGCGTTTGAGGCAAATGGAGGTCGGCTATGAGTTGCGAATTGAGTCAGCCAGCGCAGCGGGTACTTGACGCGCTGGCTGGCGGACAGCCGAAGAGCAGGACAGAACTGGCGGCGGCTGCCGGGATCTGGAAGAGCAACATTGGCCGCTACATCGTCGAATTGCGGGATAAAGGGCTGATTCGCGGGGAGCGCGGAGATGGCCAGTCCGTGCTATTTACGCCGACCAAGGCGCCGGATATCGACATTCTTTTTGATGTTTTTGTGCGTAGGGCGAAGCCGTGACGCCCGCGCAGTGCGCGAATTTGCTTGAGCGCCACCAGACGTGGCGGCGCTACGACGGCGAGATCGGCGGCGGGCCAGACATGCTGCCGCCAAAGATCGTCGGCGAAGCCATCGATGCCGCCATTGCCATGGCCCACCGATTTGACGACATCGGTGACCTGCTCTGCCAGGCGCTGCCCTACGTCGAAAACGCCATCGCCGACCCGGCCTACAAGGGCAAGAGGGTTGCCGCGCTGGCCAAACGCATCGAAACCCTGGTCCGTGAACTCGACCATTTCGGCGAAGCCAACGAAATTGTCGAGGACACCGCCGCCCCGGCGATTGTGTTTTTCCCGTGCGGCAGTCTTGGGGGTAGTGCGGCATGAACCGCCGGTAAAATCCGGCGCATAACAGAAAGGAAACACAAATGGAATACACCAACACACCAATCACCCTGCCCTTGCCGGACAGCATGACCCGTTGCCTTGCTCACGGCGACACCCCGCATGACTGGTGCGAACGCCGTGGCGAGTGCGCGGCACACGAAACCATCAAACACGACAGCGGCGGCGAGCAGCCGGTGGTGTATCGCAAGTGCCAGACCGATAGCTATGTCGGGTTTGTGCCGATGGCCGGTTTTTCAGATTCGGGCAGCGCAGTTGAAAGCCATTGATCTGTTCGCAGGCGCGGGCGGGTTTTCGACCGGAGCACGGCTGGCTGGGTGCGAGGTGGTGTGGGCTGCAAACCATTGGCCTCTGGCTGTGGAATGGCACGCGGCAAACCATCCTGGCGCGGCACACGTCTGTCAGGATCTGCACCAGGCCGACTGGACCCGCGTGCCAGCGCACGACCTGCTGCTGGCGTCGCCCTGCTGCCAGGGCCATAGCCGCGCTCGCGGCAAGGGGCACGGAAACCCGCAGCACGACGCCAGCCGCAGCACGGCCTGGGCAGTGGTCAGCGCGGCAGAATTCCACCGGCCACAGTTTGTGGTGGTGGAAAACGTACCGGAATTTCTGCAATGGGCGCTCTATCCCGCATGGGCATCCGCCATGCAGGCGCTGGGCTACAGCCTGTCGCCGCACATTGTTGATTCGGCTGACCACGGCGTACCTCAGCACCGTCGGCGCATGTTTATTGTCGGCAGCCGGTCGAACGTGCCGCTGACCATTCGCCTACCTAAGCGCGAACACGTTCCGGCAGCACAGATCATTGATCTGCACGCCGGCCGCTGGAGCCGCATCAGCCGCCCCGGGCGCAGTACGGCCACACTGGCGCGCATTGCCAACGGACGTGCGGCGCATGGCGATGCGTTCCTGACCGCCTACTACGGCAACGAGCGCGGCGGGAGAAGCCTGCACCGCCCCATCGGCACAATCACCACCCGCGACCGCTGGGCGGTGGTGCGTGGGGACGAAATGCGCATGATTAGCGCAACCGAGTGCCGCCGCGCCATGGGATTCCCGGACGACTACTGCCTGCCGCAGACGCACCGCGATGCTGTTCACCTGCTCGGCAATGCCGTATGCCCGCCTGTTGCGGCTGACATCATTCGTGCGATCAGGGCGGCTTGAATGAATTGTTAGGTGGCAAGACGAGGAGAAACAAATGGAAAAGCACCCGGAACGAATCTACCACTGGCAGAACAGCCAACTTTCCATTGCCCGGCACTACGGCTGGTGCAAGTTCAATGGAGAGGATTACGTGATTGCGTACAACGAAGAAGGTCAGCCGCTTGTGCGGGCTGACTTGCTGAAGAAGCCGAAGAGCGTCAAGAAAAAGAACGAACAGGTAGCGGCGCAACTTCCACTGCAGCCTAACGCAGAAGTCAGCGGCGCCAGAACGGCGTCCGCTGGACTGCCGGGTTAGGCGGGAACTTTGAAAGGACAGAAGATGACGCACTACAAATTTTGGATGGTGTTCGCAGAAGGCGGACAGGCCCCGCACAAGCAGCACTTCATCGAGGCCGAAGCTGTAGCCGAAGCGCACCGACTGGCAAAGAAAAACGGGCGACCGGTCTATGTGCTTGAGTCGATGATGGGCTACGAAGTGCCGGAACCGCTGGTGGTGAAGTTTGCAACGAGCGAGGCGCAACCTGTTGCCGCCTAACGCAGAGCTGTGCGGCGGGCCGTCAGGGCAGTACGAACGAGCGCCGGGTTAGCGATTTTGAATACAAACGGAGAACGAAATGATGCTGAAAAGACTGGCAAGACGCTGGAATCCTGAAAAGGCGCTGAAAGGCGAAACCAAATACCACCTATTTTCGGCGCGGAGTTTTTTGACCCCGATGTATGGCGACGCGATGGTGGAAGAAATAACTGAAGCCTGGAAGAAAACCAGCCCGGTCGAGTTGGAAGCCTATCGCACCGACGCAGAGTGTGGGTGCGGCATGGAAAACTGCGAAGCCTGCGAACTTGACGAAGATGAATGCACGGACAACACGCGCATTGAGATTCCGGATTGGGAAAACGGCGAAGGCTTGATTCTCTCCCCTTGTTGGTATGCGGCCCCCACCGGATCGCCGGAAGGCGGCGAACGCGGCATGGACGACTACGCAAAGGCGAACATGGAATTCCTTGCCCTAGCTCACCTCTACTGGCCGCACGTATATCAATACGTGCAGCGTAGCCACGAAGCCATGCAGGAAGCGCTGGAGCGGCTATACAACGAGCGCGATGGTCGCTACGACCCTGATGAGTCGCTAGACGCGCTGATTGAGAAACTTGAGAACGCGACGGGCGAATGACCGCTAACGCCGGAGATCACGCGCCGCGAAGCGGTCGCGTGGATTGAATAGTTGTGCAGCGGCGACACGGAAAGGATGATGACATGAGCAAAGCACAAGACATCTACTCAGCGGCATTTTCAAAGCCGCGCGATCCGCGAAGTGCGGAGTACAAGCAAGGCGTCCTGGACGTGCTGCGGTTCCGTCTCGGGGAAGCGCAGAGTGTGCGCTGCGCCTACCGCGCAGGGACGGCGCAGGCAGACGCCTATTTTTCCGGATGCAACGAGGGGCACAGGCTGGCAAGAGCGCATCTCGAAGCCAGTGCGGATGCGCGGAAGAACGGTCACAAACAAGCCCGCCACGCCACGGCGGAACTTGCAACTGCTGCTGATTCTGAGCTTGATCGGTTGCGGGAGCTGGAGCGCAGGGTTAGCGAACAGAGGACAAGATGAGCGCAAACAAACCAGCCATACGAGTGGCACGAGCACAAAGGATGCTCGCAGAGCTTGGGCACAGCGACATTTTCGACGCGCTGCGGCACGCCGAAGAAATGCGCTCCGCGCTGCGGGTGATCCATACATGGGCCGGAGTGCCTGGGGCGCTTGACGCTCGGCATGTCCTGGATTTGACGACGAAGGCGCTGCACATGGGCGCTAACGCCGGAGATAACCAGCCGGCGTCTAGCCGGTCTGGTTGATTGAATAGTTGGGCGTGACGCCCGGAAGGAGAACGAGATGGCTGAATGGAACCTGCTGCCACATGAAGAAGCGAAGTTGCTGAACGTTGCCCGTGATGAGGCGCTGATCGCACACGCGGACCACGCCTACCTGCCGAATACCCCAGCGCTTGCTGCCCTGTTTGAGCCGCACGAATGGGTGCGTGAGGCGATGCGCCGCGCCTTCTCCCTGGGGCGCCAGGCGGGCGCGCATCGGGCGCGCGAGGAAATCCGCAACGCGCTCGGCGTGAAGTGACGCCCAACGCTGGCAGTAACGGGCCGAGCGGCGTAGCCGCGAAGGTCCGCGTTGACTGAAATGTTGGGCGGCAGACGCCCGGAAAGGAACTGAAATGGAACTGACGAAAGCGGAATGCGACGTGCTTGACGAGCGCCGCCGGCAACAAGAGGTTGAAGGATGGACGCCAGAACACGACGACCAGCACAACAATGGCGAAATGCCACGCGCCGCAGGTCTTTACGCGATAAGCGCCGGGTTTGCCACGAAGTACCTGGACGGCGAAACCGAAACCTGTCCGGTGCCTGATGGGTGGCCGTGGGCGCCGCAGTGGTGGAAGCCAACCAATGCGCGCCGTGACTTGGTTAAGGCTGGCGCTCTGATCCTGGCAGAGATTGAGCGCTTGGACCGTGCCGCCTTGCCGCCCAATGCTAAGTAGACACCCAAAACGGTGCCTATCACATCAAACACACCTACAGAGGATAAAAACAGTGAGCAGAAAACGCTGCAAGCGCGTGATTCGGCTGGCGCTGGCCCCTACCCTTGTTGCCCTGCATCTCAACCCGGAAGTCTGCCTGCAGGAGCGCGGTGCCGTGCTGGCGGTGCGTGGCGGCTGGGCGACGACGGATCATTTCAACGTCCTGGCTGACTGCCGCGACATGCTCATGCTGGCGGCAAACGAGCGGGACGACAAGAGCGCCATTGCCGCCTGCACGGTGGCCGGCATCGCGTTGATGAACATGAAAGACCGGCACAAGGAAAAGGGCCGGATCGGCGCAACTGGCGACGAAATCCAGGCGCTGGAGTTGCTGGTTGATGCCAGTGAGGATTTTTGGAAGCGCCAGAGCGGCGCGCTGTTTGTGGATGCGGAGGCGGCTCTGTCTCGGGCGCGGGACATGCGTGCCGAAGAGGCTGGAATGATTAGGGAGGCAGCGTGAATGAGCTACATCTTTTCGCAGGCGCTGGTGGCGGAATACTCGCCGGCCAGTTGCTTGGGCACCGCTGCGTCTGCGCAGTCGAATTTGAACCATACGCCCAAGCCGTGCTTGTGGCACGACAAAACGATGGAACCTTCCCGCCTTTCCCGATTTGGGATGACGTGCGCACCTTTCGAGGAGAGCCATGGCGCGGCATTGTTGATGTCGTTTGTGGAGGCTTCCCGTGCCAGGACATCAGTGCAGCAGGTAACGGCAAAGGCATCGACGGCGAACGATCTGGACTCTGGCGCGAAATGGCCCGCATCGTCGGTGAGGTACGACCCCGCTTCGTCTTCGTGGAAAACAGCCCATTGCTTGTGGGAAGAGGACTTGCCGTGGTCCTCGGTGATCTTGCCGAAATGGGGTATGACGCGCAATGGGCATGTCTATCGGCATCCGACACAGGAGCGCCCCATCAGCGGGACCGCGTCTGGATTGTGGCAAACCATCGTGGCAGACGATTCGGCAGACCGGAAGGCCGGGAAGTGGAACAGCCGTGGAGAGCCGAAGCTATCTGCGCAAGTTCTGAATCCGAAATACTGGCCAACGCCGAACAGTTGCAAAGCATCAGAGGATTTGGCGCTCAGATGCAGCGGGGACGGGCGGGAGAAGCCGAACAAGCTGGGATGGGCGGTGGCACAGAGAACATGGCCAACGGCCACGGCCTCGGCCAGCAAAGGATGGTCGAAGAACCACAACCGCGCCAACTCGGACGACCGACTGGACTACACCGTGGAACGGGAGAATTTCCAGCCTGGCCAGCAGACCCCGCCGATGCGCCTGAATCCGGATTGGGTCGAGTGGTTAATGGGATGGCCAATCGGTCACACCGACTTAAAGCCATTGGCAACGGACAAGTACCGATTTGCGCGGCTATGGCGTTTAGACTCTTGGCAGGAGGTAATCAATGAACTCGCCTTACAAAAAGTGGTACGAGAAGAACAAGGAGAAAGCGCGGGAGCAAAAGCGGGAAGTAATGAGGCGATTGCGCAGCGAAAGCCCGGAGAAATACAACGAACAGTCAAGGCAGGCAAAAATAAGGGAAAAGCTGAAGCTGTTTGAGATGTATGGCCGAGTTTGCGCAATGTGCGGATTTGATGACATGCGCGCCCTTTCTTTAGACCACAAGAAAAACAATGGCAATGAAGAAAGGAGATCACTTGGAGAGCGCGGAGTTTATCGAAGAGCGAAAGCTGAATTTCGTCCCGAGGAATATCAAATACTTTGTATGAACTGCCAATTCATCAAACGTGCGACTCATGCAGGGCATACCAACCTTAACCACGCGTGGCTTATGCAGCATTCGCCATGCTTTCAGAATGAACAGGAGGCTGCGTAATGCCAGTGCTTGACCACGAAATCCACCCCCGCACAGTGGATAACGGGCGTGCCTATGCCTGCCACAACAGACATCCGTTTGCCGCTGGCTACTTTGCGCCGGACGGGCTGGCTGACTTTATGGACGACCGAGACACCGGGCTTGATGCGCGTATCAAGTTGGCCTGGATACCGCACGCCATGAGCGCCGAATGCCGCTACGACATGAGCCTGGCCGATGCCAAATGCGAAGGCTGCCGAGAGCGCGGTCTTGGTGAGGCGAGGTCGGAATTGATTAGGAGGGATGGAGTATGACAACCAGCCTTACCCGCCAGCAGCTCTGCGCTGAACTTGGCATTTCTGAATCAACGGTTCGACGGCTGGAGCATCTTGGATTACCCTACACGCCGGTTGGCCTGCGTGCGAAGCGGTACGACATGGCCGAAGTCAAAAAGTGGTTACGTGAGAATCAGCCATGTCAATCTGGGCAGATAAAGAAGGCCGGCTGCACGTCGGTATCATGGTCGGCGGCAAAAGAATTCACCGACGCCTGCCGGAAGGTGCAACTAAGAGTGATGCCAAGCTGATCGAGGCCGATCTGCGGAAATCGGCAATGCAGCGCCGGCCAGGTATCCCCGGTGATCCGCAGATGGTGGAAATCATGGGGCTGTATTTTGCCCACGCGGAAACGCTGCGCAGCCCGGACACCGCGAAGCAGCACGCACTACGCGCGGGTCCATGGCTGGAGGGCGTCAAGGCAAGCGATGTCGATCTTGCGCTGACGAAGATGATCGACGACATGCGCGATCACTACAAGCCGGCAACAATCAATCGCACCATTGGCGCCGTCAAAGCGGCGCTGAAAATAGCGTACAAGGCGCGGCTGATCCCGGAGGACTACGGCGCCAGGACACACCGGCTGCCGGAGAACAACGCCCGGCACAATTACCTGAACATCGAGCAGGTCAAGCTGCTGGCAGACTGCGCCAGCGAGCAAGTCCGGGCGGCAATCTGGATTGCGCTGCTCACCGGCTGCCGGCGCGGGGAAATCCTCAAGCTGACCGCCGATGACATCCAGTCAGACACGCTGCGCATCCAGTCCGGCAACACCAAAACCCTGCGCCAGCGGACGGTGCCCATCGTCCCGGCGCTTCGGCCGTGGCTTGAGTACGTGCCGCTCGCGATAAATTTCGAGGGGCTGAAAACAGGGTTCGCCAGGGCGCGCAAGAAGGCAGGCATCGATGTCAATTTCCACGATCTTCGCCACAGCTGCGCCAGTATGCTGATAAATCTAGGCGTCCCGCTGGAAGTGGTGCGTGACATTCTCGGACACACGACGGTGCGCACGACAGAGCGGTACGCGCATCTGCATGTTGATCGGCAGAAAGAGGCGCTGGGCAAGTTGTCGGCGCTGGTGTGATGGTGCGCGATACTGGGATCGAACCAGTGACTTCCACCGTGTGAAGGTGGCACTCTACCGCTGAGTTAATCGCGCATTGCCAATTCTTACACCGGTTTTTACACCGGACTTGCAGAAACCCGCATGAATGCAGGCTTTGCCCTGCCGTGTGAAGGCAGTGCTCTACCGCTGAGCTAACCGCCCGTCGAAGAAGGCGCGCATTAGATCACATCGTTTCCAGGCGGTCAAATCTTCTTGCAATGTCCGCTAAAATGGCGGACTTTTGTTTTTCTAAGCCTTTCCCCATGAAACCTGTCCGCACCCGTTTTGCCCCCAGCCCCACCGGTTATCTACACATTGGCGGCGCTCGCACGGCGCTTTTTTCCTGGGCTTATGCTCGACGCCATGGCGGGCAATTCATTTTGCGCATCGAAGATACCGATGTTGCCCGCTCGACACCGGAAGCGGTGCAGGCCATTCTCGACGGCATGGCCTGGCTGGAACTGACGCACGACGAAGGTCCGTTCTACCAAATGCAGCGCATGGATCGCTATAAGGCGGTGATTCAGGACATGCTCGCTGCCGGCACCGCTTATTACTGCTACACCAGCCGCGAGGAATTGGACAGTTTGCGTGCCGAACAGGAAGCGCGCAAGGAAAAACCCCGTTACGACGGCCGCTGGCGGCCAGAACCGGGCAAAACCTTGCCGCCACCGCCGGCCGGGGTCGAACCCGTAGTGCGTTTCAAGAACCCGATAAACGGTGTCGTCGCCTGGGAAGACGCCGTCAAAGGGCGCATTGCCATCGCCAACGCCGAACTCGACGACCTCATCATCGCGCGCGCCGACGGCACACCCACCTACAATTTCTGCGTCTGCGTCGATGACTGGGAAATGGGCATCACCCACGTCATCCGCGGCGACGACCACGTCAATAACACCCCGCGCCAGATCAACATCTTGCAGGCGCTCGGGGCGGAAATTCCGACCTACGCCCACCTTTCGATGATTCTGGGCGACGATGGCACCAAGCTTTCCAAGCGTCACGGCGCGGTATCGGTGATGCAGTACGAAGAAGAAGGTTTTCTGCCGGCAGCCGTCATCAACTATCTCGCCCGCCTGGGCTGGTCGCACGGCGATGCCGAAATTTTCAACCGCGAGCAGTTTATCGCCTGGTTCGACCTCGACCATATCACCGCCTCGGCTGCGCAGTTCAACACCGAAAAACTGCTGTGGCTGAACCAGCACTACATGAAGGCGCTGCCGCTCTCCGAACTGGCCGCCAAAACCCGCCCCTATCTGGCGCGCCTGAATGTCGCAACCGACTCCGGCCCCTGCCTGGAAAAGGCCGTCGCACTCTACGTCGAGCGCTGCAATACCTTGTGCGCCCTGGCCGAGGCCGTACGCATCTTCTACCAAAACGTCGAGCCCAGCGCCGAATTGCTGACGCAACACCTGACCGATGAAAGCCGCCCGGCGCTGAGCGATTTTGCTGCCGGCATTGCAGAAATTGACTGGGAAATTCCTGCCATCGCCGCCCTGATCAAAAACACGCTCGCCGAACACAAGCTCAAGATGCCCAAACTTGCCATGCCGCTACGCGCGATACTGGTTGGCCAGACGCAAACCCCGTCGGTCGATGCCGTCATCGAATTGATGGGCCGCGAACGGGTCCTGGCCGCCTTGAAAAAATATCTCTAAAAACCCTGAAAATCCCTTTACAAGGGCCGACGAGCTCTCTACAATGCGGCCTTCTTTCGAGCGGGGGTATAGCTCAGCTGGGAGAGCGCTTGCATGGCATGCAAGAGGTCAGCGGTTCGATCCCGCTTACCTCCACCATCAAGTTCGAAAGAAAGTCCGGGTCCCCATCGTCTAGAGGCCTAGGACACCGCCCTTTCACGGCGGTAACCGGGGTTCGAATCCCCGTGGGGACGCCAAGAATTGGCAGCTGCACATACGGGCAGTTGCACAGTCTTAAGCGCGGAGTGGTAGTTCAGTTGGTTAGAATACCGGCCTGTCACGCCGGGGGTCGCGGGTTCGAGCCCCGTCCACTCCGCCAGTTTTACCTTAAGAATTTGGCTGTTTCTCCGGGTTTGGGGGTATAGCTCAGCTGGGAGAGCGCTTGCATGGCATGCAAGAGGTCAGCGGTTCGATCCCGCTTACCTCCACCACGCAGCAAATTCTTGATGTGGTTTGTCCGGGTCCCCATCGTCTAGAGGCCTAGGACACCGCCCTTTCACGGCGGTAACCGGGGTTCGAATCCCCGTGGGGACGCCAAACACCGAGTCAAACCAAGCATCCGCCAGCGGCGGAAAATGGGACAACACCTGCAAGAGCAAGGATTCAGCGCAGGTTGCCATTCGCAAAACCCCAGGCCACAACACGTTTAGCGCGGCGCAGCGGTGGAAAACGCTGCCTGATTCTGCAAAGCAGCGCTTTCCGTCACGGGTTTTTTTAGCCGATCTTCCCTGCACTCCAAATTTCAAAATCCGCCAGCGGCAAGGGCTTGCTAAACCAGTAACCCTGATAATGCTGGCAACCCATGGCGTGCAACATACGCTGCTGCGCCTGGGTTTCCACCCCTTCGGCAATGACCGCCAGGCCCAGACCTTGCGCCAGGGCAGCGACCGAGCGGGCAATGGCGGCATCATTGGCATCGTGCTCCAGATCGCGCACAAAACTCTGATCGATCTTCAACTGATTCAAGGGCAAACGCTTCAGATAAGCCAAGGAAGAATAGCCCGTACCGAAATCATCCAGCGAAAAACGCACACCCTTGGCACGCAAATGTTCCATGGTGGCAATCACGACTTCCGGCTGGTCGACCAGCAAACTTTCGGTCAGCTCCAGTTTGAGATGCTCCGGCGGCACCTCGCTACTGTGCAACAGCGCGCATAGCTCTGAGGCAAAACCTGGCTGCACGAACTGTGCGGCGCTCACATTGACCGCCAAAACCCACTGCTTGCGCTCAGGATGCGCTTGCCACGCACGCAGCTGCTGGCAGGCCGCACGCAGCACCCAATCCCCCAGAGCGACGATCAGACCGCTTTGTTCCGCCAGCGGAATGAACAAACCCGGGCCGAGCAAACCACGCTCGGGATGCTGCCAGCGCACCAGGGCTTCCGCCCCGGTCACCACAAAATGCCCTAACGCATCCACCCGTACCTGCGGCTGATAATGCAAAACCAGCTCCCCTTGCATAATCGCACTGCGCAACTCCTGCTCCAGCCGCAAACGCTCGCTCACCCTGCGTTCCAGCTCGGGGTCGAAGAAGTGCAAACCGCCGCGCCCCTCCCCCTTGGCCTGGTACATCGCCATTTCGGATTGTTTGAGCAAGCTGTCCGCGTCGGGGCTGTCCGCAGTGACCAGGACGATACCCAGGCTGGCGCTCCCCTGATAATTCAACTCGCCCACCGGCGCGGGCGCTGCCAAGGCCTGCAACAAACGCTCGGCAGTGGTTTCAACTTGCGCCGCAATTTGCTCTGCATCGCCCCCCAGCGCCGGCAAAATCATGGCGAATTCATCGCCACCCAAACGGGCCACCACGGCACCAACAGGCAGTGCGGCACAAATGCGCTCGCCCAGTAGGCGCAAAAACGCATCCCCCGCCGGATAACCCTGGCTGTCATTGATGACCTTGAAATCGTCCCAATCCAGCAAAAACAACGCCGCTTGCGTCGCCTGCTGCGCGCAATCGCGCTGAATCTGCCGCAAACGATCACGCAACAAGGCACGATTGGGCAAACCCGTCAGCACGTCATAGAAGGCCAGCTGATGAATGGTTTCCTTGGCATGCTGCTGGCCACTCAGGTCGGTGTAGCAGGCCACCATATTGTGCACCTGCCCGGCGGCATCCTTCACTGCGCGAATACTCATCCACTTCGGGAAAACCTCGCCACTTTTGCGACGATCCCAGATTTCCCCCTCCCAATACCCCGTTTCGCCAATCGTGCGCACCATGTGGTCATAAAATGCCTGATCGTGGTGGCTGGAGCGAAACATCTTCGGCGTGCGCCCGAGCATTTCCTGCGCCTCATAGCCCATCAAGGCGCATAACGCCGGATTCACCCGCTGAATGTGCGCCCCCGCATCCGTCACCATCACCGGCTGCGCCTGCATAAACATGGCTTCAAATACACGCAACTGCGCACTCGACTGCGCTGCCAACGAATCCGCCGAAAGGCTTGCCGCCCCCTGCTCTTCCTGCCTTCCCTGAACGAAAGAAAAGAAACGTTTGAACATCTTCTTCATTCCTATGAATTTACCTGCAGCGATATGCGCAATGGGCCTCCCCGACCGTAAGCAGTCCTCCCCCCGCACGCGCGCCAGCAAGTGTCCGATGGTACTCGGCGCCTCCCCCATGCGCAACGACACCCCTCGCTGCACAGGGTTTTTCCAGTTTGTCCCATTGCGTTCGGCAGACACCCGTGGCAGAATGCGCAGCTTCGTTGGTCAAGGCCGACGAAAAAGTGCGGAGTGGTAGTTCAGTTGGTTAGAATACCGGCCTGTCACGCCGGGGGTCGCGGGTTCGAGCCCCGTCCACTCCGCCAAAAGATTTCAAAAAAACCGCCGCAGGGCGGTTTTTTTGCGCCCGCTTTTTTGTGCTGACTTATAAACTCCAAATTTTTGCGCCGATGGCCTGCCGCAATGCCTTTCTCCAAACTCGGCACAAACAAAAGAACACAAGGAAAAGCCATGCCGCAATCCTCTGGCATTTTGCAATGCAATCACGTGGATATTGCCGAACGGCGTATTCGTGCCGCCCAAGTCGTCTGGAATCACGGAAAGCTGACACAGATCCGCGAACTCGGGCCGGAAAACCCCGCTTGGCCCTATCTTCTGCCGGGTTTCATCGATGCCCACGTACACATCGAAAGCAGCCTGCTACCGCCGGTCGAATTTGCCCGGATGGCAGTTCGCCACGGCACTATGGCGGCAATTTCCGATCCGCACGAAATCGCCAATGTCTTGGGCTGTGACGGCGTGCACTGGATGCTGGCCAATGCCGCACAAACCCCGTTCCATTTTCTATTCGGCGCACCCAGCTGCGTGCCGGCAACATCTTTCGAGACAGCCGGCGGGCGCATCGGAGTGAGCGAGGTCGAAGGCTTGCTGGCGACACCCGGCATCGGCTATTTATCGGAAGTCATGAATTTTCCCGCCGTATTGGCGGGCGATCCGGATTTACAGGCCATGCTCGCGGCCGCCCAAAAATGCGGCCTGCCGATCGACGGCCACGCGCCAGGATTATGCGGAGCAAGCGCCGCCGCCTACGCCGCTGCCGGCATCAGCACCGACCACGAATGCTCTAGCTTGGCAGAAGCCGAAGACAAGCTTGCGGCAGGCATGAAAATCCTGATTCGCGAAGGTTCCGCCGCGCGTAATTTCGACACGCTGCATCCATTGCTGAGCGCGTACCCGGGGCAAATCATGCTGTGCACCGACGACTGCCACCCTGACGACCTGGCGCGTGGTCACATCGACCGCCTCATTGCCCGTGCCGTAGCGCTCGGGCACGACGTTTTTACGGTGCTCGAAGCCAGTTGTTTGACGCCGCAGCGCCATTACGGCCTGACGCTCGGACAGCTGCGCGTTGGCGACCCGTTCAATGCCGTACAGGTGGACAATTTATGTGACTTTACGGTCGCCGCCGTCTGGCTGAACGGCACGCTGGCGGCACGTCAAGGGCAAAGTCTCCTGCCCGCCCTGCCGGTGACACCGATCAATCGTTTCGCAGCCCGCCCGGTGACCCCCGAAGCACTGGTGATTACGAAAGAACACAAAAACCCGCCCGATCTGACCCGGGTCATCCTCGCCCTCGATGGAGAATTGCTCACCCGCAGCCTGCTCCTGCCCATCAACGGCCCTGTGCCGGCTGATGATGTATTGCTGATTGCCGTCGTCAATCGCTACACGCCAGCAGTGCCGGCGCTAGCACTCATCCGTGGTTTTGGTCTGCAGGCGGGTGCGCTGGCGTCCAGCGTGGCGCACGACTCACATAATGTGATTGGCGTTGGCTGCGACCCGCACAGCCTGGCGGCAGCTTTAAATGCCGTCATTGCCGCACAAGGCGGCCTGGCCGCGGTCGATGCCAGCGGGCACTGCGAGCTGTTGCCGTTACCGATCGCCGGTTTGATGAGTGACGCCGACGGTGATCAGGTGGCAGAACACTACGCCCGCCTGAACACGATACTGCACGAGCGCCTCGGCTCACCCTTGCGGGCACCGTTCATGACGCTTTCCTTCATGGCCCTGCTGGTGATTCCAGAACTCAAACTGAGTGACCGGGGATTGTTCGATGGCAATAATTTCAGCCTGACGCCCTTGAGCGTAGCGGCCACCGAATGTAGTGAGAGCTTCGTCTAGCGCCGACGCCCAGACAAACTCGCAAAAATAGTGGTCGGGGCGGTGGGATTCGAACTCACGACCCTCTGCTCCCAAAGCAGATGCGCTACCAGACTGCGCTACGCCCCGACAAGGGGGCGGATTGTACCGGGGGTGCGCGGGGAAAACCAGCCCCTTGCCGCAGTTTTTTTTGCACTTTGCCAAGGAACAAGAGAACAGAAACCCAGCATCATTGCAGTGCACCATCGATCTTGCTTGCCACCCCCCGATCTTTCTGATATTTATCGCTTTTTTTGGCAACTGGAAGCGCTCA
>NZ_JBLJBW010000016.1:0-52042 GCF_047638095.1 Azonexus sp.
GTGTCTTTCAACTCGGGCAGGGGAATCAGGCCGTCGAGCAGCCAGGAGCCGTCCTCGCGCTGCACCACCCAGGCATCTTCGGTGTTGTTCGGGACGAATTCGCCGGTCACCGATTCGATCAAATCCTGCAAAGTGACCATGCCCTGCACTTCACCATATTCATCGACGACAAAAGCCACATGGGTGCCGGAGGTGCGAAATTGGTCGAGCAATTCCATGCCGGTCAGCGACTCCGGAACATAGACCGCTGGATGCAGTTTTTCTGTCAGGCTGGGGGTTTTGCCGCGCAGCGTGAGGCCAAGAAGATGACGCGCGTTGAGTACGCCGAGGATGTTGTCCAACCCGCCTTGACACACCGGGAAACGCGCATATTCGCAGCTCGTGATGAGCGCCATGTTGTCATCGAGCGGCTGACCGACATCGAGCCACACCATTTCCGAGCGCGGCACCATGAGCGAGGCAATCTGCCGGTCGTCGAGGCGAAACACGTTACGCACCATGGTGTGCTCGTGTTTTTCGATCACCCCGGCCTCGGAACCTTCGACCAACATGGCGTGAATTTCTTCTTCTGTCACACTCGGGCCGACCACTTCACGCTGGCCCAGAAGCCGCAGCAAGAGGGCGGTCGAATTAGAGAGCAAAAGCACGAAGGGGCGCGACAAGACGGACAGCATCTGCATCGGCCGCGCCACCAGGCGGGCGATGCCTTCCGGGTTGATCTGGCCGATGCGCTTGGGCACCAGTTCGCCGACCACGATGGAGACATAGGTAATCACCACCACCACCAGCACGGTGGCACCGATTTCGCTGCTGCGGGCTTCGACGCCCAGGCCCTGCAGCCATTGCGCCAACGGCCCGGCGAGCGCGGCTTCACCGACGATCCCGTTGAGGATGCCGATCGAAGTAATGCCGATCTGGATGGTGGAGAGAAAACGCGTGGGTTCTTCGCCCAGCTTGACGGCGACTGCCGCCGCCGGATCGCCCTCTTCCGCCCGCTTGACCAGGCGCGCCTTGCGCGCGGTGACCAAGGCAATTTCGGACATGGCGAAAACGCCGTTCAAGACGATCAGTCCGATGAGAATGAAAATTTCCATGTCAGCCCCCGTGCGCCGGTGCCGACAGGCCGAAGCCTAAGAAACAAAAATTGTGCAGCGCCCAAATGCTGCCTTCAGGGTCAGGGTCGTCGTACATAATGCGCGGCCAAGGGCCCCGCCAAACCTTTCGTGGAACGTTCAAGGGGCGAATAATGCCTTAATCCGGCACGTCTGTCATGCGTACAAAAACCGGAAAACACCTTGAAGTGCGATAAAAAACCGGCGAACTCCGTGCAAAACTCCGTACAAAAAACAGCAAAGCGCGGTTTCCCGCGCCTTGCTATTTGACTTGCCGCAGCACGGGTTTCAGAGCTGCGCCAAATCTTCGCGCAAACCCATCAAACCCTCGGCAAAGATGCGCGCATCCATCAGCCGTGGCGGCTGGGGCATCAGCGGCACGAAATCCATGCGGGCGAGGATATCGCGCGCAAGATCGACGCCGGGCGCGATTTCGCTCAACACCAAGCCGTCCGCGCTCAATTCAAACACGCAGCGCTCGGTGATGTAGAGCACCGGCGTGTGACGCCGAGCAGCTTCCGGGCCGGAGAAGGTGCGGTGCTCGACTTCGGCGACGAATTTCACTGCCGAACCATCTTGCGTGATGCACAGCTGCCCATCGGCCACCGCAACCTGTAGTTTTCCGGCGGTAAAGGTGCCGACGAACACCACTTTGCGCGCACTTTGCGAAATGTTGATGAAACCACCCGCACCGGCCAAACGCGGGCCAAAGCGCGACACATTGAGATTGCCCTGACGGTCGGCCTGGGCGAGCCCAAGAAAGGTCAGATCCAAGCCGCCGCCGTCGTAAAAATCAAACTGGCTGGGCTGGTCGATGATCGCCTGGGTATTCACCGCCGCGCCGAAATTCAAGCCCCCCGCCGGCACGCCGCCGATCACGCCGGGTTCCGCCGTCAAAGTCAGCTGATCGATGATGCCTTCTTCTGCCGCCACGTCGGCCACACCTTCGGGCATCCCGATACCCAGATTGACCACCGCCCCCGGGCGCAGCTCGAACGCCGCACGCCGGGCGATGATCTTGCGCTCACTCATCGGCATCGGCGGCAAAGCCGACAAGGGAATGCGCAACTCGCCGGCAAACGCCGGGCTATATTGCTCGGCAAAGGTTTGCGCGTGGTATTCCGGTTTTTCTGCCACCACCACGCAATCCACCAGAATGCCCGGAATTTTGACCTGCCGCGGATTCAAGCTGCCACGCTGGGCAATACGCTCGACCTGCACGATGACCATGCCGCCGGAATTTTTCGCTGCCATGGCAATCGCCAGGGATTCCAGCGTCAGCGCTTCTTTTTCCATGGTGACGTTGCCGTCTTCGTCGGCCGTCGTGCCACGAATGATGCCGACATGAATGGGAAAAGCCTTGTAAAAAAGATAGTCCTCGCCGTCGATGGGCAGCACACGGACCAGCTCTTCTTGGGTTTTTTCATTCAATTTTCCGCCGCCAAAACGCGGATCGACGAAAGTCCCTAGGCCGATGCGGGTGAGCGTACCGGGTTTACCCGCCGCAATATCGCGAAACAAATGGGTAATCACCCCCTGCGGCAGATTCCAGGCTTCGATACGATTGGCCACCGCCAATTCCTGCAAGCGCGGCACCAGCCCCCAATGGCCGCCGATCACCCGCTTGACCAAACCCTCATGGCCAAAATGATTCAAACCGCGCTGCTGCCCGTCGCCCTGACCGGCGGCATAGACCAGGGTCAAATCGCGCGGCTTGCTTGCTGCCTCGGCATCCAGGTAATGGGCTTCCAGCGCCGCAGCAATGTTTTCCGGGAAACCGATGCCGACGAACCCGCCGGTCGCCACCGTACTGCCCGGGCAGATCCGCGCCACTGCCGCGCGGGCGGACATGATCTTGCTTGGCACCGGTGCACCACAGCCCATGTTTCTTTGCGTCATGGTTTTCTCCCCTCGCTCAAACGATACCGAAAGCATAGAACAGGCCGATCACGACAAACACCGCCAGCGTCTTGATCAGGGTAATGGCGAAAATATCCTTGTACGACTGGCGGTGCGACAAACCGGTGACTGCCAGCAGAGTAATCACCGCGCCATTGTGCGGCAAGGTATCCATGCCGCCGGAAGCCATCGAGGCGACGCGGTGGAAAACCTCAAGCGGAATGCCCGCGGCCTGCGCATTGGCAATGAAGGTTTCGGCCATGGCGGCCAGCGCAATACCCATGCCGCCCGAGGCCGATCCGGTAATCCCGGCCAGCGCCGTAACCGTAATCGCTTCATTGACCAGCGGATTGGGGATGGAAGAAAGTGCATTGGCCACCACCAAAAAGCCCGGCAGAGCGGCAATCACCGCGCCAAAGCCATATTCGGACGCGGTATTCATGGTCGCCAGCAATGCCCCCGCCACCGCCGTGCGGCTGCCTTCGGCAAATTTCTGGATCACCACCCGCCCGGCAAACACCATGACCGTGGCGATACCGACCAAGAGCGCGCCTTCCACAGCCCAGATCGCCATGACCGCCTTGGTCTGCTGCACCACCGGGGCGGCATTGCCGATCACCGCCGGCACGAAGGAAACCGAATCGCCGTAAATGCTCGGAATCAACAGGGTGAACACCTTGTTCATGATGCCCACCATAAGGAGCGGCAACAAGGCAATCAGGGGATGCGCGAGTTTTTCATCGCTCATCGGCTCCGGCTCGTTGCTATGGCCTTCGCCGTAACCCTCGCCAGCCGCCGCCGCGCGCCGACGGCACCATTCCAGATAAATCAGACCGCACACCAGAATGAACAAGCCGCCGATGATGCCCAACCAGGGGGCCGCGTAAATATCGGTTTTGAAAAAAGTGGTAGGAATGATGTTCTGGATCTGCGGCGTGCCCGGCAAGGAATCCATGGTGAAGGTAAACGCCCCCAGGGCAATCGTGCCAGGAATCAGGCGCTTGGGAATTCCGCCTTGACGAAACATTTCTGCCGCGAAGGGATACACCGCAAACACCACGACAAAGAGCGACACCCCGCCATAGGTGAGCAGACCGCAAACGAGCACAATGGCCAGCATCGCCCGTTCCCGCCCGATCAATTTGATGACCGCGGCGACGATCGATTTGGAAAAACCAGAAAGCTCGATGACCTTACCGAAAATCGCCCCCAGCAAAAATACCGGGAAAAAGTTCTTCACGAAACCGACCATTTTGTCCATGAACAAGCCGGTAAACATCGGCGCCACCATGGCCGGATCGATCAGCAACACCGCCCCCAAAGCCGCAACAGGGGCAAACAAGATGACGCTGTAGCCGCGATAGGCGACAAACATCAAAAAGGCCAAGGCGGCCAGCACAATTAAAAAGTCCACGAATGTCTCCTCAAGTAGGTTATGGTGACCCACCCAATGCACATCGCGTGCCAAAACTTAAGACTTTGTTTTATTGATGTTTTTTTAATCGAAAAACGCTTTGCGTGCGCCGGCGCGCACAGCGGGTGTATTTTCTGTGCGCTTTGGCGGACACGCAAACCACCGCGCCCCCCGCTTCATGCCTCGCCGGAAACTCCCAGGTGCGCCAGTTTTTCGTAAAGGGCAGTGCGTGAAATACCGAGTTGGCGGGCGGCTTCGGTTTTATTGCCCTTGCACTCGCGCAGAGCCTGCCTAATCGCCTGACGCTCGGCTTGCGCGATGATGGCCGCCATGTCGCGGGGGCCGCTGGCCGGGGTAGCGAAAACTTCGGCAGCGGGTGCTTCGACAGCGGCTACATCGACGCGCGAGGGCGGCATCACCGCATCGAGGTCGGCGGCTTCGAGAAATTCGCCATCCGACATGAGTAGCGCGCGTTCGAGGACGTTTTTCAGCTCACGCACATTGCCCGGCCAGCTATGCCGGCACAGGCGGTTGATCGCACTGTCGGCCATGCCGCGCGGCGGCAAACCCCGCTGGCGGCAGATGCTGTCGGCCAGCGAATCGGCCAGCAAGGCCATGTCTTCGCAGCGTTCGCGCAAGGGCGGCATGTAGAGCGTGATGACGTTGAGCCGGTAATACAGGTCGGCACGAAAACTGCCGTCAGCGACCATTTTCTCCAGATCGCGGCTGGTTGCGGCGATGACACGCAAATCCACGGTCAATAAACGGTTCGAGCCGACCGGTTCAAACTCGCCCTCTTGCAGGGCGCGCAGCAATTTGGCCTGGAGTGCCGGCGACATGTCGCCGATTTCATCGAGAAAAAGTGTGCCGCCGTCGGCGAGCTTGAATTTTCCATCGCGCCCACCACGTTCGGCCCCGGTATACGCCCCCGGGGCAACGCCGAAAAACTCGGCTTCAAGCAAGGTTTCCGGCACGGCGGCGATATTGACTGCAACAAAAGGCGCAGCGCAGCGCGGGCTGGCCGCATGAATCGCTTGCGCCAGCAACTCTTTACCGGTGCCGGTTTCGCCCAGAATGAGCACCGGCGCACTGGTGCGTGCGGCGCGTCGCGCCGCCTGCTTGAGCGTGCTGCTGGCCTCGCCGGCACCGATGAAATCGGCAAAGCTATAGCGCGCGCAGCGCCGTTCGGCGAGTTTGCGCCGCGCGTCCGCAAGATCGGCGCGCATCTGCTGATAACGCGTGAGCAAGGGGCCGAGGTGGCGCGGATCGTCGTAAAACATGAAACCCACCGCCCCCACCACCTCACCTTCCGCATCACGCAAAGGCAGGCGGCTGACGACAAAAGCCTGCTCGCCGTACTCCATGATGTCGAGCATGATCGGCTGGCCGCTGTCCACGACTTTGCGCATCAAACTGTTGGGAATCACCGACTCCACGGCCTGACCCAATACGCAGGCCGGCACGCTCAGCCCCAGACGCGCCGGGTAACGATCGTTCATCCAGACGATATTCGCCGCACGATCGACGATGATGGCCCCCTCGCAATAATCGGCAAAGTGCCTGAGCAGGGTTTCAGAAGCCAGTTGCAGGAGTTCTGCGCTCGATTTCGTGCTCACGTTTTTTTCATCCCTGCCAGATATTGCGGCAGCCGGTTTCCTTCACCCGCCAGCTCGCCACCGCCCCCAACACGGCGCACAGGGTCACGGCCAGCACGCCTTTTTGCCAGGCGGCCACGTCGTAAATCGGGGCGCCGTTGAGCATTTCGCCTTGCCAGTTCAAATCCATAATCTTGCCCACCACCGGCTGCATGATCGCCGCACACAAAAACCCCCCCATATTGGCCACGCTGGTCGACATGCCGGACAACAGCGGCGGATTGACTTCCTTGGCGCAAGCCCAGCTCAGGCTGAAACCCGCCGTGGCCAAGCCGAGCAGGGCGAACAGGGTATAAGAGAGCACGAGCGGCATCTTGATGCAAGACAGCAGAATCAGCCAGATCACCACATAAATATGCGATACGGCGATGACTACGGGTTTGCGCCGTCCCAGACGATCGGAAATTCCGCCGATGAACAGGCAGCCAACAGCAAAACCGCCGAACCACAAGGACAAATGGCTGGCGGCAACACCGCGCGCAAGGCCATGTACCTGCATCAGATAGGGCACGGCCCACAAACCGGCAAAGGTGAAAAACGCGCCGCACATGCCCAGATTGACCAAGGCCGCCGGCCAGGTGGCACGGTTTTTCAGCACCGAGATCAGGCCGGAAAAAATCACCGTACGATCCACCCGCGCCTTGGGTGCATCGGCTGCCGCAAGCGGTGAGTCACGCACGATCCACCAGGAAAGCGCCGACAAGAACAGGGAAAAGCCGCCGACGAACAGAAAAATCCCGCGCCAGCCAAAGCTTTGTGCCGCCCAAGACAAGGGCGCGCCGGCCAGCACCGAACCCAAATTGCCGATCAGCATGCAGATGCCGACCATCGTGGCAAAACGGCTTTCCTCGAACCACACGGCAATCAGTTTCAGCATGGCGATGAAGGTCACCGAAACCCCCAAGCCGATCAGGGTACGGCCGATCAGCGCCATTTCAAAACTTGGCGCGAATCCAAACAACACGCTCCCCAAGCCGCCGACAATGCCGCCCAGGGCGACGATACGACGCGGCCCCAAGGTATCCGCCAGAATGCCGGTGGGAACCTGCATGACGGTATAGACGTAAAAATAAGTGGCCGCCAGCATGCCGAGCGAGGCCGCCGTGGTACCGAAATCCGCCGCCAGATCCTGCGCAATGCCGGCCGGCGCAAAGCGTTGGAAAAAGGACAAAATGAAGGCTACGGCAACGACACCGAGCGCCAGCCAGCGCCAGCGCATTTGTTCAGAACTTAAAGACAGCATGAATACTCCGGAGCGGGAATTTCTCCCCGCGTTATCGATCCGCTGCGCCAGGTTTGGGCACATCACCCGTCACCGCGCCCGTCCCTGCATCACTGATCCGGCGAACGCTACACAACGCTACACGCTTGCCGCAAAAGTTCGATCAGTGCAGGGCGTGCACAATTCCCGCCTGGTCGAGCCGAATCAATGAATGAACGCACGCCGGGCAAGCCCGCCCGGCCACTGCGCTCAGGATTGATTTATAAAAACCGCCCGTGCCGTTTTACTTCGGCGACACTTTACTTAAACGACAGCACCCAGCGGGCAAGTTTGCTTGCTTCGGCATCCGTCACCAGATTGGGCGGCATCGGCACCTGCCCCCATTCATCCTTGCTGCCGTTCTTGATCTTGGCGGCAAGCGCAGCTTCTGCGCCTTTTTCGCCAGCCCGTTTGGCGGCGATGTCTTTGTAGCCCGGGCCGACGATCTTGTTGCCGATACCGTGGCAGGTCGTACAGTTTTTCGCTTTGGCCAAGGCTTCATCTGCCTGGGCAAGCGGCCCAAAAAAAGCGCCCAGGGCCGCCACAATAAGCCATTTTTGCATGATGCTTGCTCCTCCTATTCGATCTTGTTCGATGTTTTTCTGCCCTCTGGCAGGCGCTGCAGTCTAACCCGATTTAGCGCTCGCCAGCCAAGACGGCGGCAATCTGCGCCGGCAATTCGCCCCAATTAACCGGTTTCGCAAGATGCACGGCCGATAATGCACGACAACAGGCCTGAAATTGCGCATCTTCACGCCCGGTCAACAGCACGATCGCCAGGCCTTCCCCGTGACGACGGCGCAACTCTTGCGCCAGACTCAAACCATCCAGCCCCGGCATTTCGACATCAAGCAACAGCACATCAAAATCCGGACTGGCTTCCCACGCTGCCAGCGCCGCCAGACCATCGGCCACATACTGCAGGCGGTGCGGGGCGGGGAAAACCGCCTGCAACAAAATACCCATGGTGGGATCATCATCGGCAGCAAGAATTTTCCAGCCAGTAGACATCACTCGATTCCTTTCTCGCGCATAGCATTCAGCGCCGCCACCACGGCCGGCCACTCCAGGCGCAGCGCCGCATCTTGCTGGGCGATAGCCAGATCACCGCCCGCTTCGGCAGCGCGACAGATCAATTCGATTTCCCGGCACAGCCCGGCCAAACGTAGCGCACCAACATTGTGACTGCTCGATTTCAAGGCGTGACAAGCGCGCGCCATGGCATTTGCATCGTGCGCGGCAAACGCTGCCAGATAATCGCGCCATAAACCTTCGCCGCTACGCAAATAGGCCTCGATCAACTGGGTGATCAGCTGCGGCGCACTCGCCGGAGCCATTTGGCGCATTTGTGCAAAGGCACCGGGGTCGAGCACCAAGGCCTCCATGCGCGCCGGCAAAAATTCTGGCACCGCCTCTGTTTTAGCCGCAGCCCCCCCCTCCGGCCCGCGCCGGCGCTCCTGCGGCAACCAGCGGGCGAGCGCGGCGTACATGGCTTCGCCCCGGTAAGGCTTGGTCAGATAATCGTCCATGCCCGCCTCCAGGCAGCGCGCCCGGTCTTCGTTGAAGGCATTGGCCGTCAGCGCCAGCACCGGCAAGCGCGCCCGGCCACTGGCCGCTTCCTGCGCCCGCCAGGCGCGGCAGGTGGCAAAACCATCGAGCACCGGCATCTGGCAATCGAGCAGCACCAAGTCGAAATTTTCTTCCTGCAATACATTCAAAGCCTGTTGCCCATCGCCCACCACCAGCACCTGCAAGCCGTAGCGCTCAAGATGCGCCCGGGCGAGAATCTGGTTGCTTTCGTTGTCTTCCACCAGAAGTACGCGCCCACGCAAGCCGGGCTTGTCCACATCGGCTTCAAACGCCGGCAACGGTGTGGCAGAGGGCGGCTCGATTTCGGCGCGCGGCAGATTCAAATAGACCGTAAAACAGGAACCTTCACCCGGCTGACTGGCCAGATCGATCCAGCCGCCCATCAAGCTGACCAGGCTGCGCGAAATTGCCAGCCCCAGCCCGGTGCCGCCGTAACGGCGCGTGGTCGAACCGTCGGCCTGCACGAAGCGCTCAAAAATGCGCGCCTGCGCCGCAACGGGAATACCCACCCCGGTGTCGCTGACGCTCAGCACCAGCGCCGGGCGCTGCGCATCTTCTTCATGAAAAACGCGCAGGCTAAGCTCGACCTCTCCCGTTTCGGTAAATTTGATAGCGTTACTCAACAAATTACTCACAACCTGGCGCACACGCAGCGCATCCCCCAGCAGCCACAAAGCCGTTTCCTGCGGCAAGCTCAAGACCAAGGAAAGGGATTTTTTCTGCGCCAAGGGCAGATACAACTCGTGGATTTGGCGCAGCAAAACAAACAAATCGAAAGCTTCAGTATCGAGGTTGAATTGCCCGGCCTCGATTTTCGAAAAATCGAGAATGTCGTCGATGATGCCCAACAAATGCTGGCCGGAACGCTCCACCGCCTCGACAAACTGGCGCTGGCTCGGGGTGAGCGGCGTGTCGAGCAATAATTCCGTCATCCCCAAAACACCGTTCATCGGCGTGCGAATCTCGTGACTCATGGTGGCCAGAAAAGTACTTTTGGCGAGGCTGGCGGCTTCTGCCTCTTCTTTCGCCGCGCGCAATTCGCGCGTTCTTTGCTCCACGGCCTGCTCGAGACTGCTCAAATGCTCGGTCAACCAGCGGTCCCGCTCGTGAATCTGGCTGACCATCTGATTGAAACCTTGATTCAGACGATCCAGCTCGAGCAGGCCAACCTCTTCTTCCCGCACATCGTATTGTCCGGCCGACAGCGCCGCCATGCGCTCGCTCAGGCGCTCCAGCGGCAACCACAAGCGTTGTAGACGCCGTACCTGCATGCGCAGCACGAGCCACAGCAAAGCTCCGGCCAAGGCGGCGAACAGGGCAAGCGAGACAAACAAATGGCGCACACGCTCACCCAGATCGATCGCTCCCCGCAGCACATAGCGGCCTTGGGCCAGGGTAAGGTTTTGTTCGAATTCCAGATGCTGCCAGCCCAAACGCTCACCGGCGGCCAAGGGAAAAGCCGCCGGCAGCGGCAAGGCGACATCGGCACGCCGGTAATCCAGCCAGGCTTTGGGGGCCGGCACCGCCTTCTGTGCGAGCGGCGTCAGCTGCAAATACAGCACAGCGGGCTGCGCTTGCAGTCTTTGCACAAAATCCGCCGGCACCGCCTGAGCAGGCGACAGCGGCATCAAGGCAGCACGCCACACCGCCAAACGGCTGCGGTTCTCGGCCCGCTCGCTAGCAAGCAACTGCCAAAACGAAGCCAGAAAAAAAACCAGACACAAGAGGGCGAACAAGGGCAGAAAAAGCCGCCGCAGCGTCGTTACCTGCTCCGCCAAGCCCGGCGAAACGGCAGTTGCCGCCTCAGTCCGGGCAAACATCGGTGAACTTATTCAGGCAAAGCCGCGCCCGAGTGCGCCCAAGCCGTCGCCGCATTTTCCCAGGCGAGGGTAAATGCCGCCAGCAAGTGAATGCGCAAAGCGGCAAGCCCGTGCTCATCGGCAGCGGAGCCCGACAAAGACTGTTCGAGCTGACGCGCGGCATCGGCCAGATCATGCGCACCAACATTGGCGGCGGCGCTGCGCAAAGCATGTACGGCACGCCGTTCATCGGTGGCGGCGCAGCGGCTTTCTTGCCAGCGCTGCGGCCAGTCGGCAAAGGCGCGCACGAAATAACCGAGGGTTTGCCACCACAGCTGTGGACGCCCCAGCATCCGGGCAATCGCATCATCAACCTGAAAACCTTCCAATTCGTGGGGAATCTGCATCATGCACCATTTTGCGCTCTTCGATCCAGCATTCTCCCATTGCGCCAAGCCAGGCTGCGTAAAGAAATGCTAACACTGGGTAAAGCCGACATCAGAAAAATCCTGAATTCCAACGACAAGTCCCATAAAACTTTACGGTGCATTACAATCCGGGGCATTTTCATTCCGGCGGCCCTGCCCTTCGCTTCTTGCCATGTCGCACACCGCACTCATCGTCGAAGACGACCCCGGCACACGCTACCTTCTGCAGGAAACCCTGGCCAGCGGCGGCGTTTCCTGCCTGTTTGCAGAAAACGGCGCAGCCATGTGGCGGCAGCTGGAACTCAACCCGGACCTGATCATTCTCGATCTCAGCCTGCCCGATGCCGATGGTTTGGAGCTCTTACGCAAACTGCGCCGGCAATCGGAAATTCCGGTACTCATCCATTCCGCCCGCTCGGATGCCATCGAGCGCATCATCGGCATTGAAATCGGGGCCGACGATTATTTGCCCAAACCCTGCAATATGCGCGAACTGCTCGCCCGCGTCCGCGGTCTCCTGCGCCGTAGCCAGCTACGCCACAGCCCGACCGGACGTGCCATTTTACGCAACGTGCATTTTGGCGAATGGACCTTGAATGCCGCCACGCGCGAACTGACGCACCGTGACGGCCAGTCCGAAACCCTGGGCGTTGCCGCCTACGCACTGCTCAACTGCATGCTCGAACGCCCCTTTGAAGCCCTGTCGCGCGATTTTTTATCCCACACGGCCCTGCGCCGCGACTACCACCCTTACGACCGCATCATCGATGTACACATCAGCCATTTGCGCCGCCTGCTCGGCAAGCAAACCGACGGCTCCCCTTACATCAAAACCCTGCGCGCGCAAGGCTATATTTTCGTTGCCCCGGTAACGGCGGACGAATGACGACAGCGCTGACGAAAAGCAGCAAGTTTCGGCGGATTTGAATCCCCTCTGCGCGTCGCGCAGCATCGAAAATTCAAGAGATAGCGCATCCCGGCACAGGCAAGTCGGCAAATTTGCTAGAATCGCGCATAGCCTCTGTGCGTCGAAGCGCGCAGATCAGCGCCCCATAATTATTATTTGCCATCATGAGCCTCCCCTGCTACAGCTTCATCCACCCCCTGATCGGCACACAAAATACGGTGGCCGCCTATCTGATGGAACACAGCGCCAGCGCCTGCGCGCCGCCGCAACACCCGGCGCTGATCGATACCGGCGTGACCTTGCGCCACCCCTGGTTTGTCCCCATCGAGCATTTTCCTACCGAAAACGCACCGCAAAATTTCATCGCCTTGCAGCGCGCCCCGGCCGAACCCAGCGGCCCGCCGCCACAAGCGCTGCTCACGCGCCCCGACACCCGTTTGCCCCCCACCGGAGAATGGGCCTATCTCATCATCCCGATGAGCCATGCCCGCACCCTGCCGCCTTTTGCCCTGACCGGGCTCGCCGTGCGCAGCCGGGTCATCACCAGCGACACGCAAAACCATAAAGACCGCGAATGGGCAATGCAGAGCGGTTGCAGCATGAGCACCTGTGAGTACCTGCTCACGGTAAACCCCAGCCGCCGCGCCCCGGATACGACGCGGCAAAAAATGCTCACCCTGCTTTCCCTGATCGCCCAAGACGCCGACACCCAGGCGCTGGAAGAGGTATTGCGCCAGGAAGCCAAGCTCTCCTACAGCCTGCTGCGCCTCGTCAATTCCGCAGCGATTGCACCACGCACGCCGATCACCAGTTTCTCTCAAGCGATCAATCTGCTTGGCCGGCGGCAACTGGAACGCTGGGTACAGCTGTTGATTTTCGCCAGCCCGGAACACGGCGGCGAGGCCAACCCGCTGCTCTACACCGCGGCACTGCGCGGACGCATGATGGAAACGCTGGTGCCGCACTTAAAGCTTTTGCCGCAATCAGAAGGGCTGGCCGACAGTGCTTTCATGATCGGCTGCTTCTCGCTGTTAAGCATATTGCTCCACATTCCCATGCCGGAAATCGTGCAGCAACTGCCTCTGAACGCTTGTATCAAAGATGCGCTCAACCACCACGGCGGCAGCGCCGGGCAGCTCCTGCTTGCGCTGGAAGCCGCCGCACACCGCAACCTGGACGAAAGCACCCGCCTGCTCCAGCAGCTCGAGATCAGCCCGGAAGATTTTCTCGCCGCGCAACTCGACGCCCTGCACTGGGCGGAACGCATCTCGACACCGCTGTAAGTCAGGGCACGAGGGCTAGAGCCCCCATCGCGGCGGCAGCTGCGGCGGATTAAATCCCTGCGGCCAAGAAAGGATTGAAGCGGCGCTCTTCACCAAAAGTGGACGTGGGGCCGTGCCCGGGGATGAAGGTCACATCGTCCCCCAAGGGCAGCAGCTTGTGCTTGATCGACTGGATCAAGGTCGCGTGGTCGCCGCGCGGAAAATCGGTGCGGCCGATGGAGCCTTGGAACAGCACGTCGCCGACCTGCACCAGCCGGCTCGGGGCGTGATAGAAGACCACATGCCCCGGCGTATGCCCGGGACAATGCAAAACCTGCAAGGTGATTTCGCCGAACTGCACCGTGTCGCCATCATGCAGCCAGCGCACCGGGGTGAACGGAGCCACGTCGGGGAAGCCGAACATGCGGCTTTGCTGCGCCATGCCCTCGATCCAGAAGGCGTCTTCCTCATTCGGCCCTTCGATGGGCGCGCCGGTGCGCGCCGCCAGCGCCGCCACGCCGCCGGCATGGTCGATATGGCCGTGGGTGACAAGAATCTTGCTCAAGCTGAGGTTTTCTGCCGCCAGCGCGGCGAGAATGTGCTCGAGGTCGCCGCCCGGGTCGATCACCGCCGCTTGGCGGGTGGTTTCGCACCAGAACAGCGTGCAATTTTGTTCAAACGCAGTAACGGGGACGATCTGGTAACGCATGACGGAACTCGGCTGAGGCAATGGCGCGCATTATCGCATAGCAAAATCGGTTTCCGGCTTCTCTCCCAGCCTCTCTCCCCTCACGTCCACCCGGACTCAGCCCGCCGCAGCGGCGCGCGCCTCCAGCGCTTCCCAACGTTCGAGCAGGGCCATCAGCTCCTCGTCGATCGCCGCCAGCCGCTGCGCCGCCCCTTGCGCCGCCTGGGCATCGCGCTGGTAAAAGGCCGGATCTTCCAGCTGCTGCGTCAGTTGCAGTTGCTCCGCTTCGAGAGCGGCGATGGTGTCGGGCAGCGCTTCCAGTTCGCGCGCTTCCTTCCAGCTCAGTTTGTCGCGCTTATTCGCCGGACGCGGTGCGGCGGCTTTTTCTGCCTTCTCCGCCTTTTTCTGCACTTGCGGCGCAGCGCCAGCCGCTGCCGCCCGGCGCGCCGCTTGATAATCGGCCCAATCGCTGTAGCCGCCGACGTATTCGCACCATTTTCCGTCGCCTTCGCTGGCGATGGTCTGCGTCACCACGTTGTCGAGAAAGGTCCGGTCGTGGCTGACCAGGAACAGGGTGCCGGCGTAGTCCTGCAACAGCGCTTCGAGCAGTTCCAGGGTGTCGATATCGAGATCATTGGTCGGCTCGTCCAGCACCAGCACATTGGCCGGTTTGGCAAACAGGCGCGCCAGCAGGAGGCGGTTGCGTTCGCCGCCGGAGAGCGAACTGACCGGCGAGCGGGCGCGTTCCGGCGCGAACAGAAAATCTTCCAGATAGCCAATGACGTGCTTTTTCGCGCCGCCAATCTCCACCCAGTCCGAGCCGGGGGAAATCACGTCGGCCAGGGTCGACTCCGGGTCGAGCTGGGTGCGGAACTGGTCAAAATAAGCAATTTCTAGCTTGCTGCCCTGGCGCACCGTGCCGCTGTCCGGTGCCAACTCACCCAAAATGAGGCGCAGCAGGGTGGTTTTGCCCGCGCCGTTGGGGCCGATCAGGCCGATCTTGTCGCCGCGCTGGATGCGCGCTGAAAAATCACGCACGACGATCTGCTCACCGTACGCCTTGCCAACCCGCTCCAGTTCGGCCACCAATTTGCCACTTTTGTCGCCGCTTTCCAATTTGAGGTTCACCTGCCCCATGCGCTCGCGCCGCGCCTGGCGCTCGGCGCGCAACTTATCCAGGCGCTGCACGCGAAACACCGCCCGCGTGCGCCGCGCTTCCACGCCTTTGCGAATCCAGATTTCTTCCTGCTTCAACAGCTTGTCAGCGCGCGCGTTGGCCAGCGACTCTTCGTGCAGCAAGGCTTCCTTGCGCGCCTGATATTGGCTGAAATTACCGGGAAAACTCACCAGTTGCCCGCGATCCAGTTCGACGATGCGGGTGCTGACGCGATCGAGAAAACTACGGTCGTGGGTGATGAACAGCAAGCTCACGCCGGATTCGATGAGCAGCGTTTCCAGCCACTCGATGGCGGCAATATCTAAATGGTTGGTCGGTTCATCGAGCAACAGCACGTCGGGCGTCACCGCCAGCGCCTGCGCCAGGGCCAGACGTTTTTTCTGCCCGCCCGACAAACTACCGACCAGCGCCTGCGGGTCGAGCGCAAAACGCGCGATCACTTTCTCCGCCTGCGCTTCATAGGCCCAGGCACCGCGCGCCTCCAGCTCGTGCTGCAATTCATCCATCCGGGCAAGCAGCGCCTCGGCGTCGCCCCCCTCGGCCAGTTGCTGCGCCACCGTGTGATATTGCGCCAGCAGCGCCGAGGTTTCCCCCATCCCCGAGACGACCGCCTGAAACACCGTGGCCGCCGGATCGAAGGGCGGCTCCTGCGGCACATAGGCCAGACGCAAACCCGGCTGCAGCCAGATCTCGCCATCATCCAAACCACCGCGCCCAGCGCCCGCCGCCAAAGCCGCCAACAGGGAAGATTTCCCCGTGCCATTTCGCCCGATCAAGGCCACCCGCTCGCCCGCATCGAGTTGCAGATCGGCGTGGTCAAGCAGGGGAACGTGGCCATAGGCCAGACAGGCGGCAGTCAGTTTTAAGCAAGGCATGGCAAAAAAAGCGCCCGAAAGTTTGTTTCGGGCGCGCTTTTGTTGAAAGGGGCGATTGTAATCAATCACACCTCCGACAATCAGTTCATACAGCGAAACGCGCGAAAAAAAAGTAAAATAATCAACTCAATGCGTTGATGCATCGCCCGCAGTAACTCCCGCAGCCCCGGTAATACTGGTTCTTGTGCAGGTTTCACCCATTGATTCACTCCCCGGACGGGCTGCGTCGGGGTCACTCTGAGGTCGCCCGCGCGAGACAAAGTGCGGGCGAAAGCCGCCGTCCCGATGGGGGCGGCGCTGAAAGGAACAGCATCATGACGTCCACCGTGGACAGCTTTGCCGCGCTCGGTTTGAGCGATTCGCTTCTCAAAACGCTCGCCGAAATCGGCTACGAAACCCCCTCCCCCATCCAGGCCCAGTGCATCCCGGTGATGCTCGACGGCCACGACATCATCGGCATGGCGCAGACCGGCACCGGCAAGACGGCTGCCTTTGCCCTGCCGGTGATGGAGCGCATCGACAGCAAGCTCTTGAAACCGCAAGCCTTGATCCTGACGCCGACGCGCGAACTGGCGATTCAGGTCGCCGAGGCGCTGCAAAGCTACGCCAAAAACCTGCCCGGCTTTCACGTGCTGCCCATTTATGGCGGCCAGAGCTACACCATCCAGTTGAAGCAGCTGGCGCGCGGCGCGCAGGTTATCGTCGGCACGCCGGGGCGGGTGATGGATCATCTGGAGCGCAAGACGCTCAACCTCGACCACCTGCAAACCCTGGTGCTCGACGAAGCCGACGAAATGCTGCGCATGGGCTTCATCGACGACGTCGAATGGATTCTCGAACACACCCCGGAACAGCACCAGACGGCGCTCTTCTCGGCCACCATGCCGGAGCAGATCCGCCGCGTGGCGCAGAAATACCTGGTCGAGCCGAAGGAAATCAAGATCAAGGCGGCCACCGCCACCGTCGCCGCCATTCGTCAGGTGTATTGGCAGGTGTCCGGCCTGCACAAGCTCGATGCCCTGACGCGTATTCTGGAAGTCGAAGAAAACTTCGACGCCGCCATCATCTTCGTGCGCACCAAGACTGCCACCGTTGAACTCGCCGACAAGCTCAATGCCCGTGGTTACGCCGCTGCCGCGCTGAACGGCGACCTCAACCAGCAGATGCGCGAGCGCGTCATCGAGCAGCTCAAATCCGGCGCGCTGGACATCGTCATTGCCACCGACGTTGCCGCCCGTGGCATCGACGTGCCGCGCATCAGCCATGTGGTGAATTACGACATCCCCTACGACACCGAAGCCTATGTGCACCGCATCGGCCGCACCGGCCGCGCTGGTCGCACCGGCAACGCGATTTTGTTCGTCGCCCCGCGCGAGATTCGCATGCTGCGCACCATCGAGCGCGCCACCCGCCAGCCGATCGCACCGCTGACGCTCCCCAGCCGCGCCGACGTCACCAACAAGCGGGTCGCCGATTTCCGGGAAAAAGTCGGCGAAGTGCTGGACGAAGAAGGCCTGGATTTCTTCGCCAACATCGTCTCGCAGATTTGCGAGGAAAAAGACGTCAGCCCGGAGGAAGTGGCCGCCGCCCTCGCCAAGTTGGCGCAGGAAGGCAAGCCCTTGCAAGTTGCCGGGGAAGATCCGCCGCCGCGCCCGGTCAAGGATTTCGAGCGCCGCCCGCCGAGTTTTTCTGAGCGTGGTGAGCGCAGCAAACCGCCGCGCTTTGCCGAGCGTGAGGAACGCGGCGAGCGTCCGGCCCGCCCGCGCAGCGAACGCCCCGCGCCCAGCGGCGACATGGTGCGTTACCGCATTGACGTCGGCCGCGAACACGGCGTCGAAGTGCGCGACATCGTCGGCGCGATTGCCAACGAAGCCGGCATCGAAAGCCGCTTCATCGGGCGCATCGGCCTGTACGAAGAATCGAGCACCATCGAATTGCCGGCCGGCATGCCCAAGGAAGCCGCCAACGCGCTCAAACGCACCCGCATCCGCGGCGTGCCGATCAATATCCGCCCGGATACCGGCCGCCCGGACAGCCGTCCGGATACAGGCGAGCGCAAGTTCCGCAAAAAACCCGAACGCGAGTAAGCCTCACAAAAGCCGTCGTCAGGCTGCGCGTTTGACGACCATGCAAACCTGAAACCAATTCGGAACCTGGGGCCAGGCAGGGCTATGAAAAATAACCCTGCCTGGCCCCAGGCTCCGTTTTCAGGCCAGGTTTTCCCGGCACGAAAGGTTTTTACCCTAGGCCAAGGGCGGGGTGCCTTCGGCATTCGACACGACAGCGTCGATCTGGATCAAAGCCCCCATTGGTAAGGCGGCGGTGCCGAGAACCCGGCGCGCGGGAATACCGCCGGGGAAGAAGCCGGCATACACCGCATCGACGGCATCGATATCTGCGATATTGCGCAGGAAAATATTCACCTTGACCACATCGGCCATGACGTGGCCGATGCTTTCCACGATTTCCCGGATGTTTTTCAGGCACTGCTCGGCCTGCGCGCTAATGCCGCCAGCCACCACCTGCCCCGTCACCGGATCGACCGGCAACTGCGCCGAAATGTTGTTGTAGTGGGAGAAAGCGACGGTTTGCGTGGACCAGCGGCATTTCGGCGCACGCGCCGTATTGTTCGCTTCCACGATGAGACCGTGCCGATCTTCGACCGCCTGCGGCGGCGTGCCGTCACCGTGCGACACCACCGCCTCGATCTGCACCAGGGCGTGCAGCGGCAGGGCGGCAACCTGAACCACCGTGCGCGCCGGAACATAGGCGGCGCTCCTGGCAATCGCGGAATCAGGGAAAAACCGCGCATAAACTGCGTTGACGGCTTCGCTATCGGCGAGGTCCTTGAGGAAGATGTTGACCTTGACGATGTCGTCAAAAGGGACGTCGATGCTTGCCAGAATCGCCTTGATGTTTTTCAGGCATTGCGCCGCCTGCTCCTGCACACCGCCGACTACCAGCTGCCCGGACAGCGGATCGATGGGCAGCTGGGCCGCCAGATTGTTGTAGTGCGAAAAAGCTACCGTCTGCGTAGACAGGGGATCGCACGGCGCATGCGCGGTGTTGTTCGTCATCTTGACGAGATCACCCGCCTGCGGTGCCCCCGGAATCGTACCTTCGCCGTTCGAAAGCAGCACCTCGATCTGCACCAGCGCATCCATGGGCAAGGCAGCAACGGCAAGCACCGTGCGCGCCGGGAGATAGCCCGTGAAAAACGTTTTGTACACTTCGTCCACCGCATCCACATCCATGATGTCCCTGACGAACACGGTGAGCCGAATAACATCGTTCAGGCCATGGCCGATGCTCTCGACAATCGCCCTGATGTTCTTGAAGCATTGTTCGGCCTGTGCCTTAACCCCACCCGCCACCAGTTTTCCCGATGCCGGATCGACCGGCAATTGCGCTGAAAAATGGTTGTAATGGGAAAAAGCGACCGTTTGTGAATGTAAGGGGCTCTTGGGCGCCTTCTCTGTATTGCGTGCTACGACTGCATTATGACCGCTCATGACAGCGACCTCCTTTGTCTCACTCCTGTGTAATGCCATGCGACCGGGGCCGCATGACCCTTGTCTCCGGGCTGGTTTTTTGTTGTATCCATCGGTTTGGCCCGGAGTAGCCGAACTATACCGACTTGCAGGAAAAAGGGGCCGCGCCACCAGGGGAAAGCTTGCCCCCGGTTTTCCGCTTGTCTGTGTATTCAATTTTGAATACATTGAATACGTTAAATGGTGAAAGGAGCGTTTCATGCGCCGCGTTACGACTACGACAATGACGGTTCGCCTCAATGGCACACTCAGCGACTGCGTTAGTACCAACGTGGGTGAGCATGGTGCCTACGAGAACGTCAGCGAATATGTGCGCGACCTGATCCGACGTGACAAGGAACACAAGGAAGCGGATGCGTTCGAGCGCCTCAAAACCGAGTTGGCCCACGCCTACGCAGCCCCCGAAGCATCGTATCACCCGCTGACGGCGGCGGATGTGATCGCTCGCAACCGGGCCTGACGCAACATGGCCCAAGCCACTATCCACATCCAGGAGGCAGCCTCGTACCGGCTGGACGAGCGGATGCACCAGATTGAACGCTTCCAGGAGGATTTCGGTGTTTAGCCCGGCGAACAAGCGAACAAGCACCGGCGCACCGAATTAGCCCAGCCCATGTCCCTCTCACCCCCTCAGCGCGTTCTACTGCCGACCCTGTGGCTGATGCTGGCCGCCGGCTTATCTCCTGCCGCCGATGCCGACACGCCCCCGGCACCCCTGGAAATCGCCAGCTGGTGGGTTTCGCCGGGCGAGCGAGCAAGCCTGGAGGTGATTCGCCGCCACGCACAAACCCAGGGCTTGCGCTGGCAGCAGCGCATCGTTGCCGGCAGCGGCACCCGCCGCTATGGCGACGTGCTCAAGCGCTGGGTGGCCGAAAATCGAGCACCGATGGCCTCGCAAGTGATCGGTTACGACATTCACGACTGGGCGCGCCAAGCCCAGCTGGCGTTTCTCGACGACGTGGCCACAGCGCAGGAATGGGATGAGGTCGTGCCCCTGGGCATCCAGCAACTTTCCAAATACCAGGGGCACTGGGTGGCCGCGCCCATCAACGCACATTCGACCAACTGGCTGTGGATCAACGCCCGCCGCTTGCGCCAACTAAAGGCCGATGCGCCGGACAGTTGGCCGGATCTGCTGCGCTTATTGGACGCCGCACAAAAAGCCGGCATCACGCCACTGGCGATCGGCACCGAGGCCTGGGAACATACTTTGCTTTTTGAAGCCGTTGCCGCCGGCGCAGGGGGCGCGGAGTTTTACCGGCGCGCCTTCCTCGAACTGGACAGCAGTGCACTCGATGACTCTGTATTGCCGGAAATTTTTCAGCGCATGCGTCTGTTACGTCACTACGCCAAAACCCTCGCACAAACGCCGAGCTGGGATAAGGCAACAGAACAGGTGCGGCGGGGCGAAGCGCTTTTACAGGTGCAGGGCACTTGGGTGGATGGTGAATTTAGCGCCCGGCAACTGAAACCGGACGAAGATTACGCCTGCTTTCGTTTTCCCGACACCCAGGGCATGTTTATCTTTAACGCCGACCAGTACATGTTTTTCAAGCACACGCCAGAGCCCGCACGACAACGCTTTGCCCGGGTTCTGCTCGATCCGGCCATGCAGGCCGAGCTCAATATCGCCACCGGTGCCGCACCGGCGCGGGTCGATGTGCCGCAAGAAAAATTCAACGCCTGCGGCCAGAAAGCCATCCGCGATATGCGCCGGGCCAACCTGCAGCGCACGTTGATGGGCTCGATCGCCATGGGTAACGCCAATCCGCCGGCCGTAAAAAATGCCATTTACGCTGTCGTCAGCGCGCATTTTCTTGGCCGGATCGATGATGCCACGGCCATCACGCGCCTGCGCCAGGCCATTGCCGGCGCTGGATCGGGCAAGCACACACCCGTTCGGTAAGATTGCGTCATTGAATTGGCTGCAACAAGCCGACAAAATACGCCGATGCGCTTTTTCAACACCCTCTCCCTGACCAACAAAATCGTCAGCCTGGTTGTCCTTTTGGGCGCTTTGGCGGTGAGTATTACCGTTTATTCCCTGGCTGATCTACGCACCATCGACCGCGCCTATCGCGCCCTGCTCGAACATGATGCACAAGCCGCAGTGCAAGTTACGGCCGCCATGAATGACCTGACCGAAGCCAACCGCCTGGTCTATGCCGTACTCACTGAAGACAACTCGAACAACATTCGCGCCGCACAAAACCGCCTGAACGGCCTGCAAGAAAGCTACTACGGCCGATTGCAACAACTACGCCACTTGTTGCCGGCAGCCAGCGTCCAGCTCGATACCTTGCAACAACAGGAAGAAGCCCTCTTCGCCCAGGCCAAAGACATCATCGATGCTGCTGCCCGCTGGCGGGGTGACCGGGCGCTGCACATCATCCACACCCAGTTCGACCCCTTGCAAACCCTTTTGCACAGCAATATGGAAATTTTGCGCAGCACCACCGTGCAGCGCTTTCAGCAAGCCTCGAGCGAACTCGGTGCCAGCACCGAGCGCACCCTGCGCAATACCGCCCTGGCTTTTGCCCTGGCTTTACTGAGTCTGATCGGCCTGGCCATCTGGATTTCCCTGCGCCATATCGCCCGTCCCATCCGCGAGCTGACCTACGCCATGTCGCGCCTGGCGGCGCGCGATTACCAAGGACAGGTCGCCCATACCGAGCGTCAGGATGAAATCGGCCAAATGGCGCAAACCCTGGAAGTTTTCCGTAGCGCCTTGCTGCACTCGGACTACCTGGAAACCGCCAAAACCGAGGCAGAGCAGCTGGCCCAGGCCAAATCGAGCTTTCTCGCAACCATGAGCCACGAAATTCGCACCCCGCTCAATGCCATCATCGGCCTGACGCAATCCTGCCTGCGCCGGCCTTTGTCCAGCACGCAGAAAGATCGTCTGGAAAAAATCCAGCGCGCCGGCGAACATCTTCTGGGGGTGATCAACAACATTCTCGATTTCTCAAAAATCGAAGGCGGTTTTCTGCGCCCGGAAAACATCCCCTTCGCTGCGGATCAGCTCCTTGCTGACGTGCGCCTGATGCTGGCGGCCAAAGCTGCCGAAAAAAGCCTGATTCTGCACACCGAAAGCGCAACAGAGCTTCCCCTGCTCCTGGGCGACCCATTACGCATTCGCCAAATTCTGCTCAACTTCACCGGCAACGCCATCAAATTCAGCGAACGCGGCACGATCCGCCTGCAACTTTGTCTGGAGCGCACGCCCCAGCAATGGTTTTTATACGGCGAAGTGAGCGACCCTGGCATCGGTTTGAGTGAGCAACAAATCAGCACCGTCTTTACCCCTTTCCAGCAGGCCGAGACCAGCATCAGCCGGCGCTACGGCGGCACCGGCCTGGGCCTGGCCATTTCACACAGCCTGGCCAAATTGCTCGGCGGCACGGTTGGCGCACGCAGCGTCGTCGGCGCGGGCAGCACCTTCTGGCTGCGCGTCGCCGTTCAGCCTGCCCCGGCCGATGCCCGCCCGCAAACCAATCCGCTCCTTGAACAAGGGCCACCGCCCGACCTGCACGGGCTGCGCATCCTGCTCGTCGATGACAATGAACTGAACCGTCTGGTAGGCAAGGATCTGCTGATAGATGCTGGCATACACTGCGACGAAGCGCGGGACGGGGAAGACGCCATCAAACAACTGGAAAATACCGCCGATGGCAGCTACGACGCCGTCTTGATGGACATGATGATGCCCGTTCTGGATGGTTGCGCCACCACCCGTTTGCTGCGTCAAAACCCACGTTTTGCCCACCTGCCCATCATCGCCATGACGGCAAACCACAGCCCGCAAGACCGGGATGCCTGCCTCGCCGCCGGCATGCAGGCCATGGTACCCAAACCCATCGACCAACAGGTTTTATGGCAAACCCTGCTGAGCTATTGCGCCCTGCCCGAAGCGCGGCCCTTATCCGCCCTGCAAGCCCCTCGCCCAAAACCGCAGCGCGCCCTGGCCGATGGCCTTCCAGAAAACTGGCCGCAAGCACCGGAAGATTTCGATCTCCCCTCCAGCCTGGCTCGCCTGGGCAACAACAGCGAACTTTATACCGAAGTCGCGCGCCTCTTCCTGGATGATGCGCCTCACATGCTGGAACAAGCCCGCACGGCACTGCGCCAAGACGATTTGCCCAGCGCCCGGCGCATTTTCCACACCCTGAAAAGCCAAACCGCCACCTTGGGCGCACAAACCGCGCAAGCACTTGCCCGCGAGGCAGAAGCGCTCACCCAAGAAAAAACCCCGGCTGCGCTTGCCGCCACACTAGAAAAACTGGCGCAGCGCATGACAGAAGACAGCCAGTTTTTCCAAGCACTGATTGCGCAAACTGCGCACGGCGTAGCGGAAACCTCCGCCCAACCTGCAGCCAGCGCGCCGCAGCTACTGATCGTCGATGACCAGGTCAGCAACGTACTCGTCTTGCAGCGCATTTTCGCCGCCGATCATCACCTGCGCATCGCCCACAACGGCGCTCAGGCACTCGCTTTGTGTCAAGAACTGCCCCTGCCCGACCTCATCTTGCTCGACATCGAAATGCCAGACATCGATGGTCTGACCGTCTGCCGCCAGCTCAAGGCCGATCCGCTGACAGCGGATATCCCGGTACTTTTCATCACCGCACAAAGCGCACCGCAGGCGGAAGCACAAGCGCTGGCTGCCGGTGCGGTCGATTTCATCAGCAAACCGGTCAATCAGGCGGTGGTGCGCGCCCGCGTCAAAACCCACTTGAGCCTCAAAGCCACTCAAGATCACCTGCGCCAGTTCGCCCTGCTCGACGGCCTCACCGGCATCGCCAACCGCCGCCGCTTCGACGAAGCCATCCAACAACTCTGGCGCGCCGGCCAGCGCGACAAAAAAACGCTCGCCCTGTGCATGATCGATATCGATCATTTCAAGAAATACAACGACCATTACGGCCACCCTGCCGGCGACGACTGCCTGAAAAAAGTCGCCCAGGCCCTGCGCGGCCAACTCGGGCGCGCGCACGACCTCGCCGCCCGCTACGGCGGCGAGGAATTCGCCTGCCTGTTTTTCGACATCCACCCAGAACACGCGCTAAAAAAAGCCCAGCAACTCTGCCGCAGCGTCAGCGCGCTGGCTTTGCCACACGCCAACTCACCCATCGCCTCCCAGGTGAGCATCAGCGTCGGCGTCGCCGTATGGGATTTTGCCCGGCACCCCCCCCATACCGGCAGCCCGGAAGCACTCATTGCCGCCGCCGATGCCGCTTTGTATACCGCCAAAGCAGACGGGCGCAACCGCGCCGTATTGGCGAACGAGACCGGCTGAAAAAACAAACCGGCTGAGAAAGTCAGGGTTCAGAAACGCTGCAAATCGGCAAACACATGCCGCGAAACGAGTTCCTTGCCGGCCAGGTAATGATTGAACAGGCGGCGCATCATCTGCTTGGCTTCGCTGCGGCTGAGCGGATCGGATAAATCTTCACCGGCCAGGTCGAGCAGAGTTTTGCCGCGTAGAGTGCCTTCTTCTGCCGCCGCGTGGGGAACGCGCACTGCGCCTTGTTCCATGCGGTAGCTGTAGAAAGCCTCGGTCAAAATCGGCGCGCCGTCGGCATCTTGTTCGAGCAGCAGACCGTAACCCAATTCCTGCAACAGGTATTTCTCAAAACAACGCAGATCGATTTCCCGCGCCGTGCGTTCGGTGTGCCCGGCCAAACGCTGCAAAATCGTGGCATAGCGCGCAAACAACACAGCATGCGCATCTTCGCGCGGCAACAGGTGCAGCAACAACTCATTGAGGTAATAGCCACAGAACAGGGCTTCGCCGGCAAGCAAGGGCTGGCCGCCGACCCATTCGGCTTTCATCAGGTTGGGGACTTCACCCTTACCCGCCCAGCCCAATTCCAGCGGCTGAAAAGCCAGCAACAGCCCGCGTATGGCGGCGCGCGGCCGGCGTGCGCCGCGCGCCAGCAAGGCGATACGACCAAAATCGCGGGCAAAAACCTCGACGATCAGGCTGGTTTCACGAAACGGGTAGCTGTGCAGAACATAGGCCGGCTGGCCATCGACCTTGCCGCGCTGCATGGTTTATTCGTAACCCAGGCTTTTCAAAAGGCGCTCATCGTCGTTCCAGCCCGATTTCACCTTGACCCAGATTTCCAGATAAACCTTGCCGTCGAACAGGCGCTCCATATCCTGACGCGCCTCGCTGGCGATGCGCTTCAAGGCTTCACCGCCCTTGCCGATGACAATCGCCTTGTGACCGTCGCGCTCGACCACAATGGCGGCGTGGATGCGGCGCAGCGCGCCTTCTGTTTCAAATTTCTCGATTTCCACCGCTGTCGCATAGGGCAGTTCATCGCCGAGCAGGCGGAAGACTTTTTCGCGGATGTATTCGGCGGCGAGAAAACGCTCGGATTTATCGGTCAGATCATCTTCGGCAAACAACAGGCCGCTGTGCGGCAGATGCTTGCGCGCTTCCTTGAGCAGATCATCGGTTTGCCGGCCTTTGGCGGCGCTCACCGGAATCACGGCAGCGTAGTCGAAATCGGCGGCCACTTCGGCGAAAAAGGGGAGCAGGCCGGCTTTGTCCTTGACGGCATCGGTTTTATTGATGACCAGGATCACCGGCCGGTCTTTGGGCAAAAGCCGCAGCACCGCCTTGTCCTTGGCATCGTAACGTCCGGCTTCGATGACGAACAAAACCACGTCGACATCATTCAAAGTTTGCGTCACGCTGCGGTTCATCACCCGGTTCAGCGCATTGGTATGCTTGGTCTGGAAGCCCGGGGTGTCGACAAACACGAACTGCGCATCGGCGTCGGTGCGGATGCCGGTCACCCGATGCCGGGTCGTTTGCGCCTTGCGCGAGATGATGCTGATCTTGGCGCCGATCAAATGATTGAGCAGCGTCGATTTGCCGACGTTGGGGCGGCCGACGATGGCGAGATAACCGGAGCGGATGTCGTTCATGCTTCGAGAAGGGCAAGCGCCGCCTGGGCAGCATTTTGTTCGGCCACCCGGCGGCTGTTGCCGCTACCGGTGGTGCGGAGCGGCGGCTGCTCAATACTGCAGGCGACGGTGAAGGACTGTTCGTGTGCGGCACCGCTGGTTTCCAGCAAGGCATACTGCGGCAGGCGTTTTTTTTGCCCCTGCAAGAATTCCTGCAAGCGCGTTTTAGCGTCTTTCTGAAATTGCCCCGGCTTGATGTCGGCCAACAGCGGTGCGTACAGGCGGGAAATGACGCAATGCACGGCAGCAAAATCGGCATCGAGATAGACCGCGGCAAACACGGCTTCCAGCGCATCGGCCAGAATGGAAGGGCGCGTCGCGCCGCCGCTTTTCATTTCACCCTCGCCCAGATGCAGTTGCTCGCCGACGTTCAGGGTTTGCGCCAGCTGATGCAAGGTTTCCTGACGCACCAGATTCGCCCGCATGCGGGACAAATCCCCTTCCGGCAAATCGGGAAATTGCCGGTAAAGCAAATCAGCCACCACGCAGTCGAGAATGCCGTCGCCCAAAAATTCCAGGCGTTCGTTGTTGGGCGAACCGTAACTGCGGTGCGTCAGCGCCGTGCGCAACAGCTCCGGGCGGGCAAACTCATGTCCGATCTGCCGGGCGAATGAAGCAGCAGCCATATTTATTCTGCCGTCGATGCCTTGTAATCAATCACCAGGGAGACGTTGGCGAACAGCGGAATGCGCTTTTCGTAATCGACACTGATGACCACGGCACCGCGTGTATTCTTGTGAATGTCGAGATCTTTTGATGAAAATTCCAGGTTATCGATCTGCATCTGCCGATCGAAAGCCGCCCGCAGTTCCGGCACCGTAGCGTTGCTGCCTGCTTTCGCCACGACCGATTCCGCCGCTTTCTTGATCTTGAAATACTCGATCGTTGCCGGCACGATCTTCATGCCGAAGATCGCCCCGATCACCAGAATAAAGCTCCACATCAAAAGCCCGCTCAACGCCACGCCTTGTTGTTTTTTCATGTTCACACTCCTTACTTGAATGCTCCGATACGGCCAAAATCATTGAAATTCAGCCAGATGAAGAAGGCCTTGCCAACGATATTCTGCTCCGGCACGAAACCCCAGGCCCGACTGTCGCGGCTGTTGTCGCGGTTGTCGCCCATCATGAAGTAATGGCCGGGCGGCACCTTGCATATTACGCCGCTGGCATTGTACGTGCAGTTTTCCCGGTGCGGAAAGAAGTCTACCCCTTGAATATAGGCCGGCGCATCGGCATCGGTGAGAAAACGGTGTTCGGTTTCGCCCAGTTTTTCGCTGAATTGCTGCGAGTAATACAGGCGCTCGCCGTGCTGGTAGTCCGGCAGATTCTGCGCCGGCACGGGATTACCGTTGATGCTCAATTTTTTGTTGACGTAGGCTACGGTGTCGCCGGGCAAACCGACCACCCGTTTGATGTAGTCGAGCGAAGGATCTTCCGGGTAACGAAAAACCATCACATCGCCGCGCTTGGGCGCATTCAAAGCGATGATTTTGGTGTTGAGCACCGGCAGGCGGATACCGTAGGTGAATTTATTGACGAGAATGAAATCCCCCACCAGCAAGGTCGGGATCATCGACCCGGAAGGAATCTTGAAGGGCTCGAACAAAAAGGAACGCAGCACGAAAACAAGCAGGATGACCGGGAAAAAATCAGCCCCCCAGGCCACCCACAGCGGCTGCGCCGCATCTGCCGCGCGCAATTTGCGGAATTTGAAGACATCCAGCGCGTACAGGATGCCGGTGACGACCGAGAGAACAAAAAGAATCAGAGCAAAATTCATGCGGTATCCAACACTCAGCGGGGTTAGTTATCGACGCGCAACACGGCGAGGAAGGCTTCCTGCGGAATTTCGATGCTGCCGACCTGCTTCATGCGCTTCTTGCCGGCCTTCTGCTTCTCCAGCAATTTGCGCTTACGCGAAATATCGCCGCCATAACACTTGGCGAGCACGTCTTTACGCAGCGCCTTGACGTTCTCGCGTGAAATGATATGCGAGCCGATGGCGGCCTGGATGGCCACGTCGTACATCTGACGCGGAATCAATTCGCGCATCTTGCTGGCCAGTTCGCGCCCGCGATACTGCGCATTGGCGCGGTGCACGATCAAGGACAGGGCATCGACCTTTTCGCCGTTGATCAGAATATCGAGTTTGATCACATCGGCAGCACGATATTCCTTGAAATCGTAGTCGAGCGAGGCGTAGCCGCGCGAGCAGGATTTCAGCTTGTCGAAAAAGTCCATCACCACTTCAGCCATGGGCATTTCGTAAATCAGCTTCACCTGGCGGCCGTGGTAATGCATGTCGACCTGGCTACCGCGTTTTTGGTTGCACAGGGTGATGACCGCCCCAAGATAATCCTGCGGCACGAAGATGGTGGCGGTGATGATGGGTTCGCGGATTTCCTCCATCTTCTGCACTTCCGGCAGCTTGGCCGGGTTTTCCACCTGCAATACGCTGCCGTCGCGCATCACCACCTCGTACACCACGGTGGGCGCGGTGGTGATGAGGTCTTGATCGAATTCACGTTCCAGACGTTCCTGCACGATTTCCATGTGCAGCAGGCCGAGAAAGCCGCAGCGAAAGCCAAAGCCGAGCGCCTGCGAAACTTCCGGTTCGTATTGCAGGGAAGCATCGTTGAGTTTGAGTTTTTCCAGCGCCTCGCGCAGTGAATCATACTGGTTGGCTTCCACCGGATAGAGACCGGCAAAGACCTGCGGCTTGATTTCCTTGAAACCGGGCAGCGCCGTCGTCGCCTTGCGCTCGGCGTGGGTGATGGTATCGCCCACCTTGGCGGCCTTCAATTCCTTGATGCCGGCGGTGATGAAACCCACCTCGCCCGCCCGCAACACGTCGCGCGCCAGGGCTTTCGGGGTAAACACGCCAACCTGCTCACACAACTGATTGGCCCCGGTCGCCATGAAATGCAGCTTGTCCTTGGGCCGCATTTCACCGTCGACCACGCGTACCAGCATGACCACGCCGACGTAACTATCGAACCAGGAATCGATGATCAGCGCCTTCAGCGGCCCCTGTGCTTCGCCTTTGGGCGGCGGCACCTTGGCCACCACCATTTCCAGGATGTCTTGCACGCCCAGCCCGGTCTTGGCCGAAGCGAGCACGGCGTCCGAAGCGTCGATACCAATCACATCCTCGATTTCCTGGCGGGCATTGTCCGGGTCGGCCGAGGGCAGGTCGATCTTGTTCAGCACGGGCAACACTTCAACATCGAGTTCGATAGCGGTGTAGCAATTCGCCACCGTCTGCGCTTCCACGCCTTGCGAGGCATCGACCACCAGCAGCGCGCCTTCGCAGGCCGACAGGGAGCGCGATACTTCGTAGGAAAAATCGACGTGCCCCGGGGTGTCGATTAGATTGAGGTTGTATACCTTGCCGTCGCGCGCCTGGTAGCTCAAAGCTGCCGTCTGGGCCTTGATGGTGATGCCGCGCTCGCGTTCGATATCCATCGAATCAAGCACTTGCGCCTCCATTTCGCGGTCTGACAAACCGCCGCAAAAATGAATGATGCGATCGGCCAAGGTCGATTTGCCATGATCGATGTGGGCAATGATGGAAAAGTTGCGAATGTGATCCACGTGCTGAATTGATCCAGAAAAAAGGGCGCTGAGGGCGCCCCTAAAAATTCGTAAGGTCGTGGATTTTAGCGGATTTTCGCCAAATACTCACGCACTTTGGCCACATCCAGGTGGTAGTGACACAGTTCGTTTTCCCCGTGCAAGAGCACCGGCACCAGCGCGTCGTAACGCGCTTCCAGCGCCGGGTCGGCATCCACATCCAACACCTTCACCACGGCACCGAATTCCGCTGCCAAGGGAGCGAGCGCCACCTCCATGTCATGACAGAGGTGACAGTAAACACGGCTCAACAAAGTCAGTTCAACGGCCATTGGCTTGCCCCGGGCGGATGGTGACAAAGGTTTGCATTTCGCCGCGACGAATCAGCAGGGTAACGTTTGCCGCCGCATCGAACTGGTTGAGCAGGCGATTCAACTGCTCGGCCGATTTCACTTCACTGGTGCTGCCCTTGCTGATCACGGCAACGATCACATCGCCGGCGCGCAGATCGGAACGGGCGGCCTGAGCGCGCACTTCATCGATCAACACACCGCCGTCCAGGCCCAGTTCGCGCTTTTGCTCGCTGCTCAAATCGCTGACCAGCAAACCCAGACGATTACTGCTCACCGCCGGCGCTTTACTCTGCGCCGGGCGAATGTTGCTGAGGCCTTCGTCCGGCATCTGCCCGATAAGCACCGCAATTTCGCGCAGCTTGCCTTTGCGCCAGACCTGCAATATCGCCCGGCTGCCCGGCTTGCTGGCAGCCACCAGGCGCGGCAATTCGGCGGAGCTGGTAATGGTTTTGCCGTCAAATTTCAAAATTACGTCGCCGGCCTCCAGCCCTGCTTTTTCCGCCGGCCCGCCGCGCTCCACCGCATTCACCACGGCCCCCGCCGCCTGCCCCAAACCCAGGGCCTCGGCGAGCTCTTTATTCACTTCCTGAATGACGACCCCCATACGCCCCCGGCTGACCTTGCCGGTACTGCGTAACTGCTGCTGAATGTCCATCGCCACATCGATCGGAATGGCGAACGACAAGCCCATGAAACCGCCGCTGCGGCTATAAATCTGCGAATTGATGCCGACCACCTCACCGTTCATATTGAACAGCGGCCCACCGGAATTACCCGGATTGATGGCGACGTCGGTCTGAATGAAGGGCACATAATTTTCCTGCGGCAAGGAGCGCCCCTTGGCTGACACGATGCCCGCCGTCACCGAGTTTTCAAAACCGAAGGGCGAACCGATGGCCACCACCCACTCGCCCACCTTGAGACGCGCGGCATCGCCCAGTTTCACCGTGGGCAGCGCATTCGCCTCGATTTTCAAGAGCGCCACGTCGGTGCGTTTGTCGGCCCCGATCACCTTGGCCTTGAATTCGCGTTTATCCGTCAAGCGCACGCTCACCGTATCGGCTCCGTCCACCACATGCGCATTGGTCAGCAAATAGCCGTCGCTGCTGATGATGAAACCCGAACCCAGGGATTTTTCCGCCTCACGCGGCGCGCCGTTCTCACCGGGCAGACGCGGAAACTGCGGCAAAAACCGACGAAACAACTCGAACGCCGGATCGCTTTCATCAAAGGGTAAAGGAAACCCCTGCACCTGCGCCCGCACACGCTGTGTCGTGGCGATATTGACGACCGCCGCGCCTTGCTGCTCCACGAGCTGGGTGAAGTCCGGCAAGTTGCGCCCTTGCGCCAACGCTGGTGCGTTAAAGAAAAAGAAAGCCAGTATCCACAAGCCCAAACGCCGATTAAACATTGCCTGCTTCTCCTTTCCAGTGAAATGAAAACGAAATTTTGTACCCACGGGACGCAAGATTTCAGCCGCTTTTTCGCAACAAATCTTGTCCAAACGTAAGCGCCTTCACCAGCGCTGGTCGGGCGAGGTGTCGAGCAGCGGGCGCAAGCGATTGGCCACTGCTTCGCGCGCCCGAAAAATGCGCGAACGTACCGTGCCGATGGGGCAATCCATGGTGGCCGCGATTTCCTCGTAGGACAGCCCTTCGATTTCGCGCAGCATGATGGCCCGGCGCAACTCTTCCGGCAGCGCCGCCATGGCGTCATTGACCGTTTCACCGATCTGCTTGGTCATGAGCAGACTTTCCGGGGTATTGATGTCGCGCAGCAAGGCCGCATCGTCGAAGCCCTCGGCCTCTTCGGCATCGAAACCGGTGCTGGTCGGTGCGCGCCGCCCTTGGCTGACGAGATAGTTTTTCGCCGTGTTGATGCCGATGCGGTAGAGCCAGGTGTAAAACGCACTTTCCCCGCGAAAACCGGGCAGCGCTCGATACGCCTTGATAAAGGTTTCCTGCGCCACATCCTCGACTTCTGCCGCATCGCGCACATAGCGCGACAGCAAACGCTCCAGCTTGCGCTGATACTTGCTGACCAGTTGGTCAAACGCCTTCTGATCGCCGCCTTGCGCGCGTTCGACCAAGGCCTGATCGACCTCGCGTTCGCTCATAGTGTCATGTTCTCCGCTAAAACCACCGCCAGCACATCGGCGAGGGGCGAAGTATAGCGCAGCGCCTTAGGCCGCGCCCCGCTTCACGATTTCTGGCCAAGCCATCCGCATGTAATAGCCCATCGACCACAGGGTGAGCAAAGCGGCCAGCCAGAGCAAATACTCGCCGACGACCAGCGCGTCATAACCCGCCAAAGGGGCCGCGTACAAGAGCAGGGGGATCGCCGCCATCTGTGCTGCCGTCTTCACCTTGCCCACCATGGAAACCGCCACATGCTTGGCCGCGCCGATTTTCGCCATCCACTCACGCAGCGCCGAAATGGTGATTTCGCGCCCGATGATGACCGCGGCGACAATCGCATCCGCCCGCCCCAGCTGGACCAGCACGATGAGCGCCGCCGCCACCATCAATTTATCTGCCACCGGGTCAAGAAAGGCACCAAAGGCCGAGGTTTGATTCAATTTGCGCGCCAGAAAACCATCGGCCCAATCGGTGAACCCGGCGGCCATGAAGATCAAGGCGGCAATCAAATTACGCTCGTGCAGACTCAGCCACGGCGCGGGCAGGTAATACACGGCCACAAAAAGTGGAATGGCGACGATACGCAGCCAAGTGAGCAGAATGGGGAGATTGAACGGCATGTGCGTCAGTTTAAGGCGGAATGGATCTTTTCGGCCAATTCCCGGCTGATGCCGGGAGTTTCAGCAAGTTGCTCAACACTCGCCGTGCGCACCCCGGCCAGGCCGCCGAAGCGGGTAATCAGCGCTTTGCGCCGGGCCGGACCGATGCCCGGCAGACTCTCCAAGGTAGACGTTTTACGACTTTTCGCGCGCTGCCCACGGTGCCCGGTCAGGGCAAAGCGGTGCGCCTCATCGCGGATTTCCTGAACCAAGTGCAGGGCCGGATGGTTCTCACCCAACACCAACGGCGCACGCCCCGCGCTTTCGGGAAAAATCAGGCGCTCCAAACCCGCTTTGCGCCCCTCGCCTTTCGCCACCCCCAATAGCGGCAGATGACTCAAACCCAAATCGGCCAAAGCGGCTGAGGCCGCAGCAACCTGCCCTTTGCCGCCGTCGATCAGGATCAAATCGGGTGCCTTGCCTTCCCCGCTCGCCACACCATCGTAACGCCGTTGCACCGCCTGGCGCATGGCCGCGTAATCGTCCCCCGGAGTGATGTCGCGCATATTGAAACGGCGGTAATCGGCTTTCAGCATTTTGTTCGCATCGTAGACCACACAAGAGGCCACGGCGCTTTCGCCTTGCGTATGGCTGATATCGAAGCACTCGATACGCGCCAGCGGCTCGCTCAGAGCCAGCGCTTCCTGCAAGGCTGCCAGACGCATTTCCTGCTGGGCGCTCGCCTGATTACGCGCCAAAATGGCGAGTTCGGCATTTTGCCGCGCCATGTCGACCCAGGCTTTCTGGCCCAAATGCCGCGCCGCCTGCACCGCGACCGGCCGCGCCGCCTGCTCGGCGAGCGCAGCCAACATTTCCTCCAGCTCTTCCGCCGGCGGCAAAGGCATGACGAGAATGCGCGCTGGCGCAGGATGCACGGCGTAATGCTGGCGCAAAAACGCGAGCAGCGCATCGAGCGGCGTCGAATCCGCCGCATTACTCGGAAACAGCGGGCGATCACCCAAATGTCGCCCGGCGCGCACCATGGCGAGGTTGACGCAGACCTGGCCGTGTTGCTGCACCGCCACCACGATGTCGACGTCCTCAGCCTTATGGCTGGCCACGAACTGCTTCTCCTGCACCTGATGCAGGGCTTGTATCTGGTCGCGGTACAGGGCGGCCTGCTCAAAAGCCAGCTGCATCGCAGCAGCTTCCATCGCCGCCGATAAGCGCTTGATCACTTCTTGCTGCTTGCCAGACAAGAACATCGCCGCCAACTGCATATCCGCCGCGTAATTTTCTGGCGTAATCGCCGCAACACAAGGCGCGCTGCAGCGCTTGATCTGGTAGAGCAGACAAGGGCGCGAGCGGTTGGCAAACACGCTGTCTTCACAGGTGCGCAGACGAAACATCTTCTGCAAGAGCTGTATGCTGTCGCGCACGGCGCCGGCCGAAGGAAAGGGGCCGTAATACTGCGCCTTGCGATCCGGATTGCCGCGAAAAAAACCCAAGCGCGGATAGGCATGCCGCGTCAGCACGATGTACGGATAGGATTTATCGTCGCGAAACAAAATGTTGTAGCGCGGCGCAAGCGATTTAATGAGATTGTTTTCCAGCAGCAGCGCTTCCGCCTCGGTACGCGTCACCGTCGTTTCGATCTGCGCGATCTGGCTGACCATGTGGGCGATACGCGGGCTGGGCAGATTTTCACGAAAGTAACTCGCCACCCGTTTTTTCAAGTTTTTCGCCTTGCCCACATACAAAACGGCCCCGTCGGCCGCCAACATGCGATAGACGCCGGGCAATTCGGTCAGGCTTGCCAGAAAAGCCTTGGCATCGAATATTTTTGCCGGCTCAGTCGTCGGCGCTGTTGGGGCGGCATGCGTTTCATCCATGGCCGCAATGTTAACATCGCCACCATGTCGCCACCGCACACGCCACGCCAAACCTGGGATATTTTCTGCCGCGTCATCGATAACTACGGTGATGCCGGCGTCTGCTGGCGTCTCGCCCGACAGCTTGCGCACCGCCACGGCAAAAGCGTGCGCCTGTGGATCGATCAACTCAGCACCTTGCAGGCGCTCTGTCCGGCGCTTCGGCCAGATTGGGCGCAGCAAGAACAGGACAACATCGCCATCCACCTCTGGCCGGAGGATTTTCCTGAGCAGGCCGCATCCGAGGTCGCCGACGTGGTCATCGAAGCCTTTGCCTGCGCACTGCCTGCGCGTTATCTGCACGCCATGGCGGCGCGCCGGCCAGCGCCCTGCTGGATCAATCTGGAATATCTCAGCGCCGAAACCTGGGTTGCCGGTTGCCACGGTCTTGCCTCACCGCATCCGCAACTGGCCCTGACCAAGCATTTTTTCTTTCCCGGCTTCAGCGCCGATACGGGCGGCCTGCTGCGCGATGACACGCCTGAAAATTTCGCCGAGCACAGGCTGCCTGCACAAACGGCGGCCGAAGCACCGCAACTCAATGTTTTCTGTTACGCCCACGCCCCACTGCCGGCACTGCTCGCCGCCCTGCAAGCGCAGCGGCAAACCTGGCACATCCAGCTCTCTCCCGGCCAAGCCTGGCAAGCCCTGAACGGGCTACTGGAGGGCAATGGCCCGTGGACACACGGCCCACAGCGCATCGAGCGTCTGCCTTTTTTAACCCCCGCAGCCTACGACGCCCTGCTTCGGCAAGGCAGTCTCAACATCGTACGCGGCGAGGATTCCTTCGTACGCGCCCAACTCGCCGGTCGCCCCTTTATCTGGCACATCTATCCACAAGCCGACAACGCCCACCTGGACAAACTCCACGCCTTCCTCGAGTGTTACACGGCCGACCTCAGCCCGGCGCTGGCGCATACCGTAGGCGCCATGTTCTTCGCCTGGAACACCCCCACCTCACACGAGGAGTTCGCTGCCTGCTGGCAAAATTTCATCGACGCCCTGCCCGCGCTCAGCGAACACGCCCGCCACTGGCAAAAACACTGCCGGCAACTTCCGGAATTAAGCGCAGCACTGGTGGCGTTTTGCGAGGGTTTGTAATGCGCGCCCAGCCATGGCCGGGCGCACCCACACCGGCTAACCCAGCTGCGCCAGCCGCGCCTTGGGGCCAGGCGGATGTTTGATGAAAAACTGACGAATGCCGCGCAGCAAAGCCTCTGCCATTTGCGCCTGGTAGGCATCGTCTTTTAAGCGCAGTTCTTCTTCCGGGTTGGAAATAAAGGCCGTCTCAATCAGCGCGGAAGGAATATCCGGCGCTTTGAGCACGGCAAAACCGGCTTGTTCGACGCTCGTTTTGTGCAAATGATTGATCGAACCGATTTCACCCAACAGGTATTTCCCCAGCTTCAGGCTGTCATTGATCGTTGCCGTTTGCGACAAATCGATCAGGGTGCGGGCAAGGAAAATATCCTTGGTTTTGGCCAGATTGACGCCGCCAATCAGGTCGGCATCGTTTTCCTTTTGTGCCAACAAGCGAGCTTGCGTGCTGGAGGCGCCTTTTTCCGACAGAACGAACACGGAAGAGCCGCGCGCATCGGGTTTGATCCAGGCATCAGCATGAATGGAGAGAAACAAATCGGCCTGGATACGGCGTGCTTTTTGCACCCGCGTTTGCAAGGGCACGAAAAAATCGCCGTCGCGCGTCAGTACGGCACGCATATTGGGCTCGGCATCGATGCGCGCTTTCAAACGCTTGGCAATCGCCAGCGTGACATTTTTTTCATAGGTGCCACGCTTACCAACCGCGCCCGGGTCTTCGCCACCATGGCCGGGGTCGAGCATGATGGTGATCATGCGATCCACCATCGGCTTGGCCGGACGTGCCGGCGCATGGGCAGGGGTCTCCGGTTTTTTGTCGCTTAATTCGGGATCGATTTTCAAGGGTTCGACGCCTTCCGGGCGACCTTCCAAGAGCGCCAGCAAAGGGTCGACCGGCGTTTCCGGATAAACATCGAGTACCAGGCGATGCCCGTATTCCCCGACCGGGGCCAGCGCAAACACCTGCGGCACGATGCGCGTTTTCAGCTCCATCACCAGGCGCACGACACCCGGCTTGTAACGGCCGGCACGCAAAAGTTTGATGTAGGGATCGTTATCAGCAATCTTGCCGGTAATGCTCTCGAGTACGCTGTTGAATTCCACCCCTTCGATATCGACCACGAGCCGATCCGGGTTTTCCACCGTGAAATGGTTGAATTTGAGCGGCGCATCATGCTCCAGCGTCACCCGCGTGTAGTCACTCGACGGCCAGATGCGCACCGCCACAATCGCTGGTCTATTGCCTGCCCAGGACGCCAAAGGCGTGAGCGAAAGAATCAGGGCCGAACCGGCGCGGCAGAGAAATTGGCGACGGGAATCTTCAGTGCATTGACGCATGCGCCCCCCCTTTCCGAACAGGCCAAAAACTCAATGCTGCGCCCCGCGCCAGCGTGCTGCAGCACAAGGCGCAGATCCGGCGCTGGCACGCAGCCAGCCGCCTTGTCGGGCCATTCGACCAAACAAAGACTTGCCACATTAAAGTATTCATCAAATCCCGCATCGAGGAATTCCTCTGCTGACTCGAAGCGATAAAAATCAAAGTGATACAAGTATAAACTCGAAATTACATAAACTTCAACCAGGGCGTAGGTCGGACTCTTCACCGGCCCCGCATGACCGAGGGCGTGGATCAGTGCGCGCGCCAGGGTGGTTTTCCCTGCGCCCAGGTCGCCTTCGAGAAAAATCACCAAACCCGGATGCAGGGTTTGCGCCAAGGCGGCACCCAGCATTTGCGTACTGGCTTCGTCCGGCAAAGCGAGGCGCAGCGAGGCGAAAGTGCCAGCACAATCAGCGGTAAGATGCGGCGCATGCATGATCAGAACTCCTTGCCAGATGGCGCTGCGCTTAAATTGCGCATTCGTGAATTGGGAAAATCGCTGGGTTTTGCCGAGGTCGGCATCAGCCGTGCCGAACCCGGTCCGGCGGTGGAACGCCTGCGCGCCTGGCTGGCCGCCGGCATGCACGGGGAGATGGATTATATGGCCCGCCACGCCCAGCTACGCGCCAATCCGCAGGAATTGCAGCCGGGAACGCTTACGGTGATCAACGTCGCCATCGATTATTTGCCGCACCGCAAAACGGCGAACGAGCCCAGCCAGGCCGCCATTTCTCGCTATGCCCAAGGGCGCGATTACCACAAGGTGGTGCGCAGCCGCCTGCAAAAGCTCGCCACGGCCATCGGCGCGCTCGTCGGCCCCTTTGGTTATCGCGTGTTTTCCGATTCGGCACCGGTCATGGAGGTCGAATTTGCCACGCAAGCCGGCTTGGGTTGGCGCGGAAAACACAGCCTATTGCTGTCGCTGCGCGGCTCCTGGCGCTTTCTCGGCAGCATTTACTGCGATTTGCCCTTGCCGCCCGATGCGCCGCTGCCAGAGCATTGCGGCAGTTGCACCCGCTGCATCACCGCCTGCCCCACCGCCGCCATCGTCCGCCCTTATGTGGTGGACGCCCGGCGCTGCATTTCTTACCTCACCATCGAACTCCCCGGGGCGATTCCGGAAGAATTTCGCCCCTTGATCGGCAACCGCATTTACGGTTGCGACGACTGCCAAAGCGCCTGCCCGTGGAACCGCTTTGCCCAGATCGGCGCTCCCGATTTTGCCCCGCGCCACGGCTTGGACAGCGCCCAACTGCTCACGCTTTTGGCCTGGACGGAACAGGAATTCAACGAGCGTCTGGCGGGCAATCCCATCCGCCGCATCGGCTTTGAACGCTGGCAACGCAACATTGCCATCGCCCTAGGCAACGGCCCGGCCAGCCCGGCCGCCATCGCCGCCCTGCAAGAAAAATCGCAGCTGGCCTCGCCTCTGCTGGGCGAACACATCGCCTGGGCGCTAGCACGCCTGCACGCCAAGCAAAACGCCTGACCCCGAAGACTCGCAGGCTTGGCAAAAGCCTCGCCAAAGTCGCTCAGGTGTCCAGCCAGCCTTTCGCCTCAACGGCATCATCGAAAACCGTCAGGTCAGCATTGACGAAGGTTTGCGACAACCAGGCGCTCCAAGTCACCCACTGGCTGTCGGTCACCACCGCGATACGTTTGAAATCGTTGGCGTGGGCGCGAGAAAACTTGAGCTCTTCCCACGCCACATCGAGCGTCAGACCGGCCATCTGACTGAGGTCGAAAAACAGATCGACCGGACCTTCGAAGCGGACCTTGTAATTGACGATTTCTTCAAATTCTTTGTAATCGGCCAGAGTGAACTCACCAAACACGGTGACATTGACGCGATTGACGCTGTGGTCGATGGTGATCATGACAGGCTCCTTGGTCGCAAAAATGGCGCAGCGCTGAGCAAGTAACGCTACGCCCCCAGTTTAACCCCGCGCCGCCGGCGTGCGGGAGAAATGCGTGGCACCGATGCCGGACAAAATGATCAAGGCAATCCCCAGCCAGGCAATCCAGGGCAGCCTGTCGCCCCAAAACAGCAGGCCGGCAAGGCTGGAGAAAATCACCGTACTGTAGGCCAGCGCCGCCGACATCAGTGTCTTGCCGCGTGAATACGCCCGCGTCATTGCCAGCTGAGCGAGCGCGGCGAACACCCCCACACCAAGCAAGGCCAGGCCGCTGTGCAAAGTCGCTGCGTGCAGCTCACCAAAAGCCAGCCAGATCAAGGAACACAAGGTGGCCACGAAAGAAAAATAAAATACCGTGCGAATTTCCGACTCGCCACGCCGGCCCAATTCACGCACGCTGAAATACGCCATGGCCGCGACCACCCCGGAACCCAGGCCGACCAAGGCTCCCCAGAGCTGATCGGCATGAAAACTTGGGCGCAGCAAAAGCGCAACACCCAAGAGCCCCAAGGCCAGCGCCCCCAACATCCCGGGGCGCAGACGCAAACCCGCCAGCGCAAGGTAAAGCGCGAGAAAAATTGCCGAGGTGTAATTGAGGGTGACGGCGGTTGCCAGCGGCAACAGGACAATCGCGTAAAAATAACCAAAGAGCGCCGTATAGCCCACCACCCCGCGCGTGACATGCCAACGCCAATGCGGCGTCGCCAACGTGACACCGCGCAGGCGCACCAAGACAAACATCATGACTAAAGCAATAAAACTACGCCAAAAGGTGATTTCCACCACCGAATGAGTCTGCGCCGCGAATTTGACGCACACCCCCATGCAGGCAAAGAGAAAACTTGCAACGATCATCCACAGTGACTGCATGGGGGCTATTTTTACGGCTTACAAAGCCGCAATCGCTCCTTGCATGATGCGTCGGTAAAACTCGTGAAAATGCTGCATGCCGTCTTCCATCGGGCTCTGGTACGGGCCGACTTCGTTACGCCCTTCCGCCAGCAAGGCCTTGCGGCCCCGGTCCATGCGCTCGCCGATATCATCGTCTTCAATGGCGGTTTCCATGTAGGCAGCGCGCTCGGCCTCGATGAATTCACGCTCGAAATCGACGATTTCTTCCGGGTAATAGAATTCGACCACGTTCAGCGTTTTATCCGGCCCCTGGGGCAATACGGTAGATACCACCAAGACGTGCGGATACCACTCCAGCATCACATTCGGGTAGTAGGTCAGCCATACCGCGCCTTGCGGCGGGGTTTCGCCCCGATCGCCGTAGTATTCGCGCACCACATTTTGCCAACGCGCATAGACCGGCGAACCGGCTTTCAAGAGCGAGGTAATCCCCACTTTCTGCACCGAATACCACTCACCAAACTGCCAGCTCAGATCATCGCAGGTGACAAAATTCCCCAAGCCGGGATGAAAAGGGGCGACGTGGTAATCCTCCAGATACACTTCGATGAAGGTTTTCCAGTTGTAATTGCAGCGGTGCATCTCGACGTGGTCGAGTTTGTAGCCCGAAAAATCAAAATGTCGCGCGGCCTGCATGCCCGCCAGATCCGCCTGCGCCGAACGCGACCCCTTGAAGAGCAGCCCGTTCCAGTCAGCCAGTTTGACTTTGGCCAGATTCAGGCAGGGGTTTTGCGGAAAATGCGGTGCCCCGATCAGCTCACCGCTTTGTTCATAGGTCCAGCGATGCACCGGGCACACCACCGGCCCCTCCAGCGTTCCCGCGCCCTCTAGCATGATCGCCTGGCGGTGCCGGCAGACGTTGGACATCCGCCAGATACCGGCGTTTTTACCGGTCTCGCCGCCGTTCAACAGCATCTGCCCGTGATCGGCCCATTCCAGGGTGCGAAAATTCCCTGCTTGCGGCACCATCAGGCGGTGGCCGACATACCCGGGGCCGGCATCGAAGATGAGCTGCTTCTCCAGCGCAAGTATGCGTTCGTCGAAGTACCAGTTCACCGGCAACTGCGAAGCAGCGGGTGCCAACCGGGACGAAGTAGCCATGTCTGACATGCCAAGCCTCCAGCAGGGTTGAAGAAACGGCGGATTTTAACTGAATTTGACCGCCCTACCCCGAATGGAGTATTTTCGCGTGTTTTCCCCCTTGCGTGCGCCATGGAAACGACCCTGATTGCCGAGATGAAATTCGAGGCTGCGCTGGCCGAGCTGGAAGCCACCGTGGCCGCCATGGAAAACGGCCAACTCACCTTGGAAGATGCACTCGCCGCCCACCAGCGCGGTGTTTTCTTGATTCGCCATTGTCAGAATCGACTCGATGAGGCGCAGGCTCAACTGCGCATCATCGAAGCCGGACAGGTGCGCGAAGTCGAACGCAATTTTCTGGAATCGGCATGAACAGCGCGTTTACCGAATGGATGGCGGCCAAGCAAGCGCGCACCGAAGCCGCGCTCGGCCGCTTTCTCCCCGCCCGCGACAGCCTCCCGCAACGCCTGCACGAAGCCATGCGCTACGCCACCTTGGGCGGCGGCAAACGCGTGCGCCCGCTCCTGGTTTTTGCGGCCGGCGAGTTGAGCGAAGCACCGCCGGAACGCTTGGAGGTTGTGGCCAGCGCCGTTGAACTGATTCACGTGTATTCGCTCGTGCACGACGACTTGCCCGCGATGGACGACGACGTGCTGCGCCGCGGCCGTCCCACCTGCCATATCGAATTCGACGAAGCCACCGCACTGTTGGTCGGCGACAGCCTGCAAACCTTGGCCTTCGAACTGCTCGCCGGCCAAGCCCTGGGCGAGCGCCAAATCGAAATGATTGCCCTGCTCGCCCACGCCAGCGGCTCGCGCGGCATGGCGGGCGGCCAGGCGATCGATCTGGCCTCGGTCGGCAAAGCGCTGACGCAAGCTGAACTCGAACTCATGCATGCGCTGAAAACTGGCGCACTGATTCGCGCCGCCGTACTGCTCGGCGCGCTGGCAGGCCAGTCTTTGCGCGAGCAGGAACAACGCCAGCTCGACCGTTTCGCCAAACGCGCCGGCCTCCTGTTCCAAGTTGTAGACGACATTCTCGATTGCACCGCAAGCACTGCCACCTTGGGAAAAACTGCCGGCAAGGATGAGGCCGCCGACAAACCGACCTACATCACCCTGCTTGGCCTCGCCGGTGCTCGTGACTATGCAGAAAACCTGCGCCACGAGGCACTCATCGCCCTCTCCGGCTTTGGCGAGCGCGCCCGGCGCCTGACCGAACTGGCCGATTTCATCTGTCACCGGCCATTCTGACCCCCACCATGGCTTACCCTCTTCTCGACACCATCGACACCACCGCCGCGCTGCGCCGCCTGGAGCGGCGTCAGCTCAATGAACTCGCCGGCGAATTGCGTCAATTTCTGATCCACTCGGTGTCACAAACCGGTGGCCATTTGTCGTCCAATCTTGGCACGGTTGAATTGACCATCGCCCTGCACGCGGTCTACGACACTCCGCACGACCGCCTGGTGTGGGACGTCGGCCATCAGTGCTATGCGCATAAAATCCTCACCGGCCGGCGTGCTGGCATGGATAAATTGCGCATGCGCCACGGCATCGCAGGCTTCCCGAAACGCTGCGAAAGCGAATACGACACTTTTGGCGTCGGTCATTCCTCCACCTCCATCTCGGCTGCGCTGGGCATGGCCCTGGCCGCCAAGCACAAGAAGGAAGAACGCCAAGTCGTCGCCATCATCGGGGACGGTGCCATGTCAGCCGGCATGGTGTTCGAGGCCATGAACAACGCCGGCGTAGCCGATGCCGACATGCTCGTCATCCTCAACGACAACGAAATGTCGATTTCACCGCCGGTCGGCGCGCTCAACCACATTCTGACCCGCCTCACCTCCAGCAAAACCTTCAACGCCGCCCGCGAAGCCGGCCGCCACATGCTCGGTTTCGCGCCGCCGCTACTCGAACTTGCCCGGCGCGCCGAAGAACATGTAAAGGGCATGATTGCCCCCGGCACGCTGTTTGAAGAATTTGGTTTCCATTATTACGGCCCCATCGACGGCCACGATCTCGACGCCCTGATTCCCACGCTGGAAAACATGAAAGCGCTCAAAGGGCCGAAATTTCTTCATGTCATCACCAAAAAAGGCCACGGTTACAAACTCGCCGAAAGCGACCCGACCCTTTATCACGGTGTCGGAAAATTCGCCGCCGACCAGGGCATCGCCCCCACCGGCAGCGCCAAGCTCACCTACACCCAGATCTTTGGCGACTGGCTGTGCGACATGGCGCGCGCCGATTCCCGCCTGGTCGGCATTACCCCGGCCATGCGCGAGGGCTCCGGCATGGTGCGCTTTGCGCAAGAATTCCCGACGCGTTACTACGATGTCGGCATTGCCGAGCAGCACGCCGTCACCTTCGCCGCCGGGCTGGCCTGCGAAGGCTTGAAACCGGTCGTCGCCATTTACTCGACCTTCCTGCAACGCGCTTATGATCAGCTGATTCATGACGTTGCCCTGCAAAATCTGCCCGTGGTCTTTGCCATCGATCGCGGCGGCCTGGTCGGGGCGGATGGCCCGACCCACCACGGCAGTTTCGATTTGTCATTTACCGCCTGCATCCCCAACCTCCTCATCATGGCCCCGGCCGATGAGGCCGAATGCCGGCAGATGCTATCCACCGCTTACGCCTACGACGGCCCGGCGCTCGTGCGCTATCCGCGCGGCGGCGGCAACGGTAAACTTCCCGCGGCAGACCTCGAGCCCCTGCCCATCGGGCGGGCAAAAATCCTGCGCCAAGGCCGCGACATCGCGCTACTCGCCTTCGGCAGCCTGGTTCCGGCCGCCCTCGCCGCCGGCGAAGTGCTGAACGCCACCGTCGTCAACATGCGCTTCATCAAACCGCTGGATCGCGCCCTGTTGCAAGAAATTGCCGGGAACCATTCGTTCTTGGTCAGCATCGAAGAAAACGCTATCGTCGGCGGTGCCGGTTCAGAAATTGAACGGGCGCTGGGCGAGTTGAGCAAACCGAGCAGACCGGGCTGCCCTCCACGCCTGCTGCGCCTGGGCTTGCCCGACAGTTTCATCGACCATGGCGAACAGAGCCAACTCCTTGGCGAACTTGCTCTGGACGCCGCCGGCATCGTGCGCCAGGTGCGCGCCAGCACAGGATCTTGATCAATTTTAATTCATTACCATACAGAATAGGACAATGACCGCTACCTGCATCCCCGACGTACAAAGCTCCGCCGACACGCGCCAGATCGCCATCAACAAGGTGGGCATCAAGTCCATCCGCCACCCGATCAAGGTGCGCGACAAATCGGAAGGCACACAGCACACCATCGCCACCTTCAATATGTACGTTGGCCTGCCGCACAATTTCAAAGGCACGCACATGTCGCGCTTCGTGGAAATTCTCAACAGCCACGAACGCGCCATTTCGGTAGAAAATTTCCCCGCCATGCTGCAGGATATGCTGCTGCGCCTGGAAGCCGAAAGCGGCCATATCGAGATGAATTTTCCCTACTTCATCAACAAAACCGCCCCGGTTTCCGGCGTGCAAAGCCTCCTGGATTACGATGTCACCTTCATTGGCGACATCATCGATGGGCGCATTGAAGTCGCCACCAAGGTTGTCGTACCGGTGACCAGCCTGTGCCCCTGCTCGAAGAAAATCTCTGAGCGCGGCGCGCACAATCAGCGCTCGCATGTCACCGTCACGGCGCGCACCAATGATTTCATGTGGATAGAGGAAATCGTCCAGCTGGTCGAAGCCGAAGCCTCCTGCGAACTCTTTGGCCTCCTCAAACGCCCGGATGAAAAATACGTCACCGAGCGCGCCTACGACAATCCGAAATTTGTCGAAGACATGGTGCGCGACGTCGCCGCCCGCCTCAACGCTGAAACACGCGTCGTCGCCTATGTCGTGGAGTCGGAAAACTTTGAATCGATCCACAATCATTCGGCCTACGCCTTGATCGAGCGTGATAAATCACAAGCTTGAAAGCAGGTTTTGAGCACAACAAAAAAGGCGCCGTAGCGCCTTTTTTGTTGTCTTGCCGAAAAGTTTCGCACTGAAAGATCAGGCAGAAACCTTCTTCGCCGGCAATTTTTCCTTGATCCGTGCCGACTTGCCCGAACGCTCGCGCAGATAGTAGAGCTTGGCGCGGCGCACGTCACCACGACGCTTCACTTCGATGTTGGCAACCAGCGGCGAATAGGTCTGAAAGGTGCGTTCCACGCCTTCACCGGAGGAAATTTTGCGCACGATGAAAGACGAATTCAGGCCACGATTGCGCTTGGCAATCACCACACCTTCGTAAGCCTGCAAGCGCTCGCGTGCACCTTCCTTGACCTTCACCTGCACCACCACGGTGTCGCCCGGGGCGAATTCAGGGATGGTTTTACCCAGACGGGCAATTTCTTCTTGCTCAAGTTGTTGAATCAGATTCATGTGAGATCCTTGTTGTTGAAAATTACTCACCGCATTGCTCCGCGCTAAAAACTTCCGCGAGGAGTTGCGTTTCTTCCTTGGACAAATGACGCTGCGCCAGCCATTTGTCGAACAGCTCCGGGCGACGCTCCCGGGTTCTCCGTAACGCTTGTTGCAAGCGCCAGCGGCGAATTCTCTCATGGTTGCCGGACAATAAAACCTCCGGCACCCCTTGCCCGGCGTAAACCTCCGGGCGAGTGTAGTGCGGGCAATCGAGCAAACCGTTGACGAAAGAATCCTCAACGGCAGAAGCCTCATCGCCCAACACCCCCGGCAACTGGCGCACGATGGCATCGATCAAGGCCATCGCCGGCAACTCGCCACCGGACAAAACAAAATCCCCGAGCGATATTTCCTCATCGACACAGCGCCTAATCAGCCGCTCATCAACGCCTTCATAACGCCCGCACAACAAAACCAAACCCGTTCCTGCCTGGGCCAAGGCCGCCAGTTCCATCACCCGCGCATGACACAAGGGCTGCCCCTGCGGTGACAGATAAATCACCCGGCTTGCCTGCATTCCGGCTGCCGCCTGTGCGGATTTTGCTGCAGCAATCGCCTTTTCCAGCGGCTCTGCCTGCATCACCATGCCCGGGCCACCGCCAAAAGGACGATCATCGACCCGTCGCCAGGTGTTTTCTGCAAAATCGCGCGGATTCCACGCCTGCCAGACCCAACGCGTTTCTTCCAGCGCCCGCCGAGTGATTCCACTTTCCGTCAGCGCCGCGAACATCTCCGGAAAGAGTGTCACGCCGTCAACACGAATCACCAGTCGCGCTCCCAGTCGACTTCAATGGTGCCGGCCGCAACATCGACCCTGCCCACCACTGCCGCCACGAAAGGCAAAAGCCGCTCGAGAGCTTCTTCCCCCGTATCATCGACCACGCGCAAAACATCGTTGGCACCGGTTTCGATCAGACCGGCAACCTTGCCCAAAATCTCGCCGGCACGATTGACGACCGTCAGGCCGAGCAAATCGCCCCAGTAAAACTCATCTTCCGCCACCGCGGGCAAATCGGCACGCGGCGCACCCAGCAACATGCCACGCAAGCTTTCGGCAGCCGTGCGCTCGCTCACTCCAGCAAAAGCCACAATAAAACCATCACCGTGGCGCTTCAACCCGAGCAATTCATAGCCCTGCCAAGGTCCGCCTTCCTTACCTAGCTGCCAAACCGGCAACGTCTTCCAACTGAGCGGATCATCGCCAAAAGGCTGCAAACGTATCCAGCCGCGCACGCCATACGGTTCGAGCAAACGGCCGAGAACAATGATCTCGCTGGCAGGCAAGGTGTCTTACGCAGCCTGCTTGGCGTTTTGCTTGACCAGACGCGCCACCGTCGGCGACAACTGCGCGCCGTTCTTCAGCCAGTAATCCAGGCGATCGGTCGCAATCCGCAGACCTTCAGCCGCGCCGGAAGCCATCGGATTGTAGAAACCAATGCGCTCAACCGAACGACCATCGCGACGATTACGCGAATCGGTCACCACCATGTTGTAAAACGGACGCTTCTTGGCGCCACCACGAGCAAGACGAATAACCACCATGGGAATACTTTCCTAAGCAGGGAAAAAAGACGTGGGATTATAGCGGTTAGGCAAGAAAAAACAAGAGATCCGCGCCTGAATCGGATGCCGCGCCGGCGCAGCGAGGAAAGCCCCGAGCCGCTATTTTCTGCCGCGCTTTCTGCCTTCACACAGCCGCAGCCGGCCAGCGATGCCTTGTACGGCGCGGCGGCGCGCGGGCGGTATTCGATGCGGCTTAGAGGCAGGTCTCTGCTCTCCCGGAAAGGACGAATTGTGCTCCCGTCGCGCCGCGCGCAGAAGCCTGGCGCAAGCTCAGGGTTGCCCCGTTGGCCACGCACAGTTCGCGGGCAATGAACAAGCCCAGCCCGGTCCCCAGGCTGTGGGTGGTAAAAAATGGCTCGAATATCTGGTCGCTCAAATTCGCCGGCACGCCCGGGCCATCATCACTGACGCTGATCTCCACCCGCTCGCCGCTGACTGCGGCCACCACGCGCACCGCCCCGGGACTGCCAGTGGAATGACGCACGGCGTTGCCGATCAAATTCGACATCACCTGATGCAAATGTGCGCGATCAAAACAAAGCAACAAGGCCGGCGCAATATCGAAAACAACCCCTCCCGCCGGCCACAGGCCGACGGCTTGCGCATCTTCGGAAAAATACGCAAAAAATGGGGTGAGGGCAAGATTTTCCACCTGCGCTCGCTTTTGCCGCCCCAGCTCGAGCACATCGCTGACGATGCGATTCAAACGCAAGGTGTTGTCGCCGATGATGCGCAACAGGCGCTCGAAAGTCTCGCCGCGCCGCTCCTCATAGAGCAGTTCAGCGGCATGGCCAATCGCCGACAAGGGATTACGGATTTCATGCGCGATACTGGCGGTAAGCCGCCCCAGCGCGGCGAGTTTGAGCTGCTTGGCCTGTTCTTTGATGCGCTCCACATCCTCGATAAAAACCAGCACCTCGCCGCTACTGCTGCCGGTGGGCATAAACCGTGCGCCCAGTTCGGCATTGCCGGCACCGCTGATAAAAACACTGTCGCTGCTATAGCCCGCCAGCCAGTTTTGCAGCGCTGCGGCCAAGGGAGGCGCGTAGTTTTCGAGCTGCCTGGCGGTATCCGGCAAACCCAACAGGCGTGCCGCCATCGGGTTATGGCGCACGATCCGACCATCGTGCCCGAGAATCAGCACACCATCTTGCATCCGCTCGACCACCCGCTGATTGATGTGAATCTGGTCGGCCAACGCCACACCGCGCCGGCGCGCCAGCTCTTCATTGGCCATGATGCGCTGGCCGAGCAGGCGCGCCAGAATGGCCGTGGCAAAATAACCCGCAGAAATAAAACCGGCCTGTACGATGCTCGCCGGGTCCACCCCGCGCGTAATCACAGCCTCGCTTTGCATGAGCAATGCGGCAAAAGTTGCGAGCGCCGCATAAAAAAGCACCCACCGCCCTTGTCCAACGAGGCTGGCCGCCGCCAGCGAAACCAGCAAAACCAGACCAAAACCACTTTCAATGCCCCCCGCCAGCGCCATCAAAAGATTGATCAGCACGATGTCGGCGAGCACCTGCAGCGAGAGCTGGGAATTGAAATGTTTCTGCCACAGGCGCGCCAGCAACAGACCACCACCGCTGAGAACGAGATAGGTGATGAACAGGGTAAACAGCTCGGGCGAGGGCGGCAGCGAAAGCTGTACGTTCCATGCCCCCGGAAATACCAGGCCTAAAAGACAGAGTGCGCCAAAGGCCGCGCGTACGAAAAGAAAATACTGAAAGGAGCGCCAGTTCGCTTCCCAGGTGCCGGTCAGCCAGAGCGGAATGCTAGGCATCGCGGTGTTGCGGCGAACAAAAGTACTGCCCCTGCGGCCCAGGCAGGGCTTCACTTGCGGGCAAATAGACACCGCAACGCGCGCAGGCCAGCATTTTTTCCTCGCCTTCCTTTTGCGGCGGCTTCTGTGCCCTCGGCCGGCTGCCCGGGCGGCGCGGCGCATGCCAGGCCCACCAGACGACCCAGATCACGAGCAGCAAAAGCAGGTATTTGAGCATGACGAAAGCTTTAACTGACGGTGGGCGCAGCAGCCCAATCCAGAATCGGCTGCCATTGCTCCCGGTCCCGCTCGCTTTGGCTGGGCGGCAGGTCAAAAAGCGTCAACCCGGCTGCGGCGACCTGCACATAGCGCTGGGTATCGCGCAGATAGGCCAGCACCGGCAGTTCAAATTTTTCCAGAAACCGCTCCAGCTCGCCCGCTGCCCGCGTGCGCGCATCCACCCGCATGCCGATCACGGCCACGTCGGCGCGCCCCTTGCGCACGGCTTTTTCCGCCAAGAGCGCCTCAAGAAAAACCCGTGTCGCCCGCATATCGAAAATAGAGGGTTGCACCGGCACGATCACCCGCGCCGAAAGTTTCAATACTTTATCGAGCATCTTGCCGCGCAGCCCCGCCGGCGTATCGAGCACGACGTGGCTGGCCCCCTTGGGCGGGCGGGCGATGTGGTCATGACCGATGTCCCAGGTGCCAATCGCCGGCAAATGCGCCGGGCGGCTCGCCAACCATTCGCGCGCCGAATGCTGGCGGTCGATGTCGCCCAGCATCACCGGCGCGCCGGCGTGCGCAAAATAGGCGGCCAGATGCGTCGCCACGGTGCTTTTGCCGGAGCCCCCCTTGGGATTGGCCACGAGAAAGACTTTCACGCGCTTTTGCCCTCGCCTGCTTCTTGTTTGGCGAGAATACGGCGTACCAGATTGACGTGTTCGCGCAAGGTATACACCAGATCGGTAAAGCCCAAGGGGACGCGCAAGACGGCAGCTTCCTCATCGAGCGCATCGAGCCTGCGCCGATAATCTTGCGTGCGCGCCGGGTCGTAATGATTTTTCAGGTCGTCTTCGAGAAATTTCAATTCGCCATAACAGCGAAACACCTTGGCGCGTACCCGCCAGCTATAGAGCGCCGGAGCAATGCGCATCAATGGAATCAACAAGGCAATCACCGGCAAGAGCAGCACGAACAAACGATCGACCAGCACCGCCAGCCAGAAGGGCAGGTAGCGCTGCAGAAAAGGCGGGCCAGATTTGAAAAAGCGTTCGGCCTCGGCCGACAGCGGCAGCATGCCGTCCATGTAGGCGGGAAATTCGTTGGCAGTCTGGAAGAAGCCGGGCTTGCCATGCACCTGCCGCGCCGCCTGCAAGAGCAGGTTTTGCAAGGCCGGATGCAAATCTTCGCGGACCACCAGGCTGGCGGTCGGGGCCAGCACCCGGGTGTCCTGCGGCGGCAGATCGCGCACCAGATCGGCCACGCCCTGCGGCATGGTGAGCCGGGTCATGAAGGGATAGCGGCGCTCGTAGGCGAAGGATTGCGAAAAATTCATCAATTTCACCCCCGGCGAGCGCAGCAAAACCTGCACTACCGGCGCATGTTCGGCGGCGATCACGAAAGCGGCGTCGATGCGCCCCTGCTGCAGTTCTTCCGCTGCGTCCAAGCCGGAAATAGGAGCCGTGTTCTGGCGAAAATCGATGCCGTTATCTTCAAGCAAACGCTGCGCCAGCTGACGCACGCCGGAGCCTTCCTGCCCAATGGCCAGACGCTTGCCCTGCAAGGCCGACAGGCGGTCTATTACCGGCCCGCGGTAAAACACCCAGACCGGCTCGTAAAACATGCTGCCCAAGGACAACAGGTCAGGATAGGGCGATTCGGCGTCCGGGTCGTCTGCCGGCGCACTCGGCACCACCCCGCCTTGCACGAAGCCGATTTGTGCCTCGCCGGCTTGCAAGCGCTCCAGATTCTGTACCGAACCCTCTGAGGTGCGCACTTCCAGGGTGATGCCATCGCGCGCCAGAATTGCCGCGTAGCGCTTGGCAAATTGGTAGTAGGCACCGCTCTCGCCACCGCTCGTCATCACCACATGGCGCGGCGGCGCGGGCTCGACGAATTGGTAGGCAACGACGAAACCGATGCCGGCAATGAGGAAAATCCACCACGCCGTAGCGAAAAGATCACGCAGCGATAACAGCCCCGCCTTGATTTTTGCCATTCCGCTTCACCCGTAAAATTTGATTGCCCCGTGGCGACAGCGCCACCCCCTGTTTTCAGCCCAGCGCCTCAGCCGCCAACAGCGAGGATAGCACCGGCCTCGCCACTCATAAAGGCGTCAATTTGGCATAGTCGAGCGCCAGCCATTTCATGCCGGCCGCGCCGCCAAAATTGACCTGCACCCGCGCATCCGCGCCACGTCCCTCGCAGGCGACGATGACGCCGGCACCAAACTTGGCGTGCTCGACGCTCTGCCCGATCCGCCAAGTGCCAGCCGAGGTGCTGACCGCAGCGTCCCCGCCCGCCACACGCAAACCTGCAGATGCGCCCCCCGCCTGCGCCGCGCGGGTACGGTTCAAGCCCAGCAACAATTCACCCGGAATTTCGTCAAAAAATGGCGACGGCACGCAATAGCGCGTCTGCCCATGCAACATGCGGCTTTGCGCCGAGGAAAGGTAAAGCCGCTGGCGGGC
>NZ_JBLJBW010000017.1:0-51457 GCF_047638095.1 Azonexus sp.
ATTTGTTCGTCCATGCCGTCGCCGTCGAGCGGGTGGCGCACGTAGCGCACGGCGGCTTTTTCTTCGGCCACCGATTTCAGTTCGCAGTCGCGGTCGATGCTGAAACCGGCGGGGGCGCTGCCGCCGGCCAGCCAGTCGGCCATCGCCGATTGCGGCGAGCCTTGCGTGTGCAGGGGCTTGAGCGGGAATTCGTCGAGGCAAAAGCGCAGATGTTCGATGACTTCCTCAGCCTTGGTTTGGCTGCCGGCGTCGACTACGAACCAGCCATTGACCGGGTCGATCCAGACGAAAGTGCGGTTTTTCTTGGTGAAGGCGCGCGGCATCAGTTCTTCCGTGATGCGCTCGCGTAATTCTTTCATCTGCTTGCGACCGGGTGGGTAGCCTTGTTCACCGGCGATTTGTTCGGCGCGTTCTTGCGCGGTTTCGTTGATGACCGAGCTGGGCAGCAGGCGCTGTTCGGTGGTCAGGGCGAGCAGCCATTGGCCGTGGCTGGCATAGACCAGACCGGCGTCCGGGCGCGGTGGCGTCCAGCCGCGTGACAGGGGCTGGTGGCTGGGGCAGGGCGAGAACGCGCCGCGCGCCAGCTGTTCGTCGAGGGCGGCGAGGTCGATGTTCCAGGGCGCAGGCAGGCGGTAGATTTGCAGGTTTTTGAACCACATGATTTACAGCTTTCTGAAAACGAGATCCCACACGCCATGCCCGAGGCGCAGTCCCCGGTTTTCAAATTTGGTGAGCGGGCGGTAAGCGGGACGCGGCGCAAAGCCGGCGAGATGGGCGGTGCTGTCGGCTTCCAGCGCCTGTTGCAGCGCCTCGGGGGGCGGGTTGGCGACACTGTTTTCCAAGCTGGATTCGCCGCTTAACACGTCGAGCATTTGCAGCGCGTAGTTTTCCCAGTCGGTGGCGCAGTGGATGTAGCCGCCACTTTGCAGGCGCGAGGCGAGTAGGGCGATGAAAGGCGGCTGAACCAGGCGGCGTTTTTTGTGCCGCGTCTTGTGCCAGGGATCGGGGAAAAAGATGTGGATGCCAGCCAGTGTGTTTTCCGGCAGCATGTCGCGCACCACTTCGACGGCATCGTGCTGGCCGATGCGCAGGTTGCCGAGGGCGTTTTCGGCGATCAGCTTGCACAGCGCGCCGACGCCGGGAACGTGAACTTCCAGCCCGAAATAATCGTTTTCCGGGTGGGCGGCGGCGATTTTGGCGGTGGTTTCCCCCATGCCGCAGCCGATTTCGAGGATTTTCGGGGCGGCGCGGCCAAATACGGCGTTCAGATCGAGCGGCGTGTTCTGGTAGGGTACGCCGATTTTCGGCAGCATTTCATCCAGATAACGCTGCTGCGCTTCCGACATGCGCCCGGCGCGGCGCACATAGCTTTTGATATGGCCGTGGCGGCCCGCCATGTATTCGCCTTCTTCGCCCTCGGCGGCGGGGTGGATCAGCAAGTCCTTGCTCATGAGCCGATCAGCCCGCTGGTCGGCGACGAGGGATCGGCCGAATAGTATTTGCGCGCCATGCGCCCGGCGAGAAAGGCTTCGCGTCCGGCCTCGATGCCTTTTTTCATCGCTGAAGCCATGAGCACCGGGTCTTTGGCGTGGGCGATGGCGGTGTTCATCAAGACGCCGTCGCAGCCGAGTTCCATGGCGATGGTGGCGTCCGAGGCGGTGCCGACGCCGGCATCGACGATGATCGGCACGCGGGCGTTGTCGATGATCAGACGCAGATTCCACGGATTGACGATGCCCATGCCGGAGCCGATCAGCGAGGCCAGCGGCATCACCGCGATGCAGCCAATGTCTTCCAGCATCTTGCACTGAATGGGGTCGTCGGCGCAGTAGACCATCACCGCGAAGCCTTCCTTGACCAGGGTTTGCGCAGCTTTCAGCGTTTCCGGCATGTTGGGGAAAAGGTTGTTCGGGTCGCCCAGCACTTCCAGCTTGCACAGCGGATGCCCATCGAGCAGTTCGCGGGCCAGGCGCAGCGTGCGCACCGCATCTTCTGCCGTGTAACAGCCGGCGGTGTTGGGCAGGATGGTGAATTGCGACGGCGGCACCGCGTCCAGCAGATTGGGCTGGCTGGCGTCCTGGCCGATGTTGGTGCGGCGGATGGCGACGGTGACGATCTCGGCCCCGGAGGCATCGATGGCAGCGCGGGTCTGGGCGAAATCGGCATATTTGCCGGTGCCGACCAGCAAGCGGGAACGGTAGGTTTTGCCGGCGAGGGTGAGGGTGTGCATGTTTTCGGAGAGAGAAGGGAAAGGAGGGAAGAAAGATCAGCCGCCGCCGACGGCGACGACGATTTCCAGCGTGTCGCCGTCGGCCAGTTGCGTGTCCGCGTGCTGGCTCTTGGGAACGATTTCGCCGTTCTTTTCGATAGCGATGCGCTTGCCGGTGTAACCGAGCTGGTCGACCAGTTGGGCGATGCTGAGCGGCGCGGGGAACTGGCGGTGGCTGCCGTTGAGGGTAAGGGTGAGCATGGTGTGATTTTAATCGGCGACGCCCGCGGCGTGCGCCTGCTGATCCGCCCAATAGCTCGAACGCACCATCGGGGCGCAGGCGGCGCCGGTGAAGCCGAGGCTTTGGGCTTCGCGTTCGTACATTTTGAAGGTGTCGGGCGAAACGTAGCGGCTGACCGGCAGATGGTGGCCGGAAGGGGCGAGGTACTGGCCGATGGTGAGCATTTCGACGTCGTGGGCGCGTAAATCGCGCATGACCTCGAGAATTTCATCGTCGTTTTCGCCCAGGCCGACCATCAGGCCGGATTTGGTGGTGGTTTGCGGATAGCGCGCCTTGAAGCGTTTGAGAAATTCCAGCGAATGCGCGTAGTCCGCGCCGGGGCGGGCCTGCTTGTAGAGGCGCGACACGGTTTCCATATTGTGGTTGAGGACATCGGGCAGCGCCTGACCGAGCACCTCCAGCGCCACGTCCATACGGCCGCGAAAATCCGGAACCAGGGTTTCGATTCGTGTGGAAGGTGAGCGCTCACGCACGGCGCGCACCACGTCGACGAAGTGTTGTGCGCCGCCGTCGCGCAGGTCATCACGGTCTACGCTGGTGATGACGACGTAGTTCAAGCGCAGCGCCGCCACGGAATCGGCCAGTTGCGCCGGCTCGTTCGGGTCGGGTGGCAGCGGTTGGCCGTGGCCGACATCGCAGAAGGGGCAGCGGCGGGTGCAGATGTCGCCGAGAATCATGAAGGTGGCGGTACCGCGCCCGAAGCACTCGCCGATGTTGGGGCAGGCGGCTTCTTCGCAGACGGTGTGCAGCTTTTTCTCGCGCAGCATGGCTTTGATTTCGCCAAAACGCCCGGCGCTGTTGCCCGCAGTGACGCGGATCCAGTCCGGTTTTTTGAGCGGCGCATCGACCGGCACGATCTTGATCGGAATGCGGGCGGTTTTCAGTTCGCCCTTTTGCTTGATGCCTTTGATGTCAGCCATGGGGTGCCTCATGCGCGTGCAGTTGTAATAGGAGATGTCGACACAAACCTTCGCCGGCCTCGCTCAGAGTCAGGGCGAGCCCGAGGTCGCGGGTTTGCGTCACCGCCATGCCGGCGTAGCCGCAGGGGTTGATGGCGGAAAAAGGGCCGAGATCCATATCCACGTTCAGAGCAAGCCCGTGATAGCTGCAGCCGCGGCGGATGCGCAGACCGAGCGCGGCGATTTTGGCGGCACCGACATAAACGCCGGGGGCATTGGCGTGGCGTTCGGCATTGACACCGTGCTCAGCGAGAAAATCGATGATGGCCTGCTCGATATGGCGCACCAGTTCGCGCACCTTCAAGCCCCGGCGGTTGAGATCGAGCAGGAGGTAAATCACGATCTGACCCGGGCCGTGGTAAGTGATCTGGCCGCCACGGTCGATCGGCACGACGGGAATGCCAATGTCGCGCAGCAGGTGTTCCGCTTTGCCGGCCTGGCCTTGCGTAAACACGGGCGGGTGTTCGACCAGCCACAGTTCGTCCGCTGTCGTTTCCTTGCGTGCGGCAGTAAATTCTTGCATCGCGGCAAAAGTGGGCGCGTACTCTGCGCGCCCCAGCCATTTGCAGAAAAGTGGCAGGGCTTGCTTCCCGGCGCTTGTTGCAGCGTCGGGGGTAGGGGCTGGCAGCTCATGCACCTCAGAGCACCACCTTGATCAAAGGATGGGCAGTCAATGCCAGATAAAGCGCATCGAGCTGGGCTTTTGAGGTGGCGCGCACGGTGCAGGTCAGGCTGAGGTAGTTGCCCCCCGAGCTGCTGCGCATTTCCATGCTGGCCCCGTCGAAATCCGGGGCGTGCTGGCAGACGATGGTGAGCACGGTTTGCGCCAGCTCATCGACGGCGCGGCCCATGATCTTGATGGGGAAATCGCAGGGGAATTCGAGCAGGGTATCGGAGGAGATCTCGGAGGAGGTCTCGGATGAAGTCTCGGGCGGGGGAGCGTCAGACATGGGCGGCGAACTTTGCAAAGAGGAGATTACTGGAACCAGAGTTTGATGCTGTCGATGGCCCGGCCAAACGCCCCGGCGAGCGGCACGTCGGCTTGGGCGCGGACGGGATATTCACCATACGCCTGCCCGGCGAGGGTCAGTTTGAGGCGGCCGATGACCTGGCCTTTCTGAATGGGGGCGAGCAGGCGCTCGGCGGGGAGATACTCGGCTTTGAGTTGCCCCCCCAAACCTTTCGGTACGGCGACGATGAATTCTTCGTCGAAGCCGACGGGAACTTGATTTTTAGCCCCTTTCCAGAGGCGCGGTGTGGCCACGGCCTGGCCTTGCGGATAGAGGTGCACCGGCTCGTAGGCGACATAACCCCAGTTCAGAAGCTTGGCCGATTCGGCGGCGCGGGCTTTGTCGGAGGCGGTGCCGAGCACGACTGAGAGCAGGCGGCGACGGTCGCGCAGGGCGGAGGAAATCAGGCAGTAACCGGCCGCCTCGGTGTGGCCGGTTTTCACGCCATCGACCGTGGGGTCGGTCCATAGCAAGCGGTTGCGGTTGGGTTGAGTGATATTGGCGTAACGAAATTCTTTCAGCGAGTAGTAGCGTTTGTATTCCTCTGGGAAATCGTGAATGAGCGCGCTGGCCAGCTTGGCCAAGTCGCGCGCCGTGGTGTAGTGCTGAGCATCGGGCAGGCCGGTCGAGTTACGAAACTGCGTGTGCTGCATACCCAGGCGCTGGGCTTCGCGGTTCATCATTTGCGCAAAGTTTTCTTCGCTGCCGGCAATGGCTTCCGCCAGCACGACGCAAGCATCGTTGCCGGATTGCACGATCATGCCTTTGAGCAGGTCATCGACCGCCACCTGCGTATTGACCTTGACAAACATTTTCGAGCCGCCGGTGCGCCAGGCTTTTTCGGATACCGGCAGGGCTTGCGTCAGCGCCAGTTTCTTGTCGCGCAGCGCGCTGAAACTGAGGTAGGCCGTCATCAACTTGGTCAGCGAGGCAGGTTCGAGTTTTTGCTCGGCTTTTTCTGCCGCCAGCGTCTGCCCGGAAGCGACCTCGATCAACAACCAGGCGCTCGCCGCCAAGTCGGGGGGGACTGGGGCAAGAGGGGTGGCGGGGGCAATGTTGGTGGGCGCATGGGGCGCGGCGGGGGCCGCCGGGGCAGCATGAAGGGCGGTCGGCAAGACAAGGCAAAGGGCCAGGGTAATGAATTTGTGCAGGGGCATCATCGAGGAAGAAAGCAGCGGCAAAGCGGGCAATTATAGCCCCGCTCGCCGTCGGCCTTAGGTAAGGCTTGGTGACGTGGCGTCGATCTGGCACAGGGCTTCGATGGCCGGGTGGCGAATTTTGCGCTCGGTCGAAATGGCGTGAATCTGCTCGGCCACGCCCTGCATTTCTCCGAGCATTTGTGCATCGTACTCGTTGGCCAGTTGCTCGCGCAGGATGAGCGGTGCGGGAAAGATGCCCAAGCTGCCGCGTCCGAAGGTGGTGAGCAGGGCGCTATCTTGAAATTCGCCGACGATGCGCGGGCTCAAGCCTTGTTCATCGAGCCAGCGATCGATGCGCACGCGTAGCGCGTTGTGTCGTGTCGGCAGGAGCAGAGGGGCATCGTTCAGGCTGCGCGGAAAATCGGTTTGTCCCTGCAAAAGGCGGGGTGTGGCGAACAAACCGGTGGCAAATTCCCCCAGGTGCGTGCTGAATACTTTGAGATTGCCGGTCGCCGGCGCGGCGCGGTCGGTCAGGACGAGATCGAGGCGATGCAGGGCCAGGTCGGCAAGCAGATTGTCAAAACTGCCTTCCAGACAAATCAGGCGCAGATCGCCGGGGATGGCCGTGGCCTGACTGAGCAGGCGATAGGCGAGCAGTTTCGGGATGCTGTCGGAAATGCCGACGCGCAAACGTAAAATCTGGCCGCTGTCGTCTTGCGCAATGGCTTCTTCCAGCTGTTCGCCGAGCTGGAAAATCTGATCGGTGTAGCGCAGGGCCATGCGCCCGGTTTCGCTCAGCACCAGCCGCCGTCCTTGGGCAATGAACAAGGCTTTGCCCAGCTGGCGCTCGAGCAGGCTGAGCTGGCCGCTGATGGTTTGCACCGCCACGCCCAGCCGCTCTGCCGCGCGCGTGATGCTGCCTTCTTTGGCAACGACCCAAAAATAATGCAGGTGCTTGTAATTGAGCATGGTGTGCGGCCTCGGGGGTTGTTTGTTTCGAAAAAAGCGAATGATTCTTCCATTCTGCTCCGTTTTTTTCTGGATTCCAATTACGGTACTATCGCTGCGTTTTTTCTCCCCTAGGAGTTTCGTCATGAAACGCATCGTACTTTTCCTGGTGACCAACCTGGCCGTCATGCTCGTGCTCAGCGTGGTGACCAGTCTGCTTGGCGTCAATAAATTCCTTACCGCGAACGGCTTGAACATGGGTGCCCTGCTCGCGTTTTCTGCCGTGATCGGCTTTGGTGGTTCCTTCATTTCGCTTTTGATGTCGAAAACCATGGCGAAATGGAGCACCGGGGCGCGCGTCATTACCCAGCCCTCTTCCTCGACCGAGGTCTGGTTGATTGACAGTGTGGCCAAACTGGCGGATCGCGCTGGTTTACCCATGCCGGAAGTGGCCATTTATGAGGGCGAGCCCAATGCTTTCGCCACCGGCGCGAGCAAGAAAAATTCGCTGGTGGCCGTGTCGACCGGGCTTTTGCAGAGCATGACGCGGGAAGAGGCAGAAGCCGTGCTGGCCCATGAAGTAGCGCATATCGCCAATGGCGACATGGTGACGCTCACCCTCATCCAGGGCGTGGTGAATACCTTTGTGATCTTTATTTCGCGTGTCGTCGGTTATCTGGTCGACTCTTTCCTGCGCCGCAACGACAGCGAAAGCAGCGGCCCGGGCATCGGCTATATGGTGACCAGCATGATTTGCGAAGTGGTGTTCGGCATCCTCGCCAGCATCATCGTCGCCTGGTTCTCGCGCCAGCGCGAATTCCGCGCCGATGCCGGAGCCGCCAGCCTGATGCGCTCGCCCGTGCCGATGCAAAACGCCTTGCGCCGCCTGGGTAGCCTGCACACCGAGCCGCTGCCGAAAAACATGGCGGCTTCCGGCATTGCCGGTGGTATCGGCAGCCTCTTTGCCACCCATCCGCCGCTGGAAGCGCGCATCGCAGCACTCGCCGCGCGCTGAACGCCGCTGGCAAAACAAAAAGGGAGGCCGTGGCCTCCCTTTTCACGCCGAGGTTTTTGGCGCAATGAGCGCAACACCCGGAAAGTACGCGCTATAGCGCCGTGTGTCCCGGGTCAGGATGGGGAGTCTTGCAACGGCAGCATGTGCACCGATGAAGAAGTCGGCCAACACATTGTTTTTCGTCCCGCCCTGGCGACGGTAGCGGATGAAAGCCTTGCCGGCCAGAAACAAGGCCGGGCGCGGCAATTCAAGAAAATTCAGACCAAGGTCGGCGATGGTTTCGTCCAGCGTTTCGGCGCTCGTAAAGGTTAGCGACAGTTCGGAATAAATGATGGGGTTGATCGCCAGACCTTGGATTTTTGATTGAGCGCGTAATTGGGCAATCGACCAGTCCACCCAAGTGAGATCGTTTTCCAGGACATCCACCAGGACGTTGGTGTCGACCAGTAGCATCAGTTTTCACCGCGCAGCAATGTCATCAGATCGTCGGTGCGCCATTTGACGTCGGCCTTGCCGCGGGCGGCTTCAAAGCGGTCGGGTATTGAGCCCGGATTTGGGCTCGCTTTTTTAATGATGACATCGCCTTCCCGATTGACTGCGAAATCTACGGCGCAACCGGTTGCTAGGCCAAGCGCTTCGCGAATCTGCTTGGGAATGGTCACTTGTCCTTTGCTGCTCAGTGTCGTCGGCACGGTGTCATTCCTTTTGTGTTATGTGGTTTCTGATTGTAATACTACGCCGCCCGTCGGCAATCTACCTGTAAAGCGCAGATGTGCGGCCTTAGCACTCGATGCTGCGCAACGCCTGTTCGATCAAATCGAGCTGGGCGCGGATGGCGTGGGCGGCGCGGTCCTGGTCGGCCTCGCTGGCGTCGTAGAGTTGCAGGCTGAGGTTGTGCACACCACGCCCCAGGTGGTAAATACCCCACATTTCGATTTGTTCGGCGTGCGCAATAAGCCCTTCGCATTCCTCGGCGATGCCGTAGATGTCGATGGGCAAAACATCGAGCGCCTCACGCATGTGGGCGAGGCGTTCCTCGGCATCTTCGACGAACAGGCGATCGAGCACGTCGGAGCGTTCGCCGGGCTTTCCCGAGGGGCGCAAGGCAGTTTCCAGGCGTTCCCGGAAATGGCGCAAACGCTCGTTCAAACGCGGATGCTCCAGGCCTTGCGGCAAGTGCTTGTCGCTGGCATCGGTCATGACTTCGCACAGGGCTTGCAGGCTGGCGTGCAGGCGGTTATTGGCGGCCTGGTGTTCGAGACGGTCTGCGGCGCTGGCCAGACTTTCGGCGAGTGCCAGGCAGTCAGCATCGGCAGTTTCGAGCGCCAGGCTCATGATCAGCATGGCGCTGCGGCGAAAGCGGGTAGGATCGGTGCTGCCGTGTTCTTGCCAGGTGTCGGCAAACTCTGACCAGGCGGACTGCCAGCGTTTATTGAGTTCCGGGGGAAAGCGTGCGCTCTGGGTTTGGCTGACCCAAGGCAGGATGGATGCCATGGCATCGAGCATGGGGTTCAGGGCGCTGCGTGTCGCGGCCAGATCGTTGTGGAGATCGTCGTCGCCGGAAACCATGGCTTTCCCCTGGGGCCGGTGTTAGCCGGCCAGTTTGGCAAAGGCCGCGACCACTTCCGGCGGGGCTTGCACCAGTTCGATCAGCACACCTTCGCCGCCGACGGGAAACTCCTCGTTGCCCTTGGGGTGCAAAAAGCAGATGTCAAAACCGGCTGCGCCCTTGCGGATGCCGCCCGGCGCAAAGCGCACGCCGTTGGCCGAGAGCCACTCCACTGCCTTGGGCAGATCGTCGATCCACAGGCCGACGTGATTGAGCGGGGTGGCGTGCACGGCAGGTTTTTTCTCCGGATCGATCGGCTGCATCAGGTCGACCTCCACCTTGAACGGCCCCTTGCCCATGGCGCAGATGTCCTCATCCACGTTTTCGCGCTCGGACTGAAACGTGCCGGTGACTTCCAGGCCCAGTTTTTCTACCCACAGGGTCTTGAGCTTTTCTTTGGATGGGCCACCAATGGCGATTTGTTGAATGCCGAGGACTTTGAACGGGCGGGACATGCGTTTCTCCAGTGTCGTAAGTGTCGTGGGGTGGGCAAGCGGGAAACCCACGAGGATTTCCTGCTGGCTCCTAGTTTTCCATTTCCGGGAATGGGTTTCATGCTACCAGTTTTCCATCGATTCTCCCCGGGGCACCCGTTCGCCAAACCCTCGATGCCTCGTTGCGGCGCTAATTTGGCGAGGTGTTTGGGATTCCAGGCGGCAGCCGTACATTTTTTCGCCAGCTTGACGGACCGTGATTCGGCTGCGATGACTTTGGTTTGTTTTCCGGCAAGCCAGCCATCGGATGGGGGGTGGCCTGCGGTTATACTGAGCATCTTTTTTACCGTTGAAGTTGCCGTATGAATATCGTCATTCTTGCTGCTGGACAAGGCAAACGCATGGTGTCCGATTTGCCCAAGGTGTTGCATCCGATTGCCGGAAAGCCCTTGGTGGGCCATGTTCTGGATACAGCGCGTGCCTTGCGGCCGGAAAAATTGATCGTGGTGTATGGCCATGGCGGTGCGCAGGTGCAGGCCGCTCTGGCGGCCCCGGATGTGTCCTGGGCCGAGCAGGCGCAGCAACTGGGGACCGGGCATGCCGTGGCGCAGGCTTTGCCCTTGTTGGGTGCGGCGGAGCAAACCCTGGTGTTGTACGGTGATGTGCCGCTCACGCGTTTGGCAACGCTGCAAAAATTGCTCGCTGCCGGGCGCGATGGCCTGGCGATTCTGACGCTGGATCTGGCTGACCCGACGGGCTACGGGCGCATCGTGCGCAATGCCGCGGGCGAGGTGGTCAAGATTGTCGAACAAAAAGATGCCAGCGCCGCAGAAAAAGCGATTTGCGAAATCAACACCGGCATCATGGCCATGCCCACGGCGCGCCTGGCCGACTGGTTGGGGCGGCTGAAAAACGATAACGCCCAGGGCGAGTACTACCTGACCGATATCGTTGCGCTGGCGGTGGCGGCAGGGGTGCCGGTACGCACCGCGCAGCCCGCGGCGGAGTGGGAAGTGCTGGGCGTCAATAGCAAGGTGCAGCTGGCCGAGCTGGAACGTTGTCAGCAGCGCAACATCGCCGAACAGTTGCTGGTGGCCGGCGTGCGGCTGAGTGACCCGGCGCGCCTGGATGTGCGCGGCACGCTGCGTCATGGCAAGGATGTGAGCATCGATGTCGGTTGTGTGTTTGAGGGCGAGGTGACATTGGGCGATGGGGTGGAGGTTGGCCCTTATTGTGTTCTGAAGAATGTGACGATCGCCGCCGGCGCGCGTTTGGCGGCCTTTTGCCATTGTGAGGAGGCGGTGGTCGGCGAAAAAGCGGTCATCGGCCCCTATGCGCGCTTGCGTCCGGGGGCGGATCTGGCGGCGGAGGTGCATGTCGGCAACTTTGTCGAAATCAAGAAAAGCCGCCTCGGCCGGCAATCGAAAGCCAATCATCTGGCCTATATCGGGGATGCGGAAATCGGCGCGCGGGTCAATGTCGGCGCGGGCACCATCACCTGCAATTACGACGGCGTGAATAAGCATAAAACCATCATCGAAGACGATGTGTTCATTGGTTCCGACACGCAACTGGTGGCTCCGGTGACCGTTGGGCGCGGTGCCACCTTGGGGGCGGGAACGACGCTGACGAAAAATGCGCCGCCGGATGCCCTCACCGTGTCACGCGCCAAACAGCTGACCTTGGAAGGTTGGCAGAAGCCGCAAAAACAACCCAAAACCAACGAAATGAAGACCGATGGATAACAGTTTTCTCGCTTTCGCACTCGTCACTTCCCTGCTGTTGGCCGGCGGCGGCACCTTGCTGTTGGTCGGTTATATCAACACCTTGCCGGCCGCCTTGGCGCAGCATTGGCGGATTGCCTTGCCGGTTGTGCTGCTGCCGGTGGCCGGGCCGCTCTGGTATGCCTGGCGTAGCGGTGAGGAATTTCGCCGGGCGCGTTGGCAACTGATCGCCGCTCTGGTGTTGTTGGCGCTCGCCGCCGTGGTCATTCTCGCCCTGGGGCCGTATTTTGCGGAACGCCTGGTAGCAGAGATGGCGGAAACTGCGAAAATGCGCTGAATCATTCTTTGGCGCTTTTGCCGAGGCTTTTTGGAGAACGACATGGCATCGCAGGCAGACACCGTTTATCAGCCGCAACAACTGCGCTCCCTGGCCCTTTTGGGGCATGCGGGGGCGGGTAAAACCAGTCTGGCGGAAACCCTCCTTTTTGTCGGCGGCGCATTGCAGGAAAAAGGCAGTATCGAGCGCGGCAGCACCCTGTGCGACTACGAGGCACAGGAAAAAGCGGCGGGACATTCGATTCATTCGGCGGTTTTTTCCCTGCCTTACGAGGGCGCGCTTTTGCAATGCATCGATACGCCGGGAACGCCCGATTACGCGGCGCAAGCCGTGGCCGCGCTGGCGGCGGTGGATGCTGCGGTGATCGTGATCGATGCGCAAAACGGCATCGAAGCCATGACGGAGCGCATGTTTCGTTACGCCGGTGAGCGCCGTTTGTGCCGGATGCTGGTGATCAATAAAATCGACGCCGACAACCTCGATCTGCCGGCGCTGGTGGCCAACATCCGCGAGCGTTTCGGCCCGGCCTGTTTGTTTCTCGATTTGCCGGCGCAGGGCGCGGCCCAGGTGATCGACGTGCTGGAGCAGGTCGACGGCGAGACGGATTTTGCTTCGGTGGCGGCAGCGCATCGTGCCTTGATCGATCAGTTGATCGAAGAAGACGAAAACCTCCTTGCGCGCTATCTGGAAGACGGTGCCGACCCCGCCCTGGAAGATTTGCACGCCCCCTTTGAGGCGGCCATGCGCGCCGGGCATTTGATTCCTGTGCTCTTCGTTTCGGCCAAGACCGGGGCGGGCATCCCGGAGTTGCTGCATGTTTTGGCGCACCTGGCCCCGGCTCCGGGTGAAGGCAATCCGCCGCCCTTTTTGCGCGGCGCTCCCGATCAGACGGTGGAAGCGTTTGCCGCCCAGCCCGATCCGCAGCGCCATGTTCTGGCCCATGTTTTCAAGGTGCAGGTCGACCCTTATCTGGGCAAGGTGAGTGCTTTTCGTGTGCACCAAGGGACGCTGAAGAAAGACGCACAACTCTTTGTGGGGGATGCCAAACGTCCGTTTAAGGCAACCCATTTGTATCGTCTGCAAGGCAAGGAGATGCGCGAGGTGGAGCGTCTTGTTGCCGGCGAAATCGGGGCGCTCGCCAAGGTCGAGGAGATCGTTTTCGATAGCGTTTTGCACGATTCGCACGATGAAGACCATATTCATTTGGCTCCTTTGCGTTTTCCGCGTCCGATGGTGGGGCTGGCGGTGGCACCGAAGAAAAAAGGCGATGAACAACGTCTTTTTGATGTGCTCGTCAAACTCGCCCTGGAGGACCCGACCTTTGTCGTCGAGCGTCATCCAGACAGCCACGAAACGGTGCTGCGTGGTCTGGGCGATGGGCATCTGGCCAATAAACTCGAACGCATGCTGCAGCAATACAAGCTGGAGGTGACGACGCGCCCGCCGACCATTGCTTACCGAGAAACCATTGCCGGGCAGGCCGAGGCCATGCATCGTCACAAGAAACAATCGGGCGGCGCAGGGCAGTTTGGCGAAGTGCATGTGCGCGTGGAGCCTTTGCCGCGCGGAGCAGGTTTTGTGTTTGTCGATGCCATCAAAGGCGGCGTGATTCCAGGGGTGTTCATTCCGGCGGTGGAAAAAGGCGTGCGGCAGGCCTTGGCGGGCGGTGTGGTGGCAGGTTTTCCGGTTGAAGATATCAAGGTCACGGTATTCGACGGAAAAACACACGCGGTCGATGGCAAGGAAATCGCTTTTGTCATTGCGGCGCGTAAGGCCACCATCGAAGCAGTGAAAAACGCCCGCCCACAAATTCTGGAGCCTCTGGTGACGATAGAAACCGTCGGCCCGGAAAGTGCTGTGGGCGATTTGTCGAGCGATCTCGGCGCACGGCGCGCGCATCTGACCGGTACGGATACACGCGGCCCGGGGCGGGTGGCGGTGTGCGGCGAAGCCCCCCTGGCCGAACTCCAGGACTATTCCTCACGCCTGAAATCGCTTACCGGCGGCGCGGGCGGTTATGTCGTCGAGTTTTCCCGCTACGCCGTCGTGCCGCCTGCCGTGCAGCAACAGCTGACGAGCCATTTCCATCTGCGCGAAGAAGATGAGTGAAAGGACGAGTGAAAGGATGAGTGAAACGACGCGTTTCACGGGTATCCGGCTTTGCTTGGAAACCCCGCCCTTCGGGGCGGTGCAAGGCGTGAAGCCCCCGGCCGCAAGGCCGCTGGCTTATCACCTGCTCGGCGCGCTCAATCCCCTTCCCAGCTGACTTCGGCGAGGAACAGATAGCCCGCGCCATAGACGGTTTTGATGAAGGAAGGGCTATCGGCTTCGGGTTCGAGTTTGCGCCGCAGGCGGGAGATGCGCACGTCGATGGCGCGGTCACTGGCGTTGTCGTCGCGCCCGCCCATGAGTTTTTCGCGATTGAGAATGCGGTTGGGGTTTTTGACGAAAATCTGCAGTAATTCTGCTTCCGCCGTGCTCAGGACGGTTTCCTCGCCGCCCGGGGTGCGCAAGGTGTTGTTGGCTTGGTTGAACTGCCAGCCGGAAAAGCGCGCAATCGATCGAGCGGCCTCGCCCGGCAGATTTTCGCGCCGGCGCAGGATGCTGCGCACGCGGGCGACCAGTTCGCGCGGCTCGAAAGGTTTGAGCATGTAATCGTCGGCACCGAGTTCCAGGCCCATGACCCGATCGCTGACATGCGCGCGGCCGGTCAGAATGAGGATGCCGCAGGCGGTTTGTGCGCGTACCTTTTGCATGGCCTCGATGCCGTCCATGTCGGGCAGGCCGAGGTCGATGATGCACAGTACCGGGGCGCTCTGGCGCAGGCGGCGCAATAAATCGTTGCCGCTGCGGCACCATAGGGTGCGAAAACCAAAGTCACCCAGTACCTGTTCGATGATGCGGGCGATATCCGGATCATCTTCGACGATGGCGATGAGCTTGCCGTTGTCCTTGTCATTCATGGGGTTGTCCTTCATGGGCTGTTTGTGCGCTGTGCGCTAACGCGCGTGCTAAATCCTGGCGGGAAAATGGTTTGGCAAGCACCGGCGGATCGCCGGCGCGGGGCGTGTCGTCGGCATAACCGCTGACCAGCACGATGCGCATGTGGGGGCGATTATGCCGGATGCGCTCGCTCAACTGCCGCCCATTGAGGTTGCCGGGCATCAGCACGTCGCTGACGACGATGGCGATATCGCTGATTTGCTCGACCATGGCGAGCGCTTGTTCGGCGTTTTCGGCTTCGATCACCGGGTGGCCAAGTTCGATCAGTTGCTGGCGCACGACGCGGCGCACCGCGCTATCGTCTTCCACCAGCAAGACGAGCGCACCATCGGCATGGGGCGCGCTGCCGCTGTGTGCTAGGCCGGCGCGGCTCGGAGCGCTGGTTTGCGGCAGCACGATTTCGACCTGCGTGCCGCGTTCCGGCTCGCTGCGAATGCGCATGCCGCCGCCCGACTGACGTACGAAACCTTGCGCCATGGCCAGCCCTAGACCGCTGCCCAGGCCCAGGCGCTTGGTGGTGAAAAAAGGCTCGCAGGCGTGTGCGAGCACTTGCGGCGACATGCCGCAGCCGTCGTCGGCCACGGCGATGCTGATGTAGTGGCCGGGCGGCACGTCGAATTCGGCGGTTTCCGGAGCCTCCGCCGGTAGTTCGACGTTTTCTGCGGAAATCTGCAAATGCCCGCCGCCCGGCATGGCGTCGCGGGCGTTCAAGGCGAAATTCAGTAGAGCGCTTTCAAGTAGCGCGGGGTCGGCGAGGGCGAATAAATCGTGGCTGTCAGAGGGAGTGCTCAGGTTGATGTTGTCCGGCAGCGAACGGCGGATCAGGCGGGCGAGGTCGAGCAGGAGATGATTGATATCGACCGCCGCCGGTTCCAGCGGCTGTTGCCGGGAATAGGTCAGCAGGCGGCGAATGAGCTGCACGCCGCGCCGTGCCGATTGCAGGGCGGGGGTGACGAAATCGCTGATGGCGGCATTGGCGGCCTGCTGTTCTTCGAGCGCCGCGAGATTGCCGATGATGACGGTGAGCAAGTTGTTGAAATCATGTGCCAGGCCACCGGTGAGGCTGCCGATGGCTTCCATTTTCTGCGCCTGTAAAAGCGCCGCCTGCATACGTTTTTGCTCGGTGATGTCGTGCGAAAAAACGAATACGCCGAGCACCTTTCCGTCCGCCCCCAATTCCGGCACCAAGGTGCTGTGCGCATGCCAGTGCTGTTCGCCGCGCGTCATGCGGTATTCGTAGCTGACACGCTCACCGGCCAAGGCACGATGCAGGGCGTCATTGACTTGGCGATGAATGTCGCCGCCCACCACTTCGGCCACGCTGCGCCCGATGATTTCGCTGGCCGGGTGGGCGAACCACTGGGCGTAGCCCTTGTTGACGTACCGATAAATCTGCCCTTGATCCAGATAAGCGATGAGCATGGGCATGGTGTCGTTGATCAGGCGCAGGCGGCTTTCGCTGCGGCTCAAGGCGGCGGCGATGTCGCTGTTTTCGGCATTGGCACGGCGCAGCTGGGCATTGGCGTTTTCCAGCTGGGCCGTGCGCCGGCGCACGCGCTCGTCGAGCTGCTGGTTTTGATGCTCGCTCAAATCTTCCAGATAGCGCTGTTCGGTGATGTCGCTGTAGAGCGTGACGAAACCGCCGTTGGGCAAGGGCTCGCCGCGCAAGAGGAGCAGGCTGCCATTGGGGCGGCGACGCTCGCTGACGTGGGCGCTGAAACTGCGCGCGGCAGCGATGCGCTCGTCGATTTGTTTTGCGCAATCTCCGGGGCCGTACTCACCGCGTTCGGCGTTGTAACGGATGAAATCGGCGAACGGCCGACCGATCACGGCAAAGTCAGCGGGAAAGTCGAGTAGCTCAAGGAAGGGGCGATTCCAGGCCACCAGGCGCAACTCCCCGTCGAACACGCTGATTCCTTGGTCGAGCAGATCGAGGCCGGACTGCAGCAAATCGTGACAGGGTTGGGAAGGCGGTGCGTGCATGCCGGCATTTTAGCGCGAATGGGCGGGCCGGCTGGAGGCTTACGCGCTATTGGCGATTTCGCATTGTTTAACTATGAAAAATAGGTTTTATAAAACGTAACACAATGATTTATAAAATAAATATGCCTTTGTTGATCCAGGTCATATTGTGTCAGAAAGGGTAACGGAGAATGGCCAGGCCTGTTCAAACGTGCGTTTGATGCAGCGCAGCATGACAAACCAACAAACACCTCGCAAAGGAGAACGTATGCAAGCGCAAGTGATCGAAACTCGCATGGCCATGTCCGACCCCACTGCCTTGGGGGTGTTCGGTTTGTCCATGGTGACCTTTGTTGCCGCCTCCGCCAAGATGGGCTGGACGAGCGGCGTCGCCTATCTGATTCCCTGGGCGCTGTTTCTCGGCTCGGTCGCGCAAATCTGGGCGTCGATGATCGATTTCAAGAAAAACAACTACTTTGGGGCCATTGTGCTCGGGGCTTACGGGCTGTTCTGGGTGGCGGTCGCCATGCACTGGGCGATCAGCCTCGGCTGGCTGGGTGAGGTGGGGGGCGCTTATGACCCGAAACAGCTGGCCTTTGCCTGCATCGGCTATTTTATTTTTTCGCTCTTCATCATGGTGGCCGCGTTCGAGGCGAACAAGGTGTTTGCGGTGATTCTGGTGCTGATCAACATTCTGCTGCCCTCTCTGGCCTTGTCGATCCTGGGCGTGAACCCCGTATTTTTCGGCATGCTGGCCGCCTGGAGCGAGCTGGCCATTTCTTTGCTGGGCTTTTACGCAGCCGGCGCAGTGTTTCTCAATAATTTCTTCGGCCGCCCGCTCCTGTCCCTGGGGAAACCTTTGGGCCTGATCAGCAAAGGCGCAGTAAAAACCGCCGTCGTTTCGACACCGCTGGTCGCCGCTTTGCCAACAAAAGCCGCCGCCTGAGCGCAGCCCCCAGCCAGCAGGCAGCCCCAGGTTTTGCCCGAGCGGGCCGGGGGCTGCCGCGACTTCTCGCTGTTTATCGAGTGTTTCGACGAATTGACGCTCGGTGCCGGAATCCGTAATCACATAGTCGTAGATGTGCCGCGTGAGCTTGTCGCCGGCCGTGCTGAAATCCTGCTTGCTCTGGCCGGCGGTGAAGATGTCGAGGTCGAATTTGTCCTCGACCGGGTCGTAGGCCAGATGCTCGATGATGAGCGCTGGCGGCACCGGGCCGCGCGCGGGGGCTGGCGAATCAGCGCACGACCAGGTCGATTTGCTGTAGGGCCAGGGGCCGGCCGTCTTCGGTGAGTGCTACGCCGCTGCTGCGCACATTGCCGAGAAGATGCATCGTGTTGCTGCGCAGATTGGCCGGGGTGGCGAGGTGGGCCAGCGCGAGCGCGCCGATGCCGGCGTCTTTCAGACTGCGGTACTGGCTTTCGCCGTTGGCCGCCATGCGCCAGACGCCGAGTTGGGCGAAGGCGGGGTCGGCTTCGTCGATCCAGCCGTTGGCGTCGGCATCGAGCGCGGCGAGTTCGGTAAAGCCGTTGTCCGTGCTCGGGCCGAAGAGTTCTTTGCCGTTGTTGACGATGCCGTCTTGATTACGGTCGAAATACAGATAGGCGCTGCCGGAGGCGAGGGCGGCAATGTTGACCTCCTGGCCGTCGCCCTTGAGGTCGAATTTGAAAAACTGGTCGGTGAGCTGCGCGGCACCACCCGAAAAATTGATCACCAGCGGGTCTTTGGTGGCCTGGCCGAAGCGGGCAACGAAGCTGCTTTCCTGCACGAAATGGCTGCTCATGTTGAGTTCCAGGGAAAAAGCGATGTCCCGGCCGTCGGCCGTGCGTACCGTGCCGCTCGCACGAAATGCGCTGCTCTCGTGTTCTTCGTAACGCTCGCGCGCCTCATACACCGCGCCCCAGTTGGCGTTTTGGGCGGCTTCCTGACTGGCCTCTTGCAGGCTTTTGTCGCCGGAAAGCACTTCGCCGGCGGGTGTTTTTTCCAGATCGCGGGCAGAGAAAACCTCGACTTTCTGACCGCTGATCATTTCGATCAAACGCCGGATCAAGGCAATTTTTGGGGAGTCTTCGGTTTCTTCAGCGACATTTTCGACGTTTTCCGTTGGGCTGCTTTGTGTGTTGACAGGTGCCGTGGGAGGCGGGGTGGGGGCGGCGAGGCGGGTGGCACCTTGCAGCAAACCCGCTGCGGCCTGCTGGGACGAGGCGGGCGCGCCGGGGGCGGCCAAGGGAGGGCGCAACAGTGCCATGCCCGCGTCGCTGGCCCCCGCCTGCATGGACCAGCGCGCGGCGGCGGACAGGCTGACGCTTTCGTTCTGGCGGCTGGAGATTTCAACACTGTTACCGTTTTTCCAGGCGCGCAGTGATTCGCTGCGCTCGTGGCTGATCGTTTTCTGGTAAGCCGCCGCCAGGTCAAATTGGGAGGTTTTTTGAATGAGCATGGCGCAACTCCTGAAGAAATTGTTTCGGAGATGCTGTGAATTACGTCACCCTGTGGCAAAACTTGATGCGCAACGGGGGGGGGCTGTTGCGCCAATAAAACAGGCGACGGTGCGGGGACCGTCGCCTGGGGGGGGTGCGTGTTTGCTGCGTAGCGCTATTTTTTACGCGCTGGCGGCACGTCCGTACAGGAGCCGTGCGCCATTTCGGCGGCCATGCCGATGCTTTCGCCGAGCGTCGGGTGCGGGTGGATGGTCTTGCCGATATCGAGCGCATCGCAGCCCATTTCGATCGCCAGCGCCACTTCGCCGATCATGTCGCCGGCCGACGGGCCGACGATGGCCCCGCCGATGACGCGCTCTGTTTCAGCATCGAAGATCAGCTTGCTGAAGCCGTAATCGGCCCCGTTGGCAATCGCTCGCCCGGAGGCCGCCCAGGGGAACTTGGCGACTTCGACCTTGCGCCCTTCCTGCTTCGCTTGTGCTTCGGTGTAACCGACCCAGGCCACTTCCGGGTGGGTGTAGGCCACACCGGGGATGACCTGGGCATCGAAGGCGGCTTTGTGTCCTGCGGCAACCTCCGCCGCGACGTGCGCCTCATGCACCGCCTTGTGGGCAAGCATGGGATTACCGACGATGTCGCCGATGGCGAAGATGTGCGGCACGTTGCTGCGCATCTGCGCATCGACCGGGATGAAACCGCGTTCATCGACGATGATGCCGGCCTTTTCTGCACCAATTTTTTTGCCGTTCGGAGCCCGCCCGGCGGCTTGCAGGATCATGTCGTAGCGCACGGCATCGGCGTTCGGCGCGCCTTCGCCCGCGAATTTGACCCACAGGCCGTCGTCTTTGGCATCGACGGCCACCGTTTTGGTTTTCAGCATGATGCGCTCGAAACGTTGCGCATTTTGCTTTTCCCAAACCTTGACGGCATCGCGGTCCGGCCCTTGCATCAGGGCGTCGGCCATTTCGACGACGTCCACCTTGGCGCCCAGGGTGGAGTACACGGTGGCCATTTCCAGGCCGATGATGCCGCCGCCGATGACCAGCATTTTCTTTGGAATAAAGCGCAGTTCCAGCGCGCCGGTTGAATCGACGATACGCGGATCGCGTGGAATGAAAGGCAGATGCACGGCGGCCGAACCGGCGGCGATGATGCATTGCTTGAAGCGGATCACCTTCTTCGCGCCGGTCTTTTCTTGCCCGCTGCCGTCGGTGACTTCGACCTCGACGTGCTGCGGATCGAGGAAGTGGCCGTAGCCGCGCACGATGTCGACCTTGCGCCCTTTCGCCATGCCAGCCAGACCGCCGGTCAGCTTGCCGACCACCTTGTCCTTGTGGGCGCGCAGTTGGTCGATATCGACCTGCGGCGGCGCGAAGCTGACGCCCAGATCGGTCGCGTGCTGCGCCTCTTCGATGATTTCGGCAACGTGCAGCAGGGCTTTTGACGGAATGCAGCCGACGTTCAGGCAAACGCCGCCCAAGGTCGCGTAGCGCTCGACGATGGCCGTTTTCAGGCCCAGATCGGCGGCGCGGAAGGCGGCGGAATAACCGCCGGGGCCGGCGCCGAGAACGAGCATGTCGACTTCCAGATCGGCGGCACCGGCATGGCGGGCGGCCGTCGGTGCGCTGGCAGGAGCGGTAGGAGCTGGTGCGGGGCTGGCGGCTGGCGCGCTGTCCGTGTTTTCTTGCGTCGCAGCGCTCGTGCTTTCCACCTTGATCAACAGCGCCCCCTCGCCCACCTTGCTACCCAGTTGCACTAGTACTTCCTTGACCGTGCCGGCGACAGGGCTGGGTACGTCCATCGTCGCCTTGTCCGATTCCAGCGTGCAGATGGCCTCGTCGACGGCGATCGTGTCGCCGGCTTTGACGTAGAGCTCGATGACCGGCACCTCGGAAAAATCGCCGATGTCGGGAACCTTCACTTCATGCAGTTGGCTCATGCGTATTCCCCCTTACAGCGCGACACGGCGAAAATCCGCCAGCAGTTGCGCGATATAGACATTGAAGCGGGTCGCTAGCGCACCGTCGATGACGCGGTGATCGGCGGTCAGCGACAGCGGCAGGGTCAGGCGCGGCACGAAAGCCTTGCCGTCCCAGACCGGCTTCATGGCGGACTTGTTGACGCCAAGAATGGCGACTTCCGGCGCGTTCACAATCGGCGCGAAATAGGTGCCGCCGATGCCGCCGAGCGAGGAAATGGTGAAGCAGGCACCGCTCATGTCGGCCGGCTTCAGCTTGCCGTCGCGCGCTTGTTTGGCGAGTTCACCGGATTCCTGGGCGATCTCGAACACCGATTTTTGGTCGGCGTTTTTGATCACCGGCACGACCAGGCCATTTGGCGTGTCGGCGGCGAAGCCGATGTTGAAGTATTTCTTCAGCACCAGATTGTCGCCATCAAGCGAGGCGTTGAACTCGGGGAATTTCTGCATCGCCTTGACGCAGGCCTTGACCAGGAAGGCGAGCATGGTCAACTTCGCGCCACTACCCTTCTCGTTTTCCTTGTTGAGCAGCACGCGGAAGGCTTCCAGGTCGGTGATGTCGGCATCTTCGTGGTAAGTCACGGCGGGGATCATCACCCAGTTGCGCGACAGGTTCTGGCCGGAAATTTTCTTGATGCGCGACAGCGGCTTGATCTCGACTTCGCCGAACTTGCTGAAATCGACCTTCGGCCAGGGCAGCAGATCGAGCGTACCGCCGCCGCTGATGCCGCCGCCAGCGGTGACCGGTGCAGCGGTCGCGCCGGACATTACCTCCTTGACGTATCGGGTCAGGTCTTCCCTGAGGATGCGGCCTTTCGGCCCGCTGGCCGTCACCTTGGACAGATCGACGCCCAGCTCGCGGGCATAGGCGCGCACCGAGGGCGAGGCGTGGACTTTGCTGCCGACGGGCAGGGGCGGCGGCAAGGCCGTGGCCGCTGCGGCAGGGGTTGGTGCAGCAGTGGCGGGTGACGTGGCAGGCGCGGCGGCAGGCGTGGCAGGCGCAGGGGGCGGGCTGGCCGCCGGGGCTGGAAGGCTCGCGCTGACCGCAGCGTTCGCGCCGCCGTCCACTTTGATCAGCACCGCGCCCTCGCTGACCTTGGAACCCAGTTGTACCAGCACTTCCTTCACCGTGCCGGCGACGGTCGAAGGCACGTCCATCGTGGCTTTGTCGGATTCTAGCGTGGCGATGGCGTCATCGACCTGGATCCTGTCGCCCACCTTGACGTAGAGCTCGATCACCGGGACTTCGGAAAAGTCGCCAATGTCCGGCACCTTGACTTCGACCACGGCACCTGCCGTGGCGGGGGCTGGGGAAGGAGCAGGGGTGGGCGCTGCCGCTGCCGGGGCGGGGGCTGCCACGGCGCTCGCCGCGCTGCTGTCCACTTTGATCAGCACCGCGCCCTCGCTGACCTTGGAACCCAGTTGTACCAGCACTTCTTTTACCGTGCCGGCGACGGTCGAGGGTACGTCCATCGTGGCCTTGTCGGATTCCAGCGTGGCGATGGCCTCATCGATCTGGATCGTGTCGCCCACCTTGACGTAGAGCTCGATTACCGGCACCTCGGAAAAATCGCCGATGTCCGGCACCTTGACTTCAATCAGTTGGCTCATGGCGTGCCCCCCTTAAACCGACAGCGGATTCGGCTTGGCCGGATCCAGGTTGTATTTGACCAGCGCGGCGGCGACTTTCTCGCGTTCGATCCGGCCGTCATCCGCCAGCGCCTTCAGCGCGGCCAGCGTCACCCAGTGGCGGTCCACTTCGAAATGGTGGCGCAGCGCCTCGCGGGTGTCGGAGCGGCCAAAGCCGTCGGTGCCGAGTGTGACGTAGCGGCCCTTGACGAAGGGGCGGATCTGCTCGGCAAAGAGCTTGATGTAGTCGGTGGCGGCGATCACCGGGCCGTTCGTGCCGGCAAGTTTTTGCTCGACGTGCGACAGTTTCGGCGCTTCCAGCGGATGCAGCAGATTCCAGCGGGCAACGTCCTGGCCGTCGCGGGCCAGTTCATTGAAGCTCGGGCAGCCCCAGATGTCGGCTTCGATGCCCCAATCGCTCTTGAGCAGATCGGCGGCGGCGATGACCTCGCGGAAGATGGTGCCGGAGCCCAGCAACTGCACGCGCAGCTCGCCCGCGCCGCCTTCCTTGAAGCAATACATCCCCTTGAGGATATCGGCTTCGGCACCCGCCGGCATGTCCGGGTGTTCGTAGTTTTCGTTCATCACCGTCAGGTAATAGAACACGTCTTCCTGCTCGGCGAACATGCGGCGCATGCCGTCTTGGGTGATGACGGCGACTTCGTACTGGAAAGTCGGGTCGTAGGAAATGCAGTTGGGCACCAGATTGGCGAGGATCAGGCTGTGGCCGTCTTCGTGCTGCAAGCCTTCGCCATTGAGGGTGGTGCGCCCGGCCGTGCCGCCGATCAGGAAGCCCCGGCAGCGCTGGTCGCCGGCGGCCCAGACGAGGTCGAGCGTGCGCTGCAGGCCGAACATGGAGTAGCAGATGTAGAAGGGGATCATCTGCACGTTGTGCACCGAGTAGGCGGTGGCGGCGGCGATCCAGTCGGCCATTGCGCCGGCTTCGTTGATGCCTTCCTGGAGCACCTGGCCGTCCTTGGTTTCCTTGTAGAACATGAGCTGGTCATGGTCTTCCGGCACGTAGTTCTGGCCTTGCTGGTTCCAGATGCCGACGGCGCGGAACATGCCTTCCATGCCGAAGGTGCGCGATTCGTCCGGCACGATGGGGACGATGTGGCGACCAATCTGCTTGTCTTTGAGCAGCATGTTCATGATGCGCACGATGGCCATGGTGGTGGACAGCTCGCGCCCTTCGCCGGAGGCTTTCAGGAGCGCGGCAAAATTATCCAGCGCCGGCACCGGCAGCGGTTCGGCGTAACGGCGGCGCTGCGGCAGGTAACCACCGAGCGCGGCGCGGTGTTCCTGCATGTATTTGTGTTCCGGCGAGTCTTCGGCGAACTTCAGGTAGGGCAGTTCGTCGATTTGTTCATCGGTCACCGGCAGCAGGAAGCGGTCGCGGAAGCGTTTGATCTGCTCGCGGTCCATTTTCTTTTGCTGGTGCGAGATGTTCATCGCCTCGCCCGCGCCGCCCATGCCGTAGCCCTTGATGGTTTTGGCGAGGATGAGGGTGGGCGCGCCCTGGTGCTCGATGGCGGATTTGTAGGCGGAGAAAATCTTGAAAATATCGTGGCCGCCACGGTTCAGACGCCAGATCTGGGTGTCCGTCCAATCGGCGACCAACTCCTTGAGTTCGGGCGTGTTGAAGAAATGCTCACGCACGTAAGCGCCGTCTTTGGCCTTGAAGGTCTGGTACTCGCCGTCCACGCATTCCATCATGCGTTTTTTCAGGATGCCTTTTTTGTCGCGGGCAAACAGCGCGTCCCAGTGGGTGCCCCAGATCAGCTTGATGACGTTCCAGCCCGCCCCGCGAAATTCCGATTCCAGTTCCTGGATGATCTTGCCGTTGCCGCGCACCGGGCCGTCCAGGCGTTGCAGGTTGCAGTTGATGACGAAAACCAGGTTGTCGAGTTTTTCCCGCCCGGCCATGCCGATCGCGCCGAGCGATTCGACTTCATCGGTTTCGCCGTCGCCGAGGAAGGCCCAAACCTTGCGCTGCTTGGCTTTTTCAGCGTCGATCAAATGGCGCGAGGCCAGGTATTTCATGAAGCGCGCCTGATAAATCGCCTGAATCGGCCCCAGGCCCATCGACACCGTGGGGAACTGCCAGAAATCCGGCATCAGCCAGGGGTGCGGGTAGGAGGAAATGCCTTGGCCGCCGGTTTCCTGGCGGAAGTTGTCCATCTGCGCTTCGCTCAAGCGCCCCAACAAAAAAGCGCGGGCGTAAATGCCCGGTACGGAATGGCCCTGGAAGAAAATCAGGTCGCCGTCGTGTTTCTCGCAGGGCGCGTGCCAGAAATGGGTGAGGCCAACGTCGTAGAGCACGGCGGCGGAAGCGAAGGAGGCGATGTGGCCGCCGACGTTGGTGTGTTTGTTGGCGCGCACCACCATGGCCATGGCGTTCCAGCGCACGTAGTTGTGAATCTTGATCTCGATGTCGGCATTGCCCGGGTAGGCCGGCTGCTGATCGACCGGGATGGTGTTGATGTATTCGGTGTTGGCGGAATAGGGAATGTCGATGCCTTCTTCGCGCGCCTGAGCGATCAATTTTTCGATCAGGAAATGCGCCCGCGCAGCGCCTTCGTTGCTGATGACGCCATCGAGCGCCTCCATCCATTCCCGGGTTTCCTGCGCATCCGTGTCGAGCGGCAGGTTGTGTGGCTGATCGGCCATGATTTGTCTCCTACGTTGGTTTTGATTATGTCGCGCCGGACAGGCTCGACCACTTTAACGCTTTACGAATAACTTGCGTGCCGCAATGCAGCACTACAGGCAGAAAAATTTCACAATACAAAATATAAATTCGCATAATGAAACATAGGGCAAAACTATAGCCAAGAAAATCCTGGGTGTCGAGCCTCTCTGCCGCCTTTTCTTGCCTTGTCAGCGGAATTGCTGGTGACCAGGTGGATGCCTGGCGACAGCCGCCTGGGCAGAAGCTGCCCCGGCGCTTGGGGCGGCAGGTTTTCACGCTAGAATCGAAGCTGAATCTTGAATACTGTGCTTTGGAGCGCCCCATGCAACTGACTTTGACCCGCCCGGATGACTGGCATTTACACCTGCGTGACGCGGCTGCGCTGGCCGCCGTTTTGCCGCACACCGCCCGCCAATTTGCTCGCGCCATCGTCATGCCCAATCTGAAGCCGCCGGTGACCACCGTGGCTCAGGCCGAGGCTTACCGTCAGCGTATAGTGGCGGCACTGCCGGCGGGTGCGGATTTCACGCCCTTGATGACGCTTTATCTCACCGACGATACGACGCCGGAAGAAATTGCCCGGGCCGCCGCCAGCGATTGCGTGCACGCGGTCAAGCTTTATCCGGCGGGGGCGACGACCAATTCCGATGCCGGTTTGACGCAAATCGAAAAGGCCTATGACGCCTTGGCGGCCATGGAAGCGCACGGGCTGCCCCTGCTCGTGCATGGCGAGGTGACCGATCCGGCGGTCGACCTGTTCGACCGGGAAAAAGTCTTCATCGATACCGTGTTGCTGCCGCTGACGCGGCGCTTCCCGGGGCTGAAGGTGGTGATGGAGCACATCACCACGCGCGATGCCGCGCAGTTTGTGCGCAGCGCGCCGGCCCAGGTGGCGGCGACCATTACCGCGCATCATCTGCTCTATAACCGTAACGCCATTTTTCAGGGGGGGCTGCGCCCGCACTGGTATTGCCTGCCGGTTTTGAAGCGCGAAACCCATCGGCAGGCGCTTCTGGGGGCGGCGGTGTCGGGCAATCCAAAATTCTTCCTCGGCACCGATTCTGCTCCGCACGCGCGCAGCACCAAGGAATCCGCCTGCGGCTGCGCGGGTTGCTACACCGCCTATGGCGCGCTCGAGCTTTACGCTCAGGCCTTTGAAGACGCCGGTGCGCTGGACAAGCTGGAAGGTTTTGCCAGTTTTTACGGTGCCGATTGGTATGGTTTGCCGCGCAACACCGGCACGCTCACCCTGAGTAAAATCGACTGGCAGGTGCCGGCCAGCTACCCCTATTTACCCGGTGACGACATCGTGCCGCTGCGCGCCGGTGAAACCTTGCGCTGGAAGCTTTTGTGATTTTTGTTCCCACTAACCGGCCTTCTTGAAGGCACCGAGGAGATTGCCATGCTGCTGCGCCGATTCCTGCCCGCCGTGCTCGTTCTGCCTCTTTTGAGCGCCTGCGTTGATGACCAGGCTGCCTGGTCGATCGACGGCAGCCGCGAACACACTTTGTCCGTGGTGCGCGAACAGCCGGTACCTTGGGATAAAAAAGTCAATTACTACGTCGTGGTGTCGCGCATGCCGGTATGTACCCGCCGGCACAGCCTGGGAGCGGGCGCAGAGAACACCCAGGTTGAGGTTTACCGGGTCCCCTCCGGGGCTTACATCGTCAAAATGGGCAAAAAAATGTACGCCACCGAATCGCAAACCTGCGAATCCTGGGCTCGCCTCGACGGCGAACCGGAGGGCGGTATGGGCGAATTCGAGGGCATCTTCCGTCTGCAGAAAGGCAAGTTCGTATTCGTCCAGGGGGCGACTTCGGAGTAGGCGAAACCCACGGCGGAACAAGGCAGTAGAACGGCAAAAAACCCCGGAAAAAGCCGGGGTTTTTGCTGAGGCTCGCGCAAAACGGCGTTAGTTTGCCGGCGTGCCGACGCGATTGATGCCGCTGACCAGCGCCTTGATCGAGGCGGTGACGATGTTGCTGTCGATGCCGACGCCGTAGCCTTCGTTGCGTCCGTCGGCGGCCATTTCGATGAAGGCGACGGCGCTGGCATTGCCGTCGTCGCCGGCCGGCACCATGGAGCGCTCTTCATAGCTGCGCACCTGCGCCTGGATGCCGGCGCTGCCCAAAGCGTGCATGGCGGCGTTGATCGGGCCGTTGCCAGCACCGGTGAGCACCTGGCTTTGGCCGGCGATATCGACGGTGAGTTGGATGCCTTGCTGGCCGTTGTCTTCAAATAAATGGTGGCTGCGGTAGCGGATGCGCTCGCCGGCTTCGAGATAGGTTTGCGCGAACAACTGCCAGATGCCCTCGCCGCTGATTTCGCCGCCCCGGCTGTCGGCATGGCGTTGAACGACGCCGGAAAACTCCACTTGCAGGCGGCGCGGCATGACCACGCCGTACTCGTGTTCCATGATGTAGGCGATGCCGCCCTTGCCCGACTGACTGTTCACCCGAATGATGGAATCGTAGCTGCGGCCCACGTCAGCGGGGTCGATCGGGAGATAGGGCACTGACCATGGCTCATCCGCCTTTTGCGCGGCAAACCCCTTCTTGATGGCGTCCTGATGGGAGCCGGAGAAGGCCGTGAAAACGAGATCCCCGACGTATGGGTGGCGCGGGTGGATCGGGAGCTGGGTACAGTGTTCGTAGGTGCGGGCAATGGCGTTGATGTCGGAGAAATCAAGCTTGGGATCGATGCCCTGGGTGTGCAGATTCAAGGCGAGGGTGACGAGATCGACGTTGCCGGTGCGCTCGCCGTTACCAAAGAGGCAGCCTTCGACGCGGTCAGCGCCGGCCATCAAGCCGAGTTCGGCGGCGGCAATGGCGGTGCCGCGGTCGTTGTGCGGATGCACGCTGATCAAGACACTGTCGCGCCGTTCGAGGTGGCGGTGCATCCATTCGATCTGGTCGGCGTACACATTGGGCGTGGCGACTTCCACCGTGGCCGGGAGGTTGAGGATCACCTTGCGCGCCGGTGTCGCGCCCCAGGCGGCAGTGACGGCATCGCACACTTCCTTGGCGAATTCGAGCTCGGTGGCGGTGAACAACTCCGGGCTGTATTCGAGCACGATCTCGGTTTCCGGCATTTCAGCGGCCAACTGGCGGATGAGATGCACCGCATCGACCGCCATTTTGATCACTTCGGTCTTGCTCATGCCAAAGACGAAATCGCGAAACGACGGACAGGTGGCGTTGTAGATGTGGATGATCGCCCGGCGCGCGCCCTTCAAGGATTCAAAGGTGCGCCGGATCAAGTGCTCGCGCGCCTGGGTGAGCACTTCGATGGTCACGTCCTCGGGGATGTGGCCGCCTTCGATCAAGCCGCGCACGAAATTGAATTCGGTGTCGGAGGCCGAGGGGAAGGCAATTTCGATCTCCTTGAAGCCGATGCGGCACAAGGTTTCGAACATTTCCATCTTCTTTTGCAAATTCATTGGCTCGAACAAAGCCTGGTTGCCGTCGCGCAAGTCGGTGGTCATCCAGATCGGTGCCTGGGTGATGGTTTTGCCCGGCCATTGGCGCTCGGTCAATTGAACCTGCGGAAAAGCGCTGTATTTGTGGCCGCTATCGGCGGTTTGGGCTCGTGACATGATCTTGTTCCAGAAAAATTTACGATGGCGCAATCTTAAGGAAAAAGACGTGGCAGGTGCTTGCGTTTTGTGGCATTGTTGGCTTTTAATTGGCAATTAAATTGCGTAAATAAAGCAAAACGGAGAATAAAATGGATCTTGATCGCTACGACCGGGAAATTCTTACCGTTTTGCAGGCCGACGGGTGTATCAGTAACCAGGATTTGGCCGAACGTATCGGCTTATCGCCCTCGCCTTGTTTGCGCCGGGTGCGCGCCTTGGAAGAGGCTGGTTTCATCACCGCGTACCGGGCGGTGCTCGATGCCAAAAAGCTGGGTTTGAGCCTGATGGCTTTGATCGGCATTTCCATGGGTCAACACACGCCAGAGCGGTTTGCCAGCCTGGAATCGGCCATTGCCGACATTCCCGAAGTGCTGGAATGCCTGCTCATCACCGGCCAGCAATCGGACTACCAGCTGAAAGTGGTGGTGCGTGATATGGACGATTACCAGCGGCTCTTGCTCAACAAAATCACCCGCATCCCCGGCGTCACCGGCGTGCACACCAGCTTCGTCCTGCGCCGCGTGGTCGATCGCGGGGCTTTGCCGGTGGGCTGATCTCCCTGCGCTCAGGCGCTCACGCTGATGTTGCTGCCGCTGCTGCTGGCCTCGGTGCCGCCCGTATTTTCATCGGCCGTGCTCAACTCGCCGAGTGCCGAGTAGAGCGGATTGTCGCCGCTGCGCAGACTGTCGTCGAGCTTGCGTAGGGCGTGCTCGATGTCCTCGTAGATTTTTTTGCTTTCTTTGTCGTGCTGGAGCGTTTTTGCTTTGAGTAGATCGGCGACGTGCTTGAGCAGTTTGTTGGCGTCTTTGAGCAGGGTGCGCAGGGCTTTTTCGTCCTGGGCGTCGCTGTTTGCGGCGGGGCTGTTGATCTTGTTGCCGGAGGGATCGTTGCGGGCGTCAGCGAGTGCGCTGTTTTGCTCGCCTTCTGTTTTTTCGTCGGTCGCTGCACTGGCAGTGGCTTCGCCGGCCAGCCGCTCGGCCTCGGCGCTGCCGCTGGCGGTTTCTGCACCCTCGGCTGGCGCACTGGCGGCGGTGAGTGCGCCAGTATCGGCCTTGCCCTCAGCCTTGTTCTCGGCCTTGTCCTCGGTCGTGTTTTGCGCGCCTGCTGCGGTATCGCCGTTCGCTGCGTCGGTGTGAAAAGTCAGCGCGGGCGTGCTGCTTGCGCCCTGACCACCGAGTTCTTTGCCAAGTGCCGCCAGTTCCTTGGCAATTTGCTTCAACTCTTGGGCAAGCGCTTTGTGGTTGCCGGGGGGGAGCTTGGCCAGCATGTCGCGCAGCATTTCCAGGCGTTGCTTCAAATACCCGGCGCGGGCGGCGGCTTGTTTTTTCGGGGAAAGCTGTTTTTTCATCTCTTGCAGCGCACTTAAACTGTTTTGCATATTCTCCAGTTGTTTTTTGCGCAATGCCTGCAAGCTGTTTTTGGGCGGCTCTTCCGCCTCCGCTCGGAGCTTGCTCGGGTGTTGTTGTGTGGCGAGCGCGGTGTGCGGTTTGAGTGCAAGAGCAGTGATTTTGCTGAACATATTTATGACTCCTGATTTTCAATGCTCTACGACCGTACAGAGAAAACCTTGAGGTGCGGGCTCCGGCTATGGCTATAATTCGCGCCGGAAAGTCGGCCAGGCAATCGCTGGATACCCGTGGGCAACCGCGGTATCGGGAGGAAAGTCCGGGCTCCAGAGGGCAGGATGCCAGCTAACGGCTGGGTGCTATAGGTCGCACGACGCAAGTTGCGCGATCAAGGCAACGGAAAGTGGAACAGAGAGTAGACCGCCGTTTGGGTTCGCCCAAACGGTAAGGGTGAAAGGGTGGGGTAAGAGCCCACCGCGCCGGCGGTAACGTTCGGTGGCACGCTAAACCCCATCCGGAGCAAGACCAAATAGGGAAGCATTAGGCGTGGCCCGCGCTGCTTCCGGGTAGGTTGCTTGAGCCTGTCGGTGACGGCAGGCCTAGAGGAATGATTGCCGAACCTCGCAAGAGGGGAACAGAACCCGGCTTATCGGCCGGCTTTCCTTTGGTTTTGTTTTGCCTGGTTTTGCCCAGTTACCCGGCCCGCTTGTGCGCCGGGTGCGTCCATCATCTGCTCGCCGCAGCGCTGTGCGGCGGCGACACGTCTGGCTGTGATTCTGCATGAACGATCTGCCGCCCTATCTGGAGTGGAGTGACCAAGGCCGTTTGCGGCGGGCGCGCTGGCGCAGCGAAGCCGGCCTGGCGCTGCCGCAGGTTTTGGAAATGGCCGATGAAAGTTGGTCGCTTGCGGCCATTCTGGACGCTTTGCGCAGCGGTCGGCATCTGCTCTGGCGTGGCGACTGGATTGCCGCCCGCCGCCTGTTGCAGGCGCTGACACCGCGTGCGGACCAACTTTTTCGCTTCCAGCCGGCGGCTTCGCCGGCTGCCACCTTTGCCCGGCACCGGGCGGTGCAGGGCGAGCGGGCGGCCTTGCTGGCGCGCCTGCTGGTGCCTCTGGGGCCGGATTACAAGCTGCAACTGGCGCGCGCGCAAGATGTACGCGCCGCCTGCCGGGCCGCCTGGGGCAAGCCGGACGGAAATAACAGCGTGGTCGCCTTGCGTGAAGTGCTGGCGCTGGTCAGTGCCAGCGAATGGCAGAAAAAAGGCGTGCCGGTGCCTGCCGCCGGTGGGCGTATTCATCCCCGCTATGGCGTGTTCTCCCCATTGCGCGGGGAATACATCGATCTGGTTGCCACCGCACTTTTGCCTTCCGGGGCAGCGCTGGCCTTTGACATCGGCACCGGTTCCGGCGTGCTGGCAGCCGTGCTGGCGCGGCGCGGGCTGCAGGTGGTGGCGACCGATCTGGCGGCACGGGCGCTGGAGTGTGCAGCGGACAATATGGAACGCCTCGGCCTGGCCGGTCAGGTGAGCGTGGTCAAGGCCGACCTCTTTCCTCCAGGGCGGGCTGCCGTGGTGGTCTGCAATCCGCCCTGGTTGCCGGCGCAGCCGACTTCGCCCGTCGAAATGGCGGTTTATGATCCGGATTCGCGCATGTTGCGCGGCTTTTTGCAGGGACTGGCCGCCCACCTGCTGCCCGGCGGCGAAGGCTGGCTGATTCTTTCCGATCTGGCCGAGCATCTTCTTTTGCGTTCGCGCCATGAATTGGAACAGTGGATCGATGCGGCGGGTTTGCGCATCATTGGGCGGCTCGATACCCGCCCCGGACACGCCAAAGCGCAGGATGCAGGCGACCCTTTGCACGCGGCGCGCGCCGCCGAGGTGACGTCGTTGTGGCGGCTGGTGGTGCAATGATTTTCAGCGAGGTAGGTAATGAGCGCACTGTATGACTTTTTTCAGACCGATTGGACGCAGCAGGTCGATTTCATGCTTTTCATCTACCTCGTGGCCATTACGGCGGAAGCCATGTCCGGCGCGCTGGCCGCCGGGCGGCGCAACATGGACGCCTTTGGTGTGGCGGTGATCGCCTTCGTTACCGCCTTGGGCGGCGGCACCATCCGCGATGTCGTGCTCGGCAATTACCCGATTGGCTGGACGCAGCATCCGGCCTACGTTTATCTCGTTCTCGGTTCGGGCCTGTTGACCATGCTCGTCGCACCCTATATGCACCACATGAAGCGCATTTTTCTCATGCTCGATGCGCTGGGTTTGATCGCTTTTTCGTTGATCGGCAGCAGTATCGCCCTGCAACTCGATTACCCGGTGGTGGTGGTGATCATGGCCGGCATGCTCACCGGCATCAGCGGCGGCGTCCTGCGCGACGTGCTGTGCAACCAGGTGCCCATCGTTTTTCGCCGCGAACTCTACGCCAGCGTCTCGCTCACCGTCTGCGCCCTCTACCTGATCCTGCGCGAATTGGGCGTGGATGCAGGAATCAACACGGCGATCTGCTTCGTCGGCGGCTTCGTTTTCCGCATGCTGGCGATCCGTTTCGGCTGGAAATTGCCGACGTTTTCTTACCAGCAGCGCTGGGATTGAGCCGCGAGAAACTCAAGGCGCAAAAACCACATCGCCGGGACGGATGTCGGCTTTAGTCGCCCGTCAACGAAAAACGGCCACCCGAGCCGGGTGGCCGCTGGCCTGGGGCCGCAGCGGGGGGGTTAGCTGCGGATCAGGTGGTCGAAGGCCGATAGCGAAGCCGTTGCGCCGGCGCCCATGGCGATGATGATCTGCTTGTACGGCACCGTGGTGCAGTCGCCGGCGGCGAAGACACCGGGGACGTTGGTCTGGCCTTTGGCGTCGATTTCAATTTCGCCGAAGCGGTTCAGGTCTAGCGTGCCTTTCAGCCATTCGGTGGCCGGCAGGAGGCCGATCTGCACGAAGATGCCTTCCAGCTCGACCGGTTTGATTTCCTCGGTGTTGCGGTCTTTGTAGGTGAGGCCGGTGACTTTCTGGCCGTCGCCCAGCACTTCGGTGGTCTGCGCTGACTTGATCACGGTGACGTTGGGCAGGCTGGCGAGTTTTTCCTGCAAGACGGCGTCGGCACGCAAAGTGTCGGCAAATTCGAGCACGGTGACGTGGGCGACGATGCCGGCGAGGTCGATGGCAGCTTCGATGCCGGAGTTGCCGCCGCCGATTACCGCCACGCGCTTGCCCTTGAACAGCGGGCCGTCGCAGTGCGGGCAGAAGCAAACGCCCTTGGCCTTGTATTCCTTCTCGCCCGGCACGTTCATTTCGCGCCAGCGCGCGCCGGTGGCCAGGATGAGCGATTTGGCTTGCAGCACGCCGCCGCTCTCCAGCTGCACTTCGATCAGCCCGCCGGCTTCCGCGCCGGGAATCAGGCGGCTGGCGCGTTGCAGGTTCATGATGTCGACGCCGTATTCTTTGACGTGCTCTTCCAGGGCGCGGGCGAGTTTCGGGCCTTCGGTGGCTTTCACCGAGATGAAGTTCTCGATCGCCAGGGTGTCCATCACCTGACCGCCGAAGCGTTCGGCGACGATGCCGGTGCGGATGCCCTTGCGCGCCGCATAAACTGCCGCCGCCGCACCCGCCGGGCCGCCGCCGACCACCAGCACGTCAAACGCAGGCTTTTCGCTGATGGCTGCTGCGGCGCGATCCGCTGCGCCGGTGTCGACCTTGGCGAGAATTTCTTCCAGGCTGGTGCGGCCGGAAGCAAATTCCTCACCGTTCAGATAGACGATGGGCACGGCCATGATCTGCCGGCGCTCGACTTCTTCCTTGAAGAAACCGCCGTCGATCATGGTGCTGCTGATGCCGGGGTTGAGCACGGCCATCAGGTTGAGCGCCTGCACCACGTCCGGGCAGTTGTGGCAGGAGAGGGAAATGAAGGTTTCAAAGTGCAAACCGCCGGGCAGGTTTTTGATCTGCTCGATGATTTCCGGCTCGACCTTGGGCGGGTGGCCGCCGACTTGTAGGAGCGCCAGTACCAAGGAAGTGAATTCGTGCCCCATCGGCAGGCCGGCAAAGCGCACGCGGGCGGCTTCGCCGGGCAGGGCGACGCCGAAGGAGGGGGTGCGGGCATTCTTTTCTTCACGCAGGCTGACCTGGTTCGAGCAGCTGACGATGTCGGCGAGCAATTCGCGCATTTCCTGCGAACGCGCATCGTCACCCAGGGCGGCAACCAGTTCGATGGGGCGTTGCAGGCGTTCGAGGTAAGCGGTCAGTTGGGCTTTGATGTCAGCTTCGAGCATGGTGTTTCTCCCGTTTCAATGGTGAAAATACGATTCCGAGGATTTCACTGGGATGCCACGCAAGGGCGTGGCATGGCGCTGAAATCCTCCCCCGACGGGGCCGGGGAAGGCTTGCAGACTGGATTTAGATCTTGCCGACCAGATCCAGCGACGGGGCCAGGGTCTTCTCGCCTTCTTTCCACTTGGCCGGGCAAACTTCACCCGGGTGCGAGGCGGTGTACTGGGCAGCCTTCAGCTTGCGCAGGGTTTCGGTGACGTCACGGGCGATTTCGTTGGAATGGATTTCCAGCGTCTTGATCGTGCCTTCCGGGTTGATGATGAAGGTGCCGCGCAGTGCCAGACCTTCTTCCGCGATATGCACGCCGAAGGCATTGGTCAGTTGGTGCGTCGGGTCGCCGACCAGCGGGAACTGGGCCTTGCCGACGGCGGGCGAGGTTTCGTGCCAGACCTTGTGCGAGAAGTGGGTGTCGGTGGTGACGATATAGACTTCCGCGCCGGCCTTCTGGAATTCGGCGTAGTTGTTGGCGGCATCTTCAATTTCGGTCGGGCAGTTGAAGGTGAAGGCGGCCGGCATGAAAATCAGCACCGACCACTTGCCTTTCAGGCTCTGCTCGGTGACTTCGATGAACTTGCCATTGTGGAAAGCCTGGGCCTTGAAGGCTTGTACTTGGGTATTGATGAGGGACATGTTTTCTCCTTGTGGGTTGAGATGAACGACGGATGGATGATAGGTCGCGCATGCGAATTAATCCAATTAATTGAACTCATGTTGCGAATAGCTAAGAGCTATCAAATCTGTTTTTTGGAAAAATCCATCAAGCGCAGCGCAGCGGTGCGAGTATCAACGCCATTACAAAAAATCACAATGAATGGCGTGTAAATCCCCTTTTCGGCCAACACCTGGGGCGCAAGCTGTGCTACTTTTGCCGCACTGCCGTTCGTTGACGGCCAGTTTTCTTAACTTGAATGGGTAACTAGGAGGCGTAGATGAATAAATCCGAGCTGGTCGAAGTTGCTGCACAAGAAGCTGGTATCACCAAGGCGGCCGCAGACAAAGCACTGTCGGCCATTGTTAACGCTGTAGTAGGGGCTGTGGCCAAGGGAGATTCGGTGACCCTGGTCGGTTTTGGCACCTTCAAATCCTCGCCGCGCGCGGCGCGTACCGGCAAAAATCCGAAAACGGGCGCAACCCTCAAAATTCCGGCCACTGTCGTGCCGAAATTTACGGCGGGCTCTGCTTTCAAGGCCGCAGTTGCGCCGAAGAAAGCGGCCAAGAAAAAATAAGTTGCGCATGATCGAACGCGGGGTTCGCCGCAAGGTGGGCTCCGCTTTTTAATTGGTATGACGAATTTGAACCACGAAGAACACAACGCGCCCTCGGAAGACGCAGAAGACGAATCGGTAGCGCAAGAGCTTGCACCGCCAGCTACCGCTGAAGCCGAAGCCGAGCCGGCGTCCGCGCCTGCTCTGGCGCAGGAGAATAGCGAGCTCGCCGAACCTGCGGCGCAGCCAGTGCAGGAGGATTTTCAGCCCTTGCACTTGCGCCGCCGTTTGCGTGAATTGCTGTCGGTGCCTGAGCGCGATCGTCATGATGCGCAATGGGATGAAATCATCGAGCTCGAAATTCAGCTGGCCCCGGGTAATCGCCTGGCCGGCTACGTGGCCAGCGGGAATAACAACCGCCAGCCGCCGCGCCATAACAACAAACCGGGCAGCGGGGGGCGCAGCGGCGGACATGCGGGGCAGGCCGCGGCGGTTGGCGCTGCCAATGCCGGCGATCCCGGTGCGCAGCAGAAAAAACATCGGCCGCGCAGTAAAAACAATCGACGTCCGCGCCCGGGGGGGGGCAAGGGCGGTGGCGAGGCCGCCGGTTGATGCGCGGTTTGCGCGCCGCGCGGGTCCCCCATGGCTGTTTTTGATCTGATCATCGTCGGCGGTGGGCTGGCCGGTGCCAGCTTGGCGGTGGCGCTACGTGACAGCCGCCTGCGTATCGCCCTGGTCGAATATCAGCCGCCACGCCGCGTGGGGGGCGAAAATGCGGGCTGGGATGCGCGGGTGTACGCACTGAGTCCAGCCAACGTCGAATTTTTGCGCACGATCGGCGTCTGGAAACATCTTGCCGCCGAGCGGATTGCTCCGCTTCGCGCCATGCAGATTTTTGGCGACCAGGGCAGCACGCTGAATTTTTCTGCCTTCGAAACCGCCGTGCCCGACCTGGGCTGCATACTCGAATCCTCCCTAATGGCCTGCGAGTTGTGGGAAAGCTTGAAGCGGCAGAGCAATGTGCAGCTTTTCCTCGGGCAAAAGCCGGTGGCGCAGCGGATTGACGCGGATACCGCCAGTTTGCACCTGGCCGACGGCAGTATTTTGGCGGCGCGTTTACTGGTCGGCGCGGACGGGCGCGATTCCTGGGTGCGCGAAACAGCCGGTTTGCCGGCGCACAATCGCCCCTATGGTGAAAAAGGCGTGGTGGCTAATTTTGCCTGCGCCGAACCGCACCACAATACGGCTTGGCAGTGGTTTCGCGCAGACGGCGTACTCGCCTGGTTGCCGCTGGCCGGGCAAAACATTTCCATGGTCTGGTCTGCGCCCGACGCGCTGGCCGAGGAATTGCTCCAGTTGTCGCCGCAGGCTTTGGCGGCGCGCGTGGCGGCAGCGGGCGGGCATCGTTTGGGCGAGTTGCAGTGCATTACGCCGGCGCAAGCTTTTCCGCTGCGCCTGATGCGTGTGCCGCGCACGGTTGCGCCGCGCCTGGCCCTGGTAGGCGATGCCGCGCACGGTATTCACCCGCTTTCCGGGCACGGCATCAATCTGGGTTTTCAGGATGCGCGCGAACTTGCCGAGCGTTTATTGGCCGCGCCGGCTTGGCAGGATATCGGCGAATTGCGCTTCTTGTCGGCCTACCAGCGCGCGCGGCGCGAAGAAACTGTGTTGATGCAAAGCACGACGGATACCTTGCGGCGTCTTTTTGCTTCGCCTTCGCCGCTGCTGAAAAACTTGCGAAATTTGGGTTTGGGGCTGACCGAGCGTTTGCCGGTGGCCAAAACTGTTTTGGTGCGTTACGCCCTCGGGGCGCTTTAGGAGAAATACATGTTGCGTCAAATCCTGTCTGCGGCGTTTCTGTCGTTTGTTGCGCTCTGCGCTTTTGCGCAGGAGGCCGAAATTCAGAAAGCGGTGGAAGCGCGTCTGGGAATTAAAGTCGAATCGGTGACCAAGGCGGGCTATCTCGGGCTGTATGAGGTGTACGCCGACGGCAATATTTTTTATACCGACGAAAAAGTCACCGCCATGTTGATTGGCGGCGACATGATCCGCGCGCCGCAGGCCTTGAATCTGGTCGACCTGAAAACTAACCGCAACATCACCGATGAGCGCATGCGTAAGCTCAATGCCATCAAATTCTCCGATTTGCCGCTCGATCAGGCCGTGAAACAGGTGCGCGGCAACGGCAAGCGCGTCATCGCCACCTTCGAAGACCCCAACTGCGGCTACTGCAAGCGGCTGGCCAAGGATTTGCAGAAGCTGGAAAACGTCACCATCTATACGTTCCTGTACCCGATCCTGTCCGAAGATTCCCTGAAAAAATCGCGCCAGATCTGGTGTTCCGCCGATCGTAACAAGGCCTGGCTGGACTGGATCATCGATGGCAAGCAACCGGGCGGGCGCGATAATTGCGACACCAGCGCGGTGAGTAAAAATCAGGAATTCGGCCGTCGCCTCAATATCACCGGCACGCCGACCATCATCTTCGCCGACGGCGAGCGCGTCCCCGGCGCGGTGCCCTTGGCAACGCTGGAGCAGAAATTGAGCCAGCAGAAGTAAGCCAGCTTCGTTTTTCCCCGCACAGCCCCCGCCGCGAGCGGGGGCTGTGCCGTTTACCAGCATGAAAAATCAATTTGGGCCCGCACTAGGGGCGCGATGGGATTGGGGGTTCATAAGAACATGGCATAGAGCATGGCATGCCGCTGTCTGCCCCGGAGGACTTCTAATAGTTCACTTTAACTATGCCTTTTCCAGGCATTGATTTTTAAGGGAAAACAACATCAAGAATTGCCTCCAAAATGCACGCTAAGTCGTTGTTACTTAAGAAAAAAATCCTGTTTTTCTATTGACGCTCCAAAAATCTTCCTCTAAAGTGGGGAAATGTGTTGAAAAGTGGGTAAACGGGGATGTTCGAAGGGGCTGCGGCGCTCAATCTGGATGCCAAAGGGCGGCTTGCCATTCCGGCAAGGCACCGTGACGCCCTGCGCGCCGCCGGAGATGGCGAACTGGTGCTGACGGCGCACCCCCACAAATGTCTGCTCCTTTACCCCGCGCCGGCCTGGCAGCCGATTCGCGACCAAATTTTGAAGGCGTCCAGCCTCGATCCTCGGGCAGCGGCAATCAAGCGGGTGATGGTCGGCAATGCCCGCACCGAAGGCCCGGACAGCGCCGGACGTTTGTTGTTGGCCCCGGAATTGCGTGCCTACGCGCAGCTGGAAAAAACGGTTTACCTGGTGGGGATGGGCAGTCATTTCGAAATTTGGAGCGAGGCCGGCTGGCTGGCGCAAAACGAATTGGCGGCAGAGGCTTTGAGCGGCGAATTGCCGGCGGGCTTGGCGGATTTGGTGCTGTGAGTGCGGCGGATCAGCACGTCACCGTATTGCTCGCAGAAGCGGTCGATGCCTTGGCAATCAAACCGGACGGTATCTATATCGATGCCACCTTCGGGCGGGGTGGGCATAGCCGACGCATACTCGCCGCATTGAATGCCCAGGGGCGCCTGTTCGCTTTTGATCGAGATCCGCAGGCGATCGCTGCCGGCCAGGCCCTGAACGATCCGCGCTTTACTTTGGTGCATCGGGCTTTTGGCGAATTGGCGGAAGGCTTGGCGGCCTCTGGTGTCAGCGCCGTAGACGGGATTCTTTTTGATATTGGTGTGTCCTCGCCGCAGCTCGATGAGGGCGCGCGTGGTTTCAGTTTTCGTTTCGATGCGCCGCTCGACATGCGCATGGATACGACGCAGGGCGAGACGGCGGCCGAGTGGCTGGCGCGGGCAGAAGTGCGGGAAATTACGGAGGTGATAAAAAACTATGGCGAAGAACGGTTTGCTTTCCAGATTGCAAAGAAGGTTGTGGCTCTTAGGGGGGAACAGCCCATTCTCACCACCGGCCAGTTCGCGGACCTTGTACGCGCGTGCGTGCACACCCGTGAGCCAGGTCAGGACGCGGCGACGCGCAGCTTTCAAGCTTTACGGATTCATATCAATCAAGAGCTCCGCCAGCTGGAAATAGCCTTGCCGCAAGCCCTTTCCCTGCTCAAACCCGGCGGGCGGCTGGCGGTGATCAGCTTTCATTCCCTGGAAGATCGTATCGTCAAGCGCTTCATGCGCGCCCAGGCGAGCCCCGATACCCTGCCTAAAAATCTGCCGCTGCGTGCTGCGCAACTGCCTCCGGCGCGCCTACGTCTGTTGGGTAAGGCGCAGCGTCCGAGTGCGGCGGAAATCGCAGCCAACCCCCGGGCGCGCAGTGCGGTGCTGCGCGTGGCCGAGAAATGCGAAGGGCCTGGCTGATGTTTCGTCTGAATTTGTTCCTGCTCTTTGCCGTCATGGTGTGCGCGCTGGCCGTAGTCAGTGCGCAGCATCATGCGCGTAAGCTGTTCCAGGCGCTGGAAGCAGAGCAGGAGCGTTCGCGGCAGCTGGATATCGAATACGGTCAATTACAGATCGAAATGTCGACCTGGGCTACCCATCCACGTCTGGAAAAAATCGCCCGCGAGCGTCTGCGCATGACGATGCCGGCTCCGACCATGGTCAAGGAGGAGCACTGATGGTCGTGCGCCGCCGGCCGCAGCGTGGCCACCGCTACACGGAAAGTCCGCTTTTGCAGCTTGCCTTGCAGGGCTGGCGCTCGCGTGTGCTCGGCGTGTTGCTGATGGCAGGGTTTCTGGCGCTGATTTTGCGTGCCTTTTATTTGCAGGTAATCAATACCGATTTTCTCCAGGAAAAAGGAGATTCGCGTTATCTGCGCGATATTGAAATTTCTGCTTCACGCGGCAAGGTGACCGACCGCCATGGCGACGTGCTTGCCGTATCGACGCCGATGAAGGCGGTTTGGGCGATTCCCGGCGATGCGCGCAAGATGAGCGGCGAACAAAAGCGTCAGCTTGCCGGCTTGCTCGAGATGAAGGTGCGCGAGCTCGATGCGCGCTTGGCCGCGGAGAAAACCTTCGTTTTCGTCAAACGTCAGGTGCCGCCGCAAACGGCAGAGCAGGTGGCGGGGCTGAAGTTTCCCGGTGTGCATCAGGAGGAGGAGTATCGTCGTTATTACCCGGCGGGTGAAATGACGGCGCATCTCGTCGGTTTCACCAATGTCGATGACAAAGGCCAGGAAGGTGTCGAGCTTGCCTTTCAGGATGCTCTGCTGGGGCGCGCCGGGGCGCGCACGGTGATTCGCGACCGGCGCGGCAATATCATCGAGGATGTGGGGGCCACCCGCGCGCCGCGCGACGGTGCGGACATTGCCCTGGCCATCGATTCCAAAATCCAGTACCTCGCCTACAGCCATTTGAAAACCGCCGTCAGCGAAAGCCAGGCCAAAGGCGGTGGCATCGTCGTCATGGATACGCGCACGGGTGAAATTCTGGCGCTGGCCAACTGGCCGACCTACAACCCGAATAATCGCGCCCGCCTCTCGGGTGAGCAGCTGCGTAACCGCGCCGTAACGGATACTTTCGAGCCCGGTTCAACCCTGAAGCCTTTCTCGGTGGCGCTCGGTCTGGAGCGCGGTAAATACCGTTACGACACGGTGATCGATTGCGCGCCAGGGCGCATCACGGTGGGCAAGGCGACGATTAGCGATGCGCACGCACACGGCTTGCTTACGGTAGCCGGGGTGATTCAAAAGTCTTCCAACGTCGGCACCACCAAAATCGCCCTGAGTCTGCCGGCCGAGGCGATGTGGGACATGTTCGACAACCTGGGTTTTGGCAAACCGCCGCGTCTGGGTTTTCCCGGTGAAGTGGGAGGGCGCTTGCGTCCCTGGAAAAGCTGGCGGCCGATCGAGCAGGCGACGATGTCTTACGGGCACGGTATTTCGGTCAGCCTGATCCAGCTGGCGCGGGCCTATACGGTGTTTGCTCGTGATGGCGATCTGCCGCCCGCCTCGCTTTTGCGCATCGATACGCCCGTGGTGCGCGGCACGCCGGTGTATTCGGCGCAGACCGCCAAGGAAATGCGCGCCATGCTGGAAATGGTGGTCAAACCCGGCGGCACCGCGCCGAAAGCGGCAATTCCCGGCTATCGCGTGGGCGGCAAAACCGGCACGGCGCATAAGCTCGAGGGTGGGGTGTATGCGAAAAAATATATCGCTTCTTTTGTCGGTATTGCGCCGATTTCCGATCCGCGTTTGGTCGTTGCGGTAATGATCGACGAGCCCAGCGCCGGCAAATATTACGGCGGCCAGATCGCCGGTCCGGTGTTCGCGCAGGTCATGGGCGGTGCGCTGCGCACTCTGGGGGTGCCGCCGGACGAGCCCGTGATGCAGGTCGTGGCGAACAGTGGGCCGCCGGGCAAGCTGGCGCGGGGGAATTTGTGATGACGCCACGTCAGTTACTCGAACAACTCGCCGCGCTGGGCGTTACGCCGACTGGCGTGGCAGATGACAGCCGGCAGCTGCAGGCGGGCGATGTGTTTCTCGCCTACCCCGGGGCTCTGGCCGACGGCCGGCGCTATATCGCCGATGCCGTGGCGCGCGGCGCGTGCGCGGTGCTCTGGCAGGCCGGTGGCGATTTTGTCTGGGATCCGGCCTGGACTGTGCCCAATTTGATGGTGGAAAACTTGCGCGCCTTGGCCGGGCCGCTGGCCCACGCGGTGTATCAGCATCCCAGCGAAGCTCTGTCCTTGATCGCGATTACCGGAACCAACGGCAAAACTACGATCAGCCAATGCCTGGCGCGGGTCTATCCGAAACCTTGCGCGGTGATCGGCACCCTGGGTGCCGGTTTCCCCGGAGCGCTCGTCGATACCGGTTTTACCACGCCGGAAGCCAGCGTATTGATGCGCTATCTGGCACAATTTCGCGATTTGCAAGCCGCGGCCTGCGCTTTGGAAGCCAGCTCGATCGGCATCGAAGAAGGGCGCTTGAATGGCGCGCGGGTCGATGTTGCGGTGTTTACCAATCTGACGCGCGACCACCTCGACTATCACGGCGATATGGCGGCCTATGCGGCGGCCAAGGAAAAACTGTTTGGCTGGCCGCGTCTGCGCACCGCCGTGATCAATCTCGACGATGCTTTTGGTTTGCAGCTTTTGCGCCGCACCAGCGCCATGCGGGTGATCGGCTACTCGCTGGCCGCGCCGCGCCGCGATCATCCGGCCCTGGTGCGGGCGGAAAACCTGAGCGCCACGCCCTATGGTCAGCGCTTCGATCTGCTGCTGCCCACGGGGCGGGTGAGTGTCGATACCACGCTGGCGGGGGAGTACAACGTTTCCAACCTGCTCGCCTGCGCGGCGGTGCTGCTCGATGCGGGGCTGGATGCGCGTGAAATCGGCCAGCGTTTGTCAGCGCTGACACCGCCGGCGGGGCGCATGGAACATGTCGGCGGGGTGGGCGAGCCACTGGTTGTCGTCGATTACGCTCATACGCCGGATGCGCTGGAAAACGCCTTGCGTGCGCTGCGTCCTTTGAGCCGCGCGCGCGGCGGCAAGCTCAGCGTGGTGTTTGGTTGCGGCGGCAATCGCGACCCTGGCAAACGCCCGCAGATGGGGGCGATCGCCGCCGCTGGTGCGGATGCCTTGCGGGTGACCAGCGACAATCCGCGCGGCGAAGTGGCCGAAGAGATTATTGCGGCCATCGTGCGCGGCGTGCCGGAAAGCGCGCGTTCGCAGCTGATTTGCGAAACGGACCGGGCGCAGGCCATTGCCCGCGCGGTTGCCGAGGCCGCCCCGGAAGATGTCATTTTGCTGGCCGGCAAGGGCCACGAAACCTATCAGGAAATCGCCGGCGAACGTTTGCCGTTCTCCGACCGCGCCCAGGCCGAACAGGCCTTGGCAGAACGGGGGATGCGCAGGGCGGCGCTGCAGGAGAAAGGCTCATGATGCAATGGACGCTCGCCGAAATTGCTGCGGCGACCCAAGGTCAGGTGCTGGGCGGTGCTCGCGCCGGCGCGCAGAGCTTGCGCGGCGTGGCGACCGACAGCCGCGCCGTAGCGCCCGGCGAGTTGTTCATTGCGCTCAGTGGGGAGCGTTTCGATGCGCACGACTTTCTGCCGCAAGTGGTGGCGGCGGGCGCAGGGGCTTTGCTCGTCAGCAAGGCGGCGGCTGTTCCTGCCGGTGCGCCGGCCGTGCTGGTGGCAGATACGCGGCGCGCACTGGGCAAACTTGCTGCCGCTTGGCGGGCGCAGTTCAGCATGCCTTTGATCGCCGTCACCGGCTCGAACGGCAAGACGACGACCAAGGAAATGATCGCCAGCGTGCTCGAAGCGGCCTACCCAGGCGCGATTCTGGCGACGCGCGGCAACTTCAATAACGACATTGGCCTGCCGCTGACCCTGCTGCAACTGCATGCCGGGCATCGGGCGGCAGTGGTCGAAATGGGCATGAATCATCCGGGTGAAATTGCCTATCTGACGCAGCTGGCGCGGCCCACCGTGGCGCTCGTCAATAATGCCCAGCGCGCGCATTTGGAGGGTATGGGTGATTTGGCGGAAGTTGCGCGTGAAAAAGGCGCAATTTTTGCCGGCCTGACAAAGGGTGGGGTGGCGCTGTTTAACGCCGATGACCCGCAAGCGAAGATCTGGCAAGGGCAAGGGGCAAAAACCGGGCAGCGGGTGATGCGCTTTGCTTTCCAACGGCCGGCCGAGGTGAGCGGCGCGCTGGTGCAGCGCGGTTTGGATTTTCAGCTCAGTATCCGGGCCGCAGGTGAAGAAGCGCAGATTACCTTGGCCGTGCCCGGCAAACATAATGCCGGCAATGCCTTGGCGGCGGCAGCCGCCTGTCTGGCAGCGGGGCTGCCCGTGGCCCCTATCGTCGCCGGTTTGCAAGCTTTTCGCGGCGTCAAAGGCCGCCTGCAGCGGCGCGCTGGCGGGCAAGGGGCGCAGATTCTGGATGATACCTATAACGCCAATCCAGATTCCGTGCGTGCCGGCATCGACGTGTTGGCCAGCACCATAGGGAAAAAAATCCTGATTCTGGGTGACATGGGCGAAATCGGCGCGGGTAGCCGGCAGTGTCACGATGAAATCGGGGGTTACGCAAAAAGTCAGGGCGTCGATTGCCTCTTGGCTCTGGGCGAAGCGAGTGCGCAGGCCGTGCGCAATTTCGGTGAGGGCGCGGCACATTTTGATTCCGTGGATGCACTGGTCACGGCGGCGAAAAAAATCTTGACGCCGGATGCGACCGTGCTGGTCAAAGGCTCGCGCTTCATGCGCATGGAGCGGGTGGCGGATGCCTTGTCGGTGGAAAGCATCGCGGCGGGCGCAGAAAAAGGGGAGAGCACATGCTCTTGATGCTCACGCAATGGCTGGCGCAAGACGTGCGCTTTTTCAATGTATTCAATTACATCACCTTGCGCACCGTGCTGGCGGCGATGACGGCGCTGCTCATTTCTTTTGCCGCTGGCCCACGGGTGATCCGCTGGCTGGCCGCCAAGAAAATCGGTCAGGCGGTGCGCAGGGACGGCCCGCAGACCCATCTGGTCAAATCTGGTACGCCGACCATGGGCGGTGTGCTCATTCTCATCGCCATTGGCATCACCACTTTGCTGTGGGGGGATCTGAGCAACAAATATGTGTGGACGGTGCTGGTGGTGACCTTGGGCTTTGGCATTGTCGGCTGGTACGACGATTGGAAAAAAGTGGTGTATCGCGATCCGAACGGGCTGGCCAGCCGCTGGAAATTTTTCTGGCAGTCCGTGCTGGGGGCAGGGGCGGCGCTGTTCATTGCCTATTCGGCCAGCTCGCCAGCGCAAACCGAGCTGATCGTGCCTTTTTTCAAGAGCGTGGCCTATCCGCTGGGCATCGCCGGTTTCATCGTGCTGACCTACTTCGTCATCGTCGGCACCAGTAATGCGGTGAATCTGACCGATGGGCTGGACGGCTTGGCCATTATGCCGACGGTGATGATTGCTGCGGCCTTCGCCATTTTTGCCTACGCCACGGGCAACGTGGTTTATGCGAAATACCTGCATATTCCCTATGTCGCCGGGGCAGGCGAATTGTGCATTTTGCTGGGGGCCATGGCCGGGGCCGGGCTGGGTTTTTTGTGGTTCAACGCCTATCCGGCGGAAGTCTTCATGGGCGACGTGGGGGCGCTGGCACTGGGTGCGGCGCTGGGTACGGTGGCCGTGATCGTGCGTCAGGAAATCGTGCTCTTCATCATGGGCGGCGTTTTCGTCGTGGAAACCCTGTCGGTGATGTTGCAGGTGTCCTGGTTCAAATACACCAAGAAGAAATTTGGCGAGGGTCGGCGCATCTTGCGCATGGCACCCTTGCATCACCATTTCGAGCAGGGCGGCTGGAAGGAAACCCAGGTCGTCGTGCGTTTCTGGATCATCACCATCATGTTGGTGCTGATCGGTTTGTCTACCTTGAAGCTGCGCTGAAATGGAATTAAAAGGCAAACGCGTATTGGTGATCGGGCTCGGCGAGTCCGGGCTGGCCATGGCCAAGTGGCTGCAGCGCCAGGGGGCCGAGCTGCGCGTCGCCGATACGCGCAGTGCGCCGCCCAATCAAGACATTTTGCGCCAGAGCGCGCCGACGGCGACCTTGGAAACCGGGCCTTTGCGTGCAGCAAGCTGCGCCTGGGCAGACATCATTGCCCTGTCGCCAGGTATGCCCAAGGCGATGCCGCAACTGGCGGCCGTGGCAGAAAAACTGGTGTCGGAAATTGAATTGTTCGTTGCCGGTGTGCGCTTACTTGCGCCGCAAAGCAAGCTGCTTGCCATTACTGGGAGTAATGGCAAAACGACGACAACGGCGCTCACGGCGCATCTGCTCAATACAGCCGGGGTGCCGGCGGTGGCCTGCGGCAATATTTCGCCCTCTGCCCTGGATGCCCTGATGGCCGCGGAAGAAGCCGGCGTTTATCCGGCAGTATGGGTGCTGGAGTTGTCCAGCTACCAGTTGGAAACGACCACCCATTTGAATGCGGCGGCGGCTACCGTGCTCAATGTGACGGAAGACCATCTCGATCGTTACGAAGGCAGCCTGGCCAATTACGCCGCGGCGAAGGCGCGCATCTTCCAGGGCAAGGGCGTGCGGGTGCTGAATCGCGATGATGACTGGTCGATGGCCAATGGGCGCTGCGGGCGCAAGATGATCACCTTCGGCCTGGGTAAAGCGCCGCGCGCCGTCGATTATGGTTTACACGACGGGCAGTTGTGGCGTGGTGAGGAGCGCCTGCTGGCGCTCTCCGCCATGAGCTTGCGCGGGGCGCATAACGCGGCCAATGCCATGGCGGCGTTGGCCTTGGGTGAGGCATTGGGGGTGGACCTTGCGCAAATGCTGCCGGGGCTGCGTAGTTTTCGCCCCCTGGCGCATCGCGTGGAGTGGGTGGCCGAGCGGGCCGGGGTGGTGTACATCGACGACTCCAAGGGTACGAATGTTGGCGCGACCTTGGCGGCGATTGAAGGCTTGGGCAAGAAGGTGGCGATCATCCTGGGCGGTGATGGCAAAGGGCAGGATTTCACGCCGCTGGCAGGGGCTTTGGGTCGGCACGGTCGGGCCGTGGCCCTGATCGGGCGTGATGCGGACAAAATCGCCGCCGCGCTGGCCGAGTGTGCCCTGCCGCAGAAGCGCTGCGCCGACATGGCGGAAGCCGTGCGCTGGTTAAGCGAACAGGCGCAAGCCGGCGATGCCGTGCTGATGTCGCCCGCCTGTGCCAGTCTCGACATGTACCGCAATTATGCGCATCGGGCAGAAGCGTTCATCACCGCGGTCAAGGAGTTGCCGGCATGTTGATGTCCGCACTCGATGCCCCGCGTCGCCCTTTGGCCGAAATCGATCCGGCCTTGGTCTGGTCGGCCATGGTGCTGCTTCTAGGCGGATTGGTGATGGTTTATTCAGCCTCCATCGCCATTGCCGAGGCTGGGCGTTTCACCAATCATCAGCCGGCCTACTATCTGTTCCGACAAGGGGTTTTTCTCGCCATTGGCCTGATCGGGGCGGCGCTGGCGTTCCAGATCCGCATGGAAACCTGGCAAAAACATGCGCCGAAATTATTTCTGCTGGGTGCGGTATTGCTCGTCATCGTGTTGATCCCGGGTATCGGGCGCGATGTCAACGGCGCACGGCGCTGGCTGTCCCTGGGCTTTGCCAATTTGCAGCCGTCGGAATTGATGAAGCTCTTCGTGGCGCTGTATGCCGCAGATTTCACCTATCGCAAAATCAACGTCATGCACGACTTGAAGCAGGCGTTTTTGCCCCTGTTCGGGGCCATGGTGTTGGTGGGTTTTCTTTTACTCAAAGAGCCAGATTTTGGGGCGCTCGTGGTGATCGTTTCGATTGCCATGGGCATTCTCTTTCTCGGCGGGCTGAAGGCGCGCATGTTTGCCGTGCTCATCGTTGGTTTGCTGGCGGCTTTTGCCGTCATGATCATCGTTTCGCCGTATCGGCGCGATCGCGTGTTCGGCTTCATGGACCCCTGGGCGGATGCTTTCGGGCGCGGCTATCAGCTCTCGCATTCCTTGATTGCCTTTGGGCGCGGGGAGTTGTTTGGCGTCGGGCTGGGGGCAAGCGTGGAAAAACTCTTTTATCTGCCCGAGGCGCATACCGATTTTCTGCTCGCGGTGATTGCCGAAGAGCTGGGTTTTGTCGGCGTGCTGACGGTGATTTGCCTGTTTGCGCTCCTCGTGCAGCGTGCTTTCGCCATCGGTCGTCAAGCCGTGCGCCTGGAGCGCCTGTACCCGGCCCTGGTCAGCATGGGCATCGGCATCTGGTTCGGCGTGCAGTCTTTCATCAATATGGGCGTCAATGTGGGGCTGCTGCCAACCAAGGGGCTGACCTTGCCGCTGATGAGCTTCGGCGGCTCCGGCATCGTCGTGAATTGCATCGCCCTCGGCATCCTGCTACGGGTGGATTGGGAAAATCGCCAGTTGATGCGCGGAGGGCGGTCGTGATGTTGTGCATCGTTGATTCGCATCGACTGGCGATTTCGCCGCAGGCTAACCCGGCGCAGCCGGTGTTAAGCGCGCAGCGCGGCCGTAGGCAAAATCAAGGCTTGATGCGGGGGGGGCGGTCGTGAGCAAAACCCTACTCATTATGGCGGGTGGCACTGGCGGGCATATTTTCCCGGCGCTGGCAGTGGCCAAGGAAATGCAGCAGCAGGGCTGGCGCGTGGTCTGGCTGGGTAATCCGGACGGGATGGAGGCGCGCCTGGTGCCGCAGCATGGCCTGGAAATGGTCTGGGTGCGCTTTGCTGCGCTGCGTGGCAAGGGCGTGTTGCGCAAGCTGATGTTGCCGGTCAATTTGCTGCGTGCCTGCCGCGAAGCGCGTCGGGCGCTGCGCCAGGTGCGCCCGGATGTGGTGCTCGGCATGGGCGGTTACATCACCTTTCCGGGCGGCGTCATGGCCCGCCTGAGCGGAATTCCGTTGGTGTTGCACGAGCAAAATTCGGTTGCCGGTCTGGCGAATCGTGTGTTGGCAAAAATCGCCACGCGAATTGCGACAGGCTTTCCCGATGTCTTGCCGCAAGGCCTCTGGCTGGGTAATCCGGTGCGCCCGGAGATTGCCGCGCTGCCCGCACCCGCAGAACGTTTTGCCGAACGCGGCGAGACGCCGTTGCGGCTGTTGGTGATCGGCGGCAGCCTGGGGGCGCAAGCCTTGAACGAGCGGGTGCCGTTGGGTATGGCGCAGCTGACGGCGCAACAGCTGCCGCAGATTGTGCATCAGGCCGGTGAAAAACATATTGAAGCCTTGGAAGCGGCATACGCGGCATCCGGCGTCAGCGCGCATTGCGTGCCCTTTATCGACGACATGGCCGGGGCCTATGCCTGGGCTGATTTGGTGATTTGCCGCGCCGGTGCGCTGACTGTGGCCGAGCTTGCGGCGGCGGGCGTGGCGAGCATTTTGGTGCCCTTTCCGCACGCGGTGGACGACCATCAGACGGGCAATGCGCGTTTTCTGGTCAGTGCTGGTGGTGCCTTTCTTTTGCCGCAAAACGAACTTAGCCCGGAAAGCATCGCCTTGTTGCGCAACTACTCGCGCAGCCAGTTGCTGGCCATGGCCGAGCAGGCGCGCAGTTTGGCGAAACCGGAGGCCACCCGGGAGGTGGCGCAACTTTGCAGTGATCTTGCACGATGAAACATAAAGTCAAACACATCCATTTCGTCGGTGTCGGCGGTTCCGGCATGAGCGGCATCGCCGAAGTGCTGGCCCACCTCGATTACACGGTGAGCGGCTCCGATTTGCAGGCGAGCGCCACCACGCGCCGCCTGGAAGGGGAGGGCGTGCGCGTCACCATCGGCCACGCCGCCGAAAACATTGCCGGGGCCGATGCCGTGGTCACTTCGACCGCCGTCAAAGAGGACAACCCGGAAGTCATCGCCGCCCGCGAAAAACGCATTCCCATCGTGCCGCGCGCCTTGATGCTGGCCGAGTTGATGCGTCTGAAACAGGGCATCGCCATCGCCGGCACGCACGGCAAAACCACCACCACCAGCCTGGTCACCAGCGTGCTGGCCGAGGCGGGAATCGATCCGACCTTCGTCATCGGCGGGCGTTTGAACGCTGCCGGGGCCAATGCTAAATTGGGCGCGGGCGATTTTCTGGTGGCCGAGGCCGATGAATCGGATGCCTCCTTCCTCTTTTTGTCGCCGGTGATTTCGGTCGTGACCAACATCGACGCCGATCACATGGAAACCTATGGCCATGATTTCGAGCGGCTGAAGCAGGCCTTCGTCGATTTTCTCAACCGCCTGCCTTTTTACGGCGTGGCGGTGCTGTGCGCCGACAACGCGCATGTGCGCGAGATCATGCCGCGCGTGACGCGCCAGATCATCACCTACGGTTTGACGCCGGATTGCAACGTGTATGCCAAGGATGTGCGCGCCGATCACGGACGCATGCATTTCACCTGTGTGCGGGTCAATGGCACGACGAGCGAAATGCCGATCACGCTCAATGTGCCGGGCGAACACAATGTATTGAACGCCCTGGCGGCGATTGCCGTGGCCAGCGAAGTGGGCGTGGATGACGCGGCGATCTGCAAGGCGCTGGCGGAATTCAAGGGGGTGGGCCGGCGCTTTCACCGTTACGGCGAGCTTGTTTTGCCGCAAGGCGGGCAGATCACTGTGGTCGATGATTATGGTCATCATCCGGTGGAAATGGCGGCAACCTTGGCGGCGGCGCGCGGCGCTTTCCCTGGCCGGCGTCTGTTGCTGGCTTTCCAGCCGCATCGCTACACCCGCACCCGCGATTGTTTCGAGGATTTCGTCAAGGTTTTATCTACCGTCGACGCCCTGTGTCTGGCCGAGGTGTATGCCGCCGGCGAAACCCCCATCGTTGCAGCGGATGGGCGTTCGCTGGCACGCGCCTTGCGTGTGATGGGCAAGGTGGAGCCGGTATTCGTCGAAGACATTGCGGCCATGCCGCAAACCATTCTGGATGTCGCCCGCGATGGCGATGTCGTATTGACCATGGGGGCCGGTTCGATCGGCGCGGTGCCCGGTAAGTTGGTGGAAAAACAATGAAAGCGGTTCATGATTTTGGCAAGGTCGCCGTGCTTTTTGGCGGCACTTCCGGCGAGCGTGAAGTCTCGCTCAATAGTGGTGGCCGGGTGCTGGCCGCGCTGCAAGGGCAGGGGATTGACGCGCATCCCTTCGATCCGGCCAGCCAGGCGCTGAC